>NZ_JBYFCK010000018.1:0-22340 GCF_057652155.1 Runella sp. R0.1_18
CTGCGCAATTTCAATCGGAATTACCCGGTCAATTTAAATCGCAGAAGGCTGCTCAATTTCATCGGAATAATCACCTACGGCGTTGCTTTTGGCCCAACTTACTACTTACAATGGCCGACTTCCGATGGGCGCGCCTACCTCGCCTGTGTTGTCGAACTGGGCGGCACGGGTACTGGATACCGAACTACTCGAATGGGCGTATCGGAACGGTTATACTTATACGCGATTTGCCGACGACCTAACTTTTTCGGGAAACCATCCCATACTACAGACTCACGTTCAGGAAATAAGAGCCATATCTACAACCAACGGTTTTACTTTCAATGAAAACAAACTCAAAATATGTTCACCCAGTGTGGAGAAATCGGTAACGGGCTTGCTGGTTGGGGAAAAGGAGGTATCATTGCCAGCTGATTTTATTGCTCAGTTTGAGGCTGAAATATCGAAACTAAAAACGGTACTTGAAGTACAACATCGGGCGGGCAAGGCACAATCAGAATGGGTCGAAAAGTTTAAAGAACAACTCACTGGGCATTCACGATTTGCTTCTTTTGTTTTGGGCGATGATCACCCTGAATACCGTCGTCTTCAACGACTTTTAGAGATGGCGACTACGCCTTCTGCCCCCTATGACAGTGCCTCCTGGCTGCATTTCAACTACTTCTGATTTATGCAACTTGTTTTAGACACCCACGGCCTAAGTGTAGGGAAACGCAATGGCTGTTTTTTTCTGAAAACCAAAAGTGAGACTCGGCTCATTAACCCACTTAAGGTTAGTAGTATTGCGGTGGCCAGTTATTGTGTTTTGAGTACTTCGGCTATTCAATTGGCGGTCAGTTATCAAATTCCCATTTATTTTTTAGATTCACTTGGACAAGTTACAGCCCGACTTGGTGCTGCGAGCTATGGCAACGACGCCACACTCCGACGACAGCAGGTGTATTTTAGGCATTCGGAGGCTGCACTTCAATGGTGTATTCAGCTTTTTAGTCTCAAAACAGCTGAGCAACTACAGAATATAGCCCTGCTGATGTCCCGGCGGTCGCGCTTTGCGGACAAAATCACTCCTCTCCAAACCGCAATGCAACTTGAACTACAAAACCTCGAAAAACTTGATACCAATCAGAGGGAAGTGTGTTTGGAACAAATTGCCATCAAAGAGGCGCTTATTGCGCGGTATTATTGGCAAATACTGGCCATCGCTATGCCTTCACCTTTTGATTTTGAAGGTCGCAGCCGCCAACCCGCCCAAGATTTTTTCAATGCAGCGCTCAATTATGCCTACGGAATGTTGTATGGGCTGGTTGAAACGGCCCTATTTTCGGTAGCACTTGACCCCTACCTTGGACTTTGGCACGCCGACCAGTACAATAAACCGACCCTTAGTTATGACCTCATTGAGCCATTTAGACCTTGGATAGACGCACTTATTGTAGAACAGGTGCTTGATGAAATGCTCAGTGAGGAGATGTTTAACTTACGCGATGGAGGTGTATTTCTCAATAAAAAAGGGAAACAACACTTCATTCCGCTTTTTCATCAGTTTATGGGTGAGCGTTGTGAGTTTAGGGGTAGTATAGCCACCCGCCGCAACCATCTTTATCGTTTTGCTGGCTATCTTAGGGAGCAAATAGCCGCTGTTGCTTTGTGAAGTACCGTTAAATTCTCTAAAAAGATGTTATATTTGGCTTGTTATGACATTGAAAATGACCGACTGCGGCAGCGTATGGCCGACCAACTCCTCAAATTGGGTTTGGAACGGGTACAGTACTCGGTGTTTGTGGGGCCATTGAATAATGAGCAACGAGACATATTAGAAGGTTTGGTAAACAAATGGTTTACTGGTCTCGAAGGTTGTGATTTTTTGCTGATACCCCTCCACCAATACAGCACCGACAATGCTACGCACATCGGAACCCAACCGCCCGATTGGGAGTATTTGACTGGTGAGAAATTGGTTTTAATTGTGTAAAAAAAAGTCTGATGCATAATTTAGGGGGTATAGCACAAAAAACAATACTACTTAACTTGTTCATTGACAATTTGTTACAAACAATGAGTGTCCAAATGAAGCAGACTGATTAGCAGGTATTGAGACTTTACTGTTCTAAATACGGTGTAAGGAAGTTTTTTAATGTCCAAATGAAGCAGACTGATTAGCAGGTATTGAGACAATATCCTTTAGTCTTTCCGCCGAAAATCCCATTTGTCCAAATGAAGCAGACTGATTAGCAGGTATTGAGACATAACTACTCCGACTATAAAGAGGATAAACCTCTAGTCCAAATGAAGCAGACTGATTAGCAGGTATTGAGACATATGCTTTAGACTGTTTTCAGCATATTCAGTTGTCCAAATGAAGCAGACTGATTAGCAGGTATTGAGACATTAATCTGACTATATAAAGGATAAACCTCTATAAATGTCCAAATGAAGCAGACTGATTAGCAGGTATTGAGACACGATGCTGATTTGGATTCTCAAATGCAAAATTATGTCCAAATGAAGCAGACTGATTAGCAGGTATTGAGACAAACTAAAATAGTCGGCGAAAGAAGAATGTCGCGGTCCAAATGAAGCAGACTGATTAGCAGGTATTGAGACATACTTGGAACTTCCGCCGTAAGTACAGCGGTGTTTTGTCCAAATGAAGCAGACTGATTAGCAGGTATTGAGACAAGCAAGATCCCCGTAGTACACTTGCATTAAATGTCCAAATGAAGCAGACTGATTAGCAGGTATTGAGACTAATTCAATAAGCGTAAGCGAGTGTCGTGCTTGTGTCCAAATGAAGCAGACTGATTAGCAGGTATTGAGACGAATCTACATCATAAAGACCTGCACTATTATTGAGTCCAAATGAAGCAGACTGATTAGCAGGTATTGAGACAGAATAACCCATTTTAATAAAGTGAGCTACGTGTCTGTCCAAATGAAGCAGACTGATTAGCAGGTATTGAGACTTTTAATCCATTCTTTAACAGAATCATCTCTGTCCAAATGAAGCAGACTGATTAGCAGGTATTGAGACAATTGACTTCATTGCTTTAGTTGTTTAAGGTTTGCTTGTCCAAATGAAGCAGACTGATTAGCAGGTATTGAGACATCCAATTATCGGTCTATCCACTATTGCTAGTGGATAGTCCAAATGAAGCAGACTGATTAGCAGGTATTGAGACATCTGCGAGTTCAGAGCCTGAACCGCCAGTCATAGGTCCAAATGAAGCAGACTGATTAGCAGGTATTGAGACATTGAGAAACATCAATATCGCAGCCACGATAAAAATGTCCAAATGAAGCAGACTGATTAGCAGGTATTGAGACATGAGGGTTTCAACAACTTTAGACTCAAAAGTTGGAGTCCAAATGAAGCAGACTGATTAGCAGGTATTGAGACAGTTTTTGCAAATAGAGTAGGAAACATATTTTCGTCCAAATGAAGCAGACTGATTAGCAGGTATTGAGACTTGAGATTTGAAACCTCGTCGGTAAACTGACGAGTCCAAATGAAGCAGACTGATTAGCAGGTATTGAGACGGTTGGTAGGGGGGCCTACGCTAAGCGTAGGTTTAGTCCAAATGAAGCAGACTGATTAGCAGGTATTGAGACATTTTCAACACTTTGTATTGCTCTGGTTAATTCTTGTCCAAATGAAGCAGACTGATTAGCAGGTATTGAGACATATTCACAGAACACAAAAAAAGACCCCCAATAGCAGTCCAAATGAAGCAGACTGATTAGCAGGTATTGAGACAATTTTTAATACAACCAAATTCAAAAGAAACCAGTCTAAATGAAGCAGACTGATTAGCAGGTATTGAGACAGATATTGAATGGTGTAGTTCGGATTTTTCATAAGTCCAAATGAAGCAGACTGATTAGCAGGTATTGAGACACCTTTACCAAGCCCTTTCAGTACTAACTCATTGTCCAAATGAAGCATACTGATTAGCAGGTATTGAGACAAAAGGCGGTGTTTTTTTACTAGACTATCTCAATGAATCCAGTTTGTGTACTTGGTTACGAAATTAAAAATTTGTTTATCAGCTTCTTGTATAAAGAATTAATCTATCAAGGTAGGGATTTGTAATAAAAAACATCCCACCTGTAAAGCAGATGGGATGTAACACATTATAAAATTTACTTTACCTACTTTTTCGCTTTTTAATGGTGTAAGGGATACATAATAGGGGCGGGCAACAATTTAGTCCAGGTTCTATCACAATAGGACAACAGCTTTCTGTTGCGCATGAATAGTTTTCAGCCTTAAATGTATAGACACCTACCGCCTCCAGTAATACTACGTTTCCAGTGGCGATAGGGTTGGTACTTCCCTCTTTGTACCACTTTACATTTGATAAATTGGTAGGGGCACGTACTTCCACTTTTTCTCCTGAACAAAGTTGTAAAGGAACCGTAAAACAAACTCTGTCTATATCATCCTCTCCTTCATCCCTGTTACATGGGTTTGAATCTTTGTCTTTTTCGTTCAATCCACATATTTCTGCCGTATTAAAATGAACACCTTCACGAGTCACGAGCATTTTATAACTTAAGTATACCGTATCTCCATTGGCATTCACTTCGCCAATGTCCCATTTCAAAATACCACCAACCATAGCAGCAATACCTCGACTAGGGATAATACTTGAGCTTTCTAATTGTCCACCTGAAATAAGGCTGTCACTTACATTGACACCTGAAGCTTTTTTACCTGATTCGTTCCATACTTTCAAGGTGTAAACTACTGTTTCTCCTAGACGAGCAACCTTCTTATTAACAACTTTCTTTAGAGCTAAATCAACCGAATCGGTGCAAACTTGAGCATACAATATAACCCTCGTCCTTGATACAGGATCAGGGCAAGTGCTAGTGTTTAAGTTACGAGCTTGTAAATAAAACGTATCGTTAGCAGCTATTATACCATTGGGTTTAAAACTTAGTGTTCCTATAGCTATTGGGTTTCCACCAATCTCTTTTTTATACCAATCGACCGTACCATACCCCTTTACAGTTGCATTGAGAGTGGGATAAGGCATTCCTTTACAAATAGCTGTATTTTGGCCGAAAGACAAAATAGGTGGTTCTGTGATACAATTACAATTAGCGGGGGGAGCAAGAATAGTATCTTTTTTACAAATGGCCGAAAGACTATCGGTAATAATAAGTGTAGTACCCACTGGTATATTACTTACCATAAAGGTATTTCCATTACCACTTAAAGTTCCTCTATTTACTTTAATCGTACCAATATTTGATATTTCTACCCCTACTGACCACGTATTATTGGCACAAACTGATGGGATTGTAACTCTGAACGTTGGTAAATTACATGGAAGGGTGCAACTTTGACTAACTGTGTTCGTTGTCCTACAACCTTTATCTGAGATAGATGTTATGGTTACGGTTTGGCCTGATTGTATCCCTGTGATTGTATTACCCGAAATCGTACCTTTATCTGCTGTGATCGAAGCTGCATCGGTCATTACAACCACCGAATAGCTCAACCCATTAGCACTACAAGTCGCTTGAGTTGACATTGTAGGTTTGGGATTTACCGCTAAGTTTACTTTTGAACGAATAGGGCTTTTGCATCCCGATAGTGTATTAATAGCTTCTACATAAAAATCCCCTTGAGATACGGTCGGAGTATAGCTTAATCCGCTTGCTAATTTTGTCCCTCCAGATGCGGTACTGTACCAATCAGCTTGTAAACCTGCTTCTACTACAATACTCAGTGTAGGAATAGCATCACCCTCACAAATTTCTTTGTTAGTTCCAATAGGTGGATTGATAGTAGGGCAATCGCATGATTTTATAGCCGAAGTGGTTACAGTACATCCGTTTAAAATAGCAGAAAGGGTTATAGCCTGACCTGACGGGATACCAAAAACAGTTGTACCAGATAATGTACCCTTATCAGTTGTTACAACTGCCCCAACAGTTGCTGTGAAAGTGAGGTTATATGTTGTTAAATCGGTTGAACAACTAATATTGGATGTATTAACAGTGATAGTTGGTTTAGGTACTACTGTCACCGTACTCAATGCGGTTCCTGTACAAGTACCTACGCTACAAGTAGTGTTATAAGTAGTAGTAACTGTAGGACTAACGGTTTTGGTTAATCCTGTTGTGCCATCATTCCAAGTGACTGTGCCAGCACAGTTGGACACGGTCAAAGTCGCCGAGCTGCCTGCGCAAATGGTTGGGCTGTTGACGCTTGGTGTAGGTTTAGGGGTAACCGTTACAGTACTAGTGGCCGTCCCTGTACCCGTGCAATTTCCTGAACTTACTGTACAAGTAGCCGTGTAAGAAGTGGTAGCCGTTGGGCTAACATTTTTGGTTAGTCCTGTTGTGCCATCATTCCACGTTACAGTACCAGCACAGTTTGAAACTGTCAAAGCCGCTGAACTGCCCGAACATATGGTTGGACTGTTAACGCTTGGCGTGGGGTTGGATGCTGTAGTTACCGTTATCGTACCCGAAGCAGTTTCTGTACAAGTACCTACGCTACAAGTAGCGTTATAAGTAGTAGTAACTGTAGGACTAACGGTTTTGGTTAATCCTGTTGTGCCATCATTCCAAGTGACTGTGCCAGCACAATTGGATACGGTCAAAGTCGCCGAGCTGCCTGCGCAAATGGTTGGGCTGTTGACGCTTGGCGTAGGTTTAGGGGTAACTGTTACGGTACTAGTGGCCGTCCCTGTACCCGTGCAACTACCTGAACTTACTGTACAAGTAGCCGTGTAAGAAGTGGTAGTCGTTGGGCTAACATTTTTGGTTAGTCCTGTTGTGCCATCATTCCAAGTAACTGAGCCAGCACAGTTTGAAACGATCAAAGTCGCTGAACTGCCTGAACAAATGGTTGGGCTGTTAATGCTTGGTGTTGGTGTCGGTATAGACGTTACTGTTACAGTACTTGTAGCCGTACCCGTGCTTGCACAACTACCTGAACTTACTGTACAAGTAGCCGTGTAAGAAGTGGTAGCCGTTGGGTTAACATTTTTGGTTAGTCCTGTTGTGCCATCATTCCACGTTACAGTACCAGCACAGTTTGAAACTATCAAGCTTGCCGACTGCCCTGCACAAATGGTTGGGCTATTAACGCTTGGCGTGGGGTTGGATGCTATAGTTACCGTTACTGTCCCCGAAGCATTGCCTATACAAGTACCTACGCTACAAGTAGCGTTATAAGTAGTAGTAACTGTAGGACTAACGGTTTTGGTTAATCCTGTTGTGCCATCATTCCAAGTGACTGTGCCAGCACAGTTGGATACGGTCAAAGTCGCCGAGCTGCCTGCGCAAATGGTTGGGCTGTTAACGTTTGGCGTAGGTTTAGGGGTAACTGTTACGGTACTAGTGGCCGTCCCTGTACCCGTGCAACTACCTGAACTTACTGTACAAGTAGCCGTATAAAAAGTGGTAGTCGTTGGACTAACAGTCTTGGTTAGTCCTGTTGTACCATCATTCCACGTTACAGTACCAGCACAGTTTGAAACCGTCAAGCTCGCCGACTGACCTGCACAAATGGTTGGGCTATTAACGCTTGGTGCTGGTGTCGGTATAGACGTTACCGTTACGGTACTTGTGGCCATTCCAGTACAAGTACCGACGGTGCAAATAGCCATATATGATGATGTTGTTGCGGGGCTCACCGTTCGCGAGGTACCACTTATTCCATCATTCCATGTCACAGTACCTGGACAATTTGACACAACTAGAGTCGTAAAACCACCTTTACAAATACTTGGACTATTAACAGCCGGAGTAGGGTTTGTACATAAACAACTACTAGGAGCATTATATGTGGTAGTTCCTGTGCAGGAAGCTCCGTTGGTTACCACTGCTGTGACGGTGTGAGTTGTTCCATTTGAAACCAAACCAGTAAGTGTATAATCAATCCATGTATAACTTACTTGACTAGTCGGTACTATATAACTTTTACTAACTAGCCCATCTGTAAATATAATTGTACTTCCAGCTACTGCATTCAATATAGTGGCTCTACCGCTTATCGAATAAGAATCAAATGTTTGATCACAAGCACTTGGTATGGCAGTAACTGTAACACTACAATTACTTATTGAACAACTCGATGGTGCCGTGTAGGTAGTAGAATTAGTGCAGTTGGTAGCACTAAATGAAGCTATTACGGTATGATTACCGCCATTGGAAGTCAAACCTGCAAGTGTATACGTCGCGGGACTATTAAAAGGAGGATAAAAAATCTGACTTTCTATACCATCACTCACTGTGAGCGTTCCAGTGCTTGGAGGGTTGTTAAAATATACATATCCAGTTGTTGAATACGTATTAGTACTCGAATTACAAACGGTCGGTGTAGCACTTATACTGCTAATACTACAATTAGCGCAGCCCGTTACTACCACACTTTTCGTTACAGTACAGCCTTGACAGTCAGTAATCGTCACAGAATAAGTACCCGCTGTGGTTGCAGTTATGCTTTGTTGTGAAGAAGTAAAACCATTTGGACCGTTCCAAGAATAAGTAGGTGCTGAAGAACCTCCCGAGCCACATCCATAATACACTCTTACCTGGTCTATCTCTAATATGGTTCGCAGAGTTTGTCCTGTAGTTGGATCTACAGGTACAAATCCAGGTTCAGGGGCATATCCTTGTATAAATACTCTGTACTGCTTTGTGTTAGCTGATAAAACAAAATCAGGGTCAGTACTTAGGTCTATTGTATATTGTTGCCACGAAGACCGAGGAACAGTTAATCCTGATTGTTCATAATAAACTATATTTCCTGAGGGGTCAGTGATTCTTATACCGAATAAGGTAGAAGAAACGGGTCCTGTTAGCGCAATAGATCCTCTAACATAAAAAGATATTTTTGATAATTTTCCAGATGACGCAGCCGAAGCACCCACTGTAAAGAAAAAACCATACTGGCTTGGTAAAGATGTTGGATCATTAAAAAAAGACGAGTTTGATTGAGGAGCACACATTGATTGTAAAGATCCTTCTGCACCATTCTGTGTACATGAATTAGCAAAACTATACCCCGCTGAAAAATTGTCTATGGAAGTAAGGTTTACTCCACAGCTAATAGGCGTTACCGTCGCTGGATAAGGAGCCCCAAACTGGCAATAGTCCATAGTATAACTAATCCCGACTCCTTCCGTTGCAGCACAACTGCTCGCTCCCGTTACATTGGCAGTCAGTGTAGTACTACCTGTACATACAGAAGTAGTACCTGATATGGCAGCATTAAGGGTACATTGTGAATAAAGCACACTTCGAGTCGACAGTAAAAACAACAGAATTGTGTAATATGAATACACAATCTTCCTAAAAAAGAGTAGGGATTTCATTTTTGTAGGGGTAAAAGTTGGGTACTTTAAAATTTGTACCCTATCCCAAGCAAACTATAGGCTGTAAAAATGAAAGCCGTAGCAAAATAACTTCAAACTACGAAATATCTTGTGAAATTCGGTTTTGGCAATATAAAAGGCCGTTTTTTTAAGCGTAAGTTAACGCAAGTTAAATTCACATCTTTTAAAGGTAGAAAAATTAGCAAAACGCCTTTATTTTAAGTAAAAACGCCTTTTATAAGGTAAAACTGGTTTTTGTTACACTGAAACCCCCACAAATAAAGGTTCGTTTATTTTGTGTTGGCCTGATTTTTGTGGGGATTTTTAATACCGTTAACACACTTTTTCAGACATTTTAATTTGGTACTTTTTGGGAGTTATTCCAAAATGCTTTTGAAACATTTTGTTGAATTTTATACCTGATTTATCACCATATCCTACCATCTTTGAAACTACGCTTGCTTTATACCCTCTACCCAATAGTTCCGCACTTTTCATCATCCTAGATTGCATATACGCTTTATACATGGGTTGCCCATACTCTTCAAGAAAAAGCACTTTTAATTTATTGACACTAACCCCAAACTCGGCAGCAATTTCTGACATTCCAGGCATAGGGACTTCCGTAATTTCATTGATGTATTTATTGTAAATTTTTTTAGCAACATTTTCCTTTCCATTATTTATTTCAAAAATAGGAGCCGTAGTTTCATGAACAACATTCAACTCTTCTCTTTTATGAAGATTCTCTTCTCTTTTAAATTGTACTTCAAAAGCAAATTGCTGTGATAAGAAATAATCAAGACATTTAGTAAGGGATTCAGGAGCTATTTTAATAACTACAACCGAATTAATCATTGACGCTTCCGTCTCTTTGAGGCTTCGCAAAGGTTGTGTAATCGCAGACATGTTAATAAAAAACGGTTTTCAAAATAAGGTTATAAACACATTTATTAACTGCAAAGGTCAAACCAAAAAAAGATTTTAACCAACCAAATAATGCGTATACGCTTTAAAATAACATGAACAAAAACTTTTGTTACATCAAATTGGATATAAACATATTTACTAAACTGGAAGAGCCACCACCACTTGAGTACCTTTACCTTGCTTACTTTGTATATTGAGGCTACCACCGAGTTTCTGCACAATATCATGTGATAAACTCAACCCCAAACCAGTACCTTTTTCTTTGTTTGTACCTACGCTCGGTAAGGGTAGTTGAAACAAACTGTCCAATTTATCAGTGGAAATGCCTACGCCCGTGTCTTTTAACAGTATTTCAAGACCTCCCTGAACGCTTCGGCAAGCAATTTGGATGTAACCTCCAACCTCCGTAAATTTAATGGCATTACTGATTAGATTACGAAGTACTATTTTCAAATAACCCTCATCTGTTTTAATCTCTACATCGTTTTCAATATTATTCAAAAAAGTAATCCCTTTTTCTTCCAAGGCATACCGATACTCTTCCATCAATTCTTCGGCTAAAGGTTGGAGTGGAACAGATACAGGTACAGGCGCCGCCTTTTTGAGTTGCATACTTGCCCAATACAGCACATTGTTCAGAATATCCTGCACCCCTTTGAGTTCTGCTTGAATGTGGGTGTGTTGGATTTCGATAGATTGATTGAGGTTCATCACCAAGCGATTGATGGGGCTGCGCAGGTCGTGGCTGAGCAGGGCAAATATTCTGTCTTTCACGTGATTCGATTCTGCCAAAGCGGCAGCTTGCTGACTAATAATTTTGTTTTGTTTGCGAGTTTCAATAAAACTATATACCGCCCAAGCCGCACTGAACAAAGCAAGAATAGAAATGGCAAGAAATGCATATTTTTGTTTTTTCTGAATCTCAATTTCTTGTTCTTTTAGCAAGGTTTGGGTACGAGCTTCTTGTACTTTTTTCTCTTGTTTAATTTGCTCTAAATGTACATCATTTTCAGCCATCAGGGCCTCTATGGCAACATCGTGCATTTGTCTGTAGAGTGTATCGGCTTGTTCGTTGCAGGCAAGGGCTTGTTGATATTTCTCTGCTTTTTTATAGGCTTTACCTAGATAAAGTAAGGCAGTATATTTTTCATTTTCCAAACGGATTTGATTGGTGACAGCATTAAAATTAGCAATGGCTTTGCGTAAGTAGCGAATAGACTCTTGGTTACGATTAAGCATATAAACAGATTGCCCCATAAGCATATACTTCATTCCTAAATAAGCCAACCTTATTTTGTTACTCTGGAGTATATTATAATGATTACGGGGATAAAAGCCAGCTAATAACCGAAATGATTTTTCATATTCATTAATCGTAAAATAATATTGAGCTAAATAAAGATCTAATTGGTCATTATAATAAATTGTTTTAATACTTTTTTTATATATCTCATATTCCTTTAAAAATTTCTGTTCATCATGTTTTTTCCATAAACGAGCATGCTGTTCGAATATTAAAATAGATACTTCATCATACTCTAGACTTTCTTTGAAAGTGTATTTTTTTGATAATTTTAAATAATTGATATATTTTTCAGAATTTATATTATAACTTAAGTAAAAACATAGATTAGTGTATATGTTTCTCAAGGCAATAGAATCAAATTTATTCCATTGTTTTTTACTTTGTATATAGTCAACTATTTCAAAACTAGCTTTGAAAAAATTATATTTTTTTGACGAATGATTATATAACTCCATCAGATTAAAGGAAGGATTTATTAGATATTTTTTATTCTCTAACTTCATAGCTGCATCTTTACTTTTTTTGAAATATTTTTCAGCTTTTTCAAAATAGTACTTTTGCTCTGATTGGTTATCACTTCTGAAATAGAAGTCTTTACAAACGACACCTAAATTATTCCATACTTCTGATACTAAAGAGTATTCAGGATGTTTTTCGGCTACTGCTTTAGCTTTTAAACTATACGCCCAAGCACTATCAAGCAGTAATGGAACATCTTGTAATACTGCTATATCTCTAAAATAAAAACTAATATCCACATACACCATCATGCGTGTTGTATCATGATTAGCGGCGGCTAATTTGGCTTTAAGTTTTTGTAGTTCGGGGTCTTGGGCTTGGGGCTTTTGGGCAAAAGACGAAAAGGCTTGGCCCATCAATAAGGCAAGCAAAATGAAAGGATAGTATAGATGTTTCATTTAGGGAATTGGTGTTTCAATCTCGTTATCAAACAATCGTAATAATCCTTCTAATTTTCCTTTGTAAGAGGAACCAATGGGCACCGAGGCATTTTTTAAATAGAGTTTGTTGTGATCGAATCCAGTCAATTTGTTAAGGTTGATAATAAACGACTTGTGGACACGCATAAATTTCTTCCCTTCAAGCATATTTTCCAGGTCAGTCAGCGAATCGTTAATAACGTGGGTGATACCCTCTTGAGTAACCACTTTGGCATAAATACCATACCCTTCAAAGTAGTCTATTTCATCAATACAAAATCGTTGAAACTTCCGCCCCATTTTCAGGAAGATGCTCTTACTGTCTACTAACTGCCCGCTTTCCACATCGGCTTCTAAGGCTCTGTTGATAGCCAATACCAATCTTCTGATGTCGATGGGCTTTACCAAAAAATCTTTGGCGATGCCGATGTTATAACTTTCTACGGCGTAGTCGGGAGTGTTGCTCATGATCACTACCGGCGGCAAATGAGGGTGCTGACGAAGCAAATCAAACCCATTAAGACCATCCGTACTTTCCAAATTAATATCCAAAAATAGGAGGTCTATACTATTGGATTTAAGCGCCATGAGCGTTTCACCGTACGTCTTGCAATAGCCTGTCACTTTGATAAAAGCTAATTTTTTGAGCTGCCCTGCCAAATCTTGTACAAAGCCCGCATCGTCATCCACAATAAGGCATGAGATAAGTTGCATATTCTTCTAATGTAAACTTGATACTAAAGTAGAAGTGTATTCTCAAAGTCTGGTAAAAGAATGTAAATATAGGTATGTATTTAGTATTTAAACAATGTCTTTATGCCCAAATTCTATGCCAACTAGGTTAAACAAATATTAAATAAGATAATTTATAAATAGTTTGAAATGACAATAGGCATGTTAGGTATACAAATAACTGTATTCACATAAAAAAATGGCATTTCAGATGTTTTAATAATTTTTACCTTTTTCATTCTACTATTAGTAGACTTTCACAAGCCAAATTCAACTTTCAGTACACTTTTTTTTCTGATGACTTGCTAAAG
This sequence comes from Runella sp. R0.1_18, assembly GCF_057652155.1. Lineage (NCBI taxonomy): Bacteria > Pseudomonadati > Bacteroidota > Cytophagia > Cytophagales > Spirosomataceae > Runella > Runella sp. R0.1_18. Next base: position 13,556 of record NZ_JBYFCK010000018.1, read on the forward strand.
ACGCTGTTTGAATGTTTCGACTCAACACTTTCTTAAGCTGGACTTGATTTTGTAGCAGATGCCCTATACCTACATTTGAAAATTAACTTCTCAGGCAATGCTCTGTAGCTTTTTAGACTCTTCATAATGAATTGAGTGTCTTCCTAGATTGGGGGGGAATCACCCCATATCCATGAATTAAACTTCGTCTACTAATTCAACCACTTATTAAAAATATGAAACATTTCAACAAATCTCGAACCATGCTTTGGGTCATGGTTCTGCTGAGTAGCCTCAGCACTTTTGCCCAAAACTCAATGGTCGGCGATGGCTTCGGCGGCAGGGCTGGCTACGACCCCATTAATTATAGACATAATCTCAATACTGCTTTTGCTGTTTGTGGTGCTAATAAGCAACTATATGCTTGGGGTGATAATAGTAATATGCAATTTGGAACAGGGAGTTATACACCAGTTTCATCAGCAACACCAGTAGCTGTACCGGGTATGACTAATGTACGAATGTTTGCAGGTAGTTATACGAATATTGCTATCAAAAATGATGGCACAGTTTGGATGTGGGTACAGAGTAGTGGGGCATTCTATTTTTCCACACCTTATCAAATTGGTAGCAATGCTTATCATGCAAGTACTTATAACTATGTGGCATCTTATGTAAAAACGGATGGCACGGTTTGGTCTGTTGGTGAAAATAGATTTGGTGAATTTGGAAATGGTACAACTTATGGTGGTTGTACAGCCCCACCATGTACCCCCGCACAAATGACAGGTATCACTACTGCCAAGAGAGTTGCTTCTGCCGCAGCATCTACATTGGTATTGTTAGCCGATGGAACCCTCATGCAATGTGGAACGGGAAATGGTAGTTTCCCAGCAAGTTTAACTGGTTTAACGCCAGTTGTAGTTCCTAATGTAAGTAATGTCGTAGATATAAAAGCTAGTCCTATTGCTTTCTATGCCCTTACAGCTTCTGGGCAGGTATATAGTTGGGGGTTAGAAGACCCCACGTTAGGAAGAGGGTTTTCATCTGGGGCGACCCCTCAAATGCCCGGTTTAATTACTTTTCCCGCAGGGGCTGCCCCTATTAAAGCCCTAAGTTCAAATTTTTATACTTGTATGGCATTGGACGACAATGGCAATCTTTATGCTTGGGGACAAAACTTTTATGGACAATTCGGAAATGGCACGTCTGGAAGTATTTATAAAACCCCTGTATTGGTAGCTACAGGAGTACGTGATATGTCATGTGGATTTACTGTGAACTATATGAATAAAACAGACGGCACACTATGGGCAGCGGGTAATATCGATAATACTTGGATGGATTTACCAAATGTACAACGTACTACTTGGACACAAATCACACCTACTGGCTCGCCCATGAACTTGTGTACCCCTACTTCCTTCATAGGTATGCCGCCCTGCGTAGCAGGTACTACTGCCCCAGCCGTTACGCCTACTACGGCTACCAATAGCTGCCCAACTACTACCGTAAATTTGGCAAGTTTGGCAATCAGCAGTACTACCCCAAGCGGAGCAAGCCTAATATGGAGTACGCACAAAACGCCTACATCGGCAGCAGATACCCTCACTACGGCACAAAAAACAGCCGTCAGCACCGCAGGCAAATATTATGCCCTTTATTACGATGCCACCAACGCCTGTTATAGCCCTGCCGATAGTGTTACCATTACGCTAACTACTTGTATAGCACCGCTTACCGCCAACACCCCAGCGGCACAAACTGCCACTACGGGTACTGCCAAAACAGGCAATGCCGCAACGGAGTTAGCCCCCACAGGTGGCGTAAGCCCCTATATATACAGCAACGGAGCAGGCAATGCGGCTTGTGTAGCCCCAAGCGGTGCAACAGCACTAACTGGCTTAACAGTCAATGCCAATGGCTCATACAGCTATACTGCTCCTACTACGGCAGGCACGTATTACTACTGTATCAAAGTATGCGATAGTGCTACCCCTACGGCAAGCTGTATCGTAAAAACTTATACCCTTACGGTATCGCCACCAGCCTGTACGGTAACGGGTATTACGCCAACGATTATAAAAAATTAACTAATCACACCCTACATTCTCCCTCTGGGGGTTAGGGGGCTTTAAAAAATGAATAAGATGAACTATCAATATATATCTCGAACCATGCTTTGGGTCATGGTTCTGCTGAGTAGCCTCAGCACTTTTGCCCAAAATGCTATGGTGGGCGATGGTTTCGGCGGCAGAACAGGCTATTGTCCTGTAAATTATACACTTGGCAACTATTTTACTGCGTTTGGAGTATGTGGTAGCAATAACCAATTATATGCTTGGGGGCAAAATGCTTCTTCAGGCTTTGGACAGGCTACCCCTGCCAGTTCTACTACCCCTGTTGCTGTACCGGGTATGACAAACGTCATTCAATTTCGTACAGGTCAGGCTATCACCGCGGCCATTAAAAGCGATGGCACAGGCTGGGTTTGGGGAGTCAATAGTCCAATAAATTTCCCTACGCCTACACAAGTAATAACAGATGTTGTTTATTGTGATGCAGGTGATAGAATTGCCTATTTCATAAAAAAAGATGGCACAGTTTGGGCAGTAGGAGATGCCACAACTTGTACAGGGCCCGCTGGTAATTGTGCTATACAAATGCCAGGAGTTACAACGGCCAAAAGGGTAGTTCCTGAAAATGGTAGAAACTCAATAATATTGCTGGCAGATGGTACTGTTAAGAGAACTTTTAATCCAACTATTGCACCAACAACTTTTGCGGGTTTAAGCAATATTGTAGCTGTTGAAAGCAGAATGGGGGATGAGTTTTTTCTTAATAGTGCTGGTCAGGTATATTATGCTCTTCAAGGTCTGACGACACTTACACTTGTATCTTTTCCGTCAGGGGCAGCCCCTATCAAAGCATTAAGTACTTATCCAGTGGGCAATGGGATTATGGCTTTGGATGATAATGGTAATATGTACACTTGGGGCTATTCGACAGGTGGCGTATTGGGCAATGGCATCAATAATTCTACTTATGTATCCTCACCACAGTTACGTCTTACCAATGTTCGTGATATAATGATGGGAAATACGACAAGCTACGCTGTCAAAAACGATGGAACATTATGGGCTACGGGTAGCTCTACACCAAGTGATGGAGATGATTTATACATGGATTTAAGTAATACACAACGTACTACTTATACACAAATTAACCCTACTGCTGTTGGTTTATGTAGCCCAACTACTGCCTGTTTTACAGGTATGCCCATCTGTATAGCAGGTACTACTGCCCCAGCCGTTACGCCTACTACCGCTACCAATAGCTGCCCAACTACAACGGTAAACTTAGCAAGTTTGGCAGTCAGCAGCACTACCCCAAGCGGTGCAAGCCTCATATGGAGTACACACAAAACGCCTACTTCGGCAGGCGATACCCTCACTACGGCACAAAAAACAGCCGTCAGCACCGCAGGCAAATATTATGCGATGTATTACGATGCTACCAACGCCTGTTATAGCCCTGCCGATAGTGTAATAATTACGATTACTACTTGTTCAACACCTATTTCAGTAAGTAATACTTGTCCAACGGCTACTGTCAATCTGATGACGGCAATCTCGACTACAAATATACCAAGTGGGGCAACGATTACATGGCATACAGGCACACCTGCCACTACTGCCAACAAAGTAACAACGCCAACGGCTATCAGTACATCAGGAACATATTATATGGCATTTTTCGATGGCACAGCCAATTGCTACAGCAATGCCTCTCAGTCGGTAACTGTAACAATTACAACATGTACAACGCCATTATCAGCTAACACTCCAGCGGCACAAACAGCCAGTGTAGGAGCCGCCAAAACAGGGAATGCGGCAACGGAGTTAGCCCCAACGGGAGGAGTAAGTCCTTACACATATAGTAATGGAGCAGGTGATGCAGCTTGTGTAGCCCCAAGCGGTGCAACGGCACTTACAGGTTTAACTGTAAACAGCAATGGCACGTATAGTTATACTGCCCCAGCTACGGCAGGGACATACTATTACTGTATCAAAGTGTGTGATAGTGCTACCCCTACGGCAAGTTGTATCGTAAAAACTTATACCCTTACAGTATCACCTAATCCATTAACTGCCAACACTCCAGCGGCACAAACAGCCAGTGTAGGAGCAGCCAAAACAGGGAATGCGGCAACGGAGTTAGCCCCAACGGGAGGAGTAAGTCCTTACACATATAGTAATGGAGCAGGTGATGCAGCTTGTGTAGCCCCAAGCGGTGCAACGGCACTTACAGGTTTAACTGTAAACAGCAATGGCACGTATAGTTATACTGCCCCAGCTACGGCAGGGACATACTATTACTGTATCAAAGTGTGTGATAGTGCTACCCCTACGGCAAGTTGTATCGTAAAAACTTATACCCTTACAGTATCACCTAATCCATTAACTGCTAACACTCCATCAGCACAATCAGGTTATCCAGACGAAGTGAAAACAGGGAATGCGGCAACGGAGTTAGCCCCCACAGGAGGCACAAGCCCCTATACATATAGCCTTGCCAACAACGATGCAGCTTGTGTAGCCCCATCAGGAGCAACAGCGATAACAGGGGCAACTACCATTTCAATAAACAGTACCACAGGTGAATATACTTATACGGTACCAAGTACGCTTCCAAACACATCAAAAACGTTCTATTTTTGTGTAAAAGTTTGTGACAGTACTTCTCCAACAGCAAACTGTGTAGTAAAAACCTATACAGTCAATGCTACGGCGGCCACATTAGCCATTGCCGCTACAAGTGCGGATAAAGCCGAGGGTAACAGTGGCACAACACCATTTACCTTTACGGTTACAAGAAGTGGCAATACCACAGGTCCAGCAACCGCTACTTGGTATCTTGTAGGAACTGGTGCTAATCCAGTAGATGCAGTCGATTTTGCACCACCTACATTGCCTAAGAGTGGTACGGTAAATTTTGCCGCAGGTGAAACTTCAAATGTGATTACCATCAATGTGGCAGGTGATAATACGATAGAACCAGTTGAAACCTTCAAAATAACTTTGTCAAATAGTGGTTCTTCAGTTATTACAACGGCTGTTGCCAATGGCACAATTCAGAACGATGATGTAGCTTTATCAGCCAATGATCCAGCGGCACAAACTGCCAGTATAGGAGTAGCCAAAACAGGCAATGCAGCCACAGAATTAGCCCCAACAGGTGGCGTAAGCCCTTACACATACAGTAATGGAGCAGGTGATGCAGCTTGCGTAGCCCCAAGCGGTGCAACAGCACTAACTGGCTTAACCGTAAACAGCAACGGCACATACAGCTATACTGCCCCAGCAACGGCAGGCACGTATTATTACTGTATCAAAGTATGCGATAGTGCTACGCCTACGGCAAGCTGTATCGTAAAAACTTATACCCTTACAGTATCACCTAATTCATTAGCTGCCAACACTCCAGCAGCACAATCAGGTTATCCAACCGAAGTGAAAACAGGGAATGCGGCAACGGAGTTAGCCCCCACAGGAGGCACAAGCCCCTATACTTATAGCCTTGCCAACAACGATGCCGCTTGTGTAGCCCCAAGCGGTGCAACAGCGATAACAGGGTCAACTAATATTTCAATAAACAGTACCACAGGTGAATATACTTATACGGTACCAAGTACGCTTCCAAACACATCAAAAACGTTCTATTTTTGTGTAAAAGTTTGTGATAGCACTACCCCAACGGCAAGCTGTGTAGTAAAAACATATATAGTGAATGCTACGGCATCTACATTGGCAATTGCCGCTACAAGTGCAGATAAAGCCGAGGGTAACAGTGGCACAACACCATTTACCTTTACGGTTACAAGAAGTGGCAATACCACAGGACCAGCGAGTGTTGGTTGGTATACAGGAACTGGTACTAACCCAGTAGATGCAACCGATTTTGTACCAGCTTCATTGCCTATGGTTGGTACTGTAAATTTCGCCGCAGGTGAAACTTCAAAAGTGATTACAATCAATGTAGCAGGTGATAATACCATAGAAACAGACGAAACCTTCAAAGTAACTTTGACAAATAGTGGTTTTTCACTTGTTACAACGGCTGTTGCTAATGCTACAATTCAGAACGATGACTACTTAGACACAGACGGAGATGGCGTAGCTGATGATATAGATTTAGACGACGACAACGACGGTATTTCAGATGCCACCGAAGGAACAGCAGATACCGACGGTGACGGTGTCATAGATGCCAAAGATTTGGATGCCGATAACGACGGTATCAACGATGTAATCGAAGCAGGTGGCACCGATGCCAACGGCGACGGAAAACAAGACGGAACACCAAATGCAACCACCGGTCAAATTGGTACAGGTTTAACCCCACCCAACAGCGACAACGATACCGTACCCGATTATAAAGATTTGGATTCTGACAACGATGGCGTTTCTGACCTACAAGAAGGCGGTAGCAACGGCACCGATGCCAACAACGACGGTGTGGTTGATGGTCCCGACACCGATGGTGACGGCATTCCAAACTCAGTGGATGGCCTCACAGGCTATGGCGATGCAGCTTCTCCTGCCCTACCCAATGGCGACAACGACACAACCCCTGACTACAAAGATGTGGATAGTGATGGCGATGGTATAATGGACATCGTAGAGAAAGCAGGCAAAGGCAGCTTGGATACCAACAACGACGGTATGGTGGACAGCCCAACTGACCCCGACGGCGACGGTATTGCCAACAACAGTGGTTTAGATACAGTACCTACAGGTTTTGGTGGATTGCCAACGGCAACAGGCCCAACTGCAGACTTATTTGCTAACTATACGTTTGGAAATGTTACGTTTAAAGTCAACGATACCCGCACAGTGATTATCAACATCAACGAAATTAAAGGAGGCGCTACAAATGGCACAATTGAGTTTTTTGTTCCAACCATGATAGGCTATACTGTAACATTTACTCCTTCTCAAACTGCTGCCACAGTGATTGGAGCAGAAACAGTAAATAATAGTGATTGGACAATGACTAATACGGGTACGGGTATGAAGTTTACTTCAAAAGCAGGTGTAGTTATACCTGCCAACGGCCGTAGCCGAATAGCACTCACAATCAAAGCCGACACAGCAGGTACGTCAGCCAATTTGACTACCAACATTACACCTTCTTCGGGGGGGGATGGTGTGTCGACAAACAACGTAGCCGTACTAGGTATGTCTGTTCAAAACTAAATCACTATCTATTTTCTCTCTTCTTATTTAGTTTTTCTGAACTGAAATAAGAAGAGAGAAAGCTCTTCTATAAGCAACTAATTTATGAAAAAGCAATTACAATCATTGGCGGTCATTGCGTGGCTGGCCCTTACCAAAGCCATTGCCCAAAATGCCGACCCTGCTGTTACAAGTGCAGCTTTTGCCCCTACTTCCACGGCCATAGGCCAAACGTCTGAGCTAACCGTCAACTTTAGCAATGCTGGTACCACTGCTATTCCTGCGGGCTCTATTGAAGTAACTATAAGCGCTCCTTACGTGTATTATTCAAACGGTGGTACTCCCTTCCCTACTGGGGCAGGTGCTGGACTCTTTACGTGGACTTATCTTGGTTCTGATACATGGCGAGGGGTTAATATTAACTCTATTGCGGCTGCGGCGGGAGGAGCTATTACCATTACTGTAAAAGGACTTTCGGTAACGTCGGCCGCTGAGTTGACCAACGTCAATGTCCAGCCAGTTAATAGCTTTGCCTCTTTCAGCGATTTGCCGAACAACAACAATCTCCAACCAGGATTGGCTGTATTGGCTGATACTGACGGAGATGGGACACCAGATGATACCGATACTGACGACGACAATGACGGTATTTTGGATACCCAAGACAAGCTTCCACTTGATACCGATAACGACGGCACGCCCAATGCGACCGACACCGACGATGACGGGGATGGCATTCTTGACACGGCTGAAGCGGCAGGTAAAGTTCTCGATACCGACAACGACGGTACGCCCAATGCGACCGATACCGATGATGATAACGACGGTATTTTGGACACGGCTGAAATAGGCACACTCGATGGAAGTGGTAAATACACTCTGCCTGATTCTGACGGGGATGGCCTGCCTGATTTGATTGATCCACTTGATACTGATGGAGATGGGATACCAGACAGCACGGATACCGACGACGACAATGACGGGCTCCCTGACGTAGTTGATAAACTTCCACTAGACACCGACAACGACGGCACGCCCAATGTGACCGACACTGACGATGACGGGGATGGCATTCTTGACACGGCCGAAGCGGCAGGTAAATCCCTCGATACCGACAACGACGGTACGCCCAATGTGACCGATACGGACGATGATAACGATGGTATATTGGACACGGCTGAAATTGGAACATTAGATGCTAATGGGAAATTTACCTTACCTGATTCTGATGGGGATGGGCTGCCTGATTTGATTGATGCACTTGATACTGACGGAGACGGAACTCTTGATGATACAGATACGGACGATGACAATGACGGTATTTTGGATACCCAAGACAAGCTTCCACTTGACACCGATAACGACGGTACGCCCAATGCGACCGACACCGACGATGACGGGGATGGCATCCTTGACACGGCCGAAGCGGCAGGTAAAGCCCTCGATACCGACAACGACGGTACGCCCAATGCGACCGATACGGACGATGATAACGACGGTATTTTGGACACGGCCGAAATGGGAACACTCGACGGAAGTGGTAAATACACCCTACCTGATTCTGACGG
>NZ_JBYFCK010000018.1:22440-132824 GCF_057652155.1 Runella sp. R0.1_18
TACCGATACGGATGATGATAACGATGGTATTCTGGATACACAGGATAAACTACCACTTGACACTGACAACGACGGTATACCAAATGCTACTGACACCGATGATGATGGCGATGGTATCCTCGATACAGCCGAAGCAGCGGGTAAAGCACTTGACACCGACAATGATGGTACACCAAATGCCACTGACACTGACGATGATAACGACGGTATTCTCGATACTGCTGAAATGGGAACACTCGACGGAAGTGGTAAATATACCCTACCTGACTCTGACGGAGATGGTGTACCTGATTTAATTGATGCTGCCGCCAAAGCTGACTTATTCGGAAACTACACTTTCGGTAACATCACCTTCGCAGCAGCGGATACTAAAACTGTGATTATAAACATCAACGAAATCAACGGCGGCGCTACCAATGGTACAGTGGAATTCTTTGTACCCTCGATGGCAGGTTTTACTGTTACTTTCAATTCAACGCAAACTTCCGCCACTGTTACTGCGAATGAAACCGTCAACAACAGTGACTGGGTGATGGTTGACACAGGTACAGGAATGAAGTTTAGCTTAAAGGCAGGTGTAGTCATTGCTGCCAACGGACGTAGCCGTATTGCGCTTACTATCAAAGCCGATACCGCAGGTACAACGGCCAACCTAACTACCAATATTACCCCTGGTTCAGGGGGGGATGGTGTCACTACAAACAACATAGCTGTATTGGCCATGTCTATTCAAAATTAATTAACGCTTTAACCCTCTGAGATCGAAAGATTTCAGAGGGGGGCAACTTCTAAATCATTGTTTCTATGAAAAAGTTTTTTTTAATAATACTATCGGTAACATTACTGAGCCTCCAATGGACATGGGCACAGTATGCCGAACCCGCTCTAACGGGTGCCAATTTTGTGCCTGGTTCAATCGAAGTAGGTCAAAGCTCCACCCTTACCATTAGCTTTTCTAATTCAGGTTCAAGCGCTATACCTGCCTCTTCAATCGAACTGACTATAAGCACCGCAAGCAATTATTACAGCAGCAACGGTACAAGTATACCTGGAGGAGTGGGCGGAGCTTTGTTTACATGGACATATTTAGGTAAAGACACTTGGCGCGGTAGCAACACGGCTACCATACCTGCTTTTGGTGGAGGAACCATAACTTTGCAAGTACGTGGTACGGCTGTATCACCAGGATTTGAAGTAACCAATATCAATGTACAGCCTGTTAGCAATTTTTCGGCCTTTACAGATTCACCTAACAACAACAATCTTCAACCTAAACTTAAGATAGTTGCTGCCACTACTAATCCATATATTTTTGCCTACGATGACTATGGAGTAGTCACCAAAGGTAGCTCTATTACCAACAATGTATTGTCTAACGACGACATTGGGACAGGGGTTGCTCCACTGGTAATTACAACTACACCTGTTGTAACTCCTACCAACGGGACAGTATCTATCAATGCCAATGGTCGTTATACCTATCAGCCTAATACCAACTACGTAGGTACTGATAGCTTTAAGTATCGGGTATGTGACAGTGGAAACCCAGCCATTTGTGATACCGCAGTAGTTACGATTACAATTTTTGACCCAGGAAGTACCAATCGAGCCCCAATTGTAGCTGCCGATAACATTGCTGTGAAACAAGGAGCTTCCGCCTCTGGAAATGTATTACTGAATGATGTTGAATTAGACGCGAACCAAACATTAACGGCAACTGTAGTAACTACACCCACAAAAGGAACTTTAACGCTTAATCCTAATGGCAGTTATACCTACGTAGCGGGTGCCAATTCATTAGGGGATGATTGGTTTACGTACAAGGCTTGCGATAACGGAAACCCACAGCAATGTTCAGTCGCCCGAGTTGATATTAATATTTATGCAAGCTCGGCTGCTAATTTACCACCTGTTGCCAATGCCGACATAGTTTTGCGAGCCCCTGCGAGCCCTACAACTGGTAACGTACTAACCAATGACAAAGATCCAGAAGGTGGAACTCTTACTGTCAATACGACTCCAATTACTCTTCCTTCCAATGGAACAGTTGTATTGTCAGCCAATGGGACATTTACCTACACGCCATCCTCGGGTTATACGGGGTTAGATCAGTTTGCCTACGAAGTTTGTGATTCCTATAACCCCAATGCATGTAGTCAAGCGCTTGTATTTATTCTTCCCTTTAGTCCCTCCGCAGGTAATTCTGATTTAAGAGTTACCAAAACGCTGGCTGGTAACAAGGTACGAACACTGAATGACACCCTAACCTATACTATAACTATCCGCAACTTTGGCCCTGATGCAGCTACGAATATTGTCCTCAAAGACAGTGTAGGAAATGGCCTAAAATTATTAAGTGGAAGCCCTACTAATAAAGGAACTTTCTCTTCGCCACTTTGGAGCATACCTTCCCTAGCTTCGGGTGACAGTGCTATTTTGACAGTTAGGGCCAAAGTTGAGGCGGAAGGAATCAGTTTTAATTATGCTACCTTAGTTAGTGCTGATCAAACAGACCCTATTAGTAATAACAATAGCACAGAGGCTTGTGTTACGGTTCCTGTTAAACTTTGCTCAAATCAGAAAATAGAAGCTTCGGTCCCCAACAATTATACGAACGTTGTATGGTTTAAGTCGGGGCAGCAAGTTGCTACTGGGAACGTAGTACTGTTCTCAGAAGTAGGTACGTATACCTTTACGGCAAGTAATGCAACTTGCCCTGCCAACGGTTGTTGTCCTTTGGTAATAGAAAATGGGGATAATTGTTGCCCTGTCCAGCTGTGTGCTCCTTTTACAGTCGTAAAAAGAAAAAAATAACATAAATTGTTTGTTTTCTCAAGGGGGGTATTTGTCATGTGAATATCATTCATGGTATACACATGACAAATACCCCCCTTGATTTATAAATTGATATAGAGGTTCTTCTTCCAAATCTGCGGAAAACACCGATTTACAAATGGAGGTTCTTATTACAAATGGACGAACAATAGCGGCCCCCTCAGATGGTTTGAGATTAAGGTTTATGTTTTGCTAAATAATTATAAACTGTACCATAAGCCACTCCTGCTTGAATGCTGATTTGATTCATAGAAAGTCCTTGTTGTTTCAATTCCATTATTCGGTTCAATTTACTTTTTGCCAGTTTTGGTCTTGAAATATTTTTGCCTTGAGCTTTTGCTCTTTGCATTCCTGCCTTTACACGCTCACTGATGAGAGAACTTTCAAACTGAGCCAAAGAAGCCATCACATGAAAAATCAATTCTCCTGTTGGCGTAGTGGTATCAATATTTTCTTGATAAGAAATAAAATCAATTCCTAAATTTTTAAACTCTTTGAGGGCATTGACTAATGCTTGCGTTGAGCGTGCAAAACGGTCATATCTCCAAACCAAAACGAGGTCAATCTTTCGTTTCTTGGCAGCTTCCATCATTTGCTTGTAATGCTTACGTTCTTCACTTGTTCCCGAAGCAAAATCAATAAACTCCCCTACAATTTCAAAATTTCGCCTTTGAGCATACTCACGCAGTTGAATCAATTGAGTTTCGGGGTCTTGCCCTCTGTCGAGTGTTGAAACTCTTGCGTATAGAGCCACTCTTAAATTGGATGTATTTGCCATTGTTGTATTATCAAAAAGGATTTCCTTTACAAATATAAAAATAACTTTCATAACTTATTGATTATCAAGGTTGATTTTTTGAAATTTTAGACACCCTTTTTGATAACTCAATTTAGTATGCCAATCACGTTTTTAACTTCATTAGAACGAAAAAGATATGAGCAAATGCCTGAAGATATTAGAGAAGGCGATTTAAGGCAATTTTTTCATTTAACAATTGATGATTTAACTTTCATTAAGAGTTTTTATAGCAACGTTAATCGAATAGCGGTTGGAATCCGAATTGGGCTATTACGATATTTGGGTTTTGTTCCAAATACATGGAAGGAAAACTTATCAATGTTGTTTTTCGATTTTATAATCAAAGAATTGGGTATTGAGTTTTCTTATGTTCAACTTTTAGAATACGGCAAGCGAGAGCAGACTCAAACGGAACACCTGAACCAAATACTTAAATATTTACAATTTCGCAAGTGGCAACCCTTGATAGATGAACCCATTTTTGAGCAATGGCTTGTCCAGCAAGGTATGGAACATGATAACGAGCGGTATTTATTAGTAATGCTCTGTGAGAAATTACATCGAGAAAAAATACTTCGTCCTGCCATCGGCACATTAGAATCCTTAGTGGCGGGCATAAGAGAACGCTTGGAGGTCGAAACCTATCAACGTTTGTCATTTCTTTGGACAGATGATTTTGAAAAGAAATTAGATAATTTGTTAGAGGTTGATACGCATAGAAAAATAACGCTACATCGTTGGCTTTGTAACGTCCCATCTACCAATAGTGCTAAAGAAATCAATCAAATGTTTGAAAAAATTGATTTTTTGACCGAAATGGGGGTTAAATATTGGGATTTATCCAAACTTTCTGAAAATCGTAAAAAACGATTGGCTCATGCTGTTAGAAGCGATTCCAATGCTCATTTGAAAAGATTTAGCCCTATAAAACGCTACACTATGCTGGTTTGTTTTCTTAGAGAAGTATTATTGGACACAACGGATATTATTTTGGTAATGTATGCTGATTATTGGCAACAAATGAACAATAAAGCTAAAAAAACATTAGATATGTGTTTATTGGAAGATGCAAGATCACAACAAAAAGCCATTAAAATTGTAACCCAAACAAGCCAAATAGTAGTAGATGAAAGCATTGACGACCCACACTTACGCCCTAAAATTTATGAAAAAGTGCCTAAAATGCAGATTCAAGATGCCCTCCGAATGCTTACAGAAAAACAGCAAAAAACGTATTCTCACTTATCATTTTTGAGGTATTCATACCCAACCATGAAGCAATTCACCCCTAACTTGTTAGCAAAGTTTGATTTCAAAGTAGCTTTTACAAAAGATAATTTTGACTCGGCATTAACTTTGGTAAAAGACCTGCAAAACGGTAAGAAAAGAAAAATACCCCAAGATGCTCCTATGAATTTTGTGAGTGCTAATTGGCAAAAAATTGTTCTTCAAAGGGGGACAATTCATCAACAAAGCTATGAACTCTGTGTGCTTTCATTACTAAAAGATAGGCTGCAATCGGGCGATGTGTATGTAGATTTATCTCGCAAATTTACCAATCTTGAAAGTCTTTTACTTGAGAAAAATTATTGGAAAACACAGCAAGAGCGTATTTGCCAAGAGTTGAATTTGCCTAATTTAGCTGTAAAAATAGATGAAAAAGTACAGGAATTAGCCGATTTATTACCCAAATTGTCAGAAAAGTTGGCTCAAGCTAACGATATTCGTATAGAAAATGACCTCTTGGTAGTGTCGCCTTTGAGTGTTGATGATGTGCCATTGTCTGCCAAAATGTTACAAAAACAAATCAATGCCAGACTACCAAGGGTTTCATTGGTAGAGATGATTCAAGAGGTGGATAGTTGGATAAACTATTCTAAAGAATTAGAAAATGCGTATTCAGCACGTAATCCACAACACCAAAATCTCAAATATGCAGCTCTATTTGCCAATGCTTGTAATCTTTCATTGGCTGATTTGGCTCGTTCTTCTGATTTAGATTATCAGCCGCTTTGGTGGGTAACTAATAATTATTTTGCTGATGAAAATCTCAAAAAAGCTAATAATTTATTGGTCAATTACCACAATAAACAATGGCTTAGTGGGTATTGGGGCGGTGGTACATTATCATCTTCAGATGGGCAACGATTTCCAACCAGCGGTAAAATCAGAAATGCTAAAACCCTACCAAAATACTTTGGTTATGGGCAAGGAGTACAAATTTACACCCATACAGCCGACCAATTTTCTCAATTTGGTAGTCAAATTATTAGTGTCCAGGAGCGTGATGCAACTTATGTTTTGAATGAAATTTTGGCAAATGAAACAGACTTGCAACTTGATGAGCATACGACTGATACTCATGGTTATACAGATTTGAATTTTGCGCTATTCGATTTGGTAGGGAAACAATTCACTCCTCGAATCAGAGACCTCAAAAGCCAAAGACTTTATAAAATTGTTGGAAAAAATGCCAAAGAACTCAATTATCCAACATTGAAATTTACAGGAACAGTCAATATTGATTATCTCAAAAAGTATGCTGATGAAATGACAAGAGTGGCTGCTTCATTAAAAATAGGTTCTGTGACTCCTTCAACTCTCATTAGTAAACTGCAAGCCTATCCCAAACAAAACAATTTGATGTATGTCTTGCAAACATACGGGCAATTGGTCAAAACCATTTTTATTTGCAAATATTTGTTGGAAAAACCCATGAGAAAGAAAATAAATTCACAACTCAATAAGGGCGAGCAACTGCATGGATTGAGAGTATATTTGTGGTTTGGTGGTGATGGATTCATTCGTAAAAGACAAGAACATGAGCAACAAATAACCGCCCGAAGCCTTAATTTATTGACTAATATTGTCATTGTTTGGAATACTGTTTACATTCAAGAAGTTTTAAAACAGCTTCAAAATGAAGGAATTCGGGTAGATGAAAATGATTTTGAGCATATTTCCCCTGCTCCTTTTGAACATATTAACCGTTTAGGAAAATATTCTTTTGAAATCGCCTTTGAAATGGATTCCAATGGGCTTAGACCACTGAGAAAATAGTGAAATCGTTGTTTTTCGCAGATTTGGAAGAAGAACCTCATATACAGTAGTTATACATCAGATAAACAAATACCCATCAACCTATTAGGTTCAGACTGGTTTTCCATGGACTTTGACAAGGTTTCCTTTGTTAGGAAACGTTAGGAAACCTCACAGGCCTGAAAGTGTAATGAAACGTAATGATACGTAAGCCCATTTTACCCACAATAATGAGGCGAAAACCACCTAATAGTTTATTCGATTTTCAGGACTGATGGAATATTGAATCCCTCTTTTAGAGGAGATTGGAGAAGATAATGGGAGATTATCGGAGATTGAAGACAAAGCAAAGCGTTAGCAAGCCATGACTTTGTCAGGACAAAATCAAACGCAAGCTATTGGGGATTGAAACAGAAAAAGTGTATTAAGACACTAAAAGGGGGCTCCACCAAAAATACAGATAGTGATAAGAAAATGTTAAATGAGAGTCTTTTATAACGGACTGTCATGCAATTTGAGTTTACCTAATTAGTGTCTAAGGACCTCCAATGGTTTGATAACCCGCACGCTTTCCTCAATGCGAGTGGTATGATTACGAAGTACTTTGCTCATCCTTGCTCAAATAGGTAATTAATAATGAGGTTCTCGTTACAACTGTGCGAAAATTTACGTTTTATAACTAATACATTGGTTTTGTTTCGAGCTTTTAGGCTTTCTTAAAGCTCTGAGACCATTATCTTCCAATTGGATTTGGTCCGCAGCGGCGGCCGCTTTAAAATTGTATTTGCCCAACCGGTTGATATGTTCAAAAGGCGCAGGTGAAATCCGGTCAAAATCATGTTCATTGACCACATGCCCTTCATTTTGAAGTTCCTTTATGATCTGCTGAATGTAAACGGTATTCCAGACCATAACGATATTGGAGAGTAAATTAAGGCTTCGTGCTGAAAGCTGCTGTTCGGTTTCTTGCTGTTTACGTACAAAACCGTCACCACCGAACCGTAGGTATATCCGTAAATTATGGAGCTGCTCCCCTTTATTTAGTTGCTTGTTCACTTTTTTTCTCAATGGTGGTTTGAGCAGATAATTGCTAACCTGTCCCTGAGCACCGATAATACACAAAGTTCATATGCCTGTGGCTCCTGGCTTTTATCCCCCTTGATAAGCTTACCCCAGGACTGTGTAATAAAGTTGGTAGGGGCATCCTTAGGCAATTTCCGTTTACCTGTTGTTTGTAAGTCTGCAACTGCTTTCAGTCCATTACTGAAGTTATCTTTCGAGAAAGCCACGTTAAAATCTAATATTTTTAAAAACTCGGGCGTAAATTGCCTGAAGCGGCCATAAACCTTGAGTAAAAAGAATAATGGCGTCTGATGAACCGGTTTTGTTATTTTTAAGACAACATTTAAAGCTTGTTGTATCTGTTCTTTCGGCAGGCTTTCAAATATTTTATTTCTTAGGGATTGATTTTCAATGGAATCATCAACCACCATCTCAACAGTTTTTGTAAGTGTTTTTACAGCCCGGTTGTGTGTTTTGATAAGGCCAAGCTGATATGCCTCCAAGGATTTTTTGGCATCGCTCAGTGCTTGCGTCCAAAAATCATTGTACATAATCAGGACACTGTCAGTTGTATCCAAAAGGGTTTCCCATAGGAAACAGACCAACAATGGATACCGCTTGATAGGGTTCAAGCGCTGCAAATAGGAGTTGGAATTATTACGAACGATATTGGCTAAACGTTTTTTTCGGTTGGCCGGAATGACCGATAAATCCCAGGAGTCAACTTTCAACGCCTGCATAAATGTTATTTTTTCGAGTGTTTGATTGATTACTCGGGCCATATTGGATGTCGGGGCAGTGCATAGCCAGCGGTGAAGCGTTTGTTTGCGGACCGGATCAAAGTCAAGGACTTCGTCCAGCTCTTTCAATAAATCATTTGTCCATAAAAACATCAACCGTCTGTATGTTTCTTCATGTAAACGTTCGCCAATACCGGCGACCATTCTTTCCCATGAGCTGATAGCCGGACGCAAAATTTTATCATAATGCAGCTTTTGACAAAGCTTCTCCAAGAGGAACCGTTCATTGTCATGTTCCATCCCTCTGTCTATCAACCATTTTTCCATTACTGGCTCATCGATAATGGGTTGCCATCTGCGGTAATTCAGATGTTTGAGTATCTGTTGCAGATGCTGTGTTTTTGTTGCGGCCCTTCTCCCATATTCAGCTAAGCCTCCCAATGATGGCTGGCCGATCTTCAATTGTTCCAGGATAAAAATTAAGTAATCATTACTTATCTGTGAAATCCAGTTATCAGGGAGATACCCCAAAAACCGGATTATCCCTAATTGCAGGGCAATAGCTATTTTAGTTTGGTTACCATAAAAAAAATGGATGAAGGTTCTATCCTCCCTGTTTAGAAAGAAGCATTTCATCAGGGTATCTTCTTCGATATTTTGAGGAAGAGCCTGATAGTACTCCCGTTCCTTGATTGTTAAAAATGAAAAAGCCATATCAATTTGTGATTGTAGTTATTGCCAATTCATGGAAGCTGTTCCATAAAAATGAAGGGTTTTCTAAAATCTTAAATCGGTGGCAGAATCAACCCTACTGCGTCCTAAAATAGTCATTTTAAATTTTATATTGCCGTTCTTTAAATCAAATTTTATTTTACTTAAATTGCAATGGGTAAAATAAAATTTAAATGAAATGAAAATCGGATACGTCAGAGTTTCAAAGGAAGAACAAAACCTACAACTCCAGCTGGATGCTCTCCAGAAGTATGGCTGTGAAAAAATATTCCAGGAGAAGATTTCAGGTACTTCAAAAAATCGAGTGGAATTCGAGCGAATGAAAGAAACTCTACGCAAACAAGATGAATTAGTGGTCTGGGATATTGACCGATTGGGAAGAACAACCCTTGAATTGATCCTGTTTGTCGATGAGTTGAATCAGAAAGGTATTTTATTCAAAAGCCTTTCACAATCGCTCATTGATACCACTACCGAAACAGGAGAGTTCGTTTTTAAACTCTTTGCTCTCTTAGCAGAACATGAACGCAAAAGACTGATTCGAAGGACGAAAGCCGGGCAGGAAGCTGCACGAGCCAGAGGCAGAATGGGTGGAAGACCCAAAGGGCTTTCGCCACATTATCAAGAGATTGCACCACTTGTGATTAGTGCTTACAAGGAGCAAAGAAGTATTCGTGAAATTATGAAGGCCTTTAAGATTCCATCCACCACTACGGTTTATAAAATACTTTCTGAAAATAAGGTTCCTGTTCAGATTTATGATAAGAAGGTAACTGTCGACTGACAAAAATTAAACTTTCTTACCATAAAATACTCATTATAAATGCGTTACAATTATTGCATGTAACTTTACCCCTAAATGTTTAACTGTACTCCTTTTAGAGCCACGGTCTATAAAATTTTATCCGAGAACGACATTCTATTCCAAAGTTAAAATTAACCCCAATTGAACTAATACTTTAATTAAAAACCGTAAATTTTCGCACGGTTGTAACGAGAACCTCAATTTAGGGAGTTTGAAACAAAGAGCGGCCCCAACCCCGTAGCAGGTGTAAAGTTTCGGCTGAAGGCAAGGTCACCCCGTAAGAATTGGGCATTTTCGGTACCCGTCAGCCCTTCAATGGTTCCGTCCAACACTTCGTGTTCTTCGGGTGCAGTGGGTAGTAGTTTTTCGCAGGCAGTAATGGCAAAAGCACCAAATGCCAGCAGGCATAAGTAATAAATTGGTTTCATCAGTTTGCATTTTTTTGTTGAAAATAAGAAAGGTACCCCAACCAGAGCCGTACAGTACATGTACTTGCTCTGCGTAGAGATAGGCAATATTTCAACAAACAAGCGGCGGGCCTCTCAGCGAAGGTGTATCAAAAAAAGAAGCTATAAATGGCGTTTTATAACAAACAGTTACTTCGTTGATAAAATAAAACACCAGTAACTCAAAGGAAAAGACGGAAACTGTTAATCCTAAAAAAATAGGATTACAAACCGTATCTAAAAGGTGCAGCTCGTTAGCCGAGTGATTATTGGGCTGAAATGGGCTATTGCCAACAGGCTTGTAGGGGTGAGCATGCGAAATAATCTTTCCGTTTGCTAAGCGGTGGGCATGGCGAAATAGCACGTTGTTGAATTGAATCAACAGCATGAAAATCGCAAAAAAAGTAGCAATTCGTTGACGTATGTGTAAATGGAACAACAAGAAAATCAGTCTCTTAGAAATTTGATATACAATTCAGTATTCTTTAAGGGAAATCCAAATATTGTTTAGTGATATTGGCAGTGACTTTGATAAAATAATTTGGAACAGCCACTTTAAGAGGGATTGGATTCTAAAATTTGTTTCAAGTCTGGGGAAATGTCCATTAGACGAAGAGGAGGAACGTTGGCCCCGCCCGTATTACCCACTGGAATCTGCCCTACAAAAGATTTAACTCCTCCTACCAATAACCTCGGAATTTGTCCCAATACTTCTTTAGTACTTTTGATATGAACACCAAATTTGAGCATCAACCAATGCACATAGGAATGTTCGAGTGGCCAAGCCTGTCCCAAAATGTGTGCTCTTTCGAGCCGATGCCACGCTTCTGATAAATGTCCCGCAGCAAAAGCGTTTTGGTAATGTTGTAGTTCTTGCTGATAGTGCTGCCGCACCGATGCGGGCATATTCCAATAAAGTTTCATAAAAATTCAGTGATAAATGAGTGATAAAATACGTTGATTTTGGTGTTCTTCGGTGAGCTCAAACTTCTTTTCGCTGAATTCGATAGGCATTCAAAATAGCCAATAAAGCCACACCCACATCGGCAAAAACGGCCTCCCAAAGGGTAGCAATGCCTCCTGCCCCCAACAACATAACAGCGACTTTCACACCCATCGCCAGTGAAATATTTTGCCAAACAACAGATTTAGTAATTTTTCCGATTTTAATAGCTGAAACGATTTTGTGTGGCTGGTCATTCTGAATCACAATGTCAGCAGTTTCAATTGTAGCGTCCGAACCCATGCCTCCCATGGCGATTCCTGCATCGGCGAGGGCTACCACAGGAGCATCGTTCACACCATCACCAACAAAAGCAATCTTTTTGTCTTGATTTTTGAGTTCTTGCACTTTTTCTACCTTGCCTTCGGGCAGCAAATCTCCGTAAGCTTGGGTAATGCCCAGTTGGAGGGATACTTTTTGAACTACTGCTGACTTATCACCCGAAAGCATGATCGTTTCAATTCCCAATTTCTTTAAATCGGCCACGGTTCGGGCTGCATCCTCCTTTACCTCGTCGGCAATGGTGATATAGCCAGCGTACTGATTATCAATGGCTATGACCACAGCCGTTTCAACGATTTGCACCAATTCAGCGGGGTATGAAACAACGAACTTTTGCAATAGTTTCAAATTCCCCGCCAGTACTACTTTGCCATCTACCATTCCCTTCAAGCCATGACCCGGTATTTCTTCTACGGCTTCGACTTTGCTATTTTGCCAATTTACCTTCTGTTCATTAGAATACTCCACCACCGCCTTCGCCACGGGGTGCGTAGAATTACTTTCAAGAGCGGCGGTTAGTTTGATAAATTCTTCTTCGGAAACTTCCCCATCGGGGAGTGGGGGGCTAACTGTTTGTACTTTAAAAACCCCCTTGGTTAGTGTTCCCGTTTTGTCTGAAACGATTGTATTGAGTTCGGTCATTACGTCCAGAAAATTGGAACCTTTGACCAAAATTCCATGGCGAGAAGCCAAGCCAATACCGCCAAAATAACCCAACGGAATCGAAATTGTGAGGGCACAGGGACAGGCAATGACCAAAAATACCATGCCTCTATACAGCCACTCATTGAACAAATAGTCATTTACAAAAAAGTAAGGAATCAGGGTAATTGTCAATGCCAACCCAAACACAACGGGTGTATAAACTTTGGACAAACGGCTGATTAACAACTGGGTGGGGGCTTTTCGAGAGGTGGCATCTTGCACCATTTCCAAAATACGGGAAAGTTTGGAGTCCTTAAAAGCCGTGGTTACTTTTAGTTCAATTACTTTGTCTAAATTAATCATACCTGCCAAAACAGCTTCGCCCGTGCGCTTGGTGTCGGGGCGAGATTCGCCAGTGAGAGCTGCCGTGTTGAAACTGGCGTTGTCGGTCAATAAGGTGCTGTCTAAGGCCACTTTTTCGCCTGGCTTCACCAAAATGCTTTCCCCAATTTGTACTTCTGACGGCCCAACGCTCTGTTGCTTTCCATTGCGTAGTACCGTTACAGTATCGGGACGCACATCTAATAAGGCTTTGATAGAACGCTTGGAGCGATTAACGGCCAAATCCTGAAACAATTCACCGATTTCGTAGAAAATCATCACAGCTACGCCTTCGCTGTATTCGCCAATGTAAAACGCACCCAACGTGGCAATGGACATCAACGTAAATTCGTTGAAAAAATCACCCCGCCTCAACAATCGAAAAGCTCGTTCGAGGGTGTTGTAGCCTGCTAATAGATAAGCGATTCCCATCAAACCAATTTCAATTGGCTTAGAAACCTCCACCTTAAAAAGTTGCGTAATGGCGACAAACCCCAACAGAATTGTCAAACTCAACCACGGTCGCCAACGACTTTTCAACAGGCTTTCTTCACCTGGTTCTTCCTCGTGGTCGTGTCCGTCATTATCGCTATGTGTTGGCATTTGCACTTCTATCGGCTTGTCGCAGCAATCATCTGTTGTATGATTTTTATGCTTCTGCACTTTCTTTTCCATGAAAAATAATCAGTTAGAATTCGATAAAGAAATTGAGAATGGCTAACCCAAGGAGTGTTAGTCCCGTTATAAGGTTTTCGTTATGCTCAAACCAGTGGGCATTAATGAGTCGAAGTCCACGTCCTGCTACCCAGACCATCATAAGCATTCCAGCGAGTGTGACTACATTATAGATAAGTGTCACCAAACCCAACGCTTGCCAGCCCAATGCCCCTGCACTCAGGAAATAAGCGTTGATTTCCATACAAGGCGACAGAAACATACCGATACAAAGCGAAAACAGAAGACCTTTGAATGATTTCCCTTTTTGTTTTTGGGTATCAATGTGTTCGTGGGCATGTTGATGCCGTAGGTGTTGCATTAGATACCATAAGCCCAGCATTAACAATACGGCGGGAATCACGCTTTCAGCAAGTTCATGGTATTTTTCGGCTAATTCGTAGCCAGCCAAGCCTACAATTACTCCCAAGATAGTGGTGCTAATCGTGTGGGCAAGACCTGCCAATGCCGTAACGGTGAGTGTGCGCATTTCTGTCCATCGTTCCGTTTTGCCGATTGTAACAAAGGGCAACCAGTGGCTGGGAATTAGTGCGTGTAAAATGCTCAGTGTCAATGAGCCGATGAGGATTTGGGTCATTTATTTGATGAATTTAATAAAAGAGGCGACCAATAGGGGGTTACTCAATGCCCATGCTCATCACCACCCTCAGCGTTGGCAATGGACGATTGTAGATAATAAGCCCCCTTTGTAACGATTTTTGCACCCGCTGGAATTTGTTCCAAGGGTGTAACCTGAACATACCCTAATTGAGTAGTACCTGTTTTTACCTCGATTCGCTTGAAATGAACACCTGTATCTTCCTCATGCACTTTCTCGGTGGCAGCATGTTCATGTTTTTCTTCGGCTTCATGAATAAAGATAAATTCTTTGCCTTCAGCTTTTATAATGGCTTCAGCCGGCAGGGTATTCACATCACTATTGCCAATATCAATCAGGGCATTGACATACATTCCGGGTATTAAACCAACAGTCTTATTGTTGATGTTTGCACGGACTGCCACCGATTTATTTTCTTCCTGAAAGGCTTTACCAATACTAAAAATCTTGCCGATAATCTCTTTATTGCCCTGATTAGTAAGCACAAAGCGTAAACTTTGCCCAACTTTTATTTTAAAGAGGTCTTTTTCGTAAACCATTAATTCAACGTACATTTCTGAGTTATCTACAATCGAAAACAAGGAAGTATTAGCCGAAATGTTACTCCCTATTTTTACATTTACGGCGGTGATATATCCAGAAATTGGGGCGGTAATCACAATTATGGTAGAGTTGCCATTACCGCTAAGGAGTAGGTTTTGCTCTAAAATCTCAATTTGCTGTTGGGTTATTTTTATTTTGTTATTTACCAAATCAAGTTCTGAACTGACTTTTTGAAACGTTTTTTTAGCCGTAACGTTTTCATCACTCAATTCTTTTTGTCGGGCAAAATCTAAATCCAAAAACTCCTTATTGACTTTGGCTTGTTGCAACTCCTCCGTCAATTTTGCTTTTTCAAGGCGAAGATTATTAAACTCCATACTCTGAAATGTCGCAATTGATTGCCCTTTCTTTACATACTGCCCATCAATAACGGCAATTGTTTTGACGATTCCACCCATAAAAACTGATACATCCGCTTGACTTTGGGGAGGCAGTTGGGTATAACCGTTGGTCATGATTACTTCGCTGAGGTTTTTCCTCTCAAAATTTCCGAAGACAATTTGTGCTGCTTTTACTTGGGCCGGTGTAAGTTCTACCACGTTTTTTGCGTCGTCATGGTGTTCTTCGGCTTGTGTGGTTTCTGCTTTTTTATCACAAGCAGAGGTAAGAAACAGAAAACAAAGGGCAAGAGCCGTGCTTAGCGGAAAAATATTTTTTGTATGAAATTTCATTGTATCAAAAATTTAGTTGTTCAACAAATACTGAATATTGATGAGGTTCTGATTCAGATTATGGATGGCTTGCAGGTAATTGCGTTGAATACTCAAAACCGTTTCTAATCCTTGCAGGTACTCTACATAGCCCGCCTCGCCACTCTGGTAGGCTTTTGCAGCATTTTTGGTGATGCTTTCAGCATTGGGCAAAGCCGTTTGGATATAATAATCAAGCAGAGACTGATTAACCCTTTGCTCTTGAATTTGCTGCAAAAGCTGACTATTGAGTTGATTTTTAAGGTATTCAGCATTTTTTTGTTGTAGCAGAATGTCAGTTTCTGATGCTTTGATTCGTGCTTTGGAAGCCCCTCCGAAAATCGGGACACCTATGCCCAAGGTTAGCCCTTGAAAGCGTGGCAGTCCGTTATAATAAATTGTTTTGTCACCAACTTGTTGATTTCCTGTGAGCGATTGCAGAAAATAGCCTGCCGAAAAATCAGGTTTTCTCAGGGCTTTCTCTACTTTATTGCTTGCCGACGCTATTTCAATTTGTTGCAATGCCATTTGTAGCATCGGGTTTTGATTGATAAGAGTTGAATCGCTACTCAGGAGTTTTGAGGGCAAAAACTCATTTTCGACAAGCATAAAATCGTTATTCAAATTCAAAATGCTTCTTAGCTTGATTTTTTCACTCAAAATCAGGCCTTTATTTTGATTTCTAATTTGTACCAACTCCTGTTGTTTGGTTTCGGCCGTGGTTTTTTCCAATAAATTACTCTCACCCGTTTTGAATTTAAGGTTTGCCGCTTTGACGAATGTTTGTAAATATTCATCTTGCTTTTGAAGTAATTGATTCAGGGCGGTCAGATACAAAATGGTATTCCAAGAGTGTCGTATTTGAAAGGCAATGTCATATTTGGTAGTCAGCAATTTCAGTTCACTACCTTTAATATACTCGTTAATTAAACCTCGTTTGGCTTGAAATAGAAAAGGGCTAAATCCTTGTGAAATGCTAAAATTTTGGTCGAAACTACGGGTATTATATTGCCCAAGCATGACGTTGATATTGGTTTTGGGCAATTCGACCGCCGTAGGTTTTAACTGATTTTGCAGTTTGACATCTAACTCGCCGGCTTGTACAGGTCCACTGTTTTTAGTGCCCAACTCAATGGCTTGTTGGAGATTGAGAGAAGTTTGAGCATGTACATTTCCTCCCAGAAATAATCCGATTAAGATTAAAAGCGATGAGATATTTTTTTTCTTACGAATTATTCTTCCTTTTTCAAGTAATAAATACAAAATCGGCAAAACGATAAGTGTAAGCAAAGTGGCCGTTAATAAGCCTCCAATTACGACCGTTGCCAGTGGTTTTTGAACTTCTGCCCCAGCACCGTTGCTTAATGCCATGGGCAAAAAACCCATCGAAGCTACCGCCGCCGTCATCACCACAGGGCGTAACCGTACTTTTGTGCCTTCTTTGATTCTTTCCAGCACATCGTCCCAACCTTCGGCTTTGAGTTGATTGAAATAGCCAATTAGCACAATTCCGTTCAAAACCGCTACCCCAAACAAGGCAATAAAACCGATACCCGCCGAAATACTAAACGGCATTCCACGCATCCAAAGCGCAAACACGCCACCAATCGCTGAAAGTGGAATGGCTGTAAAAATCAATAAAGATTGCATGACCGAGCTGAAAGTGAAGAAAAGTAATACAAAGATTAGGAGTAACGCCACCGGCACAGCCACCGAAAGGCGTTTGTTGGCTTCTACTAAATTCTCGAATTGTCCGCCGTAGGTTACGTAATAACCTTCGGGCAGTTTAAGTTTAGTGTCTAATTTCGCCTGAATTTCGTTTACCACACTTTTTACATCACGACCACGAACATTCAGCCCAATTACGATTCTTCTTCTGCCATTTTCTCTGCTGATTTGGGCAGGACCTTGCTCAATACCTACCTCTGCTACCTGTTCCAGTGGAATTTGGTTGCCATTCGGTAGGCTCACAAAAATACTTTTTACGTTAGAAATATCTTGACGAAAATCTTTGTCTAATCGCACTACCAATTCATATCGCCTTTCGCCTTCATATACTTTGCCAGTGACTTCGCCAGCAAAACCTGTTCTAATAACTTTGTTTAAGTCGCCGACATTTAAGCCATATAAAGCCAATTTGTCAGGATTATACCGCACGGTGATTTGAGGCATCCCTGTTATCCGCTCGTCTTTTATATCCGCTACTCCTTCTATACTTCCAATTAAGCCAATGGCATTTGTAGATGTAGCAGCCAGTTTTTCTAAATCTTCTCCGAAAATCTTAATGGCAATATCGCTTCTAACACCCGTCATCAACTCATTAAAACGCATTTGTATGGGTTGTGACACTTCAAAACCTACGCCAGGAATTTGCTCCAATTCTTCTTTCATCAGATCGGCCAATTCGTAGAAATCTTTGGTAGTTGTCCATTCTTTTTTAGGTTTGAGAATGATAATCATATCCGCTGATTCGATGGGCATTGGGTCGGTGGGAATTTCGGCTGAACCAATTTTTGTAACAACTTCCACCACTTCGGGAAATTTTGTTTTCAGAATTTTCTCTAATTTGGTGGACGTTTCAATACTCATGCTCAACGAACTTCCGTTGGCGTTGCGAAAATTGATAGCAAAATCGCCTTCTTCTAAGGTTGGAATAAATTCGCCACCCATGTTACTAAAAACCAACAAAGCAATCAAAAACATCGTGACCGATACACCCAAAATTAAAGCCTTCATTTGTAGAGCTTTGTCCAGAACGGGTTTGTAGAAACGGTAAATGGTGTCAATGATTTTGTCGGAAATGTTCTTTTTATGGCTAATTGTTTTGCTCAAAAACAAAGCCGAAGCCATTGGAACGTAGGTAAGAGACAAGATAAAAGCTCCCAAAATAGCAAATGAGACCGTTTGAGCCATAGGTTTAAACATCTTTCCCTCGGTGCCAACCAATGCCAAAATGGGTAAATAAACGATGAGGATGATGATTTCGCCAAAAGCTGCACTACTCCTAATTTTGCTTGATGCGCCCAAAACTTCTTCATCCATCTGTTGGGCAGTTAATCGCCCTTCTTTATTGAGATGTAGCCGATGAATAACCGCCTCAACAATAATGACAGCACCATCTACAATCAACCCAAAATCTATTGCTCCCAAACTCATCAGGTTGCCACTTACGCCAAATAGATTCATCATAATGACGGCAAAAAGCAGTGCCAAAGGTATCACAGAGGCTACTACCAAACCTGCACGCCAGTTGCCAAGTAACAAAACCAAGACAAAAATGACAATCAAAGCTCCTTCGAGTAGGTTTGTCTGGACTGTTCCGATGGCATTATTTACTAATTTGGTACGGTCTATAAATGGTTCTAAGGCAATGCCTTCGGGCAATGATTTTCGAATTTGCTCAACTTTCTCTTTGGTACGATTTACAATAGCGGAAGAATTTTCGCCTTTGAGCATCAATACCATTCCGCCTACTACCTCTCCTTTGCCATCTTTGGTAACTGCGCCATATCGCAAAGCCGAACCTTCCTGCACTTTTGCCACATCTCGAATCAAAATAGGAATACCATCGTTGTTTTTTACTACTATTTTTTCAATATCAGGGATAGATTTCACCATTCCCAAAGCCCGGATAAAATAGACGTATGGTTGTTTATCTATATAAGCACCACCAGTATTTTCGTTGTTTTTTTCAAGGGCATCAAAAACATCAGTAATGGTAATGTTCATGCTTTTTAGGCGGTCAGGATCAACTGCAATTTCGTATTGTTTGAGGCTACCGCCCAAGGTGGTAACTTCGGCAATGCCTGACGTACCCAACAATTGAGGTTTTACAATCCAGTCTTGAATACTTCGTAGTTTGGACGCACTATACTGCTTTTCAAAGCCTTTTTTTGCGTAAATCACATATTGGTAAATCTCACCTAAACCGGTACTGATAGGTGCTAATTCTGGTGTGCCTATACCTTTCGGAATTTGCCTTTCGGCCTCTTTTAGTCTTTCACTTATTTGAGTTCTTGCCCAATAAATGTCCACACTTTCCTCAAAAACTAAGGTAATCACACTTAGTCCAAAACGACTAAGTGAACGCATTTCTACAATGCGTGGGACGGTTTTCATGGTTTGCTCAATGGGATAGGTAATAAACTGTTCTACCTCTTGCGTAGCTAAGGTAGGGGCATTAGTAATGACCTGAACTTGATTATTGGTAATATCAGGCAGGGCATCAATTGGTAGTCGGCTGAGGTTGTAAATACCTACTAAGACCAGTGCCATCGTAAATAAGCCTATGATAAACTTATTTTTGATTGAGAATTGAATGATTTTATCTAACATTTCTAATGAATCTAATTTTGAAAAATTCATACAGGCGGTGTTCCGCAAGTGCCATAAACAAATACCCCTATTGATAGGTAGCTATCAACAGGAAGAAATGGCCATAAGACTTTCAAAATTAGATTTTGGGCGGTTGCCAGATATTTCCGTAGAAATTAGAAAAGAAAGAATCGTTGTGGAAGGCGATTTTTACTTTTTGGGTAAAAAAGGAGGTTCGATTTTCAGGAACTAATACAGGAAAGTGAAAGCTAAATGCAATGTTTGAGCCACAACAAGTACAGAAAGGAGAACAACATTTTGTGTCTCCCTGATGGTCAGCGTGGTTGCTTTGTGAAGATGATGCTTTTCCATTATTCATTCCATGGCAGGCATCATCTTCACAAGGGAGACCTGACAGCACCAATACATAAATGGATAATATGACAGCTAAAATTTTCACATGACAAATGTACGTTAAAATATTGTGCAACAAGGTTTCATATATAATTCATATTCTAAAAAAGTATTAGAGTTGTGTTAAATTGATAATCAGGGTTTTAGGTTATAGTAAAATTCCAAAGAGCGGCACAAACACCAACAATTACGTTTCGAGTGTTTTCGGATTTTAAAGTACAGCGGTAAACGAGAATTTTATATCTTTTCATACCTCCAATGCTATGTTCTATGTAAATTCTCTCTTTACCCACTTGTTTATTATATCGAATTTGTTCCTGCGAGAGTTGATTGGATTCCCCTTTTTTTACTCGTTTCTTTTTGTGAGGGATAACCAACTCTGAAAATGTATATAAATCAGCTATTGCTTGGAAACCTAAATCCAAACGAGTACGAAATTTGGCAAACCATTTTTGTTGATAAGGAAACTCTTGTTTCAAAATTGTAAAATCATGTACTTTTCCTTTATATGTTTTACTAACATAATGAATTATTTTGTTTTTACCGCTGATTATCAATTCTTTATAGGGGTGTTTCTTTTTTTTGCACTGTACGACTCTTTTTGATTCTCGTTGCCTTGTGGGCGATTAATAGCTTGCTCAGAAGCATCAATCAAAAGACTTTCGATACCTAAAAAGTAAGATTCAAACTCTTCAACACTGGAAAAAGAATGTTTGGGCATAGCACCTAAATCGGTGAGAATGTCGCTCAAATAAGAAAGATATTTCTCAAAATTTAACCTCGCATTGCTGGCATCAGTGTGAATCAATAACCCTAAACTATCATAATTGAGGCTATTTTTGAGTTGAAAAAGTACATAAAAAACACAATCTTCATAGGTTGGAAGCAGCAAAGTTGTTGCTAAGGGAGTGTAATACAAACTCTGTCTAATGATTAGTTTTGGCCAAATTTAGTTTTTTCTTTCGATTTCAAATGCTTTTTTGATTTGTTATTGGATTTGTCAAGGGCGGCTGAGGTACGAGGCCGTTTATATACCCTTGACAAATTTAATAACAGGCTATTTTTGCGTTTTATAATTGAAAGAAAAAATTACAAATCTATTGGCATTCTATTGCCAAATTTGATGTGTAATTGTTGAGCCGTAAGTGCCCAATTCTGCAACGGAGAAGTCCATTTTTGACTTATATTTTCAACGGCCAGGTAAATCAATTTAAGCAAGGCCATATCATTGGGAAAAGCACCTTTTGTCTTAGTGATTTTACGAACTTGCCTGTGAAACCCTTCCACAGCATTGGTGGTATAGATTAACTTTCTAATGTGCTCATCATAAGCAAAATAGGTAGACAATTTATGCCAATTCTTCTGCCATGATTTGAGCACAACTGGATATTTTACCCCCCATTTTGCTTCGAGTTTATCTAGTTCCAATTCAGCTTTCTCCTTTGTGGGAGCCTGATAGACCATTTTTAAATCCTGCATAAAAGCCTTTTGGTCTTTGGAAGCCACATATTTAAGTGAGTTCCGTATCTGGTGAATAATGCAAGTCTGAACCTCAGCTTGAGGGAAACAAGCCAATATTGCCTCTGAAAAACCCGTAAGATTATCCGTACAGGCTATCAAAATATCTTTTACCCCTCTGGATTTTAAATCCGTAAGCACTGACAGCCAAAAGTTAGCCCCCTCACTTTCAGATACATACATACCAATCAAATCTTTGTACCCATGTCGATTAACTCCCAATACATTATAAACAGCACGAGTAACAACTCGACCGCCTTCCCTTACCTTATAGTGCATGGCATCCAACCAAACAATGGTGTAGAGATTTTCCAGAGGTCTACTCTGCCACTCTTTGACCTGCGGAATTACTCGTTCGGTAATCTCAGAAAGAGTAGCATGAGATATTTCCACATCATACATTTGTTGGATATGATCGGATATATCTCGAAAACTCATCCCCTTACTGTAGAGGCCGATGATTTGAGGGGCTAAGTTATCAGCTAGTACTGTTTCGCGTTTCTTGACGATTTGAGGAGTAAAGCTGCTCTGTCGGTCTTGAGGTGTGCTTAAAATAATCTCACCTGAGGTTGTTTTTAGACGCTTGCTGCCTTTGCCATTACGCTTGTTGCCTAATTCTCGCTGTTTTTCATCAAGATGTGCGTTCATTTCAGACTCTAGAGCACTTTCTAAAAATTGTTGGAGTAAGGGAGCGAACACTCCATCTTTGCCCGTTAACGATTGTCCATTCATCAACTGGGTTAGCGCTTTATCGCGCATCTGTTCAAATTCTGTCTTTTCCATTGTTCTGTCGTAAAGTTAAAAAACCTTTGGACAGAGTTTAATTTACAGTCTCGTTGCTAAGTTTGAGGCATTTTCCCGTAGGCTTATGCCGTTTTTTTTTTGATAGGCTTGTGAAAACTTGCTTACCAAAATATGAAATTTGGCTTCTGTTAAGCCAATTGTGCCTCGCCATTGGCGGTCACTGCGGATATGTTTGTAGCTAATCATGGCTCAAATATAACTCTATTCATCTAAAATATTGATAATCAATTGACTACAACTCTATTATACATAGACTTTTTTCTGGTGTAAAATTACTTATCCAGAATTTCTACAAATTTCAATCGCATTATTGCAGTTCTTACCCAACCTTTCCTTGCTCAAATGCAACTAACATAATAGAACTACCTCAAATGCTATTGACCGAAGAACAGCAACTTATTCGTGCCTGTTTAAATGGCAACGGGTCTGCTTTTGAAGCCTTGTATCGCCGTTTTGCTGCCAAAATGTTGGCGGTTTGCCAGCGCTATGCCCACGACAAAGACGAAGCTAAGGATTTGTTGCAGGAAGGCTTTATCCAAGTTTTTGAATCATTGCATAAATTTAGAAACGAAGGGTCGTTTGAAGGATGGATTAGACGAATTATGGTTCTAACAGCCCTTGAACAGTACCGAAAAGATACTAGACAGCGAGAAAGTTATGGGGGTAGTATTGAAAATATTCATGAAGAATATCATCCTATTTCTGCGGATGATATTTATTCTCAAATGAGTTTTGATGAATTGATCGCCATGATACAGGAATTGCCCCCTGCATATAAAATAGTATTTAATCTGTACGTTTTTGAAGGAATGAAGCATGAAGAAATTGCGCAAAAACTGAATATTTCGGTTGGAACGTCCAAATCGAATCTATCAGATGCGCGACGAATTTTGCAGAAAAAGATAGAAAGAGTAATGCTTAATCTAAATTAGCGAACATTTGTTGAATTTTTTATTGGACTTTTAATTATTGATTAGCTATGGCTGATTTCAATGAAGACGAAATAGACAAGGGTTTCCGCCGAGTAATTGAAGGTAAAAATGTGGAACCTCCTGGGTCGCTGTGGGCGAATATCCGAATTTCGGTACTCGAACGTCAACTGATTCGCTATCAGTGTGTAAATCTATGGCTTAAAGGTACTGTAGGTGTGTTAGCGACTCTTTTAAGTGGAACGGCCTTTTTGTACTTGACTCAAAACGACTCTCTTTTGGCGCAGAAAGAGGTGGTGACTACCAGAAAGACAGATACAGTTTATTTGACGAGAACTGAAAGGGTTTTCGTGAATCGCCCCGTAGTTGTATATGCTGAAAATTTGCATGCTAAAACAAACGAAATCAATCCTAATTTTAATAAAAAGGAACAGAATTACGAAATCATTACACCTGACAATAACCCAGCCGAAGACGACAAACACGGCTTAGATAAAGAACAAATTACTCAAAATGACTTGATAATAAGTACAAAGCAGAATAACCAAGGAAGAATCAAAAATAAATTAGGCATTACGCATAGTAAAAAGTCAAATCATTTTGAACAAGATAATCAAACCAAAAACCAAGTTGGCAATGAGCAAAACAATACGTCATTACTCCAGGAGAGTTCGCTCAGTAGTCGTGAAAATGAAGAAAAGGCTGCTCTTGATTTTAAGACTTTTACAGTAAACTATTTAGAACCACTACCCATAACTCCAAACGCCCCATTAGGCATACCTTCAATAAAATATCACCCAAACATTAAAACTGCACTAAAACTACCCAAAGTCAGAACGCCATTATTAGATAGGCTTTCGTTATCAAGTTATGTGTCGCCGGAATGGAATGGAATTGATGTGCGGCGAAATGAGCCAAAGGCATTTAATTATGGTGACGAAGAGTTACAGGCAGGCATAACGGCTGGATTACGAGCTGGAATACGGCTTTCTGAAAAATGGCAGTTGCTGGCGGGAGTAGAATTTAGCGGGGCAAGTTTTGATGACCGAAATCTTCGACAAATATTGACTGCCGAAGCTATCAATGACAGATTTGGCTATATATATCGAACGGCCTTGGGTAAGGTGGAAATTCCAGCAGAAAAACTTTCTGTCCTTGCCCAATCGGGCAGTGTAGTTGGGATAGAGATACATGAGCCAATTCAAAGATACGTGATTAACGTGCCGTTATTGGTTCGCTACAATGTATGGGATAAACAGTTTAGATTCTTGAATCAAGTGCCTATTAAACTCCAATTTTATGGGCTATTGGGAGGATACTCGCAACTACCTATTCTGCAAGAAGGTAAAATAGAGGTTTTTGAAAATTCGGGACGGGAGTTTACAGCCGAGCTGACGAATTTTCAAAATTTACGTAATTCTTATGGCGTAAATTTAGGGGCTGGGGTTGAATTGGGAATAGGGAAACATTTTAATCTATTTGCTGAACCCAACTACTCACAAGGTATATCGAGCTTGGTGAGAGAGATGCCCATACGCTCAGTCGTGAGTAGTTTTGGCGTAAAAATGGGAGCTAAGTGGAATTTTGGGAAATGACAAAAAAAATGTTTTTTTGACCACTTACCCAACCTTTCTTTTACAGTTTACAACTTACTAATAGAAGGCATTTAAAACACAGCTACTTTTTCAATTTAAGACAAATAAGTAAAATGGAAATCAATAAAAAATTAAACTGTAACAAGTTTTTAAAAAGTATTGGTCTGAAAGGGACGTTACTGTTAGCGGTGTATTGTGCCGGTGAAACGTTAACTTCATGCAGCAGTGGAGGCGTTACCCCAAGCAAGTAGCCCAGTTGATTTTATCATTGACTTAAGTAGCTTTAATAATGCTGCTTTGTCTAAAGTGGGCGGTTATCTCATTCAAAACACGACGGTAGTTGCGCAGGTGAGTCAGGGGGGATATACGTAGCAGTTACGCAGATTTGCAGTCATGAAGGACAGCGACAGGTTATTTACCGAAACGGAGAACTTTACTGCACAGCTCATGGTGCCAGATTTACGACCACAGGTAAGGGCTTAAACAGTGAAGGTGAAATCAATTGAATAATACTTCATTACGTATCTTTTCTTAATTTTTATTTTTAAAACAAACATCATGAAAACAAACAATTTGCTTGTGGCTACTGTCGTAGGGTTACTTTTTACGTCCTTTTCGTTTGGACAGACCACCCCACAAATACTGCCCGAAAATCCAACCCCAAAGGTAGAAGCCAAACAATCAGAAAAAATGAGTACGCTTTTTTCGGGGGTAAAAAATCCGCTTAAAAAACTCCATCATTTAGGATTGTCGGTGGGTTCAGAAATTATCTATGGTGGTTTGGCGGGTCAATTTACGCCCATGGCGGGAGTATTGGGAATGTTGCACCTCAACAAAAAATGGGGTATTGGTTTGGCAGGGTACAGCACCATTGACGACGGTTTTGCTCCTACTAAATTGAACAGTACCAAAGCCCTCAGCCTGAGTAATATGTATGGCGGCCTCAAACTCGAATATACCCCCAAACCCGATGGCGTTGTTCATGTTTCGTTTCCTTTGTTGATAGGGGGCGGCATGGCCAAAATAGATTCCATTGGCAACGAAAAAGGTCAAGATATCGACAACAATAGTGGAAGGCACAACGAAAATGAAGCCAACCGGAGAGATAAAAACTACGGTGGCGATGTGTCTTATTTCGTTATTCAACCAGGTATTAATGTAGAGGCTAATATGTTCAGATATGCCAAAGTATTCTTAGGATTGAGTTATCGTATAGTACCTACCGTCATGGCAAAAACGATGACCATGACCATGACAACTTCCATGACTATGTTGCCTACCCCTACTGCAGCGCAGTTGAGTGGCCTTAATGTTACGGCTGGGGTTCGAATAGGTTTGTTTGACTACGCCCTGCACCAGCCACGGAAATCAAAAATTAAAAAATACAGACAATCTAAAAATTAATTCATATTTAAACCCGCTATTAAAACAATGAAATATGCAATTTTGGCAACCTTTAGCGGGTTGCTCATGCTATCATCATGCTCAAAAAATGATGCACTGACCCCACAGGTGGCTAATACTGTGAGTGTAGCTAACGTTCCGCAAATAGTGCTTTCGTCTATGTCTAAAAATTTCCCATCGGCCACCCAAACCACTTGGACACAGACAGCACCAACGGCCTATATGGCTTCATTTAGTCAGGGTAATGCACGAAAAACGGCTACCTTTCAAAACAACGGTGTTTTCTTGAAAACGGGCGATGTCATAGACCCTGCTATCCTGCCAACAGCTATTACCGACTACCTCAAAGCCAATTATGCAGGTTATGCCATTGTGCAAGCCGATGTCAAAAAAGATGCTTCTGGTTTGGTAAAAGGCTACGAAGCACTCATTACCGTTGGCACAGCCCAGTACGAATTAGAATTTGATGCGGCTGGTAAATTTACCAAACTCGAAACCCCTAATGGCCACGATCAAGGAACGGGTATTGCCGAATCAACATTGTTAGCAGCAATAACATCCTACCTCAAAGCCAATTATGTAAGTTATACTTTCAAAGAGGCTGAAAGCAGAATGGCTAACGGGGTATTGTCGGGCTACAAAGTTGAGATTGTGCAGAACAATACTCAATATCACCTTAATTTCGATGTCGCTGGTGCATTTGTTAGTGTAAATACAGGTGGCAAAGGTGATAGTGAAGGAAAAGGGTCAGCCGACTCTGACAATAACCATAACGACACGGTCATTGCCCAAAAAGACCTGCCAGCCTCAGTTACTGCCTATTTAGATGCCACTTATAAAGGCTACGCTTTTGTGAGTGCTGTTGTAGAGAAAGACAAAGTAGGGGTTATCACGGGCTATGAAGTGAAATTCACACTTATAGCCAAAAATTACGAAGCTGAGTTTGATGCCTCAGGTAAGTTATTAAAATTAGACTAAGATGGTTTTCGACCTCGTGGCCTTGCGACAGTTCATGCACCGTAGATTCAGAATTGCCCCCGCTAAGATAAATCTTGGCGCTGGATTAGTGGATGACCTTGGTTTAGATGAATTAGACCGTATGGAGCTTTTGATGTATTTGGAACAACGCTACGAGGTCGAATTTCCAGAAGAGTCATTGAACCGTTACGAAAGTATTATCGAATTGATAATTTATGTGGTATTGAAGAAAATGGAGCAAGCAATACCCCAATAAATCCCCCTTTTTATGGCTGTTTAATTAAGTCAGAAAGATAGCGGGCAAAGTCTGCTATCTTTTTAAATCGTTCAAATCAATTAAATATGACGCAAATTGTGTAATTGATTCTCTTTTTTTAAATATTGATAATCAGTGAAACTTGTTGTTAGTTAGACTTAGCTCTGAGATTTTTAGGGGTATGTAAAAATAAATCGACTATTCTCTTTTCTTACTACAGTAGTGACCACTGATATTCAAATTTCGTTGTATATCCGGTGTTTTCGCCAAAAATTTTTGGATAAAAGGGAGAGATATCCCGTTCTTACTTTATCGAAAATAACCAAAGAACTATGATAAAGACTTATCTACAACTTCTGGGTTTTGTATGCTTTTATTTAAGCGTACAGTCTGTGCTTATGGCTCAAAGTATTACGCTTAGCGGCTATGTGAGAGATACTCGAACGGGTGAGTCGCTTATTGGGGCTACCATTTTTAATACCAACCAAAAAATAGGCACAACCACCAATACTTACGGTTTTTATTCGCTCACTATGCAGAAGGCCGACACGCTTGGGTTTGTTTTTTCGATGGTGGGCTATGAGCCTCAACTCAAAAAAATAACAGGCCAAAACAGCCTTTCGCTGACTATTGCCTTAGCGGAATCGGCACGGCAGCTTGATGAGGTACGGATAAGTGCCACTCGAAACTACCAAAACGTATCGGCCCCACAAATGGGTGTGATAGACGTGCCAATGAAGCAAATCAAAACCTTGCCTGCTGTTTTGGGCGAAAGAGACGTACTCAAAATTATTCAACTTTTGCCCGGTGTACAGGCTGGTCAAGAGGGTACAACAGGGTTCTTTGTGAGAGGGGGCAATACCGACCAAAATTTGGTTCAGTTAGACGAGGCCACGGTCTATAATCCCAATCACTTGTTTGGTTTGTTTAGTACGTTCAATACCAATGCCCTCAAAAACGTGTCGCTTATCAAAGGGGGCTTTCCGGCTCAGTATGGTGGGCGTTTGAGTTCAATTTTAGATATTTCAATGAAAGATGGAAACAACCAAAAATCGGCTGTTTCGGGCGGCATTGGGCTGCTAACCTCGAATCTGACCATTGAAGGGCCGCTAAAAAAAGACAAGTCTTCGTACATTGTATCGGCTCGCCGTACTTATGTGGACTTGCTCGCAAAGCCTTTTTTGGGGGGCACAAACTATTATTTTTATGACCTCAATGCCAAATTCAATTTTTGGTTGAGCAAAAAAGATCGCCTTTTTATTAGCGGCTTCACAGGCTTAGACAATGCCGCCTACACAGGGGCCAATAGCCTTAATTATGGTATCAATTTTGGGAATAATACCGCTACGATTCGTTGGAATCGGCAATTTTCGAGTAAGTTGTTTACCAATACATCGGTCATTCTGAATGACTACCACCTCAACCTTTCAACGATTCAGAACAACTACTACGCTCAGGTCTATTCGGGAATACGAGACCTCAATGCCAAATTTGACCTTGAATATTACCCAAACCATCGGCACAAAATCAATGCAGGGGTCAATTATTCTGACAATACCTTTTTTCCTTCTTCTACTTCTACCAAAATTCCTAAGTCGGGTATATTCAAAGTCGTAAAATCAGACAGTATTCCCCGACAATATTCAACGGTTTGGGCTTTTTATGCTAACGATGAAATAAAAGCCAGCGACAACCTAAGCCTCAATATCGGTTTGCGACTGCCTACTTTTACTCGTAGTGGTACTTCTTATTCGTTTATTGAACCACGGCTTAATATTAAATACAGCCTAAATCCTACTACATCGATTAAGGCGGCTTATACCGAAATGAACCAATTTGTGCATTTAGTACCGAGCAGTACGGCATCGTTGCCAACCGACATTTGGATAAGTAGTGGCCCTACTGTGAAGCCCCAAAACAGCCGACAGATAGCATTGGGACTTTTCAAAAATTTTGAGAATAATGCCTACGAAACCAGTGTAGAAGCCTATTACAAAACGATGCAAAACCAAGTGCTTTTTCGAGAAGGCACACAGCCATTATTGTCC
Source organism: Runella sp. R0.1_18 (assembly GCF_057652155.1). Lineage (NCBI taxonomy): Bacteria > Pseudomonadati > Bacteroidota > Cytophagia > Cytophagales > Spirosomataceae > Runella > Runella sp. R0.1_18. The sequence continues at coordinate 52,095 of NZ_JBYFCK010000018.1, forward strand.
AACCAATTAGAAAAACTATTGGTATTTGGCAATGGCAATAGTTATGGCATTGAGTTTTTTGTGAAGAAAAATGTAGGAAAACTCACAGGGTGGGTGTCTTATACGCTTTCTAAAACCACCCAACAGTTCGACTCACTCAATTTCAGCAATCCGTTTCCGTTTACTTATGACAAACGCCATAACCTTAGCGTTGCGGCTACTTATGAGTTTAATAAAAAATGGACTTTTGCGGCTAATTTTGTGTTTACAAGCGGTGGGGCTTTTACGATGCCGACAGGCCGTATTCCAGTCTTTCAAGATGGCTCGCTCTACGATGGCACTTACTCAGACTATACCACTCGCAACAATTACCGTTTTAGGCCTTATCATCGCCTCGATGTAAGTGCTATTTTGCATAAGCCCAATCGTAAATTTTTCAAGAAAAATTATGACGGAGAATGGGTATTTGGTATTTATAACTTATACAGCCGCCGAAATCCCTATTTTGTTTACTTAACCACCGACCCTATCACCAAAGTCCCACAGGCCAAAGAGGTTTCGCTGTTGCCCATTATTCCGAGTGTGAGCTACAATTTTAAATTTTAATCGAAATGAACAAATTATCAACTACATATATTCGTTTTAAGGTTTTGTTTTTTGCGTCCATTGTGGCTGTCATCGCATTGAGTTTGGCCTCGTGCGAAAAAAATCTGGGCGTTACGCCCTTGCCCTATACAGGTACTGTTTCGATACAATGCCTACTCAGCCCAAACGAAGTGCCGCAGCTCTATCTGGACCGAACCGTACCTTATTTTGACCCAAAACAAACCAATGCCCAGCTTTTTATTAGAGATGCCGTAGTAAAAATAACGAGCGGTGGCCAAACCGATGTACTTCGCCCTGATTCAACCTACAACGGTTTTAGGTGTGGATTTGAATATTTTTATAGAGGCAAAATCGCTATTAAAACCAACAGCATATACCAACTGGATATTCAATGGCAATGGCAAAACTATACGGCTACGGCTACTACCGACTTGCCCGTTACGCCTGTCGAAAATTCAAGCTATATTCAAGCGTTCAACGACTTGTATGGCGAACACGAGGGCGTAGTTATAAATTTCAAAGATCAGAACAAACCCAATCTGTATTATCGCTATACGATGGCCCGAATGATAGACAGCACCGCCCGTGATGCAGGCGGAACAAAAAGCCCTTGCCTTACTGACAAAAAAGTGAGAATCTTGGAAATAGGCCGCACGACTTATGCCAGCAAAGGCAGTAGCGGGCTGACGATTGTAGCCGAACCGACATTTAAACATAAAAACGGGGACGTAGGCTATATTCGTTTGCAGACAATGGACAAAAACGCCTATGATTTTTATGACCAGTTAGACCGCCAGAAACTCTCACAGTTCAACCCTTTTGTAGAGCCGGTTTTTCTCAAACCTACCCAATTCAAAAATGCTTTTGGGGTTTTTGGGGCCATTGCCGTGTCTGATTCAGTCAAATTTGTATATCCAGAATGATAAAGATAAAACTTTAACTCTTACAAAATAAATCAAGACATTTCTCTTCTGAGAATAAAAGCCATAAATAATATAACCAATGCAGAGTTTACAAGCCTATTTCGAGTATCAACCTGATTCACACCGCATTGCGGTTCTGACGCTATCAATTATTATTTTCTGGAATGTTGAAAACATTGCTTCGCTTAATTTTAACTACAAAAAATGGAATCATGCCATTACAAATAGTCTTTTTTCCTTGACCGATGCCCCTATACAGTTTATTTTGGGAATTGCACTTACCTACACTTCTACTTGGGTGACGAGTCATGAGTGGGGTCTGATTCATGAATTGCCATTAAGGTCTTCTATGTCTCAATTTGTGGTGGTTTTTATTTTGTTGGATTTGCTGGAATATATCTATCATATCTTGATGCACAAGGTAAAAATTTTATGGATGTTTCATCTTGTGCATCATAGCGACAGGGTCGTTGATACTTCAACTGTACTAAGGGAACATCCTTTTGAGACGGCGATTAGACTGTCTTTTTTAATATTTTGGGTATTGATAACAGGGGCAGGGTTTTGGATGATTCTGGCAAGACAATTTATTCAGGTTATTTCAAATGTATTTGCTCATGCTAATTTTCGGCTACCTGAAAGAGTTGATAAAATAGTAAGTTGGGTGTTTATCACGCCCAACGCCCACCACGTTCATCACCATTTTCAATTGCCCTATACAGACAGTAACTATGGCGATGTATTAAGCGTTTGGGATAGGCTTTTTGGCACTTTCCGTAGAATGGATGCTGCAAAAGTAGTGTTTGGGGTTGATACGCACCTGGAAAGCAAAGAAAATGCTGTTTTTCAGAAATTGCTTACTATGCCCTTCTCAGCTCATAGTTCCTCCCACACCATACCTGAACAGTCTATCGTTCGTAATGACGATGAGTTATTGGTCATTTAAACATATCATCACGATGAAAAAAATATTGCTCCAATTGAAGTGGAGTATGCTCTTGGTAGCTACAAGTTTGTGGGGACAAAAGCCAACAAATACGTCTATCATACTAAAAGGTAAGGTAGTTGAACAAGCCACGGGAAATGCCATAGCTTTTGCAAGTGTATATCTCAAAGTCGGCAAAAATGGAATGACCACCGATGAAAATGGTTTTTTTGCACTTACGGTCAAATCATTACCCGATACTATGCTGGTGTCGGAGGTGGGCTACGAGTCTCAGCATCATGTCATTTCGCAGGCTCCCGTGGGTGAGCTAAAAATCGAACTACTCACTACTCCCAACCAGTTGCAAGAGGTGGTCGTAACGGCATACAAAGATCCAGGCAAAGCGTTGATGAAAATGGTGATTGCCCACAAAAAATCCAATGACCCCGCCCGACTAAAAAACTATATTCGTAATAATTATCTTAAAACGGAAATTGATATAGAAAATCTAACGGCCAATCAGAAACGCTCTCTACTGGCCAATATCATGTCGGTTTACCAAAAATATAACCAAGACAGTATAAATGCCCATTCTCTACCTATTTTCTTTCAAGAACGATACTATAAGGAATTTCACGCCAAAGCTGCCCAAACCGATGCTCAATATCTCATAGCCGAAAAAAACTTAGGTTTAAAAACAGACGAATTGGGGGCTAAGTTTGACAAATTTAGCATTCGACCTAATGCGTATGATGGCGTGATTCCGATTCTGAAAACATCGTTTCTCGGGCCAATTTCTGACCTTGGGCTTTCATTTTACGACTACGACAAACCCGACACCTTGGTAGAAGGCAATGTTTACACCTATTCGCTTCATTTTAAGCCCAAATACAAAAATGAAAACACGTTTGAGGGTACATTATGGATAGATTCGGATACCTATGCTGTGGCAAAAATAGAAATGAAGACCAGTCCGACAGTTAACCTCAATTTTGTGCAGCAATTATCTATCGGCCAAAATTTTGTTCCAATTTATGACGCTGACAAAGGCAAGGTCTGGGTACCTTCCGAGAGTCGAATTGTATATGTTTTTGAAAACGGGTTGGGACTGTTAGGACTTCCCAGCCGAATTGATTCCACGGGTCGCGCCGTGAAGCTAAAATCCAATAGTATTTACAGTAATTATCAGAGTAATGTCAAGGGAGTCAATGCCGATAATTTTATGAGCAGTGAAAAAAACGGTAATAACAACGCACAATTCAAAGATTCATATAGATTAACCGCACTAACGTCTCGTGAACAAGCTATTTATCAAACCGCAGACTCGCTCAAACATAATTCACGATTTATCAACACGACTCATTTTTCTTCGTTTGTCTTTAGTGGTTATTGGGACATTGGAAACCGCTGGCGACTGGGTCCGTACAGTTCATTGGTAAGTGCCAATCCTACTGAAGGAGTCCGAATTCGAACGGGGGTTTGGTCAATGGAAGATATTAGTAAAAATTGGTGTTTTTGGGGGTATGCCGCCTACGGGACTAAAGAGGGCCGGTTTAAAGAAGCATTGGGCGTGAAGTATGTACCCAACCGAGCAAATTACCGAAAGTACGAGGTCTTGTTCAAGAATGATTACGACGCACTCACCGAATTTGATGACCAGTTAGACCACGACAATTTATTTACGCTTGCCTTGCGAAAGCCGATTCCTGTATATCAAAATTTCCTGCGCCAAGTGAAGTTTTCTCACGAACGAGACCTTAATCACAACTGGTCAGCAAAGGCATATTATTCGTATGGCTCAATTACACCTACTTTTCAATTTAGCTATTTACCTTCCGACGACATCATTGACTTAACAGATACAACTTTACGTCGGCTCAATGCTTTGTACAATTCAGAACTTGGATTGACGCTTCGGTATGCTCACAATGAACGGACAACCATTTTTAACTACGATAAAATACGCATATTTACCCGGCATCCTGTCTTACAGTTACATATCAGCACGGGCATACCCATTTTTAACAACACCTATTTTGAATACCTGAAAACCAACATAAGTCTTTCACAAGACCTGCCTATGCCACTCAAAGGTAATTTTTACTACAATATCGGCGTAGGCAAGATATTTGGGACACTACCACTTTTGCTATTGCACATTCCGAGGGGAAATCCATTTTACATCGCTGACCGCTACGCTTTTTATGGCATGAGCCCTTACGAATTTGCGGCTGATGGATATGTCAGTTTGCTGACCCGTTATTCTTTAGGAGGGCTGATTTTGGACAAAATTCCTCTACTAAATAAACTTAATCTTCGAGAGAGAATAACCGCCAATTTTTTCTGGGGAGACCTCACGACCAACAATATTGCCTTTAATAAACTTAACACATTCCGCATTACCGGAAACATTCCCTATGCCGAAGTAGGCATAGGAGTGGAAAATATTTTCAACTTTTTTTCGATTGATTGTGTGTGGCGACTCAATCACCTTGATGGCGTTGATGTAGCTCGTATTACCCGCTTCGGCATATATACTGGTGTAAAAATTCAGTTCTAACTCCTAAATTTCCTCATGAAAACACTATTCATACTTGCAACTTTGCTTTTACTGCATTCTGAAAAAAGTATAACCGCTGAACAGATTATAGGTAAATGGATGTCGGAAGATAAAGACATAGCCGTTGAAATATTTAAAAAAAATAATAGTTATTCGGCACAGGTAATATGGTTTTTATGCGACCCTAAAACTCCGGAAATGCGCTCTTTCAAAGATATCGAAAACCCAGACCCCAAATTGAGAAATCGCCCTTGGCTGGGCATGTTAGTAGTAAACGACTTGAAGTTTGACGGTAAAAGTGAGTGGAAGGACGGTAATATCTACGACCCCAATTCGGGTAGAACATATAAATCAGTGGTTAGGCTACAATCACCTGATAGGCTCATTGTCAGGGGATATTGGGGAATTGAATTATTTGGTAAAAGTCTCACATTCAACAAAATACAATAATGAATCCAAATCCGTTCTCACAAATTCAAACGTACCTGACGAAATCATTTTTTGTACCGAAAAAAGCGATTGTCTCTGATTTACTTTTTAGGAGGTTAGCCTTCAGCAGCGCTGAGTTTATGGAAATTGTCTTTTTGTTGGAAACTCAAAACCAAATCACGCTGCCTGATGCTGATTTGCAGCAAGTTAAAACAGTAGGTGATTTGGTTTTGCTGACTGAACAATGGCTCAAAAATGCCACCGTCACTAATTACTAAAATCTACATCAGGTTTTGCCAGTTTGCTTTCTTTTTTGCGGAAAGTTGCGTCGGGTTTGCCGAGGGGTAATTGTAAGGTGAGTTTGTAAAAACGTACCTCACGACGGTTCATACTTGATTGATAAATAGCAGGTTGTTCAAAAGTGGTAACAAATTTTCGTGAATTGAAAATGTCATTGATACTAAACGACACGCTCGCACGGTTTTTCATAAATGACTTACGTAGCGCAAAGTCGGCGGCTTGAACAGGTAGTCTGTCGCCCTGTAAAGCTGGCGAACGGCCATCCCGATTGAGGTTTAGTTGGGCGGAATAATTGGCAGGAAAACGGTATGATGCACTCAGTTTGGCCCGAACAGTAACGAGTTCTTTGTGTAACGTAGTCGTCTGCAAAATAAAGTTGAACACATTGGCATTGGCCATAATCGTAAGCGGCCCAGATGCATATTTCAACGTATTTTCCATGCCGTATTGAATGTCCGCTTTGACATTGATGAAGGTCGTTACCAATATCGTGGGTTCAGTGGCCGAAGGCTGCACAAAAGGCTTGATGGTGTGGTCTTCGTAAATGTAATAGGCCGAAGCAAACCAACTCAGGTTTCTGATATTTCGATTGTAGCTCAGTTCGGCGGTATTTACAAATTCGGGTTGCACATTTGGATTGCCAATGGTGATATTTTGGCGGTCATTGGCCTGAATCCCGACAAATAAATGTCGAAAATTAGGCCGTCCTACTTTGCGACTCAAACTCAATCCAATTTCTGAATCTTCGCTGAATTTTTTGGACAAAGCAAACGACGGAAAAAACGCCTGAAACCAATGGCCACCCTTTGCCGATGGATAGGTATAGCCAAAAGTCGAATTGTCGAACTTGGAAAGCCCGTGCAGAAACGATTGTTCCATGCGTAGCCCCGCTTCCATCTGCACGTGGTTGCGTAGTCGGCGACTGTACAGCAAATAAGCGGCGTTGATGGTTTCTAACACATTGGCGTTCTGTGAATAATTGACCAACAGGTGATAGGCTTGCGTTTCGTTGTTGAGTTGGTTGAACAAATACTGCTGGTCACGGTCAAAGGTGTAGCTACGCAAGCCCATTTCGAGTCGGGTGGAGTCGTTGATTGGATGAACATAATCTAACTGCGCCAAATACTGACTACCAATCTGCCAACCCGTAATTTTGTCAGTTTCTGGGTAATATTTTTGGTTGCTTCCATCGGCATTTTGGGCCGTAGTGAGCCAATCAGCGGCGTTAGATACGTTGTTGCGGGTGTAAGAGGTAATCAAACTCAATTCTCGCCCTTTTCGGGCAAAAGTGCGTTTCCAGTCAAACTCCACCCCTACGTTGGTATAGGCGTTTTCGGGTAGTGTAGTACGACCGCCGTAGCTCGTAATCATTTTTTCAGCGTTACGGTAGTCGTATTGTTGATTGGTAACGGTATTGAAAGCCCCGCCCACGATATTGCCTGCTACTGAGAAAGTGTTGTATTTGTTGGGGGCATAATCAACCGCCAAACGACCGTTGTGGAAAATGTTATCAAGGCTAATATCGGTATTTTGGTTGAAGTAACTAACGGGCGAACCATTGGCAAAATTGGTGCGATGCACGTAGCCCGTAAGCGGGTTTTTGGTTGAATTCATATTGTAGAGAGCCGTTACATTCCACTTTCCTTCGTGGTAATCCAAGTTCAGCGAGCCATCGTACCGTCCGTTGTTGCCCACGCCTACGCTGACCGTACCGTTGTAGCCCGTTTTACGGTTTTTCTTCAAAACAAGGTTCACAATCCCGCCCGAAGTGGAGGCATCGTAACGTGCCGATGGATTTGAGATGACTTCCACCGATTCAATCTGATTGGCAGGAATCTGCGCCAACGTAAGTTGGGTGGGTTTGCCGTTGATGTAAATGGTCGTGGCCATGTTCCGCAAAGTTGCATTGCCGCTTTCGTCCAAGCTAATGGAGGGTACATTTCTCAACACCGATTCAGCCGTACCACCTATGGTTGTCAGGTTCTTACCCACATTAAAAACCCGTTTATCCATGCCCATCGAGAGCGGGTCTTTCTCACCCTTTACTTCCACTTCTTTGAGCATACTGGCATCGGGCAGTAGTTTTAGACTGCCCAAATCAAGCGGATTTTCGGTCAATTGGACGAGCTGGCTCAGGGTTTGATAGCCAATAAATGAAACTTTGACCGTCAGTTTGCCCGTTGGAAGATTGTTGATGATAAATTCACCCGTTTCGGAGACTATCACGCCACCCACGAGCGAATCTTTGGTATTTTGGGGTTTAAAAACACTTACCGACGCAAAGGCTAAGGCTTGGTTGGTGGAGGCATCGAAGGTTTTACCCAAGATTTTTCCAATTTTTGTAGAAGTAGGTTGCTGGGCTACGGCCACATTAGCCAATAGAAAAGCGATAAAGAACAAATTTTTGAACATAAAAATAATGGTTTTCATGGCACTTGATTCACACCTTTTCTGAGGTGACACCACAAACCTACGGCACGATTTAGAAGAAATTTTGAATTTTAAAATGCCACGAAAAAACAATGTAGTTGCTGGTCAAAACTGTAATGAATTTGCCAATGATAACGATTACAAATCTGTTTCACGATGGCCAGACCCAAGCCACTGCTGGGCGTTTCGGCAGAAGAAGTGCTAAACCGTTTGAACAGATTGGCGGTATTTAACGAGTGATTATGACCAGTGTTGGACACAATGAAGCGGTGTTTAGAAAACTCAACCCCTATTTTTCCATTTTCTACATTGTGCCTAATGGCGTTCAGTAACAGGTTGTTAATCAAGATTTCGAGTAATATTCGGTTGCCTTCTATAAAAACACCTTGCTCTATTTGTTTTTCGATGGTGATGTTTTTAGCTTCGATATGTTCGGATAGAAAGTCGAGGCTATCATTCATCAACTGGCTCAAATTGATGGGCTCCGTATCAACAAATTGCTGATTTTCAATTTTGGCAAGTAGCAACAGATTTTTGTTGATTCTCGAAGTTCTTGCCAATGCTTTATGCGCAGCTTCAATAATTTCAGATTCTTTGCCAGTCAATGCTTCATTTTGAAGTAACAAATCCAATTTCGACTGGATAATAGCCAAGGGCGTTTGCAATTCGTGCGAAGCGTTTTCGGTAAATTCCTTTTGTTCTTGGTAAGACGATATATTTTTCTCAATGAGCCTTTGCAAGCTGCCGTTTAGTTCTTCAAATTCGAGAATAGTTGTTTTTTCAAACGCAATACTTCGCTGGCTACTCAGGTCAAAAGCCTTGATTTGGTGTAATGTTTTATAGAATGGTTTCCACAGTTTGGCCGATATTCGTTGGTTGAGTACGATAAAACCGATGACCAACAGGATGAAAAATCCGAAGGTAACAAAAGCAATGTCGCTGATGATTTCATCGGCTTCTTCTACATTGGTTTCGACCGTAAGATGGTACGGTTTCCCGTTGATAATCAGATAAGAAGACAGCCCACGAAAGCGGTTACTGTGCCTTGAATGTAGGTTGTTGGCTCGCATAACCGTATAAAGACTATCTGATTTCTGAACAGGTTTGGCTAAGGGCCGTAGGTCAATGCCAGGTTCAATGCGATTCCAAAGGCTGAGACTTTGGATCAGAATGGTGTCGTTGATAACGATTTTACTGAATTCTGTCTCAATTTTTCTTTTTACAAATTTATTATGCAGGTCTATTTCGCTCAACCAAATGCGATTTACGATGTAATAATAAGCTGGGATACTACCTGCCAACACCAACAAGGCATAGAGCGTAAATGCTTTGAGTGGCGTATTCAGCAATTTATTCATTTTCCCATTTATAACCTGTGCCATAGACGGTCTTTAAGTAATTGTCGCAACCTGCTTCGGTCAATTTCTTTTTTAGGTTTTTGATATGGGCATACACAAAATCGTGGTTGTCGAGCATATCGGCCAAATCGCCCGAAAGATGCTCGGCAAGGGCATTTTTGGAAATCACCCGATTCCTGTTGCCCATAAAAAACAGCAACAAGTCAAACTCCTTTTTGGTAAGCAAAACGGGCGTGTTGTGTATCAAGAGGGTTTTTGCCAATAAGTCAATTTGTAGCTCATTTTGTTGAATGATGTTGGCATTGGCAAATTGACGGCGACGAATGACCGAGTAAATTCGAGCGGCTAATTCTGACAAATGGAAGGGTTTTGCCAAATAATCATCTGCCCCAAGGTGCAAGCCCTTTATTTTATCGTCGAGGGCATTTTTGGCAGAAATAATAATGACACCGTCTTGCTTGTTTTGTTTTTTGAGTTCTTCCAAAATCTTCATCCCATCGCCCCCAGGTAGCATCAAGTCGAGCAAAATACAGTTGTATTCGTAGGTCGTAACTTTCTCGAATGCTTCCTCAAACGAAGCCGCAAACTCACACAAATAGTTTTCGCCCAATAAATAATCGGCGATGCTCTTAGCCAATTCGGGTTCGTCTTCAATGATTAAGATTCTCATTGGGCTAAGGTAAGTGAATGATTTAGAAGAAATTTTGAATACTATTTCCAAATCAACACAATCATTCCAAAAAAAATCAGTCCTGCACCGATTAAAACTTTGGGAGTCATTGGCTCTTTCAACAAAAAGAAGGAGAGCAAAAGGGTAATGATAATGCTGGCTTTGTCAATAGCCGTCACATACGACACCAACCCATCTTTCATGGCTCGGTAGTAAAACACCCAACTAACGGTGGTGGTAATACCCGATGCAACAAGTAGAAGCCATTGCTTTTGGGTAAGCAACCCAAAATCTTTGTACTTGCTGCCTACTACATTGATGAGGGTAATCAGAAAAAAGATAACGGCGGTTCGGATGCCTAAACCCAAATCAGGGTGAATGTTTTTCAAGCCATACTTGGCAAGCACTGAAGTAATACCGGCAAATGCCATAGAAGCAAGAGCGTATAGTGTCCATTTTTCCATTCATACTATTTTTTACACAGTGAGCCACCTTGCTAATAGTAGCAGGACGGCTCACTATAAATTCAAATCAAATCTTTGCTACTGCTTTGCCGCCAGCATCAAAAAACAAATCTTTGCCCTTTACTTCGGCTTCGTAGTAGGTTTTACCACCTTTTTTTATTTCGGCGGCTTCTTTTATTTTTTTGCCTTTGAGGGCTTCTTGCACCGAAGCAGGCAATGCCGATACTTTGATTTCAGTTTCTACTTCCTGCACTTCCCCTTTGGCATTTAAGACTACTGATAGTTCTTTGCCTTCGTGCTTAAAAGAAGCCTCGTAATCGGCATTTTCTTTGTCCCATTTGACAGGCTTAGTATGAGGATACTGCTTGGCAAAGCCTTCTTTTACTGCCTTTGGCAATTTGTCGGCATTGACTTTTTGGGCGTTTGCCCCTGTGAGCGTAGCAGCTACGAAAGCCGCCATCAATAAGGTACGTTTCATGATTATAGTTGTTTAAAAATTAAATTTACAATACAATTTTACACCCTGATTTTGTAGAGATTCTGTAAATGAAGCAATTGGTTTGTTAAGATTTGTTAAATCTATTTCCATGCTATTTTGACAGTATGCAATAAGGCACTGTATTGGTATTGAGCCTCAAAACCATAAAACTCGCAAATTTGCTGAATGAGTGCCATACCCAATCCGTGAGAGTCTGAAGAATGATTACCTTTCTGAAAACGTTGCCATAGTTTTTCGGTATCTTGTAAAGGCTCGTTGCCAGTATTGCTGATAATCAACGAGTTGTCAGTTAATTTTATCGTAATGATTCCTCGTGGTATGTTGTGTTTGATGGCATTTCCCAACAGATTGTTGAGTAGCACTTCTGCCAAATAAGGATTGATATTCAATAGAATTTCTTTGTCAACTAAAATGCTGATTTCTAAGGCTTTGTGAGTAATCCAAACTTCCCAAAATTGTAGCTTTTGCCTAAAAAAGTCCCCTAAATTGAGTGCAACCATTTCTGTAAATTGCTGATTTTCTATTTTCACTAATAGCAGCAAGGTTTGATTGAGTTTTGAAAGATGCCGCACACTTTCTATCAACTCGCTGATTTTGGTAAGTTGTTTTTCGTGTAAGTTGTCGGACTGTATCAGTTGTTCTAAATTAGATTGAATAACCGCCAATGGTGTTTGAAACTCGTGCGAAGCGTTTTCAGTAAACTGCTTTAAGCTATTGTAATCGTGCCATATTCGGTGGGTGAGGTGGTTAATGTTTTGTTGTAAAACGCCGAATTCTTTGGTAGTGGTAGCCATGAAAGAAAGTGGCTTCTGTTCTTGAATTTTGAATGATTGTAGTTGTTGCAGGGCCTGATAGAACGGTCGCCAAAGACGATTTGATATGATGTAATTGATTATTAATAAGCCAATTATCAAGCCTAACAATACCACGCCGAAAATTAAGAGAATTACCCCTACTAAGTCTTCGGTTTCGTAAAGAGCCTTCGAGATAGTTACTTTTACAAAACCTGTATGAGTTTTAACACCAAAAATCAGTATTCGATAATCAAGCATTTCTCCTGTTTCGAGCGGATTGGGTAGCAGGGTATCAGACAAAGATTCTTTGACCAAAAAATTAGTATTTTCAATGCTAATACTGTCTGCCAGCGCAAACCACTTTTGCTCACTGTCCTCAATCTTGTCAATTTCTCGAAGTATCTTAGCTTGTTGTGCCTTTAATTGCTCAGTTGCTTCTCTGTCGAATACGTACATGAGTAAATAGTGACTAAATACGCCACCAAGTGCCGCTACGACAAAGGCAGAAGCTAAAAAAGAAAGAGCTGTTTTGTTACTGAGGGTCATTCATTTGACGAATTTATAACCAATGCCGTAGATTGTTTGAATGTAATCAAGGCAACCTTGTTCGGTAAGTTTTTTGCGTAGATTTTTTATTTGCGAATACAAAAAATCGAAGCTGTCAGCTTGGTCTATGTCATCGCCGTAGAGATGTTCCGAAATAGCCGATTTGGTCAGTATTCGGTTGGGGTTTGCTAGCAGATACATCAGTAAATCGTATTCTTTTCGGGTAAGTGAAACACCATTATTATTGACCCAAACCTCAAAAGAATCAGGATAGACCCGAATTTGGCCGTGCTGAATTTCGGTATTACCATTAAACTGTCTTCTGCGACCAACCGATTTCAAACGAGCATTGAGTTCGGAAAGATGAAAAGGCTTGGTAAGGTAATCGTCAGCACCTAAGTCAAGTCCTATTATTTTATCGTCTAAGGCATTTTTTGCCGAAATAATAATGATACCCGCCTCTGGCTGTTGTTTTTTGAGCAACTTTATCGCCGTAAGCCCCGACCCACTCGGCAGCATGAGGTCCACCAATACGCAGTCGTAGGCGTAAACTCCAATTTTTTCTTCAGCATCAGGCAAATCTACCACCCATTCTACCACGTGCTGTTGCGATTTTAAGAAATCCATCATCACCTCAGCCAATGGTTTTTCATCTTCAATCAAAAGTATTTTCATCGTTGTCAAAATTTTCGACTATACCCCGCCCGCACCACTTGCGTTTCGTAGTAGTCGGTGCTATTTAAGGTAAAACCCGTGCCATTGATCGTTTTGTGAATGTTCATGGTATTGAGTAAATCAGTGGCGTTTAAAAATAACTCACCTTTTTTCAAGGTTTTTTTCAAACCCATATCCAGCGAATACCGCTGCCCGATGCGTCCCTGTGGAATCAAGTCAGGGGCAAGATAGATGCTCGTTACTTGCCAATCGAAGCTCTGTGGTAGGTGCAGCAAGGCATTTACTTTAAAATTCCCCGAAGTGAGTTGTTGCTTTTGCCCCGTGTAGGTGGTCGGAATGGGGTATTTGTTGGTAATGCTGAACGCCTCAATGGTGTTTTGATAGATATTTACGCTGGCGTTGAGGTTTACAAATTTAGAAAAATCTTGTTGCCAAACCAACTCTACGCCTGTGTTATAGCTGCGGCCAATGTTCTGAAAAATATTGAACAACACTACGTTATTGGGGGCTTGCGTGGCTATGCGGCTAATCGTACCGTCAGTGAGGCGATGATAAACCGTCCCGTACAAACTGCCGCTATTCCACAAATGCCTATAGCCCAATTCTACCGAAGTTGTGAATTGCGGTTTGAGGGTAGGATTGCCCACTTTTATCAATTCGGGTTCGTCATATTTCGGAAAAATACGAATATCCACCTCGTTGGGTCTGTCCACCCGCCGATTGAAAAACACCGACAGCTTGTTATTTTCGTTGATTTTATAAGCCAATCGCACATTCGGAAAGGGCTGCGTGTAGTTGTATCCGTCGCTTTTGTAGGTGTTATGGTTGGGATTGATTTCATAGTTTACCCGCACGTATTCGAGGCGAAGTCCTGCTTCTACTTCTAATTTGGGGTTTTCGTAAATGTAATTTCCGTAGAGGGCAGGAATGGTTTCATAATAATTTGCCCAGCCGCCCGCATTGACATCAATGACCGAATTAGCCCCCGGGAAAAACTGCATATTCACAGGGATTGTCCGCCTCCGCAGTTTGATGCCCGTTTCCAATTTGCCATGTGCCAGCGGCTTCACGTAGTCAAGATTGAGGTCTGATACCTGTTCGTCGGAGAGCAATTTAAACGAATCGGTTCCTTTTGAAGTGGGCAATGTATTCGTAAAAAAATATTTTTCGTCTTCTCTATGGAAGGTATAATTGTAATTCAAGTTGAGTAAATGCCCCGCTTGCTTGAATTTATGCACCAAAACCGCCGTGGCTATCGCCGTATATTTTACCTCGTCTTCCAGAAATTGCCACAAACGATAACGATTTGCATAGTCGTTACCCAAAAAATACGGATTATCGCCATTGTCCAAAATCTTTTCACGATTGAACAAACCCGAAACCGTAAGTGTATTGTTTTTGTCGAAAGTATAATCTAAACCTGCTTTTACGGTGGCGTAAGTAGTGGTACGATTGCGTACAAGTTGCTGCACTATCCGCTCGCCTGTGGTATAGGTACGGGTCGAGAACTCGTTTTTGTTCAGTGTTTGGGTATAAAGCCAGTCGCCCTGCAAGAAAACATTGGCCTTTTGGCTACGATGATTCACCGAAAACGAAGGGTTATATTTAGGCGTAGCCTGAAACTGCGGTTGTACATTGGGCAAGTTTGTTTGTTTTTGCCACAACGCCCCCAGCCCAGCCGTAAGCCCTACCTTGCCATTCCAGCCAAATTGTTCGTTTTTCTTGAAAATCAGGTTGATAATGCCCGCATTACCATTGGCATCGTACTTGGCTGAAGGATTGTTGATGATTTCAATTTTTTCAATAGCTGATGCAGGAATATTTTCTAAACCTTTCTGGCTACCAAATCCCGTCAAGGCGGTTTGTTTGCTGTCAATCAACACTACTACTTTATCGCTGCCTCTGATTTGAAGCGTACCCTCTTGCGTGGTAGTTACGCCGGGCAGGTTGTTCATCATCTGTAACACTGACCCGCCGCTTTGTGCCAAGTTGTCGCTTGTGAGGTAGGTTTGTTTGTCCATTTTACTTGATACACCCACTTGTTGCCCTATCACTTTTACCTCTTCGAGCAGTTGTTTGTTTTCGGTCAATTCAATTTTGCCGAGGTCTAAAAACTCACTCAGTTGCCCCACCGAAACTTTCTTACTAACAGGCAAATAGCCTACTAATGAAGTGCTAAGTAAGTAGTTGCCTTTGACGATGTTGTTCAACACAAAAATGCCTTCTTCGTTGCTCACCGCCCCAGTCACAAACGAGCTGTCAGCTTCTTTTTTGAGAATAACGTTGACATAGGGTAAGGGGTTTTTGTTGCTTACATCCAGCACTTTGCCCGAAACAGCCACCTTTTGTGCGAAGGTCGAGACCGTTGAAATGAGGGGAATAAACCCTATGAGTAAATATTTTCTTACAGATTTCATGGTGAAAAAATTAGAATTTGCCTGCAAAATGTACTTGAAATCTGTAAGAAGTTTGTAGAAATGAAGCAAAATCTCAAAAGGCTACATGTTGAAGAAGTAATATACCTTTTCGGTTAGTCAAAATCTGAAAGTAAAATAATTCATCTGAATTATTTTACTTTCAACGTCTGAGCATTAATGGCCACAATAATCGTGCTCAGGCTCATGAACACAGCCCCAATGGCAGGCGAGATAACAATGCCGGGTATGAACCCTGTGGCTAATGGTAAAGTAATGGCATTATAAGCCGTAGCCCACACTAAGTTTTGAATCATTTTTCGATAGGTAATCCTACCAAATTGGATTAAGGTGGCAACATCTTTTGGGTTACTGTTTACCAAAACAATGTCGGCGGTTTCGGCGGCTACATCAGTGCCTGACCCTACGGCAATGCCCACGTCGGCTTGGGCAAGGGCGGGAGCATCGTTAACACCGTCGCCGGTCATGGCCACAAACTCTCCGTTGGCTTGTTGTTCCTTTATCTTTTCTAACTTTTGATGAGGTAATATTTCGGCCATATAGCCCGTCATACCCAATTTTTTGCTGACGGTTTCGGCTACTTTTTGATTGTCGCCTGTCAGCATGAACGTTTTTATACCTTGCTTTTTTAAGATTTGTACAGCCTCGGCGGATGATTCCCTGATTTGGTCAGCAAGGGAAATAAAGCCAGCTAATTGGTTATCAATCAACACAAAAACGACCGTTTCGGAGGCGTCAGCGACTGCCCCTTCTGGAATATTAAAGTTGTTTTCTCTCAAATAACCTGGGCTTACAACCCATACATTTTTTTGATTCACTTTTCCCGAAACACCTTTTCCTGTAATTGCCTGAAAATCCTCTACATTTGGGATGGATACTTTTTGGGCTTTTGCTTCGGCAATGATACCCGTAGCAATGGGATGCTCCGAGTTTTGTTCCAACGCTGCTGCCAACGCCAAAACGTCGTTTTTGGTAAGATTAGACAGAAAACTACTTATACGAGTGACTCCAAAAATACCCGTGGTGAGCGTTCCTGTTTTATCGAAAATGAGGGTAGAAATCTTACGAGCATTTTCAAAAGCAGTACGATTGCGAATCAGTAATCCATTTTTGGCCGCAAGGGAAGTAGAAATAGCTACTACCAGTGGAATAGCTAAACCCAGTGCGTGAGGACACGAAATCACCATGACTGTTACCATCCGTTCGATAGCATACGCCCACGATTGACCCACCATGAGCCATACTATCAACGTACCAAAACCCATTACTAAGGCAACTATGGTGAGCCAAAAGGCCGCACGGTCAGCCAGCCGTTGGGTATTTGACTTGGTGTTTTGAGCGTCTTGTACCATTTGAATCACTTTTGCCAAATAGGTACTTTCGCCCGTTTGTTCTACCTTTATTTCAAGCGAACCATTTCCGTTTAATGCTCCTGCAATCACCTTTGCGCCGATTTGTTTGAGGACAGGGGCGGATTCTCCCGTAAGCATAGACTCATTGAGATAACTTTCTCCTTTCAAAACAATCCCATCCACAGGAATCTTTTCGCCAGGGCGTACCAAAATATGAAACCCAGGTGTCACTTCTTTCAACGGCATATCGTGCAACATTTCTCCGTGCATTACGTGAGCTTCCGCAGGAATCATCTGAATGAGAAGTTCGAGTGCTTTGGAAGCATTGGCCACTGAACGCATTTCGAGCCAATGTCCCAATAGCATAATTACAATCAACGTAGCCAGCTCCCAGAAAAAGTCCATACCTTGAAAACCAAAAACAGTGGCAACGCTGTACACAAAAGCCACAGTGATAGCCATGGCAATGAGGGTCATCATGCCTGGGTGACGACTTTTGAGTTCATCCAAACACCCCTCTAAAAATGGTTTGCCACCATACCAAAACAATACCGACGAGAGTGCCAAAAGCAGGTATTTTCTTCCTACGAATTCCAATTGAAAGCCCAACCAATGTTGAATCATGTCAGACAGCACCAAAATCGGAACCGTCAATCCTAAACTTACATAGAAACGTCGTTTAAAGTCTTCAATCATAGCCGAATGGTCATGACCTGCTTCTCCATGCTTGGGATGATGTCCTGTGTGGTTAGTTTGTTGGTGGTGGCCAACAGGATTGTCATGCTTATCGTGGGTCGAGTGCTGGTGTTCCATAATTGTTAGTGTTTTGACACAGGAGAAGGTTTTATGATTTTCTTTTTACGACTCAACCAAAACAACCAAAATCCCGAGAAGACAGTTATAAGCCCTAAAACAGAAAATGCTCTTAACACCCAATTGCCAAAATGGTCACGGGTTTGGTAATCCATGGTGTGGAGCATCCACAAAACATCGAAAACTCGCCATTTGTTGTTTCTGAACTTCTGAACAGTGCCTAATTGGGTGCTTACATAAACCGTTGTGTTAGAGGGGTGGTCAAAAGTAATGGCGTAAGCGGGTAAGGGTTCTTTTCGGTATTCGTGATGTCCATTGGTAGTAGTCAGATACTCCACAGATTTTACTTTTGCCTCATCAGTAAAACTGCTTTGAGCCACTTGGGTGGCTTCGGTTCGGCTCAATGCAGGTCTTAGTTCGCCTGAAACTGCATTGGCTAATTGTATTTTTTTGCCTCGGTCATGTTCTTTGGAGTAGATGATTTGATAGATGGGTTCGCTCAAAATCTGAACCAAGTGGGTATCGAAAATAAAATTAACACTATCCTTCGCTTTGAGCTTTTGTAAAACATCAGAGAGCGGAGCTAATTGAATATTGCCTCTTATGGGATGGATGTGGGCTTTTTGGTGGTCACCATGGACATCGTCTAAATCTGACCAACTAAAATACAACCCGCCCAACGTCCAAAACAAGAATTGAACACCAAGAGTCACCCCCAGATAGCGGTGACTCTTGCGAATTGTACGGTGTAGTTCCGCTCGTTTCATTAAAGCGTTTCTTTGACTTTACCACATTTGAGCATCATATCACCAAAATAAGGATTGGCAATTTCCTTTTTTTCGCTTAACCAATAGCCACCTTTGTTGTCATTGGCCATCGGACAAAAATCATAGTAAACGGGGCTGCTTGGTTTCATGGTTTTGGCTGCGGCATAAACAGCATTAGTTAATGAGCCAAGCTGTGCTCGCTGGGTATCAATACTTGATGCTTTGGTAATGGCATCTGCGGCTTTGAGCGCATCAGCTCCTACCATTTTACCTGCCTTTTTTAGAGCAACCGATAATGTTTTGGCTTCGGAAGCAGCAGCTTTGGCATCAGAAGCTACCAAAGCATTCTTGACTTTAAAATAAGCTGTCAGTACGGGAGTAACACCCATTGCTGCCATATTGTGTCCTTCGTGTTGGGCAAATGTTACACTCGAAATCAAAAGAGCAAATGCGAAAACGATTGTTTTTTTCATTGTGTTTGAATTGTTTGATGGTAAAAAATAATAGATTGAAAGTGAAAGAGTTAACATACAGTTTTTGCAATTTTGTCCATGATACGGTGGCTGTCACCAAACCGACAAAGCGCATCGCAGTTTTTTCTAAGTTCAGAGAACAAAATGTATTTGATAGGAACGTTGTTGCTTTTGACGGATGGGCGGGCCAATTGCAGACATACATCTTTCTCTCGATGGTCTGGTACGACTAAATAAAACGTTTCGTCACCGTCGGCTATGCTATACGACAAATCGCTCAGACGTAGAATGCCAGAATAGATAGAGGTACTTTTTTCTACCTCGAACGCTGCCAGTACATTGTCGGTGTCTTTCTCAAACCAAAGCACATCAATCAATCGAATGGTGTTGCGGGTTTCGATATCACACTTAATGGATGGGAAAACGGCTTGGCATAAGAATGAAAACTTGTGTCCATCGTAACTTCTTGATTGGTCGTTTGTGGCAGGAAAAGCATCATAACCCAATGCTTGACCGATTTTAAGCAAATGGTACTGCATTTCGGTGTGCAGGTTATCGTCCTGACGCTCGGTTTGGACTTCACGATGGCGTTTTTCAATGAGTTTTTCCAACTTCTGTCGTTCTTCGGCAGAAAGGTATTCGTCGTTGCCCAGTATCATTTTTTGTGTACCAATTTCAAAAAGCAATCCAGCCAAAGCTCCCAAGTCAGACGAAAGTTCATTTCGGTATTCTTGGTTGGTTTTGAGCATCACCTCTCGCATTTTCAGAAACTCGGACCACGAACCCAATTTTTTCTTGTCTTTAAACAAGTAATTAAAGCCGTTTAGAATAGCCGTATTGAACGGCGGAATAAACGTGGGATGAAGGAAATACAGAATATTAGCCACAGAAGGCCCCAAACCTTTGATTTTGAGTTCATCTAAGCGAATGATTTCTCGAAGCAGCTGTTCTTCTTTGGTGGCATTGAGGCAGTTTTCCAGAAATTGCCCAAAGGCTTTTTTGTGGTCTTGATTTTCGTAAATGTCTGGTATTCTGAGCTTGGGTTTCCAATAAAATGGGTGTGAAGCCCCCTCAAAAACCTGTTTTTGTTCAGTAATGCAGTTCAATACAAATTCGAGCGAAGACCCTCTGAAATCATTAGGAAACTTGCCTTGCTTGATGTCGGCCACGATTTGCTGTACACCTCGCCGAATAGAACGAAAGGCTTTCAGACGTTCTTCGTTGTTGATGAACCATGTGTTATACACCGATTCTTGATCGGACTTGTATTGGTTGATGATATGGCTCAGGTTGGTGTTCATCAGCAACAAGTTTGGTTTTGTTGAATAGGTGGACAAGGTGTATCGCCATAACTGCAATAAACACAACAATCGCCATTTTTGGGCTTCAAAATAGTTTTACACTTCTCACATTCATAAAAGAATTGACAAGCATCTGTGGGCATAGTTTCTGTTTTTTGATGACCACAGTTTGGGCAAGTTACTTCGGATTGTAAAATGATAGCTGCCATCATAGGTTCATTTCTTAGCTCTAAATAGTTCTAATGTTCCAAATGCAGTGCGGTATTTTTTCAACACTTTGGCACTTAAAAAACCAGCTTCGAGTAGGTAAGAAGGCATCAAACCTGCTACATTGTCACGGGTGGTTTTGAAACCGTCTAACAATTGCACACCATAAAATAACCCTCTCATTAGGCTGTTTTCGGCTTTTCCCCAATCTGCTATAAATAGCTCACCATCGAATTTCAATACTCGTTTGATGTCTTGTAAGGCTTTTGCTTTCTGAATGGGGGTGAGGTGATGAAATACTAAGCTCGAAATCACTCGGTCAAATGTTTCATCGGGATAAGGTAGTTTCATGCCGTCATATTGATCAAGGCGAATAGGATATGGGAAATTTCGTAATTTATGCTGGGCAATTGCCAGTACTTCTGCATCTACATCCACACCTGTGACAAATGCCGAAGGGTGTTTTGATTTAGTCATCATCGAAAGCGTAGCTGTTCCACAGCCAAAGTCAAGGACATGGAATTCTGTTTCGATACCTGCTTCTCGGATTAGGTCATTTTTAAACTGCTTTTCGGGCATTGTCCATTGAATCAACGGGTCATATACTTTCGTCAACCAGTTGAATCGTAGGGCAGGGATGTAGGTGGTGTCGCTCATAGAAACAATCGGTTTTAGTGTTTATGCTCCATTGCTCCACCGTGCATTTTATTCATATCGGCAATAAACGCCTCAGCGATTTTGGCAGCAGCTTCGTTTTTATCAGCCCGAGCTACTTCTGCCGATTTTTTTGCGGATTCTATGGCCTCGCTGTGTTTGCCAGCTTTCATCTGGATTCGGGCTTGGGTCAATAAAAAATTAGCTTTGGCTTCTTGCGCCGTGGTTTGCTGAATCCATGTCAATGCCTGATTTATGTCCTTATCATTTTCATAGTAATAGTTAGCCGCTTGAAATAAGAGCATAGGGCGAGTGCCTTTTTCATCTACAATTTTCTTCTTGATGTCGGCCATGATTTTCTCATCGGCAGTCGTCTGAATCGGAATTTTCACCGAAGTATTTTCCCAAGTCAAATACAGGTTGGCGTTGTTTTTAACAATATCCTGTATTTCAATTGTAAAGGCTTCATAAAAACGATTCGTTGTTTCAGGTTTTGCTTTGAATCGTACCAAATCTTTTGCTTGGTCGTACCCACCTGTACCGTGCATGGTCGTATCACGATTCAGTACAATTGTCCATTCATCCGCAGCGGGGATTGAGAAAAGCGAGTAGTTTCCTGCGGGTACTTTTTGGCCACCCATAGTAAGGTCTTCACTAAATTTAATGGTTGAACAATCGCCTGCACCTGTTCGCCAGAGTTCGCCGTTATAGGGGACTAAACCGCCCATGATTTTGCGTCCACGAGCCAAAGGACGTTCGTATTTGACTGTAATTCGAGAAAACCCCACTTGTTGGGTAAAATGTGCTTCTGGGCTGGCTGGGGGAAAGTTTAATTGGGCATTCGCCGAAAGGCTTGCCGTTAAAAGTGCGAGAATAAGTGATTTTTTCATTGGGTCAAGTTGTTTATATAATTTATGATTAGATTTTTTTCTTGTGAGGTAAGTATGGCATTTGGGTGAACCATGGTATAAGATGCCAAAGGCATTTTGTTTTGCTCTATTTGTTTTGCGATGGACTTCAACTTACTGACTTGTTTTCTTTCAGAGTAAGTCCCAAACTCACTGAAATTCAAATTCTTTTTACCCTCTCTGATGTGCTTATTCAGTAGCCAACCCATTGGTTGGATATATGAATACCACGGGTATTCGGTGTTGTTGCTGTGGCAATCATAGCAAGACCGTCTAAGAATATTACCTATTTGAGTTGGCGCTGCGTAGGTTTTAATAAAATCGGTAGCCATGACACGATCATCATTGTTGAGGTCGGGTCGTATGAACTGTATGCCTACCAAAATGATAAATAGCTCTGCTACTATTTTCTTAGAAGTCTTCACTTGACGGGCTACTTTATTTCTTCTTGCACCTTGCCACAAGACGACATCTCTTTACCCATGTAAGGATTTTTGATTTCTTTGGTTTCGCTTAACCAAAACGCCCCGTTTTTGTTATTGTACATGGGGCAATAGTCCTTATAGAGTGGCTTTTCGCTTCCGAAGGCCTTTACCAAATCGTATATATCCCCACTCAACATCTCAAAATGTTCTCGTTGGTGGTCTATATCTTTGGCATTTTCGGCAATGTGTTCGACGTTCTCTCTGGCATCTTCTTTTACGGCATCATATACTTTCTTTTGATTAGCCGTGAATCCCGATTCATCTAAACCGCTCATCGTGGCCATCATTGCATTTGCAGCTGATTCAGCATCAATCGCATTGTCGTTTGCCAGTGCATTTTTTAAATCCAAATAGCCAGCAACGAATTTTTGTACAGATGCTTTTTCGTCTGTTGTGGTTTCGGGTGTGGTCGCTGCAATAGTTTCATTAGCAACTTCTTTTTGTTCTTTCGTTTGGTTGTTGCACGATGAGAACAAAGCGATACCCATTATGGTGGTTGCGATTAGGGTTTTCATTTTTGTAGGTTTTGTGCCATCCTAAAATACACTTCTATTTTAGGATGGCGGGTTGGAGTCAATTGAATACAAAAATTAGTGTTTCATGTGGCTGCCGTCGGCTTTCTTACCCATACCGTTTTGGAAGCAGTGGATAGCGCAGGCAACACCTTTTAAGCTATCATGTACGTTTCCAATTATTTTTCCCTTGGTATCTATAATGTCACAAGTTTCGTCAGGGTTGTCTTTTATTGTGAATAGTAGCTGGCCTTGTGCGTTGTAGTATGTTTTGCCGTCTTTGCCCATTCTGCCCATTTTTTTGTTGGTCTTGGCATCTATTAAATTACCTTCACCATCTACGAAAGCAATTTTGTGACCGTCGTGGTCTTTAATGATTTGGTCCTTGGTTACCAGCCCCACACTTGTGCCTTTGCTGTCCGTAACCTTACCGTCTTTACCAATACTAAAAGGATGTTTGTAATCGGATTGGGTAAAGGCAAATGTTGATACAATAGACAATAGGGCGATAAAAGCCCCGATTCGGAATAATTGGTTTGTTTTCATTTTGATTGAAATTGATTGTTAATTAAAATTTTAAAATTGGTTCACTTCTGAAAAGTTACGAATAGAACCAGCCCTACTAAAATGATAATAATCAGCCATTTGAGATACTTTTCCCATTTTTGAGGTGGTTCATTCCCTGTTTTACAACATTCTTTCATGGTCTTACATATTATGACCCTCCATCGAATTATTGCCTTTTTTAAAAATGTATTCGCTGTTGAGCAAGTATGCTCCTGATACTACTACCTTCTCACCTGCTTTTAGGCCCTCGGTGATTTCGGTATAGTCTTTGTTGGTCATGCCCACGCTTACCATGCGGCTTTCAAATGCGCCGTCCGTGTTTTCTAACCAGACGGTAACGCCGTTAGTATCCTGAATAAGGGCGTTAGTAGGTACAGCTATGGTGTTTTTCACCTTGCCTTTGAGAGTAATATAGGCTTGCATGCCTGTCTGGTACTCCTGTTTACCATTCGGAATATCCACCCGAATCGTGACGATTTTACTCGAAGGCATCAACTCAGGATTGATGAAATTAACCTGACCCTTAATGATGCGGTCGGCATAGTACGGAATCTCGACAAGGGCCTCCTTTGTTTGATTTAGGAATGGCAATTCGGTGACATACAATTGTGCCTCTGCCCAAAGCATACTAAGGTCAGAGAGCTTCAAGACGGTGCTGCCTTCGCTGAGGTATGAGCCCTCTTCGGCAAGAACTTCACTTACTACTCCTGCATATTTGCTGTTCACGGTTAGTTTATTGTTGGGTTGTTCTGACTTCTCCAATTCAGTAATTTGGGCATCAGTCATTCCCCAGAGCATCAATTTATTCTTGGCGGCTTCCACCAACTGTTTGAAGTTGATGTCCGTGTCTTTCAGCACTTTCTGTTTTTGCGAAGCAATCAAGAAATCCTGTTGCGAAGCCGAGAATTCTTCGCTGTATATTTCATAAATGGGTTGCCCTACTCGCACAAATTCGCCTACGTTGCGTACCAATAGCCTTTCGATACGTCCAGGTATCCGAGCTGTGACGGTTGAGAGTTTGTCTTTGTTTTCAGTGAGCATAGCCGCCAGTGTAATTTCTTCACCGAGTGGCCGCAGGGTTACCGTTTCTACTTGTACGTTTGCCAGTTGTTTCTGTTGGTCGCTTAATTTCAACCCCTGATTTTTCATGTTGGGGTCAATGACAATCTTGGTTAAAGCCATCTTGCAAATCGGGCAGGTTCCAGGCTTCTTTTCCATCACCTGTGGGTCCATTGAGCAGGTATAAAACACATTGTCGGGTACTTTTTCAGTGTTTTTAGGCTTGCAAGATTCCCAAAGCACTGTTAGTCCCATCAAACCTGCGGTATTGATAAATGCTCGTCTTTTCATCGCATTGAGATTTCGTTTGACTTCACAAAACTTTCGCTATCCATGAGGAATTGGGCGTTTTCAGCAATCGTTTCTTGGCTCGAAAGACCCGATAGTACCTGAATCCAACCACCTTGTTGTAAGCCTGTTTTAACTGTACGGGAGCGGAATACCCCCTTTTCCTGTACAAATGCGGTTTTGGTTCTTCCCATATCAAGTAAGGCTGTTGTTGGTACCCACAACGCAACTTGACTGCCCGCATTGATAGAGGCTTTGACCAATGAACCGATTTTCAATTTGCCATTGGGATTGCTCAGATATACCCTTGCCTGTGGATTGCGGTTGTTGGCCGAAATCATGGGTTCGAGGTAGTTTACTTTACCGAAAAGTTGGTTTTCTTCGTTGTTTTCCAACATAATCATAACCGACTGTCCTACTTTTACTTTGGGTACATCAGTTGGATAAAATTCAAGCATTGCCCAGACCGTAGCTGTACTTTGTACCTCGAACAAGCGTTGCCCTTTTTGGACGTACATACCTTCTTTGAGGGTCAATTCACCGTTTTGAGCGGCAGGTGGCGGCGCAATTGACGGAACAGTTTTGGAGCTGCCCATCCCACTACCCATGCTGTTGCTTCCACTCGAAGGCATCGGGGCAGCCCCTCCAACACCTCGCTCGACAATCACACCACTATACGGGCTGTAAATGCTCAATTGCATCGTTGGTTTTTTGCTTTGTTCGACATCCTTTATTTGCTCAGAAGTTAAGCCCAACAACGACAGTCGTTGTCTGGCACTTTCTATTAAAGCTTGATTATCGCCATCGTTTTGTAAAAGGAAAATTAAGTTTTGTTGTGCTGTTACAATTTCGGGGCTGTATATATCCATTATTTTCTGCCCCTTGCTCACCACTTGGAATGGATATCGCACATACAGTCGTTCAATACGTCCACCAAAACGAGTGGCAATGCTGTTTAAAGCTCGTGCGTCATAACTCAAAAAACCGAAAGTGTTGACTACCAGTTTTTGTGAGCGTTGCTCTGGCTGGGTAGTTTTTACGCCACTCAACACATACTCATAAGTAGGCTTCACCAGAATTGCTAAACTGTCATTGGACGAAAGTGCTTCGGTAGCACCTCCTTTTTTTACTAAGTCCATCCCACAAATCGGGCAAGAACCTGCTTTGTCTTTCTGAATTTGAGGGTGCATAGGGCAGGTATAAACAGCTTTTTCAGCCGAGACAGTATCTTTTTTTTCGACTAAATCCATACCGCACACGGGACAAG
The DNA here is from genome assembly GCF_057652155.1 of Runella sp. R0.1_18. Taxonomy (NCBI): domain Bacteria; kingdom Pseudomonadati; phylum Bacteroidota; class Cytophagia; order Cytophagales; family Spirosomataceae; genus Runella; species Runella sp. R0.1_18. The sequence continues at coordinate 78,341 of NZ_JBYFCK010000018.1, forward strand.
AACCCGGTTTATCGTAGGTTTTCTCGCCCTCACATTTCATGGTACAGTAATAATGTTTGCCCGCTTTTTTCATTTGCCCCATCATAACCGTTGCTGTATCGCCGTGGGTTTGGTGGTTAGGCACTTTTACCAAATCCATACCGCAAACAGGACAGGATCCTGGTTCGTCGTAGGTTTTGTTGCCTTCGCATTTCATGGGGCAGGCATACACATCTTTTGGTTTGTCTTCGCCTTTTTGGAAATATTGGTTGATATATTGACAACCCAATAAACCAATGAACAAGACAAAAACAAGCCAACCGAGGCGGTTATCTTTTTTCCAATTCTTTTTCATATTCTACCTGTGCTTGCAGTAGTTGTTGTAATAAATCTAACTGGTTCATACGAGCCATTTTGAGCTCCATCCATGCATCAAGTACCATGAACAATTCGTCGGTGTTCTGTTCATAAGCCAATAAGGTACTTTGATAACGTTTGCGCAAAGCGGGAAACTGCTCGTTTTCGTATTGCTTAATTTGGGCTTGGTATGATTGCATCATTACCTGACGATCAGCCAAATTCCCCAAAATCTGATTAGTCAAACCGTCACGTTGTTTATTATAGGCCTGTCGTTGATAATCAAGCCCTTTAATATTGGCTTTAATTTGTCGGCTTGACCATTTGGCAAAAGGAATCGTGACCATACCCATAAGCGTAAACTGCCATTGGTTACCAAAAGCGAACATGTGGCCGTACTGTACACCGAACATGGGTTTGAGTTTCTGAAACTCCACCTCCTGTTTGTAGCGGGAAATGGTCAGGTTTTGGTCAATCACCCTCAAATCACTGCGGTTTATTACGGCATTGGTATCCAAATTCAACGGAGTATTTGGGTACAGATAGGTCAAAGAAAGCGTGTCAATCTGGAAATCAGTGGCTCGATCTTGCAGCATGAGCGTATTGAGCATTACTTTTTGCTGACGAATGTCGCCGTCAAACATTAGATTCATACGGTCTAAATCTAAGAGGGCAGCTTTGGCTTTGTAAATGCTGCTTAGTTTCTCCTGATTGTATTTGTACCGAACCTCTGCCGACTCAATCATATATTTGAGTAGGTTTTGACTTTCTTTCAATACATTTTTCTTCTTTTCTAACACTAACCAACGGTAATAGGCCATTTTAGCTTCGGCAAAAAGCATATTTCGCATTACGCCTTTTTGAGCAACTTCCATACCCGACATGGATTTCATGTAGCGCTCTTCGGCATCCAGCATTTTACGATTGGGTATCATCTGTTCGCCCTGAACCATAAATGAACCCATGCCTTGATTCATGCCCTCATGGTATAATGCCCCCGCCCGACTCCACATCATATAGTTGTACGGGGTCATAAAGAATCCTGCTCCAAATTTGGGGGCTTCCCAGTTTCGAGCACCTTCGGCATAAGCATCCAGCTCTTTGACTTTGGCATCCATCATTTTTAAATCAGGGTGGATTTCCTCAATTCGATGGAGTATGCCGCTCAAATTCAGCTTTTGTTGCGCTTCGCAAACAATAGTATAGAGCGATAACCCTATTGCTAACCATGGCTTTTTACTCTTTAACATCATAAAGTTCAATTTTTCCATAGCGTTTGAGCTCCCACTCTTTGGTTATCTCAAAGACCACGGGTGTAACCAATAGCACATAAATTGTAGAAGTAATTGTACCGCCAATGAGCGGAATCGTAATGGGCAGCATCACATCTGAACCTACGCCTGTTGCCCAAAGAATAGGAATTAGGCCAAACAAAGAAACGGAGACGGTCATGAGTTTAGGGCGAAGTCGTTGGGCTGCTCCCTTAATCACATATTCTCGAATATCCGCATTGGTGATGGTTTCTTTTGAATTACCTCTGTCAAACACTAAATTTTGCATAGCTTCATTGAGATAAATCGTCATAAGCATAGCAGTCTCGATAGCCATCCCGAACAGGGCAATGAAACCCACCGCCACCGCCACCGAAAGATTGACTCCGTAGAAATACACCATATATACTCCGCCAATGAGGGCAAATGGCACGGTAATCATGGTAATAAGGGCTTCTTTCATGGAGTTGTAAGTGAAATACAACACGAAGAAGATAATGACCAGCACGATTGGCAGGATAATTTTAAGGGTATGATTAGCCCGAATTTGGTTTTCCCATTGCCCACTCCATTCAATAAAATAACCTTTTGGCAGTTTTTTTACCGAAGACTCCAATTTCTTCATCGCTTCCTCCACAGTACTTCCCAAATCTCGGTCTCTGACGTTGAAAAGCACAGTACCCCGAAGCATGGCATTTTCTGAGTTAATCATAGGTGGACCTTCTGAAATTTTCACTTCGGCAACGGCATCCAAGGGAATTGGACCATAGCTTGCGGTTTGAACCTGCATCCGTTTTAGGGCTTGAATGTTGTTACGGAAATCTTGGGCAAATCGAGCATTGACAGTAAACCGTTGTCGTCCTTCAACGGTGGTGGTCAGAATCATCCCGCCCAACGCACTTTCTACAATCATGTTTACGTCATCAATACTCAATCCATAACGCCCGATTTCTTCCTTTTTGACTATTATATCAATGTACTTACCACCTGTAATGGGTTCAACATATAAGTCTTTTATCCCGTCAATGCCATCCAATTGCTTTTTAAGCATCTGCGAAACCCGATTGATCGAATCTAAACTTTGACCATACACCTTCAAACCTACGTCGGTGCGAATTCCTGTCGAAAGCATGTTAATGCGGTTGATGATGGGTTGCGTCCAGCCATTGGTTACGCCTGGAATTTGCAGTTTTGCATTCAACTCGTTGATAATATCATCTTTCGTTTTTCCTTCCCGCCATTCAATTTTTGGTTTAAGTAGCACAATTGTTTCCAGCATACTGATAGGTGAATTGTCGGTAGCGGTGTTGGCTCGACCTGCCTTTCCCATAACGTGGCTTACTTCGGGCACTGTTTTCATCAATTTATCTTGGACTTGCAGCAAGCGTTTTACTTCTGAATTGGATACGTCCGGGAGAGTGACAGGCATGAAGAGCAGCGAACCTTCGTCGAGTGGAGGCATAAATTCCGTTCCTAAATTTAGCATCATTGGCACACTAACGACCAAGGCCAATATGTTAATACTAATGGTGGTTTTACGATACTTTAAGCACCATTTTAGAATAGGGGTATAGATTTTTTCGAGGAATCGGTTGATTGGATTGGCACTTTCGGGCTTCAATTTCCCCCGAAGTAGTAGAACAATTAGTATAGGCGTTAGGGTAATTGCCAAAAACGCATCAACGAGCAGGATAAATGTCTTAGTCCAAGCCAAAGGAGAAAACAGCTTGCCTTCCATACCCGTCAGCAAAAAGACGGGTAAGAAAGAAGCAATCGTCACAATCGTCGAAAAAAATACCCCGGGGCCTACCTGTTTCGATGATTTTTCGATAATCTCCGAGCGTTCATCGGGAGTAAGTGGGTCTTTTGAGATTCGAAATTTAATTTTAAACCAACTCATATACTTTGATTTTTTTCTTTATCTAATTGGGCTTCCGAAAGATGCCGATAGGCATTTTCAACCATCACAATACCGTCATCTACCACTACGCCAATAGCCAAAGCAATGCCCGTTAATGACATAATATTTGAAGATATACCAAAGGCATTGAGCAGAATGAAGCCAATAGCCACCGAAATAGGCAGCTGTATAAGGATGATTAAGGCACTGCGCCAGTGCAGCAAAAAGATGAGAACTACAATCGAAACGGTTATCATTTCTTCAATCAAGGTCCCTTTTACTGACTCTACTGCCGCTTCAATCAGCTCACTGCGGTCATAGGAAACCTTAAATTTGACGTTTGGTGGAAGCCCTTTCTCAACTTCCTTCATTTTGATTTTTACATCCTTGATAACTGCATCAGCGTTTTCACCGTAACGCATCACCACGATCCCGCCTACTACTTCGCCTTCTCCATCTACATCGAAAATACCCAAACGGAGTTCTCCGCCCATTTGAACGGTTGCTACATCTCGTACCCTCACAGGAACGGAGCCATAATTGCCCACAGGTATATCTTCAATGTCTTTTACATTTTTGATGTAGCCCAAGCCCCGCACGATGTAGGCCATGTCGGACATTTCAAATTTTCGACCACCCACATCATTATTATTCTTACGAATGGAATTCAATACATCCATCAGCGGGACATTAAAGTAATTAAGCTTGTAGGGGTCAATGTTGATTTGATACTGTTTGCCAAACCCACCAAATGAAGCTACTTCACTTACTCCTTTCACAGTTTGTAAGGCAAATTTGACGTACCAATCCTGCAAAGCCCTTTGTTCTCCTAAATCCATGTTGGGGGCTTCGAGGTGATACCAGAAAATATGGCCTACGCCTGTGCCGTCGGGGCCAAGTGTTGGAGTAATACCCTGTGGGAGTAATCGTTGGGCATAATTAAGCCGCTCCAAAACCCGAGTTCTTGCCCAATAAATGTCCACGTTGTCTTCAAAAATGACATATACAAAACTCATTCCGAACATGGAAGTACCCCTTACGTTTTTGATGTTAGGAATACCCTGCAAGTTAGAAACCAATGGGTAAGTGATTTGGTCTTCGATGAGCTGTGGACTACGACCCATCCACTCAGTAAAAACAATGACCTGATTTTCGGACAAATCTGGGATAGCATCAATGGGGTTGGTTCGGACAGAATACACGCCCCAACCGAACAAGCCCAACGCCAGTACCATCACAATCAATTTGTTGTGGAGGGCAAAATGGATGAGTTTTTCTACCATAGCTATTTTACTTCGTAGTTGAGCATCATTCCATCGTCTTCATGTTCGAGGTTATGGCAATGAAACACAAACGTGCCTACCTTCTCAAACTTGGCGATAATCCTTACTTTTTCGCCAGGCATTACCAATACGGTGTCTTTCCATCCTTTTTCGTGAGATTGGATGCTTCCTCGCTCACCTGTTCGACTCATCACTTGAAAAAATACACCGTGTAAGTGCATAGGGTGGGGCTCGTCGCCATTGGTGTTGTCAAATTCCCAGATTTCGGTGCTGTTTAGCGTTACGCTTTCGTCAATACGATTCATACTGAAAACCTTTCCGTTGATGGTGTGCATCCCTTTCATGGCCATTGAGCCGTGTCCACCTTCCATCGCAATACCGATGTCGAATGTGCGGATTTTGGTAGCAGAGGAAGCGTTGAGTGCCTGAATCGTATTGAATGAATTGGGCATTTTGAAAGTTTCGGTTTCAGATTTATTGACAAGAAACTTCATTATTTTAAAGGACTGGCTTCCTTGCGAACTCACCCCCGAAAAAGCATTGCTTTGTAAAAATACCTCGGCGTTGAGGGCCATTTTACCAAAATCTACCAATAAATCAGCTCGTTCACCGGGAGCAAGTAGGAGGCTGGTTACTGATTCGGCTGTTTGCAATAACCCGCCGTCAGAACCAATGACTGAAAATGAAGCCCCATTGCTTAGTGACAAATTGTAGATGCGTCCGTTGGAACCGTTGAGTACCCGTAACCGATACATCCGGGTAGCTACTTGATGAACAGGCGATTGAATGCCATTGACCAATACCGTTTCGCCCATGTATCCAATCATTACTTCGTCCATGGTAGGGGAATAGACGATTCCTCCGTTGGTGTCTAAGCGTTTATCTTGAATCACCAGCGGGATTTCGTAACTTCCAGAAGGTAATCCGAGGGCTTTCTCTTCGGCACTCTCTACGATAAACATACCTGCCAAACCCATAAACACCTGCTTACCCGTTTTCTCATGCGGGTGCGGATGATACCAAGCCATGTTTGCTGCTTGGTCAATTTTAAAAGTATAATTGAACGATTGTCCTGCTGAAACTATTTGACTGGGATGTCCGTCCATAGCAGCTGGTACAAGTAAACCATGCCAGTGAATATTAGTTTCTTCACTAAGTCCATTTGAGAAAGGAATGGTAATGCTACTTCCCCGTTGAATCCGAAAAGTGGGGCCTAATATGCTGCCTTTATAACCAAGTACTTGGCTATTCTTACCTGCTATAATGGTTGCATTTTGGTTGCCAGCGGTTAAAACGCCACCCGTTGTAAGTGTTTCGGGCAAACTTAATGGAGTAGTAAATGCCCCTTCTATTACCAAAGGAGCCGTAGTCATGTTCATTGCTGCCATGTCGTGGTTCATGCAGCTTGATAATAGACTCTCCCCCACCAGTAAGCCTGCGGAGCCAAAGCCAAGGGTTTTCAAAAAGTCATTTCGTTTCATTGTAGTAGTTTATTGGAGTTAAATTTCATCCAAAGGCTTTCGTGTTTTATCCCGCAAGCGTTTGAACTGACTAGGAGTCATTCCGGTAATGGATTTGAACTGTGCCGATAAGTGGGCGACACTACTGTAATTAAGTAAGTCGGCGATTTGTGAAAGAGTCAATTCATCATAGACCAGTAACTCTTTTACCCGTTCTAATTTTTGATGGATTAAATATTGCTCAATGGTAATACCTTCCACTTCTGAGAAAAGTGTACTGAGGTATCGGTAATCTCGACTTACTTTTTCGGTGATATAATCCGAATGTTTCATCCGACGAAGCCCGTCGTTTTGGAGGCGAACCAACTCAACGATAGTCGTTTTTACTCGCTCAATTAGCTGTTGTTTTTTGTCACTCAACAACTCAAAATCATGCGTTTGTAATCGCTCAGAAATTTGGTCGAGCTGCCTATCAGTAGCAGATTTTTCGAGGACAACTTCACCTAGCTCGATTGTTAACACTTGGTGTCCGAGTGCTTCGAGTTCTTGACGAACTACCGTTTTACAGCGACCGCACACCATGTTTTTGATGTATAGTTTCATAAGTTTTCTAAGAAACGTAGGTAGGAAGACATAATGAATTAGGTAATCATGGTGAAAAAAGAAAACACCAAAAAGCAACTCGAAAGGTTGCTGTAAGCCCAGTAATGGGCATTTTACCTAATCAAATCAAGAAGGATTGTACAAAAATGAGCATACTACGCCCATGAAGTGGTGGCGCAGGGCTGTAAAAGTGCGGTAAACGGAATGAAACGGTTTGGTTAATCCAAGCCGCAGGAGTGAAATAAGTAGGATTGAAAATAGAAACTAAATCAATGTGCTGACTTATGAAGTGTACCGAACTGCCATCAGCCGAAGGGGTCTGAATTTTATAGTAAGAAACTTTGTCGGAACAGCACTTGCTACGCTTAAAACTCTCTCCACACCCAGACTTTTTATGACTGGCTTTATGGCTTACTTTCTGACATTTTTCTTCATGAACAAAAGAAACTGTCTTTGTTCCCTTCATCAAACACCAATGCTCATACATAGCAAACCCTGTGCTGGCAAACAACACTTGGATGGCTAAGTAAAGGCAAAATGTGCGCTCGATGATTTGCTTCATTACACTATGCTTTGATACCGACAAATGTACGAAGATGCAAGGGAATAGAAGGTTACATTTTTTTCGATACTTTTTACATAATTTTCAGATTAAACGAAGGAAACACTAATACCAGTATAAGAGATGTAATCGTAATAATTTTTTATTACTTACGATAACGTTTAATTATCATAGGTAATGTGTATTTTTGTAAAAACCTAAAATCATGTCGCAAGAAGAACTAGAAAAGCTCATTTATGTCAAACATCCTAATAAGCAAATCCGACAGAATCAGATTGAGGCTTTGGAGAAGAGCCCAGTGGACCAATTTGATTTTTTGGTTTTGTTGTTCAATTTTGGAAATGCGTCGTATCGATATATGAGCCTAGCAAAGGGGGAAGAGACACTGGAGGATTTTGAGGATTGGCTTGAGGGGCTGCCCGACAATGCTAGACAGGTTTTTGAGAAGGAAGGATTTGAAGCGGCCAAAACTGCTTGGCCATTTCGGCGTCATGTGATGGAACGTCGTGACCTTGGCATGGATGAGTTCATTCAAAAATTGTTGCGTCCGAATGATTGGGAAAAATGGAATGATTCTAAAAAAAGTAGTGAAGATGGACAGTGAATCAGCTAAAATAGAGGTACATACAGCGCAACCAATTAGCAAAATACTTTCCCAAAAAGTAGCCGACTATGCCCGTAAAGGGCTAGACGGAGCAGCTAATACAAAACGAGCATATCAAACTGACCTCAAGTATTACCGAAGTTGGTGTGCTGAAACTTGCCAAGTTGAAATGCCTGCAACGGCTGCTACACTGGCAGCATATGTTTCTCATTTGGCCGATACGCACAAATGGGCGAGTATCAATCGTAAATTATCCGCTATTCGTAAACTTCACGAATTAAATAACCTTGATTTGCCGACTAAAGACAGGGCTTTTCGGGCTGTTATGGAGGGTATCAAGCGAACGAATGGGGTGCGTCAGAAGCAAGCACCTGCGTTTAAAATGAAAGAACTCAAAAATATTCTACGCGGAATTGATACTACAACCAATGCAGGATTACGGGATAAGTGCTTGATTCTGTTGGGATTTGCAGGAGCCTATCGACGCTCGGAGTTGGTAAGCCTGAATATTGAGGACGTACATTTTAGCGATGATGGCGCGATTATCTCTTTATCTAAAAGTAAAACCAATCAGTATGGGGAAGCAGAAGAAAAAGCTTTTTTCTTTAGTCCAGAAGCCGACTTTTGTCCCATCCGAACATTAAAAAATTGGATAAGTCGTTTAGATAACGCCACTGGCCCCTTGTTTGTGCGGGTGCGTAAAGGTGATAAAATTACAGACGAACGATTAAATGATATGACTGTTTATGAGACAGTTAAGAAGTATTTTGGGGAGCGCTATTCTGCTCACTCGTTGAGAGCTTCTTTCATAACCATTGCCAAAATCAACGGGGCTGATGATTCGGAAATAATGCGACAATCCAAACATAAAACGAGTTTGATGATTCAACGATACACCCGAATTGAAGACATCAAGGAGCACAATGCTGCCACTAAATTAGGACTTTGAAGGCGCCTGAGAATTGAATATTCTAAGTAAACTGTCCAGATTATTGTTTTTATTGAATTCTCAGTGAACTACATAGGTCTACTCTGTAACAAGCGCAGAAGTGCCAGGATTTGCCATTAAACCTACTTTGGTGTTAAATGTGTATAAAAAAGTAGCCGAAGATTAGCTCTTTATTTTCGTTGTCACTTGAATCTGTTTTCTTAGTTCTTCATTTTCAGTGACATACCTTTGGAGTTGCCCTTTGAGATAAGCATTCTCAGAAAGCAGTGCCGAAATCATTTTTTCAGTTTCATCATAAGGTATAGCTTCTTCAGATTGTTTGGCTTGATTAGCATATCCCCTACAAGTTCCACAACAATATTTCGCTGTAGATCGGCTAGCAAAAAAAGGAGTTCCACACCAAAGACAAGTTTTCTCAAAAACTTTGGCGTTGTATTTAAAATCTGAGCGGTTTAATTTCGGCATAAAATTGTATTTAATAGATTTAAAACGAAATAATAACGATATAAATATATTTATTTATCTATAAAACTCCAACTTTTTTTTCGAATCTCTCCAATCACGTATCAAACTTGACTGCAATTCATAAAACAAAACATTATGATAAGGCACTATTAAATGACATAATTCATGCAAAATAACATACTCAATACATGATTTGGGTGTCTTAATAAGATTGGGGTTAAGCAAAATATTACCACTTTTAGTACAACTCCCCCACCGTTTCGGCATCGCCATCACTTTGTAAGTTAACTGCTCTTTTCGGCCGATGTCCAAGGGTAATTTTTCGAGGCATTTTCTAAAAATGGGCTCAAACTTTTCTTTTGCCTTATCTCTATACCATAACTCCAACATTTTTTGAATGGTCTTTTTATCGTTTTTATTTGGTACGAAAATCTCAATATAACCCGCTCGAAAAACAACTTTCTGTCTTGGCTCTTCGATGATTTTCAAACGATACTGACGACCCATATAATAATGTGTCTCACCTGAAACATACTTTCGGGGTGTATTTTGGGGCTCATACTGCTGAAAAATATCCTGCTGTTTGAGTATCCATGCCGCTCGACGATGCACTTTTTCCTTGATTTTTTCAATAGTAGCACCCAACGGAGCAGTAACAATTACCAACCCTTCGGGGTAAACAGTTATCGCTAAACTCTTACGTTTTCGATATTCGACCGAAAAATTGACTACGATTGACCCAAATTGAATACTATGATTTTCCATTAAAACGAACTTTGGCGATGCTGACAAATTTTTCGATTAAATCATCAAGTGTAGCTATATCCCAAGCTAAACCATAATCATTTTTGAACTCCCATAATGAATCGTCAAAAGCTGTTTTTAATTTACCAATTACTTCACTCTTGTTTTGCCAATCAACAATAATAGCTCCGCCCGACAATACATTATCTTTAATCTTGTCTTCAATAAGAAGTGATAGCAAGGCTGTTTGACCCGATAAGTTTTCTATCTCTTGTTCGGTCAAAAGTCTATAAATCGCTTGGGCAGTATCTCGGCCTTGGAGTAAGTCGGGCAAATCATCGGCCTGTCGGTTCAGCACAGCCTCTTTGATGTCATTAACTTTGCTTAAAAATTCAATTTCATTGATACGCTGTTGCCGATAAGCATCTAAGGTGTCTTTAATCATTTCTGAAAATCGCTTATAAAAAGCGGGGTCCTCATCCATTTTTTCAGTAATTGTTTTCTGGGTACGACTTGCAATCGCATGGGCTTTGGAAGCCGTTCCCGCTATTTTTTGTACCTCTGCTTCAAATTTTTCTCTGTCAAAAATATTGACCTGCTCGGTAATACTGATGATTTCATCGGCAGATACATGGGTATCAATCAGCTTCTGTACTTGTCCTTCAAACTGCTTATAATCAACCTCTAACGAATATATTTGAATAACGGTTTTTCGCAAATTCTGAAAAAAAGCAAGGTCATTTTTGTACCTTTCTTGTTCTGATTCAGGACTTTGACTGACAAATTGATACGAAGAAAGCGCCATTTTAAGTAATCGAGCGAAACGAGATAGTCTTTCAAAAAACATGGTTCGTAACGCCTCATCTGAAAGAAAGTTTTCATAGGCTGCAGAATCTTTCTTGTTTATTATGGTTTTGAAGGTATCCCAAAGCACCGAATGTACCTGCGGTAGTTGTGTTATTTCTTCTTGAATGTCCGTAATCGTATCTTCCAAGTCTTGATTATCGTAATCCTCGTAACTGGTATATAGTTGCAGGGTACGATTCAATTCCTCAATTACGCCGTCGTAATCAATAATGTAGCCGAATTCTTTTCCCACATACTTTCTATTTACACGAGTAATCGCCTGAAAAAGCGTATGTTCTCTCAATCTTCGACACAAATACAACACTACATTGCGAGGGTTGTCGAAGCCCGTCAGCAGTTTATCTACTACGATGATAATCTCAGGCGTATCACTTTTTTTGAAGGCTTGCCGTAGGGTTTCATCGTATTTCTTGGCCGTGCCGTACTTATCCATCATTTTTTTCCAATGAATCAACACCTCATCGCTAATGTGGCCGTAGGCATCTTCTGTCCCTTCTCGGTCGTCGGGTGGCGATACTAACACTTCGCTTGATAGCAACCCAATTTCATCCAAAAATCGTTTGTACCTTACAGCGGCTTGCTTGTTGGGCGCTACTAATTGCCCTTTGAAACCCGTTCCCTGCCAGTTGTCTTTATAGTGTTTAGAAATATCCCAAGCCTTGGCGTAAATCACCTGCTCTCCTGCGGTAAGTGCATCTTGACGGCTAAATTTTCGCTTCAAATCGGCCCGCTGATAGTCATTCAATGGCTCTGAAATCTTATTGAAGTAGTTGTCTAAGGGTCTTTCGTTGACGTTGAAAAGCGGTGAACGGCCTTCAAACAACAGTGGCACTACTGCCCCATCGGCTACGGCATCAGATACGGTATAGCTGTCTATGATACCCCCAAACTTAGCAGCGGTATTCTTTTCTTTTTTCATCAAAGGCGTGCCCGTAAATGCAATAAAACAAGCCGTGGGCAGCACCCGCTGCATTTTTACGTTCAGTGTGCCGTATTGGGTACGGTGTCCTTCATCTACCAATACAAAAATATTGGGGGTACTAATGGCCTCCGTCATTTTTTTGACGGCAGCGTCAAATTTGTTGATAATGGTTGTAATGATGGCATCCGAACTTTGGCTTAGGTATTCTACCAAATCATTGCCTGTCTTGGCCTGTACTACTTCTTTGTCGCACTTGGCAAAAGTCTGGTAAATCTGATCGTCTAATTCCACACGGTCGGTTACCAAGATAATTTTGGGGTTTAAAATTGTTTTATCCATGGCCAACAATTGCGCCAGCATGACCATTGTGTATGATTTGCCACTCCCCTGCGTATGCCAAATCACCCCGCCAGTCCGCACCATAACGCCTGGTACTACGGGCGAAGGACTTGAAATTTTGAGCCGCTCTAAGGTTTTCCGAACGCCAAAGTATTGCTGATACCGAGCGATGATTTTGGCACCAGCATCATAAACTACAAAGTTGAAAATCAAATCGAGGAGCCTTTCGGGACGACAGATATTATATAGGTGTTCGTCCTGACTTGTGATGCTCCATTCTGCTCCAATGGCTTCTTGGTAGGGGTTGTATTGTCCTGTTCGCTCCTCATTGCGCAATAGGTTTTTCCAGTATATGGTATTGTTAATACTCTCATTTTTGAGGGTTTGTAAGACTGATTTTTGATTTTCTTCGGCCTGACGGTTGGGGTATTGCTCTCGCCAGGCGCCCCAAAACTCCTCTTCGGTGGCGGTAGTGCCATATTGGGCGGTATTTTCGCACAGGGCTATACAAAGCTGCGAATACACGTACAGGCTACGGATGCCGTCTTCGTTTTGGTTGCGTAAATGCTGTGATATGGCTTGGCTGAGTGGTCTGTCTATCTTGGGGCTTTTACACTCTACTACCACCAACGGAATACCATTGACGTACAGCACAATGTCGGGACGATAGTGACTGGCGGCAGCCCCATCAGAGCGATGCGACCGCTGCACGTTGAGTTCTTCGGTTACGTGAAAAACGTTATTGGCAGGGTTTTTCCAGTCTATGTAGTGGAGAGTGTAGCTTTTTCGGTCGCCCAAAATCGTCTCTTCAAAGCTCTTGCCCAACGTAATCAAATCGTAAATGTATTTGTTGGAGGCCATAAAGCCCTCTTGCAGTGGGTAATCTTGCAGGGCATAGATGGCATTGCTGACGTTGGTTTCTGAAAACGGATAGCTACGACCTTTGTAGCGAAAAGTGTTGTTTCTATGTATTTGTTCTCGTAAAACTTCCTCCAACAAGATGCCGCTGGTCTTGCCACCCCGAAGTTGGAGGGCTTCGGATGGAGCCAAATACCTGTACCCTATGACTTGTAAGGCCAGCAGGGCGGGTATTTGACTGATGTCGTCTTCTCGGTAGGAAGGATTCATAATTTTAGACGTTAAATAATGTACTTCTTCAATGATTTACGGTGGTTAAACGGTTACTAAATTTTTCTTGTAAAAGGTTAATAGGGGGGGAAATGTTTGCCTAAGTGCCTTCGCCAAAGTTGGATTGCTTTCTCTTTCTTTGTTGTTTTAACAGCAATTTCTCCATCTTCTATGAGGGCATTAAGAAGGCGAAAAAATGCCTGTCGCTTTGGCAATGTGTTTATGTTTCTCAATAAGTCGTCATTCGGTTTTACGGGCATATTACAGCTAAAATCTCTTTGTAAGGTTTGCCTGATACTTATTAAAGTTTTTAAAAATGCTATATCATCTCGGCTGTGTTTTTCGTGATGAATAGCTGCTAAAACGGTCATGGCTACTCCTTTAGGCATTTCATTCTGTTGGGCATAGTAGCTTGCCCAACCTTTTAGATAGCGAATAATGTGCGTCAATTGAACATTTCTGCTGCCCTTATTGGCTTTATACCATGCCTCAAATTCGGTTGCATCACTCGAAATCCAACCGTTTCGAGTAGCCAATTGTGGATTGCGCTCTCCCCTTAGCTGCTCTAAATAAAAAATAGGTACATCAATGTGGATTTTTGATTCTTCACGATAAATTACTCTCACGCATTTATTCTTGCGAGTAGGGGCATAAGTAGTACGCAAATCATAAAGAGCATCATATACTCGCTCAATCAGTGTAGCAGGCTGTACATTGGGTTTGGGATAAAAATAAATCCCAAAATCTATATCTACTGTATCGCCTTGCTTTCGAATCATGGTGCTGATACTTTTTGAACCTTGTACCTTGAAGCCCTTTACATTATACCCTTCCCTTTTGTCGAAATACTTTCTCAGTTGTTTTTCTACCCCATATTGGGCAGTTTTCAAGCGATTAAAGGTAGTTGGCGGTATATCCAAGTTACTCCGATAAGTAATGAATTGTTGATGACAATTTGCCATGACGTTATCTTTTTATAATTACTAAGTGTACACTTAGTTTTGTGTTTTAGGGTGATTTTGTTGATTTTTATTGTACATTGTACAAAAAATATTGTACTTTATTTGGAAATATTCAAATATTTAAACACTTTTGCATCAAGTCGACTCGGTAAAACCCTTGTTTGTATCGGGCCGCAACAATCAAAATCCTTTTGAGCCTTGGTTTGTAACCAGGGCTTTTTCATTTTCTGACGATTCCTAATGGATCACTTCTACTTGCTTTTTTTAGTAAAATAGGTTCTAACTCATCAAAAATCTTATCCAAGCCAAATTTCTTTAAGCTACCTTTTGGAAACTCTTTGCGATAGAGTGTATGCGCCACAAAATCAGCGGCTTGAATAAACGTTGAGTGTTGCGAACTGCGCATGAACACATCCTCAATGATATTGTCCACGGGGGCATTATAGTATCCTTCATAATGCGATGGAGTTGGGTTATAAACCCGCATTTTGCGTAATAACTTCCTAATGTTGGCATCTTGGCAATCGTCGCTTACGATAATACCACGTCCCTTTTGTGATTTTTTCAGATACATATCATAACGTTGGATTAGCCTCGCCCAAGCCAACTCCTGAAAGTTTGTTCCGATTGGAAAATGGTCTTTGTTAAGTACAATATTGATAATGACAGACTTATTAAAGATAACGGGTATCTGCCGTATAAACTCTTTTAAAATATTGATTCTTTGAGATTTATGAATTTTTCTGTATTCTTCGATTTTGCTAACCCGTATCAGTTCAGCAGCATGTAGCTCAGTCCGAATCAATAATCCATACGTATCTTTGAGGTATTTACGAAACGACTTCATTCTATTGAGAGACTCCTGCCAGTCATCTTCACTCACGATAATTCCACTCAAAATATAGTGTTGTGAACCATATTTTGAGTGACCATTGTCTCCGCTTTCGTCAACGTACATGATTTGCATCGCTTTTATGTTGTTATTACCCGCACTTTCCCCGTCAATAACTGCTGCATCAGGCCCCGTTTTTGGGTTTTGAGTTTTTCCAAATACGCCTCCGTTTGCCGTAGCTCCGCATCCGCAGTGTTCAGAATGACGGCGATGCGAGTTTGCTCGGCGAGGGAGGGGAAAGGTATCTTTATTACTGAAAAATCATCAAAACTTACTTGGCGACCATCTCTAATTCCTATTACTGCGACACCTAATTTTTTAATAAATCTGTCAGACTTAAAGTAATGTTTATAGTAATCTCGATAAATTAATATTTTAGGTCGTAGAATTGTATAAGCAGGGCTAATAATCCCTCGGTATTCCGAATACTCAATTCCTCCCTCAAATGAGCGTAACGAGATAATAAAATCTCCTATCTCAACAAGTTTGTAACCATTTGTTGAACCTTCTGGTGATGCAACCCTACCTTCTAACATACTTCTTAAAATAACACCTCTGTCTTGTGTTGCAGATAATAATGGCTCATTTGGATAATTTTTTTGTGAAATATTTTGGAAAATTGTTCCTGCTTTTATTTCGTTTTTCTCTGTATCTAACAGTTGTTGCATCAGTCCTTTTTTGCGTTTTTGGAGGGCGGTGAGCAGGGCGGAGGTTGTTTGGATGGCGGCATCCCAAGTACCCAATATGGTCGCTATTTTCTGCTGTTCGGGGAGGGGGGGGAGAACTAGCTGTATATTACTAATATCTTCAATACCTACGTTAGCTTGATTGCCTGTTCCGCCTTTTGCAACGTAAAAGAATTGATTAAGGAAACGATTAGTATTTAATTCATAAAAAACATATTTAGGATTTAACAACTCTGTATTTGCAATAATTCGAGCTACTCGCTGATTTAATAGTAAACGTTCTTCATTTGTTATTTGAAATGTATAACCATAATCCCGTTTTCCAACAGTACCTGTTAGTGTTATTAGGATTTCATTTGGTTTTAACAGATATTCTCTTTCACGACTTGACAGTGAATTCATAAAAGATTGAGACCGTTCTAAGTCTAACTTACTGCCATACAGATTACTCATTTTGATGACCTGATATAAACCAGCGTTTTGAAACTTCTTACTGTCAAATGCAAAGCCTCCTTGTATCTTCGCAATCTCCCCCAATTTTTTGAGGGACCAGCCATTGGGGAGGGAGTTTTTGGGGTTATTCATGGGGGTTATTGGGTTAATTATGCAAGTGAGACTTGCATAAATTAGAAATCGAGTACAATGCCTAAAATAGGTAAAGAAAATGGGGGTTTTGTTTACTTGTTTTGAGAATAGGTAAAGAAAAACGGCGTTTTGTTTACATTTTAGGAACATTCATGATTGTTTCAAAAAGTCGTTGATTGATATAATAGGTTTCTCGTCCTATTTTGTGTTTTTGCAAAATACCTACTTCAATGAGTGCGTCGAGGTATTTGATAGCGGTGGGTTTACTCAACAACAACTCGTTCATGACAAACTCAATTTTGGTGTAGGGGTGGTTAAACAGGTTGTTAAGCAAGTCTTGGCTGTATATTTTGGGGAGTTGGCTCCGCATGGTATGCTTCACCTCCTGCATTTGGGTTTTGATGTTCACAATCATTTGAGTGGTTTGCTGGGCGGTTTGGGCCACCCCTTCGAGCATAAACAACAACCACGGCTCCCAATCTTGGGTTTGGCGGGTCAGTTGCAGCAGGCGGTAATATTCGGCTTTGTACTGATTGATGTAGCGGCTTAGGTACAGAATGGGGAGTGTCAGCAGTCCTTCTTTAACCAGATACAGAATATTGATGATACGCCCCGTACGGCCGTTTCCATCGTAAAACGGGTGAATACTCTCAAACTGATGGTGAATGATGGCCATTTTGACCAAAGGATCGAGGTCTGAGTTTTCCGAGTCGTTGATGAACTGTTCGAGGTTTTGCATCAAAGCTACAATCTGGTCGTGGGTCTGTGGCGGAGTATAAACCGTTTCGCCAGTTTGTTCGTTTTTCAGGGCGGTTCCTGGCAATTTCCTAAAACCCGCATTGTTTTCTTCGATGATGCCCTGTATCTGAATAATGTAATTGTTGGTCAAGATACTATGCAAGCGTACCAATTCATAGCCATGTTTGAGGGCTTGGGCGTAGCTATGCACCTCTTTGGCGGCCATTGTTGCAAAGTGACGTTTGAGGGCATCACTTTGGTAAAGCTCGTCGTGGGTAGTTATGATATTTTCGATAGCCGAACTGTCTTTTGCTTCTTGCAAAGCCAGCGTATTGATAATGATGGCATCGTTAGGGATAGTTTGTGCAATACCTTTCAGTTCGGCCAAACTCTGATGTGCCTTGGCCGTTTTTTTCAATACTACTCTTGTTTCGATGTCTTGGGGTAGTGGCAGTAGCGGTATGGTGTATTCCATGTTGGGCTTGATTAGCGTTTCAATAATTTAGGTAGTAATACACTAAATCTTTTCTTTGATTCTACCTCTACTTTGCTGGGTTGTTCGTGCTCAATTCCACCACCCTTCCAATCGCCAGTTGCTACCCAATTTTCGTAATGATATAGCCATTCTGATGCCCAGGGGACAATGGTTTCTACAATCCATAAACCGCTGTGCCATTCGTTGTTTTTGGGATAATAGAGACAAAGCTCCTGCTTGATTTGCGAATACACATGAGGGAGTTTTTTGCCATCAGGAATGATTAATGGCGTATGGACTTTGGTAATTGGCGCTTTACCTTGCAAATACGTGACGCTTATTTGATAAAGTTGGCTGATAGGATTGGGTTGTAGGCAGCCTTTCCACTTAATACCCAAACCATGTGCCAGCACCGTAAAATCAGACAGGGGGAATAAGGTTTTTAACCTTGCTCCCTGCATTATAGGGGTCAGTTTTTTAACCTTTATCGCTTCCATACGGATTGTGTTGGGTTACAGGTACACTTTTTGGGGTCTGTTGTGAGCTCAAAATTCCCGTTCCTGCCGCCATAAAGAGTCGGTTGGCTTCTCGTTCTTTCAGCGTTTGTTCAGCCACCTCATTAAGAGCTTTTCTCACTATATTTTCACCAAAGTATTGTTGCAACGGTACTGCAAGTTCGGGTAGTCCACGTTTTTGGGCGAGCTGGTCAAAGTCTCGCTTCGCTCGGTTGAGCCACTCAAAAAACAATTCTTCCTTTTCAGGGTTTTCTGCCCATTTATCAGCAAAGTTTTCGAGTGGATTTACGGGGTTTTTAACAACTCTATTGCCTTGCTCATCCAACTCAATAAAACTTGCCATTCGGCTCAATACATTACGTAGGGCTACAAAAATATCGGTTTCGTTTTGGTAAGCTTTGGCGGCAAGGGTAGTAATGATTATCGAAATGGGTGCATTGGGGTTATCGCCATAGCGCAAATCTCGGTGCCGCTTCAAAAGTTGTACTACCCGTTGTAGAGGGGTTTTTACTCGGTATTCAGGTACAGCGTCCACACTCATTTTCATTTGTTCCGCCAAAAGCATACGTCGGCGGTCAAATTCGACCCTCATACACTGCAAAAACCACAGTGCATAGCCTTCAGGATTGCTTTTGGGAAAATCAATATCGGTATCCCACGTTTCATTGTCAGTAATACAAAGGGCATGAATGGCAAGCGAACTGGGTACAGCCAGTAGTGTAGTGAGTTGTTGAATATACTGAGCGCTGTCGGGAATAGACGGTACGATGTCTAAATGAAAACGAAACTGATCATTGTATTGCAGTCGCCAACATCTCCGTTTTTCGGGCGCAAGCATACGCTTGTAGGTTTCATTCGTTTTCAGACGGTCACCTACTACTTTTTTTAACCACTGTTGCGTAATTTGGCTTTCAGAAATATGTAGTTTACAGGTCAAATCAACGTCGTAATCTTCATCTTCCAAAAGCGGACGGATTACTGTTCCGTACCTAAAAGACCCTTGGGGGCTAATATGCGGACGGTAGGGCCTTAATGGTGAATCGGGGGCATCTAACCAACTTGCTACGGCTTGGTAACTGCGGGTAGCGATTTCATACTGGGTATCTGTAAGGTCTAATTTTTCAGCAATTTTATCAAGAATTTTGCTGTACTCTCTGTCTATTTCAGGCGTCATTTTTAGTCAATTTTAATTGTTGGATAAAACCCACGAGCTGGGTTTTGAAAATTTTGGTCGTAAACGAGCATTGGCAAGTCTGCCTTAGGCATTCTTACTCTTCCCAATTCAATGGCCATGGCATTAGGCATTGCAGGGAATACGTGAATGAGGTTATTTTGACCATGGCGGGCTTTTATTTCATTCAAGAGCGATCGCAACTCCGTTCTAAACCGTGCCAATTGCTCTCTGTTTCTCAGAAAGTCATTGTTGGGTTTGTTCACTGTAAATGTCCAAATCGAACATTCCTCACCTAATACGCTCACAACACGGTCTTCCGTAATCGAAGCGCTCAACGCAAATACCAAAGCAACGGTGGGGTAATTATTTTGAGGTTTTATAATCTCAAAAGTTACCTCATCCGTTTCATTCAACCACTTCCATGTTTTCGGCTCTCGATGAAGCTGATAAACCTCCGTTGGGTGTAAATCACCCAATAGGCTTCCTAAAAGAATCAGTAAAGGCTGGGGAGCTAACCCAAAGACAGATAGGTGTTTGATTGTACCTGATTGCCTTTGGCGTTTTACATAATTATCAAAATTTATCCGTAAGTTATCCTCTTCATATTCCCAAAATCGTTGATTATGGTCAAGTATTCCACTATTTGTCAATCCAAGTTGTATTCCGCTTTGGCTTGATGGATAATGTGTGTCAATGATTGTTTGATGTGCCATTTTATAGCACAGCGGGGAATCATGCTTTCCTATGTTTGCTCCAAAAAGTAAGATTTCACTATGCTTATCTTGATGTATTCCTGTTTGTCTCTCAATACGTTCTTCATGAATTTGTTTCATTTTGAGAAGTACAACTTCTGGATAATTTTTGCCTCCAATACCTTTTTCGTCAACTCTATTGTGACAATCAGCGCATAACAACATCAAATTGCTATATTCAGTACAAAGTAGCTTCGACCTTATCGGATCTCCACGTTCTCCACCTTCTTCTGCCGCAACAATGTGAGCTACGTAGGCCTTGTTGCATTCTTTCATTGTTATATCATCTCGCCAAAGTTGCTTGTTACAACCTTCAAACTGACATCTTCCAGCAGCTTTAACCCAAAGCCTTAAAATTGTTTTAGGAGGTATGGGAGTTCTATTTTTTTCTTTTTTCGTAATTGTTTTCATGGCTGTAATTATTTAAAATCCTAATTCCTGCAAATAGGCTTTCATTTGCTGCTTAATGTCAGTAAGTTGGTTTTCAAGATAATCAATCTCGTTTTGGGTAGCTTTCAGGTCTATTTCGAGTTCTTCCTCAAAAGTATCCACGTAGCGTGGTATATTGAGGTTGTAGTCGTTTTGGCGGATTTCGTCGAGCGTGGCCCAATAGGCGTATTTAGGTTCAACAGCCCCCAATGAGGAAGCTTGACGGTAGGTACTTACGATGTGCTGGATATGGTCGGTGCTGAGGGTATTTTGGTTTTTACCTTCGGTGTATTCACGGGAGGCATCAATAAACAACACGTTTTGGTGCTGCTTACCACGATTGAACACCAAAATAGCGGTAGGAATACCCGTTCCGAAAAATAGATTGGCAGGCAAACCAATTACTACTTCAAGGAGGTTGTTTTCGATAAGTTGTTGGCGAATCTTGCCTTCGGCTGCTCCTCTAAACAATACCCCATGCGGCACCACTACTCCTACCTTGCCACGGCCTTCGTAGGCTGTTTCTATCATATGGCTGATAAAGGCAAAATCCCCCTTTGATTTGGGCGGAACTCCCCGCCAAAAACGGTTGTAGCGATCGTGGGGAGCTTCTTCTGCCCCCCATTTATCAAGCGAAAAGGGCGGATTGGCCACTACAATGTCAAACTTCATCAGGTGGTCGCCTTCCAATAACAGGGGGTTATTGATGGTATCACCCCAACGAATGGTGGCATCGTCCATGCCGTGCAAAAACATGTTCATACGAGCCAGGGCGTAGGTAGAGCCGTTTACTTCTTGGCCATAGACCGAAAAATTGTTGTTGCCAATTTTTTGAGCCACTTTAATTAGCAATGAACCAGAGCCACAGGTAGGATCGCAAATGCGACTACCTGGCTGGGGGTTCATGAGTTCAGCCAAAAGCGTAGCCACGGGCGAGGGCGTATAAAACTCCCCTGCTTTTTTGCCCGCATCAGAGGCAAAGCGTTCAATCAGGTACTCATACACATCGCCAATGACATCGGCCGATTCTAAATGAGAAGGCGATAAATCCACATTTTTGAAATCTTCAATGAGATTTTTCAGACGGCGGTTGCGGTCTTTGGTCTGCCCCAAATTAGCCTCTGAATTAAAGTCAATATTCCTGAACACGCCCTCTAACTTAGCACGGTTCGAGTCTTGTAACTCTTCGAGGGCTTCGTTAATCAATTCGCCGATGTTGGGTTCGTTGCGGTTGTTATACAGGTAATCGTATTGGCAATGCTCGGGCAATTGGAAACGCTCGTTTCGCATGGCGCGTTCGGTTCGTTCAGTATTGCCATCGTAGCGGTTCAGATGATAGTTATAGCGGTCTTTCCAGAGGTCAGAAAGGTACTTCACAAACAGGAAAGTCAAAATATAATCTTTGTACTGACTGGGGTCTATTACGCCTCTGAATGTATCGCAGGCTTTCCAGACGGTATTGTTAATTTCAGCTTGTGAGATGAGCTTAGACATGATTTTGAATGATATGTGTAAAAATTCCTTGAAAACGTAATTCTTTCTGAGCCCACGCTTGCATTGTAAGCTGTCGCTCTTGCTGATGGAGGTGGTGAAGTTGAATAATTTGGTACTGTTGGGCGAGAGGAACAATCGGCACGAGCAGATTCAAAAAATCTTTTTTGTTGAGTACGGGTACGGTGGCCGTGGTACTAATCATGGATTTAATTTTCACTTGGGTACTGGGTTGGTTGAGGTAAAGCATCAAAAACCGAGCATCAATCAAAGTAGTTTGGAGTCTCACGACAAAAAACGACGATGAGGCCACAGCAGGCAAATAGCTTTCCTCGATATAAAAAGCGGTATTACGCCCTCCCTTAGCAGGAAGCAAAATATCGCCTGTTTGTAGAAGTTGTCGCTCAGTTGTGAGGTCAGCAGTTTCTACAAAAACGGCTGGTTGGTTGTTGATTATCAACCCACTATCATCAAAATCACTCATCTGCAAATAACGTATCTCGCCCGCCGAATGACGATTTTGGATATTGACTCCAAAAAGTATCTCTGCTATATTTCCAATTGTTTCCATCAATCACATTAACCTACTTTATACAAAAGTAGTTCATTTTTGTTAAATATTTTTTATTTTATTTTAATGTAATAAAATTTTTTATAGAAAAATAGGTGTTAAAATAACCAAATGATAGAAATTATGTATTTTATTTGTTGACACAACAAAAGTAAAAACAATAGTCGTATTGACAAATATATATTTTTTACTTATTTTGTCAATATAAAATTCACTAAAATGGAATCTACTTTTGCCGATAGGTTTGTTTCGGCTCGAAAAATGGCTGGAATGTCGCTACAAGAACTCGCAGATAGTTTAGGGGATGTTTCCAAACAAGCCCTTCATCAGTACGAACAAGGAAAAGCCCGACCCGATAGCGAACGCTTAATACGAATCGCCCAAATATTAGGCGTTCGAGTCAATTATTTCTTTCGCTCTGAGCGGGTTATCCTCCAAAATGTAGAATTCAGAAAGCGAGTAAAACTTACCAAAACCGAAGAAGAAAAAGTACGAGAGCAGACCGTTGATTTTTTAGAAAGATACCATGAATTAGAATCGCTATTGGATGCTCAAATCAAGTTTGAGAATCCAATAGAAGGTACTGTTATTAACTCCTTTGAAGACATTGACCCCGCGGCGGAGCGGTTACGAGACGCTTGGAAGTTAGGACGGGATTCTATTGGAAACGTGATTGGAACTCTCGAAGACCGAGGCATTAAAGTATTTCAGGTGTCGGCAAACGAAAGTTTTGATGGATTATCTGCCATGGGTAATGATAGCCTTGTCATTGTAGTTAACACCGTTTTTGATGTAGTGAGGCAACGGTTTACCGCTTTGCACGAGCTGGCCCACTGCGTATTGAGGTTTAATCCAGACATACCCGAAAAACAGGTTGAAAAACTCTGCCACGCTTTTGCAGGAGCCTTTTTGTTGCCAAAAGAAACTTTTATTGAAGAAATGGCCGTACGGCGTCGCTATATTTCCTTAGCCGAATTGGTGCAGGTGAAAGAACAATATGGTGTTTCTATTCAGGCCATTATGGCACGAGCTAAGGCATTGGGCATCATCAGCGAGACTGGGTATCAAGACTTTAGTATTCTATTCAGTAAATTAGGCTATCGAAAAAATGAACCTGGACGATACCTTGGACAAGAAAAAGCCCTACGTTTCAAGCAGCTACTCTACCGAGCAGCAGCCGAAGAAATCATATCTATGTCGAAAGCGGCGGCCTTGAATAATCAGAAGTTAGCGGAGTTTAGACAGGAATTAACAGGCTTAACGCATGGATAAGTATTAAAAAGCACTATCACCCCACCTTCGCCCCCACCCTTTTCTCTTCTTTTTTCTCCGAAACCTTCTCCGTGAGCGAATCCTGAATTTTACGCTCTATGCTTTGCAAGTCTTGGCGAAGCTGCGTAAGCTCTTGTTTGTAGGGCCACGGCTTCGATATAAAATCTCGTAATTGCTCAATGTCACGTTTGAAGTCTCCTACCCGCTTGCGTTGATCTTCTATCAATTTGGGGATTTTTTCAAGTGCATTATGGGCAAACTGAGCGGCCAACTCTGGCGTTCGTGGCATTTGGCCGCCATTATGTTGGTACTTTGCACCATTTGGTGAAATTACCGAGAAATAATTCACCTTATGGGCGTACCCATCTACAAAATGAGTACTGGTGAACACTACTAGCTGAAACCCGTGTAATTCCCCCACCTTTTGTTCTGAAGCACTACGGTTGTTTTTATCAATACTGACCAGTTTTTTACCAATTTCTTTGGGGTCTTCACTTTCTAAGCCTGCCACTTTAAGCTGTCCAGTAATTTGGTCCGTTTCAGTGTAAGCCTGTTTTTCTCGCAACAGTCTTCTGTCCGCGATTAGGCTCTCCAATTTTTGCGCTGTTTTTTCGGTCTGTTGTTGTTGGGCATTCAACCTCTGTTGTGCCGTTATCACGTCTTTATTGTAAATCAACAAGTCGGACTCTAATCTGCCCAACCGCTTTTCTATCTTAGCTTTTTCCAATAAATCGGTATTACCCGACAAAATTGCGATGTATTCGCTAAAATTCATGCCGTTCTTTTCGTCCAAACTGCCTTCGTCAATCCGTCTGGTAGCTAAGTTAGAGTTTTTGATTTGGCTAATAAACAACGATTTGTTCTGCAACAGGTTGAACTTGTAGTTGTCCAAGGTCTTTTCGACGGCATACACATAGTTGTGGACTTGGTTGCCGTACAATTTTGCAATCTCGTTTCCTTTACGAACCCCTCTCCCTATACGTTGGTCTAATTCGGAGGGTTTCCAAGGAATATCCAAATGGTGCAAGGCCACGATGCGCTGCTGTACATTCACGCCCGTCCCCAACATTTCGGTTGAACCCAACAGGATTCTTACCTTGCCTGCGTTGGTATCGGCAAAGAGTTTGGTTCGTTGGGCTTCATTTTTACATTCTTGGATGAACCTGATTTCATGAGGTGGAATCTGGTACTCTTCTACCAACTTTCGTTTCAATTCGCTATACACATTCCACTGCTGAGGTTTGTACGTTCCCAAATCCGAAAATACTAGCTGTGTCCCTTTGTGGGGCAGGGTTTGCTGATAGTGTTCGGCCAGTTTTTGGGCACATTGGCTCACTTTATTATTGGGATGGTCATCGTAATTTGGATTGAGCAAACGCATATCCAAGGCCATTTTCTTGGCGTAATTGGTCGCAATTAGCATCTTCGCCGCCTCTTCTCCTTCACTTAGTTTGGGACGGCCGAGCAAGGTCGCATCGCCCGTTTCGGCAAACTTCATTAATTTCTGAATAAAATCTTCTTGCTGCGGCGTGGGAGATACGTGTATGAGTTTTTGGTTCAACTGAGGGCGCTCAATGCCAATCATGTCGGCCGTTCTAAAATCGGTAATCTGATTGTAAAACATAGCCAACTCAGGTACTTTGATAAAGTATCGAAAACGCTCTTTCTGAATCAGGTTATTGGTGACCGAAAACTCAAAATCGGTGGTTTTCTTGGCATATACTGCGGCCCAGGCGTCAAAGTTGACAATATTCTGTTTTTGGAGTTCTTTGGGGCGGAGGTACTTAAATATTAGATAGAGTTCGGTCAATGAGTTACTGATAGTCGTCCCTGAAAGAAAAGTAGCACACAAATCCTTGTTCTTGCGTTGCTGCATCGTTCTAATCGCGTACAGCAAATTAATGGCCTTTTGGCTACCTTCTTGGTTGCCTAAACCCGCCACTCGGTTATGGCGAGTGGTAAACATCAGGTTTTTGAAGCGGTGACTTTCGTCAATAAACAAGTGATCAATGCCCATTTGCTGAAAATCAGGAACATCGTCTCTTTTTTCTTTGAGTTGGTGGTTGATACGAGCCATCTCAACCGTCAAGTTTGCTTTGCGCTTTTCGAGTCCTTTCAAAGCAGCCTTGGATACTTCGTTGTTTTGGCGACGCATTACTTCCAAATCCAGTTCTACGTTGTTCAATTCCGCTTGAACCGTCTTTTGCTGGATTTGGTACGACTGAGGAATTTTCCCAAATTGGTCGTGGGTCAGAATGAGACAATCCCAATTATTGTTTTTGATGTCATTAAATAGTTTGACACGGTTTTCGGGACTAAAATCACTAGCTTGGGGATATAGCAGCTTCGCTTCTGGGTAGGCCGACTGAAAGGTTTCCGCAATCTGGTGAACATTGGCTTTGAGTCCAATAATCATGGGTTTGTTGACAATGCCCAACCGTTTCATTTCATAGGCAGCCACGCACATAATCAGGGTTTTACCCGAACCTACTTCGTGATCTGCCACTCCTCCTTCGTTTTGAAGCAGCATCCACACGGCATCTTTTTGGCTTTGGTATAAACTCGTTATCCCCAAGTTTTTGTAATTGAGGTGCGGAAACTGCTGGTGCTTACCATCGTATTGAGGTTTGACGTAGCAGTTAAACAGTTGATTATAACGTTGTTCTATCTCTGTTTTGAGGTCTTTTGACTGCTCGTTTAGCCAAACAGGAAACTGATGACGAATTTGTTCAATTTTACTGGCCGCCAATTGCGTTTTCTCCTGGTCTTTGACCGTCATTTCCTGGCCATTTTCCCACAACTTTTTGGTAATGTGAGGATTGGTATTCAGCAACGCATATTCGGCTAAATCTAGGCCATCGTAGGTGCGGGTTTGAGCATTTACGGCAAATTCAGTGGTAATTTTTGCGTTACTTTGGGTACTTCGCAAGGGTCTCACCGTAAACGTATCCGTAGATGGTGCGTACTGAATCCGAATGGGTAGGTCAAACAAATGGCTCAAATAATCTTGATATACTTGCGTCGGAATCCAACGTTCGCCAAAATTAAATTCCAACAGTTCAAACGGTACTTTTTCTGGCTGGCTTTCACGTAGTGCTTCCAGCGTTTTTTCCACCTGTGCCTGATGCTGCTCCGTCGTATTTTGTTCGAGGTATTCTTCAATCGTCCTCAATTTTTCAAAAACATTACCAGAGAGCAGCATCTCTCGGGTTTTGTATTCGTCTTGAATCGGGTCAAAGAGCAGGCGGTCTTGCAACTGATTCAGCAATTTTTCGTCGCTTAAACCACTCACTTCTTGCATGTAGTCAAGATTGACTTTCCCGAACCAATTCAACGACGCAAGTAAGGCATCTTCGGCCGTTTCAATGCGTTGTTTTGTGGAAAATGAAACAGGCTGTTCAAAAATATCGGCTTTAATAAACTGCCCCTCTTTGACCCGCTCCAAAGCCAACAGTTCTTTCCCTTGCGGGTCGAGCAAGACGGTTCCAACATTTTCTTTGCGGTTTAACTGACCGTATTGGGCCATGAAGCGCTCATACGATTCATTTAGCAGCTGGCGTAATCCTGCATTTTCGGCTTGAAATTCCTGCTCAAAATTGTAGAGTAGCTGGTAATTATCTCGAAGCTGAATCAGGCTTTTCACTTTTTCCTGTTGGGCCTTCGAGACTTCCAGAGGACGAAAAGAAGGTTTTGCCTCGGCCAACTCGTACACCTTTCCCACAAGCCCATTTTGTTCTACCAACGAACCTTCTTTTAAGTGAGGGTATTTTATGCCTTCAAAAAGCTGAGATTCAATCACCAACGTTGGTTGAAGCGTCGCAAAAAGGTCAAGTTGAGGCGTAGGTGGGGCTTTACTAATGACAACCCGCGCTTTTTCAGTTGGTACAGCGATTTTGAGGTGTTGGCCCAAATCCTCGTCCAGCATTTTTTTCAATTCGTGACCAATGGCTTCGCCTCCCCCTTTATGAATGAAAATCCGAGCGGGTTTACCATACTGGTCAGTATCAAATTGAAGCTGGGTATGGACAATACGCCCCAAGTTTTCGTAATAGCGGTTGCTCGGATACTCACCCCGTGGACTTTGGATAAAGAGCCGTTCGCGATGGCTAAGGTTTGTTTTTTGGGTATCTTTTTGGAGAATAATCAAATCACTGCCAACACTTGTGCCCGCAAAATCAGTAAATAGATTGTGAGGTAAGCGAACTGAGCTTATCAGATTTGTATTCCGCATCAAATAGTGCCTGATAGGCTCATTACTTGGACTATTCATCAACGCATCAGTTGTCAAGAAGGCCACTACCCCACCCTCTTTAACTACGTCCACGGCTTTGGCAAAAAAATAACTGTGCAAACTTCGGCAAGCCTGGCGTTTGGTTTTTTCTTTGCTGTTGGCAAAGGCGGCATCCCACACGGCCACGTCGCCAAAGGGAATGTTGGAGGCTACCAAGTCGAAGGTATTCAAGTAGCGACTGCTGATGTCTTCGAACCCTTGTTGTTTTACTTGATTTTTACCATACAGCGTTTCCAACAGCGTAGCCGTCAGTAGGTCTTTTTCAATCAAAAGGGAATTGGTGAGAGATAAACCTTTTTGCTGAAATCCTTCCGAAAACTGCCCCAACCCCGCCGAAGGGTCTAAAAAGTTGTTCACTTCAAACCCCGTTTGTTGGATAGCTTCTCCCAGCGCTTCAATCACCGCTGGAGGAGTGTAAAAACTGGTCAATACACTATTTTTAAGGCTTTGCCAGTATTCCTCGGCCCGTTGTTCACCTGCCGCATTTTTTATTGTTTCCCACAGTGTTTGAACAAGGGGGCGTAATTCAATATCTGCTTTCGTTTGCCAAGCACTGTCGTCTTCCAAGGGTAAAAGTATCGCCTTGATTCCACCAAAACCTGCATAGCGACGAATTAAATCGGCTTGCTCAGACGTTGGACTAGCTCCTTCTTTTTGCAATTGCAACGCAAGAGCTATCGCCTCGGTATTTTGTACGAGGTGGTGTTTGGGATTAAAGGCCATGAGCTTGAATCAAATTTTCAAGTTGACCGATTATTAAATGGTAGCAGAGTCGCTGATTCTCGCCCGATTCAGATTCGTACTTGTGTACAAGTTTTTCGAGCAATGGGCAAATAGCAATGACAAAGGTTTGCCGTTTCTCTGTTGCGATTAATCTTTGATAATCAGACAGAAACTCGGTTTCGAGCAAATTATTCAAAAACGAATAGGTCGAGAAAGATAGGCCATTGGTGAGTTCAGCAATGGCTACCTCTTGGGCTTGTAAAACGTCCTTACCTGCTAATCGTTCCTTTTCAAAAATAGAAGCAGCCTGATTTGCTCGCTCTAATACAAGATTCTCTATTTCTTCTGGGGCGAGTTGAGCCAGCAAATCAGGAAAATCGCTTTGCAAATAACTCTGTAAGTATAGGGTAAAGTAATTCTGCTCCATAGTTGCATCAAAAACTAATTTTATTCTTCCCTTGCCCAAACCCCTGTGATTCAGAATTTTTCATTTCCTCCTGTTTTGATTTTTGAATCTCTTGGTAAGGTTTAATTGCGGGCGGTGCGGGCAATTTAAGGTTATGAGAAAGAGGTAAGGCTTGACCCTTACGTTCTCTCAACACATCGTTCAAATCTTTTTGCTGACGAGTTGGACGCACGACTTGAAATAGTTTTTGTTCTTGCCGTTTTTCGATTTCATCACTAATACGATTCAATGCCTTAGTCAATAATTTAGTATCATTCGGAAAGTGAATCGTAGTACGGGTTATCATGTATTTCATGTTTTCATCCAACATGGTTTCTCGTTGAAACTCATTGATTTTCTTTTCTTTATCGTTCAAATCCGTGCTATATCGTTTCACAAACAAATTCATGTCTTCGACCAAATCTTTTATGAAGCTCTCGTTTAGTTCCTGCGCTTTTCTTGCTCCCAACGCTAAGGGGTAGCGAAGCTCCAAGTTCAACCGATTTGTTCCGACGGATTCTTGGTTCTCGGTATTTTCATCCGTTTTTTTTGTTTGCTGATTAGTAGGTGATGAATAGGTCAGGTAGGGTTTAACCTTCATCTCAGGGTTTTCGGACGGATGGTCCAAAGCCAAATAATTCACCGCAAACCGTAACCCAGCATTATCACCATCTTGTGCAATCACTAATTGCGCTTGCGGATTTCTATTGAGGATTTCTTGCAAAAAAGCCACTTGTTTCCCGCCAGGTTGCCCACCAGTAGCGACGTAAAAACGTCGTTCATCAGCTTGTTCGGGGTTCAATTGTTTTAACGAAATCGCATCAATGGCCGATTCAGAAATAACAATTCGTTGAACGGGGACTTCATAAAAACCCGTTTTGGCTTGCTCAATAGACAAAACAGCACGTTTTTCTTCGCCTAATTCTCCAGATAAAAATACTACGTTTTTAGCATCTTGGCGGTAAATTGTACCAATAGTCCCCTGTAAAATTTCTTGTCCTTTTTCATCTTTCATAGCCTCTCTTGCCTCAAAAAAACGATTTGAGTGCCAAAGTGCTTCTCCTCGCTCCCCTTCGGGAAATGCTTTATATGCCACATTCCGAATATCCATTGATGCAATATTTCCATCACGGGCGTACATAGGGAAGGCTGTATTTACGTGTCGAATCACACCCGTGTCAAACGCCACGTTTTTGATTCGTCCCTCAAATTCTTTGGAAAAAAGTGTCTGTTTTTCAATAGCCCGTCCTTCCAAATATTCGGTATCAGTCAACGGAGCGATCTGATATTTGCTGTACAAATCCTGCTCACGGAGCTGCGTATCTTTCAAGAAATAATTGGCAGGAACTTCAATCATTGGCTCAACCATTCTCTTCTTTTCAGCAAATCCATCTTGCATCATGATCGAGTCAATCGTCTGAAAAATATGGCGATAGTTTCCGTGTTCCATCCGTTCCATGAACTTAAAAATATCACCTTTGAATTGTGGGTCGTTTAAATCCACAAAAAATTTAGCCCCATAATCTTTGACGGCCGCAACTGCCAAACGTTGCTTATCTCCTTTTATTCCCGTTTCGTACAGCCGCCAAGCATCGTTGGGACGGGACTTCTTTTTATCCAACTGATAACCATAATGTTGTAGTACAATTTCTAAATCTAACTCCTGCTTTATTTGGCTTAAATCTCGGGTCATACGTCCGCCTTTTCGTTGGGTTTGGGATGATATGGCTACTTTATCTCGTTCCGTAATTTCACTACCATCAGGCTTTTTTAAGGTCACATCATTTTTCGCCGCAAATCGCTCAATGGTCTCCAGATTCCAAGCCTTATGAACTGACTTCGATTCTTGAATATTATGATACAAGTCGTTCATATTTAACTGCTTGTACCCAACAGAACCATCAAATTTTCCCGTTTGGCTTGGCAAATACGCTCGCCCTTTCTCACTTCGTTGATACACTTCTTTAAACTCGGCAGGATGAAAACCACTGATTGCTGGGTAAACAGCAACTCTAACCTCGCCACTACCCAGCGTTAAAGTACGTTTGGCTTCTGGATTGGTAACGACGCTCTGAGGCAATTGGGTAATACTTCTGGCCCCATACATATTTTTGATGGCCTTATTGCATCTTTCAACATTATCGGGTGTAGGTTCAATCCAGAGTTGAACATTTCCAATCGTACGAGTATTATCAATGCCATTTAAGGCAAAATCACCAAATGCTATGTAGCGTACAGCTTCTTTGTTTAAATGTCGAAGGATGGCTAATTGCTCTCTCGAAGCTCGGTTTTTGACATCTTGCATGGTCTTTTCAGGCTTAGATGTTAGTCAGGAATTTCAAAACCACCTTCGGGCTCGTTGATGTCAAACAATGAGTTTACCAAGTCTTTGGTATCAAAAAGAGTATCCAAATGAGCCGTGTAAAGTAAGTTTTTCTCGTCATTTGATAAAGATTCCCATAATTCAATATCATTGACTGAAGCATTTATTACGTATCTGCTTGGGTCGAGCGGCTCATCCCCATCAGCAATGTAAAGCGGCTGAATAGCTACGTTGATTCGTTCGGCCCCGTACCTTTTTGTTAGGTCATTAAGAGATAACATCATCAATTGTTATGGATTAGCAGTTGAAAAATGGCACAACTTATTTTTCAATCACAAAGTAAGTTAAGTCATTTTAATAAAACAAATTATTTATTTTTGCTATTATGATTAAATATATATTGAAAATAATTTGCATTTTACTTTCATTATCAACAAACGGTCAGCCCTCTAAAGATAGTATTCAATCATCAAAAAGGGAGTTGATTACAACACTCAAAAGACTATCTCACGCAGATATTCTTCGACAATTTCCCAACATCGTTCAGTCAGATGCTTTAATCGCTTTCACGATTCCTTGCCTCCCCCCCGTAAACTATTGGGATGGGAATAGAGTCTCTTCCAACTTTGGATGGCGAAAACACCCACTCAATGGTCGATTTAGGCATCACAATGGTGTGGACATTGCGGGAAATAACCAGTATATCCGAACGACAGGAACAGGTTTAGTAGAACAAATAGATTATGATAACGGACTGGGGCTCTTTGTTATTATAAATCACGGTAATTCCTATCAATCCATTTATGGGCACCTGGCAAGTGTACATGTGCAAGAAGGACAATTTCTCCAAATTGGAGAAACCATTGGAATATTAGGTAACACAGGCCACTCCACTGGAAAGCATTTGCATTATGCCATCAAAAAAAATGGTCAATATGTCAGTCCCATTGAGTACTTGACCCTTGGATTGAAATTTCTTGAAGCACTTTCACAATGGAAATAACCTGTATTAACTCTATAGCCTCGTTGAAACCGCTCACCGTCAAAAAAATAAGTTTTTCAGTTCCTCGTTCGAATACTTATTGCTTATCAATAGTTGGTAATAAGAATACGCTTTATTGATGATAGTATCGGTGTACTGCAACGAAATAAAATTGACTCCGTTTTCATACAAAAATGACTGATATTGAAGCAAATTTTTGGCATTCCCCCGACCTGAGTACATATTTTTAAAATTATGATACTCAATCCCTACAGTCTCCGCTAACTGCTTTAGGTTCATTTTTTTGATTGACTCAAGGGTAGTAGTATCAGCTCTGTCAAAAATAGCATCCGTCATTTTACGATTTTTATACACAAAAAAAGAATACGTAAAGACCAGCTTCCAATAATACTCACTTGCTTCAGTATTTTCCTTGATAGTCGCTAATTTGGCTTGCAACTCGGCCTGTTCTTCAGGCTGTTCTGAAGAAATCTGTAACGTTTTTAGCACATCCTCGCCAACTAAAATCGGGTTATAGTTTCCTTTTTCGTCGGCAGCTAACTTAGGTCTTCCTCTTGGATTCATTGTATTTTACTTTTTCAAGGTAAACCGCTTGAGCGGTGGTTAGATTAGTTACTTTTTAGTGGGTATGGTTATTTGGTATTCCGCCATTTCGTACTCTATGAGTAGCGAAATATCTTGTTTCACTCGATGATAATGTTCTTGTAGGAGTTTATTCTTATAAGAAACCTTTTCAGACTCGGTAAGGGCATAGTAATCTACCTCGTACTTCTTCTCTACCAACCTCCCTAAATCGTTGATTTTAGGTAACTTCTCCGATTTTTGAAGTTGGTCTTTTTCTACGCTCACAAATGCTTTGAACGTCTTCAAATCAAACTCTTCGCCAAAATTATCCACAAACTGCCCCACAAACTCTCCTTGTTTTAAGGTAGAAATTTTTGAGGCAGGTATCACATCCGCTTGCTGTGTCGATACATTGATGGTAGTATCATTTTTAGAATACGTTATCGACTCTTTCTCTTGGTTTGTTTTACCAAATCGACGAGCCAACTTTTCGGCAGTTTCAAAAACTACGGTTCCCGAGAAAATATTACCTACAATATTGATAATTACTTTAGCCTCCCTTTCACCGTAGTCGCGAACTAGCTGTTCAAAATCTTGCAATCCTAACCATGTCGCTACTTTATTACTCCGTGCAGTAGCAATAAGCATGTCTATTCCTTTGATAAACATCGTCGGCAATTCGTCCCAAAACAATGCCGACTTTAATTTACCCTTTTTATTCACCAATTTCATCATGCGAGACGTGTAAAGCGAAAAGGCAGTTCCATACACGCTGACCCGCTCAGGATTATTTCCCGTACATAGTATTTTAGGTTCGTCGGGGTTATTAATATCTAAGCTAAAATCATTGCCTGTCATCACCCAGTACAACGTTGGCGACGAAAGCCGCGCCATCGGAATACGAACTGATGAAATCTGTCCTTCCAACTGCTCCATTGCCCCTCCTGCTTTAGCGTCAATAAAAGGACGTACATAAATCTCGACTTCGGGGTACTGTTCCATCACTTGGAATGTTTCATCATAACGTCGATTTGTAAATTCCAGCGTGTGGGGAAACGTACAAATTTGTCCCAATCGCTTAAAGTCTTGTAACAGTTTGGGACTTTGTTCACCTTCCACCTTCTGCTTCTCCTGTTCGTACAATTCCCGATATTTCATACTTACAGTGCGTAGATACCAGATAACAGAGGTCAAAAAATTAATTGCTGACTCAGGAAAAAACTCACCTTGTTTCTGCGCCCAAGTACGGTTCAAGTTCAACATGATTGTTTGAGCAGACTCATAGGCGTCCATAACATCGGTCATCAACTCGGGGAGAAGCGGATTGCAACGATGTGAGTACTCTATA
Organism: Runella sp. R0.1_18; assembly: GCF_057652155.1. Lineage (NCBI taxonomy): Bacteria > Pseudomonadati > Bacteroidota > Cytophagia > Cytophagales > Spirosomataceae > Runella > Runella sp. R0.1_18. Next base: position 113,013 of record NZ_JBYFCK010000018.1, read on the forward strand.
TCATCAAAATTAATGACATAGAATTGGGGAATGAGCGGATCACCATTGGCTTTTTTTCCCCATGCAAAGCTGTTTTCTCTTAGTGTTTTTAGGTAAGCATTGTAGGCTTCTTCGGTTAAGTCAGGAAACTTAAAGTCATAAACGTAAGCAGTATATCCTTTATATATAGACTGCCAAAGTGCAGGTATCAAAATTGCATACGATTTACCCGACCCAGGTACCCCTAATACCATTGTGGAACGGAACGGATTAACAATATTTATCAGCCCTTCTCTCCATTTACCTCGAAAATGGTACGTTGTTTTAAAATGAATAGAAAACTCATTCGTTACCAATGCTTCGTTTTGGGGAAACTCTTCATTCGTTTCATTAAAGATGTCATTTTCAGGCTGAGCAAAAAGCAAACGAGAAAGGTATTGGCCTGATTTGACCAAAAACAACGTACCTACCAATGTTACGATAATATAAAGCGTATCAATCAAGATAGGAGAAAAGGCTGTTTTGAGGTAAAGCAAAAAAATTGAACCCATGAATAAAGCAGTCCCAATTGCAGCATCAATCATTATTTTCTGCCTTTTCACATTTGGGTCAATCTTTCCTTTTGAGCCAAGTGAATATAAAAAAATCAAGAAATAGGTCAGAATTTTGGATAGAATCGGTGTGTTAAACAATCCAAATTGTCGATGAAGCTTAGTCAAAAACGTATAAATAAAGCCTCGAATTGGCAGACTTTCAGCTAAAATCTCATGGCAAAACCACAGAAAATGAAATACTAACAACAGTATGGCAATAATCAATAGCAGCTCAACCCCCTGAGCATATCCCTCTTTTTCCTTGCTCGAAAGCCCCGACATTGAACAATCAATTTAATTCGGGGCTTAAAATAATAAAAATATTTAATTGTGTGAAGTTAAAATATATTTTTATGTTATTCAAATAGATAAACGGCTGTATTTATACTATTTGTTCTCAAATACCCTTTTTAACTCCCATGCCTTAAAATCCTTAGTTTCATCCTCCTGCATTCGTTCTTTAAGGTGTTGATAATAGCGATACACTTTGTAATCGTTGGTGTGTTTGTAGTAGATAAATGCCCCAGCTAATGAGCCAGCCACAATTCCCATGAAATTATCTACTGAGTCTTGTACCATGTAGTAGGTCAAAAACCCAATGATGAGCGTCAAGCTCCAAATTAAGATTAGACGAACAAACCTCACCTGAATCAATGCCCAAAAGGTCACCGCAGCAACGAAGAATGTCAGTAAACCGTACGACCAATGCAAATCATATACCTTACAGACTTTGTACCCTGCATAAATACCAATAGCCAGTGCTTCATAATCTAAAATACCAATCGGGTACTCAATTTCTGAGTGATGTTTTTCGTATTCCCACCTCATCCTCTACATGTTCTTAAAATGTTCAATTAAGATTTGAGCTACCATATCTTTAATATTAATATCTTGCTCAACCGCTTTAAGTTTAATTTTCTTCATCAAGGAAGAAGGTATTTTTACATTAAATTGGGTGATTTCATCCTCTGGCTCTTTTACCGTTTTAGGAGTCACAGCCTGAACAGGCTCCACTTTTTGCATCGGCAATTCAGCTGGCTCTTTTGCGAGTTTTGTACTTAATTTACCAAGCCGATTTTTAAATTCGTCACTTACTGCCATTTTGTATTACTCTTTTAAAGTTGTTCAACTATCTCCTCTGCTAACGCCATCATTTCTTCACGGGCTTTTTCATCCTCAATGTTCCCTACCCCATTAGCTACAACTGAACGTATGTAACTCACTCGTTCCATTACTTTTGTTTTCAGGGTTGGAATAGAATAGCTATCCAAAATTCCCTTTATATCAGCATTTACACTCGTTCGGTATTTAACCATGTTTAAGACAATACCTGCTTTCATATCGGGGTTTTTCTTTTGCGCTTCTGCAATCAAGGCAATGGTTGCTTTAATTGCCATCACGTCTAAGTAACTCACTTTTGTTGGTACCAAAACAAAGTCTGAAATTTCAAACAAAGTGGAAAGTTGATCAGTCAAATAAGGTGGCGTATCAATTATCAGAATATCTAATTCGGGTACTTCTCCCGTTTCCAAAGCTTCCCTCGGTACAAGTGTTACTCCCTCCAGTAAATCTCCTAAGCCAACGACACTCCCTTGTAAATCGGTATCAAGAATACCTACCTTGAGTGTATCCTTAAACAAAAAAGAAAGATTGAGTGCCAAAGTCGTTTTACCGACTCCTCCTTTCTGATGCGCTACGGTGATTACTTTCATTGCGTTTATTTGCTTTTTTCTGCCACAAATGAACCAATAAATAGGAAAATATCAAAATAAAGATATACTAGAATATAAAAATATTAAAATATCTTTATATAAACTACCTCCTTGTATTTGTACATCTCTACCCTAAATCAATACATGAACAATAATACATTTCAAGTTTTAAATAAATAATATTTTTTATTTTAATTGACATTATAATTGTTTTGTTATTTACTTTGCACATCAAATTAGTAATAAGCCCAAATAATTCATGTATTTATGAAAAGGAAAAATTGCTACTTGTACACGCTTCTGTTAGCGACAGTAGCCCTAAAACAAGTCAATGCACAGAACGCGGGTGTTCAAAGAGGAGCCCAAGTGATAGAACAACAAGCAGCTGCTTTACAAGCTTATTTTACGCCAGTGACTACCATTATTTACGTCATTGCAGCTATTGTTGGCTTAGTCGGAGGGTTTAGAATTTACAGCAAATGGCAAAACGGAGACCAAGATACCCAAAAAGCCGCCGTGGGTTGGATGGGAGCCATTTTGTTCATTTTGGCCATTGCAGCTACACTACAAGCTGTGTTCTTTTAAGCCAATGAAACGACTTCAATATATCGTTTCTTCATTTTTGCTGGCTACACTAATGAATGAATATACATTTGCTCAATCAGTGGATTTGACAAAGAAAAGTGGATTTTCGAGGGTGGGAATTGGTGAACAGTTTACCGAACCTCTACACAATAATCTTTCTATGTTCGTCACCTTTACTTATTTGGTCTGTGGATTCATGGGTATGATTGGAGGGCTTCGGATTTATACTCGCTGGCAATTAGGTGAAAGCGAACGCATTACCACTGAAATTTGGCGGTGGGCAGCCGCAATACTTGCTGTGATTGCTATCACTACGGGGCTGAGTGCTTATGTTTCAGCAATGGAAGTTGGTTCTCCGCGGGTTACTGAACAAGATTTTGGCATTAACCCTTAACGATGGATTCATTCTACGCCATAGCCCGAAATACATGCCTATCACTGGCTGCTGCTGCTGCGGTGATAGCTGGACTGCGACTGTTCCAAAAATGGAATCGAGGTGAAGAAGTGGAAGGCATGATTTTTATTTGGTTAATCGGAATCCTGTTTGCGGGTGGTATCGTAGTCATGGTAGATAATTTTATTGTGGGTGGAGCTTATGTCTTCTTCACTGGTATTTCGGGGACAGCAGAAGGACTTTCCATTGAACTTTATCATGCTTCACTATTACTTGGTATTGTCATTACAATTGTGGGTATCATCAAAATCTACCGAAAATTTCAAAATGGTGAAGAAGACCTTTATGAATATATGCTCAAATGGTTCGGGTCATTGTTGTTTTTGTTCAGTATGGGCTATTTAATCAGTGCAATTCTATGAAGTCTTTTCCTGTTTTTAGGGGCGTTGACAATGAAATTGAGTTTCGAGGATTACGAGGCAAATATTTCTATTACGCCGCTGTCGGCATCATTGCCAGTATTTTCCTGACGTTGTTTTTGTACATCATCGGGTTGAATACATTGATTGCTATTTCGGTATTGTTGATGAGTGCAGGCAGCACGCTTTTTTATACCTATGATGCCAATAAACGGCACGGACGCTGGGGAGAAATCAAATTAGCGGTCAAAAATCACAAACCCTTTTTTGTTTACCAAAACCGTTCGTTTGCTCGATTGATTGAAGTACAAACTTTATCCAAACGCAAGTGAAAAGTATCAACCAAAACAAAGCAAAAAACCTTGAAACGCTGTTCCCAATTTTGGCGGTGGATGCCGAAACAGACATCATTGTTTCCAAAAATGCAGATTTGACGGTAGCTTTTGAAATGAAGGTGCCTGAAATCTTCGCCATTTCGGACGGCGAATACGATACGCTGCACGATGTGTTGGTTCGAGCAATCAAGATTTTACCCATCGGATACATGATTCATAAGCAGGATATGTTTATTGAGGACGAATACCATCCAAATTTTGAGAGTGCCTATCTGCAATCTAACAATTATGTGGCGTGGGAAAACGAACGGCACTTTGCCGAGCGCCCCTACCTACGGCATCGGTGTTATTTGTACATTACTCGTCCTGCTTCTTCACCTTTAAAACGAACCAGTCAGCAGTCCTCGTTCCTCAAACGTCATTTAGTACCCAAGGAAATCCAAGACCCAAAAACATGGATTGAATTTACGGACATTGTGAATCAATTCGAGGCAATCTTCAACGATTCAGGAAAGGTAAAGCTAAACAGGCTAAATAAAGACGAAATTCTCGGTACAAAAACTGAAACAGGTCTTTTTCAAAAATACTTTTCGCTTTCATTCGATGACGAAGTGTTATATGACCTCGAAACAAAAGACGGGTTAAAAGTGGCAGGTAATACAACTTACACCTACGCCATTACCGAACTCAACGATTTTCCGAACGATTTACAAAATTCGGCTCGGCTCGAACAGTTCTCCACCGACAGCAGTCATTTTCCCATTTCAACGGGTTCGACGCTGGGAATGATGCTATCTTGCAATCACGTATATAACCAAGCGTTAGTGATTTGCGATGGTGATACGATGGTAAACGAAATGGTCGGAGAAGTACGACGGCACTATTCTTTTTCGGCATGGTCAAAGGAAAACGAAGTGAGTATTTCAGCCAAAGATGCCTTTATGGCAGAAGTGAAAGCCAACAACCGCAAAGTCGTAAAAGCACACTTCAATGTGATGGTTTTTCACCGAGATTCCGAAATCGCCGACCATTATCGTTCATTGACTGCGGCGGCAATTTCTAAGTTAGGTTTCAAACCAAAGTTAGCCACTTGGGATGCTGAAACGTTGTTCTGGGCGTGCATCCCTGGGAATATTTCTGAAATTGGAACGGATAACTTGGCTACCTGTTTTTTGGAGGAAGCAACGAGCATTTGGAACGTAGAAACCAACTACCAAGACGGCTTTTTCAACAAAAACGGAATTCTACTGACCGATCGCTTTGGGCGTCCATGTATGGTTGACCCATTCTTTGCCCCGTTGGAAAAAGGGTTGATTTCCAACCGAAATTTTATGGTCATTGGCCCATCAGGATCAGGTAAGTCGTTCACAATGAACAACATCATTTACTACTTGCTTTCCCATGGTGTACACATCAGCATGGTGGATGTGGGGCACTCGTACAAACGACTGTGCAAACTCATGGGCGGAAGGTACATTACCTACGAAACAGATAACCCCATTAATTTCAATCCCTTCTACATGAAGGACTTGAACCCTGATGAAGAAACAAAGGATGCTTTGGCGAATTTATTGATGGCCCTTTGGAAAAAAGACGGGGAACGGTCGTCCAAATCCGAAGAAGTAACAATTTCGAGCATTGTTCACGAATACTACGTGGCTCTACGTCGCAATCGAAATGACGGAAATGATATTTTTCCATGTTTTGATAGCTTTTATGAGTTCACTCAAAATCACTATCCTGGCATCTTTAAGCAAAACCAGGGGCGTTCAGAAAAGGAATTTGACTTACAAAACTTTCTATACGTTTTACGTCCCTATTACAAAGGTGGGCAATATGACTACTTGCTCAATTCTCGGCAAAACATTGACCTCATGGATTTACCTTTCGTAATTTATGAGTTAGACAACATCAAAGACCACCCCGTATTGTTTCCCGTGACAACCATTATGATTATGAACACCTACGTTCGTAAACTATTCAGTGTAAAAGGAGTATTAAAAATGTTGGTCATTGAAGAAGCGTGGAAAGCTTTGGCAAAAGACAGTTTTTCTGACTTCTTGCGATGGTGTTCAAAGACCGTTAGGAAGCATTACGGCTCATTGGGGGTTGTTACACAGGAAGTAGATGATTTGGTTGGAAATGTCATCGTCAAAGATGCCATTATCAACAATTCGCCCATTAAATTTCTGCTCGACCAGAGCAATTATGAGAAACGTTTTGGCGAAATCATGCAGACACTGGCACTCTCCGAAAAGCAAGCGAACATCATTTTGAGTATCAACAAAGGTAAAAACCCAAACCGTCCACCATACAAAGAATTGGCGTTGTTAGTGGGGGACTATTGCAAAGTTTATGGGGTTGAAGTTTCCAAAACGGCCTATGGGACTTTTACCACTGAACGACGAGAAGTGGAGGAAATTCAAGATTTAGCCCAAAACAAGTACAATGGCAACCTTGAAAGTGCCGTAAAAGCGTGGGCAAACGGTGAACGAACAATTGTTTTTCAACCTTAATACTTACTCTCATGTTACGCTTAAAACCCTTAAAATTACTGGCTCTAATAGGCTTCTTGGCCTTTTTTCAATTGAAAGCCAATGCACAGTTTGTAGTCTCTGACCCTTTGCATACGGCAGTTACACAACTCATCAAACTGCTGCAAGACCCTTCATTTAAAACCTTGGTCAAAAATGTCGAAAAGTTGAAAAAAGTAGCCAGTGGAGTACAACAATTTCACAGGGGAACCCAGTTGGTTTCAACCATTACCCAAACAACTTCGATGCTCAATCAAATGGCTAATTCAATTGGAAGGGATGGGCATATTTATCCTGCCGAGTACCAGCTAATTATTCAGGATTTTCAAGGTTTAACCAAAGCAGGAACGGATATTTTGAAAGATATGAGGCAATCTACCTCACAAAATATCCTTGAAATGAATGATTCCGAACGAATGAACTGGCTCAACATGGCGCACGAACGAGCGGGAAAATTTCAAAATCTGGTACAAGCATACTACAATCGAATCCGAGCTATGTCCATGAGGAGAGCTGGAAATTTACGAGATCGACAGGCTACGGCCAAGCTCTATGACATTGCCTTAGCAAACGTTACAAGTAACCCATTAGGGGGAAATTTTAACTTTAACAATGGCAACGAACAAGCTTATGATGCTTTTTACCCAGAAGGAAGTTCTGTTTTGGACAACTACACCGAAACCGAGGATGCTGTCAAAATGCGTCAGGCACAAGAGGATTTTAACAAACGTCTTTTAAATTATCAAGATGAATTACAAATCGCCGAAATGAAGGCACAGCGCATAGCTTTATCCATGAAAATTGCAGAAGGATACCGACCGATTGAAAACTGGGCTGGGACAAAAACGGTAGGTTGGGCAACCCCTGACGGTAAAGAGATTTCCAAAGAAGAATTTGAGGTCATTGTCAAAATACTCGGAAGAGAATTACTGGTTCCGATGCGAGAAGAACTGACCAGAAAATACCGAATTGACGAGGGTATCAAACTAAAATAGCATGAATTTCGATATTCTAAAAACGCTCGAATACGTCTATCAAAGTACACTCACCAGTTCTAATGGTGCAGCGGAGAAAATAGAAGTCAGCATACGGGCAGTGGCGGGGATTGGTGCGTTGGTCTATATCTTTTCGAGATTGATTGGGCAAATTTCCCGTAACGAACCGATTGACTTTTTCCCGTATCTACGTCCGTTTCTTATGGTCTTACTCATTGCTTCCGCTCCCAAAATGTGTGATGTGATGGACGCTTTTGGCAAGAAAACAGTAGGTTTGGTCAACGCATCAAACGGAGATTTGTACGAAAAGGTCAAGAAGAACACCGAAATGATACAAAAGAAAATTCGGGAGAAGTGGGACGAAATTGGTACCAACCCACAACGCTACAGAGAAATTTTCGGTGGTGACTTAAACGAAGACCGTGAAGCATTCATGGGTTTGGGTAGTGTAGGCGTTGATTTCAAAATTGGATTCCAACGTTTTTCAGAGGAATTTAAGTTTCAGATTTTGTCTGCCCTTCAAGATATTTTAATGGCAATCATGCACTTGGCCGAAGCCATTTTATTCTTGATTTCCATTTGTTACCGCCTCGTGCTAAGAATGGGCGCACCCATTGCTTTTGTATTAGCTATATTTCCTGGCTTTACTCAAAATATAGCCAGTTGGTTTGGTAGTTACATCAACTACACACTTATGCCTACCGTTGCGGCTTTGTACAGCAGCATTGCCTTTGCCGCTTCTGATGCCTACCTGAATGCCTACGATGCTGCTGCTGCTATACAGTCGGGAGGAGCTGAGGCTCAGCAACCTGAGTATTTAGGATTGGCCTACATCGCCTTACTCGTCATGTTTCTGATCGGCTATTTTCAAGTTCCTTCTATGACCAATATGCTCGTAACCGTAGGAGGTGTTGGTGCAATGGTGCAAGGAGCTACTCGCATGGTTAATCAAACGCTTGGTAGTGCAGCCTCATCAGTTACCAAAGGAACGACTGGGGCAGGTACTCGAATATTGAGAGATACGAGCAAAGCTTCATTGGATGGTTTAGTAAACATTCCCAAGAACGTTTCAGCAGGTGCCCAACAAGGTTCTAACAAAGGTGCAAGCTATGGTTCACAAGGGAAAGTAGTCGGCGGGGTAATTGGTGGAGTTGGTGGCTTGGCTAAATCTACCGTTGGAGCAACAGCCCTCGGAGCCTTCAATGCTACTAAACAGGAAGTTAAACGCCAAAAGAATCGCTTGAATCGTAAAATTAACCGTCTGTAAACCCATGCTTTTAAAATCAATTCAATACCGAAATAACCTACTGTACCGCCACCGAAAAGCGCTCAATTTCAATCTTGGAGCGTTGGGGTTATTGGCCTTCATGACGATTGCAATAGTAATTTGGTCATTTAAAAAATACCAACGCAACACGGCTAAAACCTATGTTTTTCATCAAAAAGGGGCATCCATAGAAATTTACGACGACAAAAAATGAAAGAATTATTGCAATTAGAAAAGGACTTCCAGCGAGGTAGATTGCTGGTCATCGTGGCGTTTGCTTGTTCGTTTCTCATCTCTATTGCGGCAGTGGTGCTGGCGTTCAAATACAGTAACGATTTCTCAAAACGCATCTATCTGGTCAATCGAGGTGAGGCCATCGAAGTAACCTGCGGAGACGTTACTGACAATCGTCCTGCCGAAGCCCGTCATCATGTAAGCCGTTTTCACGAACTATTCTTCAATGTTTCGCCTGACCCAAAATCCATTGATGACAATATGAAAAAGGCATTGTTTCTCTGCGATGAGTCAGCCAAGAAGTTACATGATAACCTTAGCGAGCAAAATTTTTATCGTGAAATGATTCAAGGAAACGTAACTCAACGGGTTAAAATAGACTCTGTTCTGGCAGATTTACGAGCATACCCTTACCGAGCGATTACCTACGTTACGCTGATTCAAGAACGAGCTACCGCCATTTCAGAGAGGCAACTTATTACGCAATCGTATCTGGTGGACATCAATCGTTCTGATAACTCACCGAATGGTTTTTTGATGCGTGACTTTCAAATTCTTACCTCCAAAATCGTACGGGAACGTTCAAAATAGGTATGCGCTCATTATTCAGAAAAACCAAAAAAGAGGAAGAACTCACTGCTTTTCAAGTAGGCGAACAAGTTGGCAAATGGTTTTCAGAACAAGCTATTAAAATAGCAATCTATCTAAATAGTTGGCAATACCGAGCAGGTTTTCGAGTAAGGAACGTCCTGATTTTAACTGTCTTGCTTTTTTTATTTGTATGGTTCATCTGGCAACTAAGCAATGTTTTTAACAGCGATTGATATTTTCTCAAATAATGCACATGAATGATAACCCAAATTCGCACCACATACCCATAACAGCAGGAGCTGAAACGGCTAAAAAATTGAGTTTGAACAAAAAACAGTTGGCCATGTTTCTAATCCCAATTGCTTGCTTGATTGGAATTGGAATTTTTGGCGTGATGGGGGGATTTATTTCCACTGACCAAAGTACTTCTACTGACAGTACTCACCTCGACTTAGCTCCACCCGAAGCAAAGCTAAAAAATGTGAAGGGGGATGAGAAGTATGACAAAGACTTTACCCCCTCCGACCTAAGCCCGAACCGTTCGGGTACCAATCCCCTTGATCAACACGCTGCTCAAAATACCGAAATCCTCACGGGGCAGAACCCGACGCAACGCCTGGGTACAAATGAATACTTGACTGAAAATGATTTGCAAGCAATTGAACAACGGAATAATCAACTACAATACGCTTCACCTACTCAGCAAAAAGCATTTCAAAAGCGTCAGTTTACCCAGCAAAACCAACGACAACTGAGGGAACAGCAACGGGTGTTGAATACGATGTATCGCAGTCCGAAAAGTAAGGAGCAATTAACCGAGGAACGCCAAGACCAAGCCGACCGTGATTTTAATCGCCGTGCAACCGAAACTGTTTTGCGTCAAATTGAAATGGCCAATCAAAGAAATATGGGTGGGCAACCCGAAGTTGGAGCATCCCCTACCCTATCTGCCGAGCCACTAATGAGCAAAGAATATTTGACCCTCAAAAAAGCCTACGGAGGCCAGTTACCTGCCGAATACCGTACATTGTTCAAAAAGGAAATAGAAGCAGAGAACAAGGGGCTGCTTAAAAATGAAGCTGTAGAGCCCAGTACCTTAATTTTGACAGGATCCGAAAAGAAAAGTACTAACGGTTTCTACGGAGCTAACAGTACAAAAACCAACCCAAAATCAGCCCAAACAAACAACACGGCCATTGAAGCAGTAATACACGGCGACGGTGACAAAGTGGTAGTGGAAAATGGAAGTACGCTGAAAATTCGATTGACTGAAACCGTACAACTTCTGCTAAATAGCGAACGAGTTACCTTGCCAGCCCACACACTACTGGCAGGAACTTGTCAGATTAACGGAGAAAGAATCAGCATTATCGTCAGTAGCATTCGACTCGGAGCGGCCCTTTACCAAACCAATCTTACTGTTTACGACTTAGATGGTAGAGCGGGGTTGTATGTTCCTAAAATTCGAGAGAAAAACATCATGGCCAATAGTTTGGGTCAATCAGCACAAACGGCGGTGGCTTCACCATCTTTCTTTATTCAGCAAGGCAGTTTAGGGCAACAAGTGGGTACTCAAATGGCCCTGCAAGCAGGTAACTCACTATTCTCTGGGGTCAGGGCCTATGCCCAAGCGAAAATTGCGAATGTGAAAGTAACCGTAAAACCCAATTACAAAATCTTACTCAAACCCACCGAACGGGGGAGTTCGTTCGGAACAATCAACGAATAATAAACTATCTTAATATGAAACTATTTTTCTATCCGACTATGTTGGTCGGTCTCATCTTGTCGTTTTCAGGTTATGCTCAAAAAGAAGGGGTTTCAGTAGCTAACCCAATATTGACCCAATCAATAAACAGCACTCCTTACATTTTACCCATTGACAAAGGCTCAGTAAAAGGAAGTTACCCCATTGGGGTTTCTAATCGAAAAACAACTCATATTATTTTTCCCGCCAAAATCAGAGAATTTGACGCTGGCACAGGCGATGTAATTACCCAAATACCCGAAACTGTGCCGAATATCCTGCGAGTAAAAGCCAAAGAAAAAGCCGATTTCTGCGAAACCAACATGACGGTTATCACCGAAGAAGGCGGTTTTTACAGTTTCTTGGTTCGTTTTCAAGAGGATCCCGAAATCCTAAACATCAACATCGCCAATAATCTATTGGCAGACAATTTTACTTCTGACCAAAAAGGGATAAACCACAGCCCTATTATTTCATTGTCCAGTGAGAAAAATGAAAACGAGATGCTAACCGAATGTCAGAAGGTTCAAAAATTGACTTCATACATTCGGAATATAGGTGCTTCTAAAATGAAAATGACATGTTTACTCACCAGCCTATACGTGAAAAACAAAACAATTTATTTTCAAATGAGCATCAAAAATGACTCAGAGATTGATTACGAAATTGATTTTTTCAAATTTTACCTGCGAGACAAAGATGTACTCAAACGAATGGCGGCCCAAGAAGTAGAGATAAAACCTTTTACCAATTATCCCAAAACATTGACTACCATCCGCAGTAATACCGAATACACCACAGTGTATGCCCTTCCCTTACGAACTTTTCCTGAAGACAAGGTAATTGAAGTAGAGCTATACGAAAAAGACGGTGGTCGCCATTTGCGTTTCCAAGTGGAAAGCGACATCATGCTGCAAGCCAAGAATCTTTAATCCTTTGATTTTGAGTCAACAATGAAGAATACTAAACTATCAAAATATTTTTCTATTCAAATAGCTACCGTTTGGTTCGTCTTTGGACTTGCGGCAAATGCCCAAAACCACTTAAAAGGGCAACGGTTTTTTGAAGGTTATTTGGGAACAGTGGACGGTTTTCGCCCGCTTAGTGGCCTCCAAATACTACTTTCAACAGGAAGATACAACCGTCATTACAACGCCTGGAAAGCCACTGCCAGTTACCAACGCAAAACCTCTGAACTCGTTGATTCAACCAACATCCCACAAGAACAATTTACCTTGGGATATGGCTACGAATTTATTTTACACCGCAATGCCACCCGTACTTTTTTTGTACGGGGATTGGCTCAACCCTTCGCTGGATATGAGTCAATCAACCATGACCAAGCTATTTCCGAAACTGCAACTCAACGTTCCAAGTTTCTGGTAGGCCTGGACGCTGGCTTCGAAGTAGAAATAAACCCCGTTGTCTTCGGTTTCCGCCAACGGTGGAACCCTACCTCCTCGGTGCAGGCTTTTCATTCAACGGTGTTTGTGGGGGTGAGGTGGCATGGGAGGTGATAATCACTCAATATCATCAAAAATTAATTTTCCGTTAGTAAACTCAAAAGATGCCACACTTCTGTTGGGAATCGTTCCTACTTCAACATAACTATTATAGATACGCCCATCTCCATTTTCGTTCAGAACTGTAATAGTAAAAGGGACTTTGGCTTTTTCTCGGCTCTTATATAGATTAACTCGAATCGTGTGTTTTCCCAAAGGAATACTGTCCCAATTGACATTTTCTTGGGGATTGCTTACAAATTCACCACTGGCATTTTTATCTATATCTAATTCACCAATAACGCCCTGATATTCAACTATCTTTTTATTGTAAGAAATAGTCCCATTTGGTGTTTCTACGTGTAAGTCTAAGTCATCAGTGGTGTTCCAAGCCAGATTGACCCGAAGTTTACCTGCTGTGCCTTGTAGTGGTTCATCTCGCAAGTAATTAAGTCTATTCAGTTCTTGTCGTAATCTTTCTTTGGCTGCACTATCAGTGGTTTCACGTAATTTTCTTTGAGTCTGCTGAATGACAGTATCAAAAAGCCGCTCTTTTTTTATTTCTGGTTCTTCTACGACTTTTACAGATTCGGTCTCATTGTCAAAGTTTACCTCTATTCCCTTCTTAATAAACTTCAAAACCTCTTGAAAATCAATGAAGATGATGTAAAGAATTGGGGTATCACCAAGGCGTAAAGCACCGTATCTGATTTGCTTTTCCTCTTTTTTTATATCTCCGAAAATCTGTTTGTATGGATAGTTTTTAGGACTGTTTTTAAAGCCATCCATTCTGTAATACGTCAAATCCCAATCAAACGAAATCGAATATCTTGTTTTGAAAATAACTTTTCCGTTGTTGTCTTTCTGTATATCTTTGATTAACTCCGCATAGATATAATTTTGCACATAGTTCTCTTCCTGCTGAAACTCTATTTCTGTTTTGAGTCTATCAACATCCAGAGCCTCGAAGTTTGCAATGCCACACTCACCCTTTGCCCCTTTTTTGTCTTTGAAAAATGTTTCTAAAATAGGCTGAATGAAACGCTCATTTACCTCCCTACGCATTTTTGGATGAAGCGCCAACATAGGATTAAATGGGCTGATGACATTATGAGAAGCGTTGTATTTTATCATACGGCATAAAGGCTGACGTAGTGTTGCTGTAAAATGTTGAAGTTAATTTTACAAACCTTAATCTGTGATTTATTGAAGTCGTCGCTTGGAGTATCTAACACTTTTTTAAATGCTTCAAAGTTCGGATTTTCAGAGTAATATGGAATCCAAAATTCGCTTTCTGTTTGAGAATTTTCTATGTTTTGTTGAATTGTCCACTCATATATCAACTGCTTCTGAATATCGGCTTTAATCTTGTTCTCTCCTCTTTCATCAACTGCAAATTCATGATAGTTGTGGTAGTCAGCTTCTTTCATATACTTGTAATCAATGATTTTAAGGCCAATTTTTGCTAAATCTGTTTCAATTGCATCAGCATAGTTCAGCTCATTATAGACATATTGCAATAATCCTCTATTCAGAGACTCATAATTTATACCATATATTGGCCCTTTTTGTAAATGATCGTCTAAAATTTGTTTACACCTGTCAAAAACCCTTTTGGGTAACTGATTGAATAGTACTTTATATCCCCATTCACGTCCCTGTGCGTTAGTAAGAGATTGTTTTGTGTAAAGTTTTTCTAATAGAACTTCACCTCTAAAATCAACTAATTCCAAGTAAACTAAATCAGGTCTTAACTCTCTTGGAGGGTTGCGGCTAATATCGTTGATTTTCAATACAAAGGGGCTGTTTCTGATGCCGTCACGTAGCCATAATTTACCATTAATATCAGCAAATAAAATTTGTGGCTTCAAATAGCTTTGCAACATATACGTTTGGCACATATCCTCCCAAACATCATAGAAGTTGCTGATACCCCAAAAAATTCCTTCGGTATCGTTTGTTTTCTCTCCATACAAAAACGATTCTATGGCATCATAGAAATGCCAAAAATCTTCGTCTTTATAAACTGTTTCGCTTTCGATGTCTTCTAATTGTATTCTTAATACCTGCAAGGTTTCAGCAAATGTAATCTCATCAAAAAGGCTACTATCTGGTTGTAAATGATGCTCTTTGAAAGTCTCAGATAACTCAAATGCTTTGTCAGGGACGGTGTCTAATTCACCCAACTCTTTCTTGATTTCAGTGTAAATAAAACTAAAAAATTGAAGAATAGGCGGGCTGCTTTGTACCAAGACACTTTTTGCGATAGTCATTTCGTCTAAATAAATGACGTCATTTTCTAAATAGGTGGCTTGGTGCAGATAACGGTGAATCTTTGAGTAATCTATGTCGGTGGTACGAACTTGCTTTTTCTCCAAAGATGATATTTTGAGTTCGTCATAGCCTTCCAAAATTTTATCAAGGGCATTGAGTTTTCCGTAAAATACGGTCTGTTCTTGATTTTGATTGACGAAACTAAAACCATTTTCAAACTCATAAATTCCGTCACGGTCGGTTTTTCGTTCTTCATCGTTCAAGCCTTCTACCTTTCGAGATAGGTAAACTTTGAACGTACGATACATCCTAAAAAAGAATGATTTAGTAGTTTCATAATCATTATTGGGGTTAAAATCGTCGAAACCAAGCGGAAGCCAAAACTCTAAACGGTCAGGGCTGGATTGGCTACGTTGAATCCCTACAAACGAATAGTGCCTACGTCCGTGCTCTTCGTCGGTTCTGATAAAATCTATTTTTGAGAGGTCAAACATCTAACGATTCAGAATTTTATCAACAAAGTTTTCAACCTGTTCTCTGCGAGTAAACTGTCCAAAAGTGACTATTTCACTCTCAGTTACGCCCAATAAATCAGCCAAAGGCTTTTTATTATTGCCGAAAACGCTATCCCACAAGAAAAACATCAACTTGTTTTTCAAATGTTCTTCGGTGATAACCTCTTCATTGATAAAACGATAACCGATTTGCTTATCCTCAATCTTGCGTATGTGTTTGCTACGTATGTAGTCGTTCAATTTACCAACAAGATCTACCCAAGTACATTTTTTTGTTCCATACAACATCACATTTCGGTGTGCTACGGATTCCCGTTGGTCGTCATCGTCCACATCCACAAACTCCCAGTCCCATCTTCGTTTAAAAGCATTATCCATGAAGTAAATGGAATTATCGGAGGTGTTCATGGTGGCTAGTAGCGATAGATTCGGGGGAATAAAGATCCATTTCTCTTTGAATACTACTTTTGTTACCTGATTTTTTTCTCTTTCATTTAGATTCTTAAAAAGGTTTTCTAACAACTTATCCTTTTTAGTTTCTGACAGGCCTGTGTGCTGATTGTACTTAAAATTATTATTCAATTGTTCATCATAGTCGTTGTAGCTGGACTTATTCTCAAAACCAATTTCAGCCAAGAGCTTTTCGTATTCTAAATCTGAAATAGTTATGCCGTAAGACGACCAACCATCTTTTTCTCTGTCGAGCAATTGAAATACTGTACCAAAAATTGCTGCTGAATTCCCTCGATTTATTTCATCGATAACTAATACAACATTATCCGCCTGTCTCGAAGGGCTGTCAGAAATGTTTCCATTTTCATCTATATATGTGTCTATAATATTCCTGTAAGCACGAGCAAGAGCTTTGAGAAAATGTCCAGCGTAATAGTTATATTCAACTTTATGCTCCATTTTTTTCTTTTTAGAAATGGGCAATAGTTTACCCATGAAGTCACCATAAGTATATTCAGGGTGAAAAACAGTCTTGAAAACGTTGGTCAAACTTTGGATATCAAGCCTTTTAGGTATTATCTCGTCTGTAATTCTATGGCTTTTGCCAGTTCCTGGGCTTCCGAAAAGAATTCTTTGGATGGGTTTGGTGGTCATTTTATATTATGGTGTTAAAGTTGCAATATATAATTTATCGAATTATTTGGTGTTGCTTTTTAAGCAAAATACTAAAATATCTTCCTATCTAAATACTCAACTATTTTAATTTTTCAATGTTGCCCACCAACAACGCTATATACTCCTCCTTCATCTCATCCGACAAAAAACTCTGTTCAATCAGCCCTAACAGGGCCGTTTGTTTCTTGACAAACTTAGCATAAACCCGTTCGCAAGATTTGGCAGGAATACCCAGCTTTGTGGCTAATTCGTCAAAATCGGCTCGTTTGAGTCGGTTTTTCTTGCCATTTATCGTTAAAGCTGACTCTTCCAGGTCTTCAGGCATAGCCAATTTAGTAGAAACCCAATCATAGGCAGGAGATAGAGCCACTTCTCCGTTGTCAAACCGAATCAACGAGAAATTTTTCAGGTGCATGTCGGCATTACCCGTGATAAAACAAAAAACCACCAACTCAAATAGAGCCAACGCTTCCAACCCTTTGTTGGTTGTATAGGTACGAATCGTTTTACCCACTCTTTCAATAGAGCCTCGGTATTTGTGTTCGGTTAGATTCTCCGTCAATTGACATAAATCCTCTATGTGGATTTTTCTATTTTTTTGTCGGTCAAATCGTTTGGTCAGATATGCCAATTTACCCGATTGCAGTCGAATCAGTGTATGTTCTGCCGTTTTGAGCCCACACAAAGCCGCCAACTTCATAGTCAAGTCTTCATTTTCGGGTAGTGATTCAAAAAGGTCGGTTGGTGGTTTGAGAATGTAACTGCCCCACAACCCTACCACTGTAAGGCGGCTTGTTTGGGCATTTACTTTTTCTAAATCTAACGAAAGTTTAGGCTGCACACCCGTTACAGCTACACTACGAATGATAAGTCGTCGAGCCATTTCTCGCAAATCATCAGTTCCCAAATTGAGGGTTGGCGGTATGGTTGTTCCAAAAAACTTCTTGCAGCACTTGGTATGGAAGTCTTGTTCCTGCTCACTCAAAGGCTGATAACAATAAAGGCAGCGTTGGTTCATGGCTCACTATTTTCAATGTTCTTTACACTTACTGCCCCAAGGCAATCTTGACAAACGGTAAGTAATAGCCCCATTCGGTCTCGTGGGTTGAGCTTCCAATTTTGAATGGCAATATCTAATAACCAACCCTCTGGAATCAATCCGTCAAAAAATGGAAACAGCACCTTGCTTTTATAGGGAGCCCCCCTCAAAGGTAAAGTTAAGCTCACTGGTAAATCATTATTCATCAAATACCCCGCCTCGTACGTAAATACGTATCCATCATCTTCTTCGCTAATGATGCCCGCTAATTGGTCTTGGTAATAAACTTCTCCGCTCCTATTCATGGTCAACCTCCTTCTTAACGGGTCCAACTTCACATCCAAACAAATCTAAAACCTGATTTACCTTGTCAAGTCGTAAGGTTTCTTTACCCTGTTCAAGCTCTCTAACAAAGCGAAGTCCTACGCCCGATTTTTCGGCCAAATCCACTTGGGTCAATTTTAACAACTTGCGTTTATCCTTCACATATTGAGCAATAAGGCTTTTCATTTATACCTGTTCGGGGTTATTTTACTAATACTTAGCTATTTTATACCTGTTCGGGTACGAATATAGCAAATATTATTCAGTTTATACCCGAATGGGTACAGACTATTTTCAATCCTATTATAAACAAGGCATTATTCCTAAGCTTCCACCTTCTTCCCACCAAGGTGAGCCGTAGTATTCATCCATTGCCAAGGTGAACAAGGCATCTCTTTCGGCCTCGCTCCTACGCTGCCAACTTGGTAGCTCGTTCCATTCATCACAAAGCCTGATTTGCCACAAATACCCTGTTGTATCAAAAATCTGATACATATCTGCCGATTGCTGTTGTACTCGAACCAATCGAAACCCCAATGCTTCGGCTCGTCGTTTAGATGATTGTTCAATGGGTAAAGTTGTTGTTTCCATTGGAAATAGTTAGATATTTTAATATCTAAATATACAGATAATAAACTATTTCACCAAAAATGAGGGTTTAATGCCTAATTTTTTTATCCAATGGATTAACATTTTTGATTTGAAAATGATTGAGTTACGACAATAATACCTATTTTTGTTCGCATATCGCAATTTGCGAACAACGAACATGAAAAAGCACAATGGAATGCGACCACTTGATATAGTGGTTCTATCAAAAATTATCGCTTACGGGCATGACGAGTGGAAAACCCGTAATTTGTCGAATGATTTGGGTATTAGTTTATCCGAAATCAGCGAATCACTCAATCGCTCCATGATTGCGGGTTTAATAGACAATGAAAAACGTAAAGTATTTAGAAATAACTTATTGGATTTTTTGCAACATGGCGTCAAATATGTGTTTCCTGCCATACCTGGCCCCTTATCAATAGGTACGCCGACGGCACACTCTGCCCCATTTTTCCAAGCCCAATTTATTTCAAATGAAGCGTTTGTTTGGCCTAACCCTGAAGGAAGTATCCGTGGACAAGTAATTGAACCTTTATATGTTTCAGTAACAAATGCGGTTAAAAATGACCCTATTTTGTATGAAATATTAGCTTCTATTGACATATTAAGAATTGGAAGACCACGTGAAATTAAATTAGCAAATCAAGCACTTAAAACCCTTTTCGATGCCTCAGTACAACCAGCATATTAATTTATTGCGAATTAAAGCTGTGGCCACGGCTTTACAAGAACTCAATGAAAATGTGGTCTTTGTTGGTGGAGCTACTGTTGCGCTCTATGCCGACGTTCAAAAATCAGTAGAAATCAGGCCAACAAATGACGTTGACGTGGTTATTGAACTCGCTTCTTACAAAAATTATGGAAATTTGGATGAACGGCTTCGTTCAATCGGCTTCCAAAATGATATAGAATCAGGTGTAATCTGTCGGTACAAAGTCCAAGGAATTATTGTTGATGGCTGCAACTCCCGATTCGGGCCAAAAGTAAGATAGATCAGAAGCCAAAGGTTAGAAGGCTTTTAATAAATTAAGGT
>NZ_JBYFCK010000019.1:0-130770 GCF_057652155.1 Runella sp. R0.1_18
ACGCCTTCAAGTCCGATATTTCTTTAATCAACTCTTCCATAATCTCATCTATGCAAATAGCGTACCTAAACAGTTACCAAACTATCATGTTATATTTTTGGAGAAAGATGAAGGAGGAGTTTGTAAAGTTGTCAATAAAAATCCTTTACAAGATAAGCGAATGACTTTTGGAGCCAATATTCATAGTCTTTTAGCTGACAGTTTTTTTATGAAGGAAGGTGTAATGGGCGATTTTGCCAAACAAAAAATCAACAAATTAATAGATGATCTGATAGGAAATACTCCACTTTCTTCGTACCGAAAAGAAGAAATAAAAAAGATTATTCCGCTAATAGGAGAACCTATTATTCGAAAAAAGTTAATAGATTTATTTAATGAGAAAATAAACCTAAATATTGACAACAAAATTGAACACCTCCAACGCCAAATAAACGAACTTAAAGCCATTAAAAATAATGATTCAAATATATAGGCACAATATAGCAGAGCTGTCAAAAAAACACCAAAATTCTCTAAACAATTGTATAACTGAACGAATGAAAAGTAAAAAATGCAACTTATTTGAGTTCATTAAGGATAATTTAGAAAAAATACTCGAAGGAAATCCTTATATTTTATATAATGATATTATTACCAAAATACCTTACGAGCCAGCTAATAAGGAAGAAGTTGAGAAGGTATTCAATTATAAAAATTTCACAAAAAAACACAAAACTAATTATAATGCCTATTCACTTGCTGAAAGTCTTCAAGTAAATGTATGCCCCTATTGCAATCGACAATATACATTTACAATAATTTCCAAAGGTTCAAATAAGGGACAAACAAGGCCTGAATTCGACCATTTCTTTTCACAATCCAAATACCCTTACTTGGCATTGTCGTTCTATAATCTCATTCCTTCATGTAAAATTTGCAATTCTACATTTAAACATGATAAAGACTGGACTCTTGATAATTATATACATCCATATATTGAAGATTTTAACCAATGTAAATTCTCTATAAAACCAAAATTAGGAAACGGAATAGATTTTTTTTATGGAAAAATTGA
This sequence comes from Runella sp. R0.1_18, assembly GCF_057652155.1. NCBI lineage: Bacteria > Pseudomonadati > Bacteroidota > Cytophagia > Cytophagales > Spirosomataceae > Runella > Runella sp. R0.1_18. Next base: position 1,055 of record NZ_JBYFCK010000019.1, read on the forward strand.
TAGTTTTGATATTAATTTTAAAAATACAAACTTTAAAACAGAAAATAATATTAGAGACTTAGAACTTCTAAGTTTATATAATAAACATAAAGATTATGTTAGTGAAATTTTACAGAGGGCACTAACTTACTCTGAACCTTATATCAATCAGCTATTCGAGCAATATGAAGGAACATTGTTTTCAAGTATTAGTGATATCAAACGAATGGTAACAAGCAACTATACTTCAGATGAAGAACTTGAAAGGAGGGTCTTATCAAAACTAAATAGAGATATTTCGGAAGAAATCGGTTTTTTTGGATAACTTTATACCTCAATCATAGAGTGCCTAAATAACCAAAATTTTCCACAAGTTAAACTTCAAACAAATATCCACAATATTTTATAAGGTTTTCTAACCGCAACGGCGTCAAGCAAAAAGTTGGGCTTACGCCAATGGAGTTTCGAGGGTTGAACTAAATCACAACCCCGTACTTTTCTCCATTGCTTCCGTGTATCTTGTTCCCATAATTTTTACTTCTTCAGAAGCTTTGGTTAATTCTGCTACTTCTGCGGCTGATAGCTGAATATTTACCGCACCATTATTCTCTGTTAAACGATGTAATTTGGTTGTTCCAGGAATGGGTACAATCCAAGGTTTTTGAGCCAACACCCACGCCAACGCTATTTGGGCGTTGGTCGCTTGGTGTCTTTGAGCAAAACGGGCAATAACGTCAACCAGCGCTTTATTGGCAATACGCGCCTCTTCCGTAAAACGTGGGATAACTCCCCGAATATCACCTGCTTCAAATTTTCGGTGCTCGTCGATAGCCCCTGTCAAAAAACCTTTGCCCAACGGACTAAACGGCACAAAGCCAATCCCTAACTCCTCAATGGTTGGGATAATTTCGATTTCGTGCTGGCGCGTCCATAGCGAATATTCACTTTGCAGCGCCGAAACGGGCACTACTGCGTGGGCCTTTCGTATCGTGGTCGCCCCTGCTTCTGACAGCCCAAAATACGTAACTTTCCCTTCTTGTATCAGGTCTTTGACCGTTCCTGCTACTTCCTCAATAGGGACATTGGGATCCACACGGTGTTGATAAAGCAAATCAATTGTCTCAACGTTGAGCCGTTTCAGCGAGCCCTCAACAGCGCGGCGAATGTTATCAGGTCGTGAATTGACCCCAACCATTTTTCCATCATGAATGTCAAAGCCAAATTTTGTGGCAATCACCACTTGGTGTTTAAATGGTGCAAGCGCTTCACCAACAATTTCTTCGTTGTTGTAAGGGCCATACACCTCGGCGGTATCAAAAAACGTAACGCCCTGTTCAACAGCGTTTCTAAGCAGTTTAATTGAATCTTCTTTGGGCGGAAAAGGCGCATAGCCAAAGCTCATGCCCATACAGCCCAATCCAATGGCTGAGACTTCGAGTCCTTGGTTTCCTAATGTTCTTTTTTTCATTATAATATTTACTTTGGAGATAAAAAACTTACGATTTCCGAAACTTCACAGGGCTTACATCGGTATGCTTTTTGAAAAAATTAGTAAAATGTGTCACCTCTGTAAAACCCAAAGCGAAAGCAATTTCTGCCACACTCCATTTGCTTTGTTTGAGCATGATTTTAGCTTCTTGCAACAATCTTTCACCGATGAGTTGTGAGGTTGTTTTCCCACCCGTTTCTTTCACTGCCCTGTTAAGGTGATTGACGTGGATATTGAGTTGTGTCGCAAAATCGGAGGCCGTTCTTAATTGTATTTCAACGTGATTTTCGTCAATGGGAAACTGCCTCTCCAACAGTTCCAAAAACAACCAATGAATCCGCTGGGCAGCATTGATGGGCAATTGTTCTACGCGTGTAGAGGGGCGCGTTTTCATCGCATAATGAATCAGCTCATAAATCAGGTTTCGAATGGCGTCGTATTTATGGATGTATTCGGAGGCTAATTCGGCTTCCATTTTTTCAAAAACGCCCCCCAATGCCCCAAACTGTGCATCGTCCAATTCAAAAACGTGGGTACCAACGGGTTGAAAAACTTCGTACTGTATCAAGTTGCCAAACTGATTAAAAAAGCGAGCGTTGAAAACCACATAAAAACCCTCTATTTCGTCGTCGATGTGCTCCCATTTGTACGGAATAAATGGATTAGAAAACACAAGTGCCTGTTTTTCAAACGAAAATACCTTGTCGGCATAATGAATCCGACTCCCTCCTCGGCAAAGCGTTACTTTAAAAAAGTCGCGCCGACGGTACGGCACGGGTTTATTGGCAGGATGAGGCAAGCGAAATACATTTACGTGCCCGATGTCTTTGCTTAAACTCTCGGGAATCCACTCAAATTTTCGGCTGTAAAAATCCTGAAGGCTTTCTGCTTTTTCCATTATTTTTTAACAACTAGCTTTTTATCCAACGTATAACCAATACTTACATTCCAATCCAACGGCTTTCCTGCAATATCGGTTTTTAACGGCACATTGACCGTCGAGCCTATAAAAAAAGGAGATTTGGGCGACGATAAAGTAAAGTTAGCAGCAGTATAAAATCCTGACTTACTGTCTAATTTTAGATAAAACAACTGGGGGTTTATTCTCAATAAAAGGTTTTTCCCGCAAGAAATCACCGAAACCGTTCGGAGCGAAATCAACGATGTATGATTAACGGCATCGTCGCTGATACCTTTTGCGTAAAGACAAAAAAGGCTCACACTTAGTCGCTTACCCACCACAACAGTAGGTGTAAGCTCGACAGGAATCACGCGAGATACGGCAAGGGTATTTTTGATTTGTGGCGCTGTTTCATACGCAAGTACTCGAAAAGGCACTGCTGGGAAATGCGTACCTGCCGTCAGTTGAAACCGTTTTTGGTCAATAATTTTATAACGCCAAATAAAAATAAATGACCAAGGCCGCCCGTCTTGAAGCGAAAATCGAAACTCTGGTTCAAAACTAAATCGCTTGCCACCGTTTATGTTGAGGTTGAAAATAGCCGCAGGTTTACCCAACGAAAAGGCAGGGATGAACGAAAAACCATTGTTGGTGATACTTCCTGTAGCCTTAAAATTAACCACCTGAGCCGTTGAATCAGCTTGCTGTCCCTTACATACGCGACCTAATCCAATGATTAATAAAACAGTGATTATTTTTTCGACCCCTACTTTCGGCAACTGAAGACGCATGTACTTGATTTATTGATGGTTTGAGATTGCAAAAGTAGTTTGATTCATCCCCCCTCCTAAACGCTTTTCAAACCAAAACTTACGAAAATCAAACAGAAGAAAAATCTTAACAGGTTTATGTAACTGTTTAGGGGTGAATTGCGAAATCTTATTTTCTATCCCTAAAATCCGACTTATATCCCAGAAATTTTGTGGCTTTTGCCCGCCAATCTACATTTGTTTCATAATCAAATCTCAAGCAATTTAAACACTCGGCGGAGGTACGCAGGAGCAATGAAAAAATCACCTTTTCTATCCGTATTTCTATCATTATCAGTAGTTTGTAGTAGTTTATTATTCACAAATTGTGAAGGGCCAGCAGGAGCAGTCGGACCAACAGGGCCTGCGGGAGTGGCTGGGCCTGCGGGTCCAACAGGGCCAGCTGGGCCTGCGGGGCAAAATGGCAATGCCAACGTGATTCAAATCTCATACGCAGCCAAAACTTGGACGGCTGCAAAAGGCTCAGCTCAACAATTTGTTTTCCCTTCTAATGTCACGCCTGCAATAATGAATAGTAGTGCTATATTAATCTATATGACCAATGGCACACCAAATAACGCAACCTCTTATGGTTGGTATGCTATCCCTGGTATTGTCCCAGCAAATGGAGTTGAACATGAATTCTACTATGAAACTACTTTTGCTGGAAACACCGCAGGAATAAATATTTATAGAAAAATAGCTTCGACGTCAACACTTGCAGCTTCAACTCGTATAGTGATTATCCCTGCCAACGACCTCCGCAATGGTCGTAAAGGAGTAGTAGATTTCTCAGATTATAATGCCGTGAAAGCGCATTATAACCTAAAGGATTAAAATAATTTGATCAAAGCAGGATGCCGAAAATGCTGATTTAGAGTAGGCGATAAACGCTTAATTATTTACCGAAATGAAAAAATTATTCTTTACCCTCGCAATAGCTCTGTTTATCGGACATTTTGTAAATGCCCAAAATCACAATACGCTGTGGTGTGACAAAGACATGAAACTAAAAAACACGCATCACTTCATGTTGCAAAAAACCACTGAAACGGGTAAACTTAATGCCAAAATGAAATGGGGAGCGCCAAATGGTGGTGCTACTTTTTCGGCAGCCAATTTAGAAATCACCAACGGGACTTGTGAATCTTGTAAGCCTCTTGGCGCTATTGGTTCGGGCAATTACGAGCAAAATTGGGTTATTAAAGTAACTGATCCCTCAAAACCCGTAACATTTGCGTGGAAAACAACAGGCACAATCAATGTGTGTGGTACTGGAAAACTTGTTATCCCGAAACCATTCTAATCAAATTTGACTTATATTTACGATTAGAGGATAAAAACACCTTTTTCTCTTCACAAATAAAGAATAGAGAAAGGTGTTTTTTTAGTACTGCTACCCACTGAAAAATGCCCAACATACTTATCAAAATAGCGCTTTTATTTTTAGCTTCTTATACTGTATTTGGGCAACCTCTCTCCTTACCTGAAAGTGAAGTCAAAAAATTGAAACTAAATGTAGAAGTAGGCGCCGAAGACACCAATAACGTCATCAGCTTATGGCGTTTGGCAAGGTATCATACCATGACCGACCCTCGCCAAGCTGTCGTGTATGCAACCGAGTCAATCAAACTCGCCAGAAAACTCAATTACACCTATGGCGAATTGGTTTCTTTACAGGCGTTGAGCTTCGTCTCAACCATCACGGGTGATTGGCAAAACGGTATGCAATCAGCTTATGAAGGCTTGCAGGTAAGTCAAGCAAAATATCCTAAGTTAGAAATCGTTTTTTATAACTTAATCGCTCTTGTTTATGAAAAACAACAAGATAATAAACACCGATTAGAATGGTTATTAAAAGCCAAAAACGACCCAGAAATAGAATCACTTCCTAACAACGGGAAATGGCTGATTTACCATAATCTTGGCGAGGTTTATGAAAATTTAAACGAGCTTGATTCTGCCATGTATTATGGAAAATTAATAGATACTAATTGTAGAAAATTGAACATTCCCATAGAGGTCTCCTATGCCAATGCCGTCATGGGAAGGGTAGAAAAAAAACGCAAAAACTACCCACAAGCATTACACTATCTAAGAACTGCGATTAGTTTCTCAAACAAATTTGGCAATCCTTTTTTAGAATCTGAGCAGTCGGTCGATTTGGCAGGGGTTTTTCAGGCAATGAACCGACCCGACTCGGCTATTTTTTACGCGGAAAAAGCCTTAGAAGGCGGCCGAAAATTCAAAAACTTAGTACTCACCACAAGCTCCGCCAAAATTTTAGCGCAAATCTACGAACAAAAAAATCCCGCCAAAGCAATCAATTATCTGAAAATAGTAAACGCTTCTAACGATAGTCTTTACACGACGTCTAGAATTTTCCAAACGCAAAATATTGTCAATACCATCAAACAACGTGAACGAGAATTGGTAGAAGCTAAAAAAGAATACAACAATTCTATCAGGCAAAATACACTCATTGGATTTCTTATTTTTTTTGGATTACTGACTATTATTTTGATTCGGAACAACCGTCAAAAACAAAAAAACAATGCAGTTTTGAAGGACAAAAATCGAGAAATAAGCCTTCAAAAGGAGGAAATAGAGAAAACAATGGAGCAAAAACAGGTACTCCTTTCTGAACTGCAACATCGCGTAAAAAACAATCTGCAGTATGTAATCAGCATCTTAGAAATCCAGAAAGAATCAGCGAGCCATAGCAACATCGACGACTTGATAAGAAGCAACCAAAATCGGATTCATTCGATTGCTTTACTCCATAAAAAATTGAATGTTTCAGAAAGTGTCAATGAGGTGGACTTAAAACGGTACGTAACCGACTTATCCGAACTCGTCAAGGATTCGTATGACATCAAAGAAAAAAATGTGAGTCTGTTTATCACTTGTGACATCGAGATTTTGTCCATCACAAAAGCATTGCCCTTGGGTTTGATTATCGTCGAGTTGGTTAGCAATAGCATGAAACACGCTTTCAAGAATCAAACAAAAGGCATTATCAATATCGAAATCACCCAAGAGAAAAACTCAAAAAAGAATTGCCTGCACTACATCGACAATGGCGTTGGCTTTGATTTTAAGAATGTACAAACCAAAGGGCTTGGCGTAGAAATCACAAAAGGACTGATTGACCAACTCAATGGCACAGTGGAAACACAACTCAAAAAAGGGTTTGAACTGAAAATGTGTTTTTAACGACCTTAGCAATGAATTCAAAAGTAATACTAATCGTAGAAGATGATTTTCTGAATAGAAGACTTACTAAGAAAATTCTTCAAGAAAATAGTTATCAGGTTTTAGAAGCTAAAAATGCCGACGAGGCCTTGGCAATTTTCAATAACGAATTGGTTGACCTCGCTATTCTTGACATCAATCTCGGCGATGGAGAAATGGACGGCATTAGTTTGGGAAATCTCATTCAAAATAAACAAAAAGTACCATTCATCTATCTGACAGCTTACGAAAATACCAACATCATCAGTGAAGCTATTGCAACGTCACCTTATTCTTACCTCACCAAACCCTTTAAAAACAGCGACTTGATCGCATCTATTGAATTGGCGCTCATAAAATCTTCAAAAGAAGACAAACCCAAGCCTACCATTTTGGTAAAAGATGGCGAATATAAAGTCGAATTGCCATTAGAAGACATCAATTTTATCAATTCAGAAGGAAATTATTTACTCTTTTATACCAACGAGAAAACGTTTAAATCTCGTGCAACTATTTCACAAATTTTAGAAGTATTACCTCCTTCAAAATTCATTCAAATTCACCGAGCATTTATCGTCAACAAAGATAAAATTGAGAAGTATAACGCTAAAAATGTGGTTATAAAAAATACCATCATACCCCTCTCCAAGAAAGACCTCTTTGAGAAATAAATCATAAGATTGGCAGCCGTGGGCATGGAAGGAGAAATGATTTTCTTAAACTCCTTCGCCTATTTCTAGTTAATATACTAAATTAAGCCGTTGTGTGTCGTTTGGGCGACATTTGGTAAAATGCCAAACTGCTTAATTTGCGCAATTCATTAACTCGAAAGCTACATAAATGCCTTTTATCAACGCCATTGGAACGGCTGTTCCACCCCATCGGCATCATCAATCCGACATTTTGAGGTTTATGATTGCAGCAGAAAATTACTCTGATGATGAATCAAGGCGGCTGTCGTTGATGTATCACCGTAGTGGTATTTCGTTTCGTCATTCGGTACTACCAGATTACAGTTGTGCAACATCCGAATTTGAGTTTTATCCCAAAACAGCCGACTTAGAGCCGTTTCCGACGGTATCGCAACGAATGACTTTTTTTGAAAACAATGCTCTTTCGCTCGCCCATGCCGCTATTACCGACCTTTCTTCCACCTTCGACTTACCCACAATAACTCACTTAATAACAGTTAGTTGTACTGGACTAATGGCACCAGGGCTGGATATTCAATTGATAGAAGCCCTCGGCCTCTCCCCCACCATTGTACGGAACTCAGTCAATTTTATGGGTTGCTACGCCGCAATTCACGCCCTGAAACTAGCCGATGCCTTTTGTAGAAATGTGCCTACCGCAAAAGTATTAGTAGTTTGTACCGAGTTATGTACTTTGCATTTTCAAAAAGGAAAATCGCTCGATACCCAAACCTCTAACTTATTATTTGCCGACGGCGCAGCGGCTTGCTTGGTGACCAACGATGCACAAGGGAAAAGCATCGAAGGGTTCTACTCTGAACTTGCTTTGGCAGGCAAAAATGACATGACGTGGAAAATTTCGGACTATGGTTTTTTAATGACCTTGAGCAACGAAGTGCCAAAATTGTTGGAGCAGTCGATTCGGGGAATGATTGAAAACGCCCTTCAACACCAACGAATTCTGCGCCAAGATATTCAACATTGGGCAATTCATCCTGGAGGAAAAAGCATCCTTGAAGCAGTCCAGCGCGCCATGAGCCTAGAGAAAACCGCCAACGAAGTCTCGTTTGACATTCTGAGAAATTACGGAAATATGTCTTCGGTTACCATTTTATTTGTCCTAAAACAACTATTTTCATCCCGCCAAGAAGGCAAGACGTTTACGGTTGCTTTTGGGCCAGGTATCACCATGGAAAGCATGATTTTGGCATGATAAATTTCAAAAAACGCTCCTACACGCCCGAACTCTTGGATGCCGACGACATCCCATCAGTTGATTTGTTTCAGAATTTAAAAGAGCTCAAAATCATCAATACTTTGCTTGGCGGGCATCGGGTGGTGCTCAATGGCATTTCAAAATTTGCCAAACAAACCGCTTCCCTCTATGTGGTGGAAATTGGCTCAGGAGGCGGCGATAACCTTGGCGCGATTCGGTCGAAATACCCCGATTTCTCGCTCGAAGGAGTCGATTTGAAGCTCGATTGTACGACCTACGCGCGAAGTCAAAACCCATCGGTTCGTTTTCAAACGGCCGATTATCAGAAAGCTACGTTTCATAAAAAACCTGACGTACTCTTCAATTCCCTTTTTTGTCATCATTTTAACGACGAACAATTGGTGGACATGCTGCAATGGATGAATCAACATTCGACCAAGGGGTTCATCATTGCTGATTTGCACCGACACGCCTTGGCATACTATTCAATTAAGGTCTTGACTCAGCTTTTTTCCCGTTCTTATTTGGTCAAAAATGACGCACCGCTTTCGGTCAGGCGTGGTTTTACGCGTTCAGAATGGGAAACGTTACTTACCAAAGCAGGTATTTCGCATTACACTATACGTTGGCAATGGGCGTTTCGATTTTTAATTATAGTACAACATGCGCAAAAATAAACTTGGCATTGTAGGCGGAGGCTTGGGAGGCTTGAGTCTCGCCATACAGGCAGCTCGAAAGGGTTTTGAAGTGACGTTATTTGAAAAGAATACTTACCCTTTCCACCGCGTTTGTGGCGAATACATCAGCCTCGAATCCTACGATTTTATTGAACGCTTGGGCGTCCCTCTGACCGAATGGAACTTGCCCATGATCAAACGCCTCGAAATCTCGTCGCCTAAAGGCACAACTGTGACCGAAACTCTCCCATTGGGTGGATTTGGGCTGAGTCGCTTCCAACTCGACGACGAACTTGCGCGCGTTGCCCGCTCGGTGGGAGTACAAGTATTAGAAAAACATACCGTTAGCAAGATTGACTACCTGACAGACACCGATTCGTTTATCATCTCGGCCAACCAACAAACGTGGGAAGTGGATTGCTGTGTGGGAAGTTTTGGGAAAAAATCAAACCTCGATGTTACGTGGAAACGGCCCTTTGTTCAAAGTAAAACTACCCGCCTCAACAATTACCTTGGGGTCAAGTACCACCTTAAAACCGATTTCCCCAAAGACAAAATCGCCTTGCACAATTTTGTGGACGGCTACTGTGGCATTTCGGCCATTGAGGACGACAAATACTGCTTATGCTACCTCACAACGGCCCAAAACCTCAAAAAATCGGGCAATAAACTAGAACAAATGCACGAACAAGTGCTCTTTCGGAATCCTTATTTGAAATCAATTTTTGCCAATGCCGACTTTTTATTTCCCGAACCCGTCACCATTTCCCAAATTAGTTTTGAACCCAAAAGCTTGGTCGAAAACCACGTGCTACTGCTCGGCGATGCCGCAGGGATGATTACACCCCTGTGCGGCAACGGCATGAGCATGGCGCTGCACGGCTCAAAAATTGCGTTTGAGTGGATCGATAAATATACTAATGGAACAATTTCTCGCCATGAATTAGAAGCTCAATTTACCACCAGCTGGAACCAGCATTTTAAACGTCGGCTGTGGTTAGGACGACAAATTCAAGCCCAATTTGGGAGTGAATTTCAAACTGAAGTGTTACTTCGGAGCCTCAAACCTTTTCCTTTCTTAGTCAAAAAAATCATTAGCCTCACTCACGGAACCCCGTTCTAACGCACAACTGTTATGAATGCTCGCGCCCTATTATTGCACCTTCGTTTACCATTTTCACTGTTTTTGATGCCCGTGTATTGGTTTTCTCTGAGCCAAACGCGCGATTTTGACGTATCAAAAGCCGCTTGGATTTTTGTCATTTGGCACCTGTTGGTTTATCCAGCCAGCAACGCCTACAACAGTTATTTTGACAAAGACGAAGGTAGCATTGGCGGATTAGAAAAACCTCCCGCCGTCGATAAAAAACTATTTTATACCGCTTGGGTCATGGATATTTTGGCCGTTGTTATTTCCCTTATTTGGGTCGATTACGTCTTTGCAGCGGCGGTATTGGTGTACGGATTGGTGTCAAAATCGTACAGTCATACGTTGATTCGTTTGAAAAAATACCCGTTTTTAAGCTGGTTAATCGTAGGTTTTTTTCAAGGGGCATTTGTCTATATCAGCACCCAGCAGGCCATTTCACCTGTGAGTTTGCCCATGACAAGCTCGCTTTTGCCTGCGCTATTAAGTTCGATGATGCTGTGGGCCGTTTACCCCATGACCCAAATCTACCAACACGAGGAAGACGCCAAACGAGGTGACCGAACATTAAGCCTGCTGTTGGGAATTCGGGGGACTTTTTTGTTCACGGCGAGCATTTACTCGCTAGCCGCTGTTGGTTTTTGGTACTATTTACCGTATCGGCACTTTCTATTTTTTATTATGCTCACCTCTCCTACACTTGTTTTTTTCTTAGATTGGTTTCGTAAAACTTGGCTCGACGAATCAAAAGCCAATTTTAAAAATACCATGCGGCTCAATTTGCTGGCTTCGATTGGGCTTAATGTGTTGTTTATAACGCTATTTTTGCTGAACCATTACTAATGTATAGTCATGACCGACAGCAGGGAAATTTGGATTACGACTGGATACGAGCACTTTAGCCTCTTTGGTTTGGGAGAGCTCAAGGTTGAAAAACTTGCCAAAAAAGTGGGCATCAGCAAATCTTCGTTTTATCACCATTTTGCGGACATGGATGTTTTTATTGAACATCTCCTTCAATTACACCTCAAACAATCCAAAATTATTGCCCAAAAAGAGCTTGTCGCTCAGGCCATTGATCCCGAACTCATTCAGGTTTTGCTTGACCATAAAATCGACTTGCTTTTCAACCGACAACTACGCGTTCATCGTTCTACCAAAGCATTTGCCGAAACCTTGCAGCAATCCAACCAAATCATTGGCAATAGTTTTGTATGGTTATGGGTTAGAGAATTAAACCTTCGCCTCAATGAACAACAGCTTTCAGGGATTTTTGAGCTCGCTCTCGAAAACTTTTACCTTCAAATTACCCCCGAAAACCTTACTTATCCTTGGCTTTCTGAGTACTTTGCCAAACTCAAAAGCATTACCCAACGGTTAGGCTAATTTCGATTGTACGCTTCCGTCTAAACGGTCTCTCTGCTTATACGTAACATTGCATGCCAAAGCGCTAGTAATCATCACTAGTGTTCTTTAGCAGGGCTACCGTCATGCCCCAATTTTCATAAACACCTAATCGTAAAGCACAATGAGCATACGTTCGCATAAATCCTACTTAAAATTCACCTCCGTAGTTGTGGGTTCTTTTGGCCCTATTTTCTCTTTGGGAACACGACTTTCTACCTCTGAGCCCGCTCGGTGGTCGCTTGACGTACTGAGTTGGCCACTTGACGGTCTTCAAACGTACGAGGCTCCAACCACTCAATTTTTATCAGCGCTCACGGGCGGATTTCTTTTTGGCTGGGGAGTCACCATCTGGTTTTTGCAAAAATGGGTGTACGATAGCGCTCCCGAAGCCACCCGAAAAGCCGTCGTTGCGGGACTAATCGCGTGGTTTTGTTTGGACAGTGTGGGTTCTTATGCCTCTGGCAACGTCTCCAATGTCTTTTTTAATGTGTTGGTGCTTTTACTGGCCGTAGGACCACTTTGGAAACCTGCAACAACCGTTGCGTAATATCTCCACCTTTAAAAACATCTCTCAACTATATATACATCAAAACGCTCGTCATCTAACACAATTATGAAACCTTCTCAAAATCAAACTGGGTTCCTTACAGTACTACTCGCTGCACAAGCCCTTGGCGTCTTTATTTACACCATTTTGGTCATTAATGGCCACGGTTTGGGGCTATTCGACGTTTTTCTGAACGACATTCTTCTGGTCAATTGGAGCGGTCAATTTAATGTGGACTTCAGTTCTTACTTACTTTTATCGGGCCTTTGGATTGTTTGGCGCAACCAATTTTCGACAAGTTCGCTCCTTTTAGCACCCATTGCCACCATCATGGGTATCATCGTGTTTGCTCCTTACGTCCTGTATTTGGTGATGGCCGAAAAAGGCGACCTTAAAAAAGTACTCGTTGGCCATCGCTAGTCATTCAGTATTTTGGGGCAAATGTCATTTGACCGACAATTCACCAAGTAGCCTCGCCATACCTTTGTTTTGTTAATCAACAAAGGTATGTTCGAATCATTTGCCATTCTTTCAGTGACGGCACTCATCAGTTTTGCAGGCTCTATTCATCCTGGCCCTGTCAATGTATCAGTAGTTCAAGCAACCCTCAACCGTAATTTTAAAACGGGGGTATGGGTGGCCGTCAGTGGTACTTTACCCGAAATCATCTATACCTTTGCCGCCCTCAAAAGTCACGTTTTTTTAACCCATCATCCTGCTCTACTAAAAACCCTAGAACTAGCGGTTGTTCCCTTTTTCTTCTTTGTTGGGGTGTATAGTTGGTCAAAAACCTCAATAAAAAAAGACAAAATGTACTTTCCAAATCGCTCAAAGGAGGTCGTACAAGGTTTTGTCGGGGGACTACTCAACCCGCAACTTTTTCCTTTTTGGGTAATTGTACTGATTTATTTACATTCCTATTTTACGTTTGACACGTTGAGTGCCCAACTTTCCTTTGTCGTCGGAGCTGCTTTGGGGGCTTTTCTGATTTTACTGCTTTTTGCGTATGTAGCGCATCGTTTTCAAACCCAATTGGGCTTCATTATGCAGCAGTTTTCGCCTCACAAACTCATTGCCTTATTTTTTATTTCCATGTCTTTGTACCAAACCTTTAAAATATTGCTCTGATTGTCGGCTCACCGACAATTGGAGATGCCCTACTTGACCATCTTTGTATCATTCAATTATTTTATCATCATTCTACCAATGCAAAAGCCACTCTTATTGCTCGCCCTGTTGTTCTTGCTTGTTTCAACAAGCCTCTTTGCCCAAGAAAAAGCCATTTATCAGAAGAATGGCATCGCCATCAACGGTCACGACGCCGTAGCGTATTTCACCGACAGTAAAGCTGTTGAAGGCAGCGAATCGCACGTTTACGAATGGATGGGTGCCAAATGGCTATTCAGTTCAAGTGATCATTTAGAAGCGTTCAAAGCCAATCCAGAGAAATACGCGCCCCAATTTGGCGGATTTTGTGCCTACGGCGTAAGTGAAAACCACAAATCCCCGACCGACCCAAACGCATGGACTATTGTTGACCAAAAACTATACCTGAATTACAGCAAAAAAGTCAAGGAATTGTGGTCAAAGGATATTCCAAATCGTATTCAAAAAGCCAACGAATACTGGCCTATTTTAAACAAAAACAACTAACCAATCCCCTATTACCCAAATGAAAACGAACCATCTTTTTCTGTTTTTTTTAGCCGTAATGCCGCTATTCGTATATAGTCAGGCGTTACAGCGTCAGAAGCAATTTAACCTTGAAAACGGTTTGGCAATACAAGGCTATGACCCTGTTGCCTACTTTACCCAAAACAAAGCTGTGGAAGGCAACAAACAAATAAGCACTGTCTTTGAAGGAGTTATATACCGTTTTACAAGTGCAGCCAATAAAGAATTGTTTTCAAAAGACCCAAAAAAATACGAACCTCAATACGGCGGATGGTGCGCCTATGCCATGGGTGCCACGGGCGAAAAAGTAGAAGTGGATCCCGAAACTTTCAAAATCTTGAACGGCAAGTTGTACCTCTTTTACCATTCTTGGACCAACAACACCTTGACAAAATGGAATAAAGATGAAACCAATCTAAAAGCCAAGGCCGATAAAAGCTGGACTGTATTTTTTCACTAAACCACCTACTAAGTCATGAAAACGGTAACTATCATCTCTTGGATTTTAAGAATCATAGCGGCGGCTATTTTATTACAAACGCTCTATTTTAAATTTACTGCCCACCCTGAGTCAGTGGCATTGTTTACCAAACTAGGGGTTGAACCTTGGGGCAGAATAGCAACGGGCGTGCTTGAGTTGATTACGGGTATCTTATTATTGATCCCAGCGACTGCATTCTTGGGAGGCTTTTTGGCCATGGGCCTAATGGTAGGCGCTATAGCGTCTCACTTGTTGGTGATTGGTATCGAATCGCAGGGCGATGGCGGGCAGTTGTTTATTCTGGCCATTATTGTTTTAAAACTATCCATCATCATTCAAGTTTTACACCGTAAACAAGCCCAACAATTGGTTCATACCTATTTTCCAGTCAAGTAACATGAAACTTCCCCTTTTCCTCGTCAAAATATTCAACTACGAATACTGGCCTTGGTGGCTTTTTTACCTACCAATGACTCCCTATTGGTTATATTTGGCACTCAAATCGCGTTCATTAACCTATTTTACCGCCGTTAACCCTGGAATAGAAGCAGGGGGTTTTTATGGTGAAAGCAAAATTGACATTCTCCGTAAAATCAATCCTGCGTATTTACCCACCACGGTTTTTATAGACTACAAAACACCCTTTGAAGAAGCCATCAAACGACTAAAAAACAGCCACTTACAGTTTCCTATCATTGCAAAACCTAACATTGGCGAAAGAGGAACAAACGTCGCTAAGATTGAGAACATTGGCCAGTTGGAAGTTTATCATATCCAAACAAATGGGGCGTATATTCTTCAGGAATTTATCAACTATCCCATTGAGTTGGGGGTACTTTTTAGCCGACTGCCCAATGAAAAAACGGGACGGGTGTCGTCACTGACCATGAAGGAGTTTTTGAAGGTGGTAGGCGATGGCACTTCTACGGTTCGGGAGTTAATCGATAAATCAAACCGTGCTCGATTTCAGCTAGGGGCCCTTGCGGCCAAACTGGGTAATAAAATGGAAGAAATTCCCGCCAAAGGTGAAATTCGGTTGTTGGAACCCATTGGAAATCACTGTCGAGGCACTAAATTCGTTAACGTCAACCACCTAATTAACAGTCGATTGGATGCTGTTTTCAACGATGTCAGCAAAGACTTTTCGGGCTTTTATTACGGAAGGTTCGACTTAAAGGTTGCCAGTTTGGACGATTTGTACCGAGGGAAAAACATAAAAATTATGGAATTAAACGGTGTCAGCTCCGATCCAGGGCACATTTATGACCCTAGCTATCGGCTTTGGCAAGCCTACCGTGATTTGTGCTGGCATTGGAAACGAAGCGCAAACATTAGTATCATCAATCAAAAAAATGGCTTTTCACCACTACCATTTAGCGAAGTTTGGGGAATTGTAAAAACGCATTTAATCTAAATGTTGTTGATGCTAATTAGAGTTTGTATATTGGCTTAGAATTTTCTTAACCTTCCCATGAATCTCGATACAAAATACTGGTATTTGCGTGACCATAAGCTCTTCAGTGTCCTTTCTTCTTCCGAGTTAAAATCTATTTGTATGATTTCAAACTTTAAATCGGCCAAGAAAGGAGAAATAATTTTGTTTTCGCACGATGAAAACACCCGCGTGTATTTTCTCAAGAAAGGGACATTAAAAATTGTAGAAATCGACGATAAAGGCAATGAAATTGTTAAGGATGTACTTCAAAAAGGAGATATATTCGGAGAATTTACCCTGACCGAAACTCAATCGGATGAATACGCCGTGGCTGTATCTGATAGTGTGATTTGTTGCAGTTTTAAAATGGATGATTTTGAAAAATTATTGGAGAAAAACCCCCAATTGAGTCTCTCATACACAAAATGGATGGGTTTTCGCTTTAAACGTCTTCAAAATAGGTACGCCAATTTGATGTTTAAAGACGTTCGGACGCGTTTCAAAAGCTTTTTAGAAGAGTGGGCTTCCAAAGAAGGAACGGCCTCCTCGCAAGAAATTGTCTTAAAAAATTACCTTACCCACCAAGACATTGCAAGTTTAATTTGTAGTACCCGACAAACGGTGACTCAGCTTTTTAATGAATTGAAAGAACAAGGCGTTCTGGATTATTCTCGTACCGAAATAATTTTAAAAAAAGTAGCCTAAAAAGCAGTCATTAGGTCGTCTGGCCGACAATTGGCGTCAGTACTAACCATGATATTTGTATCATAAACACAAATCATCATGAAAACAGTACTAAGTAGTTTTTTCCTAGCCATCGCCTTGGTTTCGTGTCAACAAGAAACCGTTCCTGTTCAAAATAATACCGCAACGACGCCCATCGAAACGGTGATGATGAATCCCAGTTCGTTCGATGTTACTGGTCAAACGCTCCTTTATCAAGGTACGTTTGAAAGCGCAGTTCATCCCACGTCGGGAACAGTGCGGGTTTACGAAGACAAAGACAAAAACCGAACGTTGGTTTTTGAAAACTTTAAAACCGACGCAGGCCCCGACCTTCGGATTTATCTCGCTGAAGATAAAGCAGTTACTAACTTTATTCAAGTAACCAACATGGTTAAAAACGGCAATAGTTTTGTAACTATCCCGATGAGTGCCAATCTTCAAAAACAAAATCACGTGCTGATTTGGTGCAAGCAGTTTTCGGTGTTGTTTGGCTCTGCCAAATTAAAGTAAAGTATTTTTCAATAATTCTGTAAAAAGCTCAAGCAAGTATCAAATCATGAAAATAATATTCGTTTTCCTTCTCGTAAGTACGTCATTATGGGCCCAATATAGCATTCCCAAAAAGCAAAGTAATCTTGATTTTGCTACGGCGTTTGGGTCGGGAGTTTCTCCGTCAGCGTCTTTCCAACAGCTCTACGGCATCGGAAAATCAAACCGTTTTAAAATAGGTTGGGGAATTCGATTTAATACCTTTTTCAGTGGTCAACAAAACTACCTGACAGCCCCCGCCAAACTTACATCAGGTTCGCAAAGTATAGTTGCATTATTTACCGAAAACATTCTGGGAAATATTGACACCTTACAACTCTCAAAAACGGCCGTTGGTAGTTTAAATAGTACGATTACGCTGCAATACAGTTTCCAAAAATTAGATGTAGGCTTTAACATTGACGCTTTTGGAGTTTCATTTGGTGGTAAACAATCAGGAAAGTTCATTGCCAGCGAATCAAGATCACTCAACGGTAGCCTCCAAAGCGCCAAGCCTACTTCTTTTAATTTATTATTGATAAGCGACAGTGACATTGGAAGTCTAAATTCTGAACTCTACGCCCGTTACTGGGTCAACAAACGTTTTGCGATTCGGGGAGGAGCGAGTTTTCAATTTTTAGAATACAAAACCGAACGACTTTTAACTTTTGAAAATGACCGATTTAGGCACAAAACACTTTTGCCATTCTTAGCCGTTTCCTACTCACTTTTCTAAAACCTTTCTTTATGCTTTTAAAGTTAGCAAATAAAATATTTTTTTTGGTCTTGTTCTTGGTAGTTTTGACTACGCAAGCGCAGGTTTGGAAACCTACTTCAGCCTCAATCACTTTCAAAATAAAGCACGCCCTGGGTGCTACTGCCGATGGCTCATTTAAGGGGTTTGTAGGAACGGTCGTTTTTGACCCAAAAGAACTCTCCAACGCCACAATCAAAGCGAGCATTGACGCAAAAACAATCGATACTGACCTTAAAATCAGGGACAAAACCCTGAGGAGTGATGAGTATTTTGACGTAGAAAAGTACCCAAAAATAACGATGGTTTCGCAGAAGTTTGAGAAAGGCGTAAAGGAAAACGATTATGTAGGTACGTTCAGTTTGACGCTAAAGAAAACGACCAAAATCATAAAAATTCCTTTTTCATTCGTTCAAAATGGCACCACTGCCCAAATGAAAAGTACGTTTCAGCTCAACCGAGTGGAGTACGAAATCGGGGAAAAAAGTTCGCTTTTGGGCGATGTAGCTACCATTTCTATTACTTTAAATGTGCAACAATAAGATGACAATCAACGCTTCTTTGTCCGTTCTAAAGCAATTGCACGGCTTGCTTTCTCAATTAACTACCGACGAATATACCCAGAAACTTCCCGTTTTGAACGAATGCAGTATTGGGCAGCACGTCAGGCATACCATCGAATTCTTTCAGTGTTTATTTGAAGGATTTTCAACGGGTATTATCAACTACGATGCCCGAAAAAGAAACCTGCTCATTGAAACTAATTTAGGATACACTTTGCAACTTATTGAGGAGATTTCTTTCCTCATTAATAATGTTTCAGAAGAACATTTTCCTATCCAATTAAAAGTAAATTTTGATGATGAAAACTTTGAAATCATTGAGACTAATTTTATGCGTGAATTGGTATATATGGTCGAACATTCCATTCATCATTTTGCTTTAATTCGGGTAGGTATTCAAGTAAATTTCAAACACATAACAATGGAGTCTGATTTTGGAGTGGCTTATTCTACTATTCGTCATAAACAAGAGCTATCAGTTAGTCATTAAACCTTTTTTTGATTTACCATGTGCGTTCTAACTTACTTTCCATACCAAGACAACGGTTTTATACTCACTTCTAATCGAGATGAAGCTGTATCTCGCGAACCTGCCATTCCGCCGAAAAAATACCACATCGGAGGGCAGCAAGTTTTTTTTCCAAAAGACCCCAAAGGGGGTGGTACGTGGATTGCCAGCAGTGGTGATTTTACTTTGTGCTTGCTCAATGGCGGCTTTGAAAAACACATTCCACAGCCACCTTACAAACAAAGTCGGGGCAAGGTTGTGCTGGATTTTTTCATCTTTCTGGATGTCAATACCTTTGCACAACAATATGATTTTGAAGGGATTGAACCTTTTACATTGGTTATCATTGAAAGTACAAACGACTTAACCCTCACCGAACTACGCTGGAATGGCACTCGCCTTTTTTCTACCAAACTCGATGCCACTTTGCCGCGTATTTGGTCTTCCGTTACGCTTTATTCTCCTGACATTATCAGCGCCCGCGAGCAGTGGTTTGATGAATTTAAGCAACAAGCCATTGCACCCCAAAAAGTAATAGATTTTCATCACCACGGCGGAAGTGGTGACCCCAAAAATGACTTAAAAATGAATAGAAATAATACCCTAAAAACGATTTCGATTACACAGTTTGTGCTCAATCAGTTGGAGTTTAAAATGAGTTACCACGACTTACAAACCGACGCTGACTTTCAATATTGTATTTTCAAAGACTCCATTGGAGCCCAAGTAGTGTAATGGCGGAGTTGATTAGCGTGCATTTAAAACCCCTTTTGTTATTGATAAAATTCTCCACAGCAAGGCCATAAAACAAAAGCCCCCGAAAGAGGTTTAGTCCTTCGGGGGCTTTGATGATAATTGTCTTTATTACTTCACCCTTTTTGCCTTCGCTTCAAACATATTCATCAGCGTGCCTTTGAGGTTATCGTCGTCCACTTTGTTTAATTCAACGTTGACATCGTACCCCTGAGCGGAGAAGTAAAGGGTGATTTTACCCTCGGCTTCTTCCACTTTTGCAGGTATCGTTTCTTTGGCGTCTCCTGCCGTCATCTTCAAATCTCCCGTCAGTTTTCCGTCTTTACGAATAAGCTCAGTAGTAAATTTGGCATCGCCGTTAGGCGTACCCACCACCACAATATCCCACTTTCCTGCGAAGAAATCATTGCTCTTTAGGCGTTTTCCCGTTGCTTCAAACGAATCGGCCAGCAACCCTTTGAGGTTGTCTCCGTCAACTTTGTTGAGAGCAAGGTTCAAATCATATCCCGCCGCCGAGAAGAACAACACGATTTTATCAGTACTTTCCTCAATTGAACTAATGGCAATTTTTTCCGTCGCTTGACTGGTGATTGGCGTTAAATCACCCGTCAACTTCCCATCTTTACGCAGCAAATTTCCCGTCATTTTTACATCACCTTGCGGCGTTTCTTTGACAAAAAACTCCCATTTACCCACCCAATAATCGGTTTGAGCAACACTTTCTGAAACGATACCTCCCACGAGCGCGAGAATCAATACGATTGCTTTTTTCATTGTATTTGTGTTTGAGTTTGAATTGATGTTATTTCTTACGAGTTGCTTTGGTGGTAAACATACCCATCATTGAGCCCTTCAAATTGTCGGCGTCCACTTTTTCAAGGTTCACGTTGATATCAAAACCAGACATTTTGAAATAAATCATGATTTTTCCGTCAGCTTCTTCCACTTTTTCGAGGGTTTCGGCAGGTATATCACCCATTTTTGGTTTGATGGTACCCGTCAATTTTCCGTCTTTTCGTTCCAAATTCAACAACATCACAGCATCGCCCTGCGGAGTGCCAATCACTGTCGTCTCCCAGCTTCCCACATAAAAATCGGCGGGAGCTGCTGCCTCTTTGGGTTGTTCTACCTCCACCGCTTCTATACTTGGCAGTTTAAACTCTGCTCCCGACACGACCATCAACGTAGCGACATCGGCCTTTGGATTCTGGAATACAGCATACACATTGTGTAATTTGCGGTCATTGACAGGCTCAGCAATTGGAATTTTAAGCACTTTTGGAGCAAAGTCCATTTTATCTGAGGGCTCAAGAAACTCCGATTTACCAATCGTTTTTCCCGTAGGAGAATCAAGACGTAACTCAACAAATCCACCCACTGCATTTACCTGCGGTTTAGGTGCTGACGCCAACAAAACTACTTCAGACACCCCTTCTAAATCGACCTCTTTCATCCCCACGTAAGCACCTGATTTTGAAGGAATCGCTAGGTTGTTGCCTCCAAAAGACATCTTATTGACCTCATTGTATTCGTCAAACGTATGTGGATCCACTTTCGAGTTACGAAGGAAGAAGGTTTGCTCAGAACGAAGTGCAGGTACGCCGTTTGCCCCTTGATCTTCGTACGCTGCCCGAACGATATACACACCTTTGCTTTTATCCGACGCAGGTGCTTTGGCAAGGTAACTACCGTTTACTGGCAATGACTTTGGTTTTTCATCCGAAATACTCAAAATATACTTCACCATTTCGGAAGCATCCCCCGTTGAAAGTTGTGGGTGTCCCGCCATGGCAGTTTCTCCCCACACCCCACTTCCACCCGAAATCACTTTTTTGGTCAAACGCTCCAATGCGGTATTGTCACCTTTGTATTTCTTCGCTACGTCGCGGTAAGTTGGGCCAATTGACTTTTTATCAACACTGTGGCACGCCATACAGTCGCTGGCTTGAATGAGTTTTTTACCCGTCGCCACCAAGGCATTGGCATCGGCCGAACGGTGTCCCATCGCAATCATGTTTTTGTCGAAGCCCTCAGCAAGATAATCAATGCTCACCGCCACATTTTCGGCCTCAATGCCTTTGCCTAATGAACCATCTTCTTTATCGTTTACTTTGATGTCGTAGTTAAACGGTTTGTTAGAAACGTAAAACGATTTATTGCTTTTAGGCATATCAAGACTCAACACAGGTGGCTCATTTCCAGCCGTAATTTCCATCGACTGCGAATTTACTCCGCCTTTGCCATCATCTACTGTCAACGTGGCTTTGTAAACGCCCGCTTTCGCAAGCGTAAGGTTCGCTTCTGGCGTAGTGATTACTTTTGTAAAGCCCGTTTTTGACGTAATTTTCCACGTATATTTCAACACATCACCGTCCGCATCCGACGTTCCTTTTGAAGAAAGTTTCAAATTGAAAGGCACAGCACCACCCATTTGGTTGGCCATCATTTCAATTTTTGGCTTACGATTCCCGCCGTTGTACTCTATACGTATCAACCGCGCGTCGTCGTTGGCCGTAAACCAACCCGAACCATACTCAAGCATGTACAAGTCGCCATTGTCGGCAAACTCCATGTCCATGGGGTTGCTAAATTTATAGCTAGGCATAAATGGCTCCATCGACGCGTAGTTTCCGTTTTTATCGAAACTTACCGCCATAATCCAACCTCTCATCCATTCGTAGGCAAAAAACTTACCATCGTAGTAGCTCGGGAAGGCGCGTTCGGCTTTGGCAAATCTGTCTTTGTTGTACACGGGTCCAGCCATGGGGTTACAACCACCCGCCCCCAACAGCGGGAACTCTTCGCTTTTGGCGTAGCTGTACCAAATCATAGCGCCTTGAGCTGGCGGTAGCTGTACTAATCCTGTGTTATTGGGGGAGTTATTAACGGGCTTAAACACATCCCATTTTTCACCCGATTGCTTAGTTTCAAAATTAAATTTGTTATACGGCTGGTTGTTGCCCACAAAATGCGGCCAACCATAGTTGCCAGCGCTCGATGCTTGTCCAAACTCACACGTACCCGCCGCACCCCGATTTGGATCAGGCTTAGAAGCATCAGGGCCTACGTCACCCCAATACAATTTTCCCGTTTTTTGATCCACTGAGATACGGAAAGGGTTACGGTGTCCCATAGTATAAATTTCTGGACGAGTTTTCTCCGTACCTTTTGGGAAAAGGTTTCCTTCTGGAATGGTATATGAACCGTCCGATTGAGGCTTAATTCTCAATATTTTACCTCGTAAATCGTTGGTGTTGGCACTTGACTTCTGGGCATCCCACGGGCTACGGCCTGGACGTTCGTCGCTTGGACTATAACCATTGGACGCGTGTGGGTTGGTATTGTCTCCCGTACTCAAGTACATATTGCCAGCTTTGTCCCAGTCAATGGAGCCCCCTGTGTGGCAACATTCTTCACGCTGGGTTTCCACTTTCAGCATTTCTTTTTCCGAATCCATCAACAACTCGTCGCCTTTCATGGTAAAGCGAGAAAGCACGTTGTACGAACCTTTTGTTGACGAATAGTACAGATAAATCCACTGATTTTGAGCAAAATTAGGGTCTTTTCCCAGCCCTAAAACGCCATCTTCCGCCACCGATTCTTTCCCTTCGCGGTTCACATATTTTAAGCTGACGGGCAGTTTGGCAATGGTCTTCAGCTGTTTTGTTTTGTTGTTGTACAGGCGAATCTCCCCCTTACGCTGGATAAACAATACCCTGTCTTTATCAAGGACTGTCAACTCCATAGGCTCATCCAATTTTTCTTCCAAAACCACCTTTGTAAAGCGGTTTTCTTCAGGACGTACCTCTTTCACATCCATTACTTTGGCGGCCTTCGCCTCACTGGCTTTAGGGGCCTGGGCCATCAAGTGAAATGTACTAAGCAACATCACTGCCGCTTGCGTACACACCCACTTACCCTTACTAGCTACTTTTTCCATAAATTAGTACAATAATTAAAAGAGTTACTGATAGGTTAATTTCTTATTGAGGTTGTTTTTTTGAGCTCCACTGCAACGCCGTTTCAATCAATTTTACAAAATTAGGATTCTGCCAAGCGGTTTCGTTGTGCCCCATTGAAGTGTAGAAAGTTTTGCCTTTACCCGTTTGTTTGTACCAAGCGACTGGATGGTATTTGCCCATGCCAAAGTTTTTTGAGGACACAAACAACATATTGCCGCTTGGATTGATGCTTTCACCGTTGATGGTATATACGATGTTAAAACCCTTTTTACGGGGATTTTCAAAAAACACATACCACTCGTCCGAATTAGACCATTTCGGTGCTAACGTACTGAAAAGGCTGTCTTTGGGAGCCGCATCGAGTAAAATATCGGCCATCTGAAACTGAGGATCGAGCGGGTGGTGCGAAAATTTCGAGCCTAATAAATGTTTTTCGTACCAATCCCAGTGGTGTGAGTCGTCGCCCGCTCCGTGTATCCCCATCAGGCTGCCACCGTTCTCCACGTACTGTTCCAACACTCGCTTTTGCTCGTCGTTAATCACTTCACCAGTCGAATTGTTGAACACCACCACGCTGAACTTCGCTAGTTGCTCCGCGTTAAACACCCCTCCTTCTTCCGTTTCGTACAGATACCAATTGTTTTTCTTGGCCAAGTCGGCAATCACAGGTTTTGAAGCATCAATCGACGCTCCGTGACGAAATCCTGTCGTTTTTGAAAAAAGTAAGATGGCAGGCTGTCCCGCAGGGAAAGTGATTTGGGGCGCTTCGGTCTCGTAAGATACGGGAAATCCATTTTTTACTTTATACATGAATATCCCACCAGCGGCGAATAATAGCACCACGAGGCCAACAATGACTCCTAGTACAATTTTGATAATTTTTTTCATTGAGGTAATTTTTTGGCGAATGGAGGTATTGGTTACGAATACGTTAGAGGTATAACACAACAAAGGTATAGAATAAAAATTTTTATTGTCTATTTTAAAGACAATAATTTTTGCATTATTTTGTCTTTGAAGAGTTATATTTTACAAACGGCAAAATATAGGGATAAATGAAAATGAGCTTTTTATGGCCGTATATTATTCGAAAGCCTGCCAAAAGTGTAATTTTCATGCTTAGTTTGTGTATTTATCCCTAATTTGAAATTTACCCGCTCATAATTCCTAAGACCACGCTCCATGAAGTTATTCGAAGAAGAACATTTTATTAGACAACTGTCCATCGACTGTGTCATTTTTGGGTATCAAGAATTAGAATTAAAAGTGTTAGTTTCTAAAGTTGACCTCCCCCATTCCGTCTGGACTTTGCCTGGGGGATTTATCAGGCAAGAAGAAAGCATTGACCTTGCCGCCAAACGGATTTTAGAAGAGCGCACTGGACTCACGGATATTTACCTAGAACAATATCGCGTTTTTGGGGAACCGACTCGCGTCAACCACGAAATCTTTGAAGGTTTCAACAACATGAAGGAAGAATGGCTAGAAAAAGGTATTCTGGACGAAAGCAGTTTTGAATGGCTCTCCAAGCGGTTTGTTTCTATTGGCTATTATGCCTTAGTGGATATAAACAAAGTAAGCCCCCGTAAAGGAATGCTTGATGCTTCCGTGGGTTGGTACAATGTGAAAGAATTGCCCAAGATGATTATGGACCACAACGAAATGGTCGATGCCGCGCTTGAAGCCCTCCGCCAAAACTTAGACCAAAAGCTCATTGGTTTTAATCTCCTGCCCGAAACGTTCACCATGCGTGAAGTTCAAGAACTCTACGAAGCGGTCTATGACAAACCCTTCGCCCGCAACAACTTTCAAAAGAAAATGCTCGACCTCAACGTGCTCGAACGCCTCGAAAAAAAATTTACGGGAGCGCAGAATAAGGCTCCCTATTTGTATCGGTTTAGGAAGGAGTTGTAAAATTAGACTACCAAGAACTATTCGGTATTGTTTCAACATTAAGTTATATTTGCAAAATAGAAATCAAATATCTAATTTACAAATATATGATAATCAGAGAATTAAGCCAAACAATAAATCTATCAGCCCAAAAAATGCCCGTTATTGCTGTAACAGGTCCTCGCCAAAGTGGTAAATCAACCCTCATCCAACAGCTTTTTCCGAACCACACTTATCAGAATTTAGAAGATATTGAACTTAGAAAATTTGCTCTATCTGACCCTAAAGGTTTTCTTTACAATGCTGGTACAAAAGCCATTATTGACGAGGTACAATATGCACCAGAACTGCTCTCATACATTCAGGTGATAACCGACCGAGAAAAAATAGCAGGCCAATATGTTATTTCGGGTTCGCAAAACCTTTTATTAATGGACAGTATTGCCCAAAGCTTAGCTGGGCGAGTTGCGATTTTCAATTTATTGCCATTTTCTCTGGCAGAAATTCAGCAGACCCACTTTGCCTTGCCCACTTACGAAGATTATATCTTGAAAGGGTTTTATCCTCGTATTTATGACCTCGACCTAAACCCCACAACTTGGCTACAAGATTATCTTCGCACTTACGTTGAGCGAGATGTTCGCCAAATTTTGAATGTAGGCGACTTGGGTACGTTTCGTCAATTTCTCGAAATTTGTGCGGGGCGCATTGGACAACTCGTCAATTTATCAGACATCGGCAACATGATTGGCGTTTCGTATCAAACGGTCAATAGGTGGATAAGTGTGTTAGAAACCAGCTTCATCGTTTACACGCTTCGTCCATATCACCAAAATTTCAATAAACGCATCGTCAAGTCGCCCAAACTTTATTTTTACGATACTGGTTTGGCTTGTGCCTTGCTCAATCTTCGCCATGTGGAAGACCTCAATCGACATTTTGCCAAAGGGGCTTTGTTTGAGAATTTTGTCATTAACGAAATTCTCAAAAACCAGTTCAACCAAAACTTATCGCCTAAAAACTACTTTTGGAACGTTTCTGGTTCGCACGAAATAGATTTGTTGCTTGATAAAGGCGGTCGGCTGTTGCCCATAGAAATCAAATCAAGCCGAACTATTAGCAATCATTTTTTTGATGGTCTGACCTATTTCCAAGCCTTATCTGGCTCGCTACCCACCGAAAGTTATTTGATATACGGCGGCGACGAAGTGCAAAAACGTAGTAGTGCACAAGTGTTGAGTTGGAAAAATTTGAGGGATATTCCACTGTAGAGCATCAAACCAACTTATTTCACCTTAATCACTACCTTTCCTTTTGCACGACCTGATTCGACATAAGCCAACGCCTCGTTGGTTTGCTCGAATGGGAAAACTTTATCAATGACAGGGCGGATTTTCCCCGCTTCTATGAGAGAGGTTATTTCGCTCAACTGTTTGCCCTCTGCTCTCATAAACAAGAAGTTATAAACGACATGTAGCTTTTTTGCCTTCTTTTTAATGCCAAAACTCAGCAAACGCATGATTATTTTAACAAACCAAGACAAACCTACTTCGTTGGCAAATTCGACATCGGGCGGACCCGAAATTGAAACAACTTTACCGTTGGGCTTTAAGATGTTCAAAGATTTTTCAAGCGTTTTGGTATCTTGACTATTCAATACAAAATCGTATTCACTTAGTATCGTTTCAAAATCTTGTGTTTTATAGTCAATTACCACATTAGCCCCCAAACTTTTCACCAAATCACTATTTGCGGCACTTGTGGTAGTAGCTACAAAGGTCCCCAAATGCTTTGCCAACTGAATAGCGAATGTGCCCACACCGCCCGAACCTGCCTGAATGAATATTTTTTGCCCCTTTTGAATATTCATTTTTTCAACAAGAGCTTGCCAAGCGGTCAAACCCACCAATGGAATAGAAGCCGCTTCTTCCATGGTTAGGTTTTTGGGTTTCAGTGCTAAGTCACGCTCATCGACGGCGATGTATTCAGCAAAAGTACCAATATGAAAGTCGGCAGGACGTGCGTACACCTCATCACCAACCTTAAATTTGCTTGCTTTTGGGCCTACTTTTGTAACAACACCTGCCACATCATGCCCCAATACAAAGGGTGGTTTGTAAGGCAATAAAAGTTTGAACTCCCCATCTCTAATTTTGGAATCCAGTAAATTCACGCCCGTAGCATAAACCTGAACCAATACTTCATGGTCATTGATGGTTGGTTCTGCTACTTGGGTAAGTTCCAGTGTTTCTTTTTTTCCGTATTTTTTTACTACGAATGCTTTCATTTTTTTGCCTTGTTAATACTTTTAATGATAGAGTTTTCAAATGTTTTGTAGGCAAAATGCTGAATCGCCAGAAAAACCGATGCACCTTTGCCCACAGGGTGACTGAATTTGGGATTTTTATCTTCCACCAACTTGATGAGTGTGTCGATAACGGGCGTGGGTTCGGGAGCATTTTCAAATAAATCCTTTGCGAATGCTGCTATTTTATTTCGATACGTGTTGTAGTCATCTATTTTGCCTGCCACTGCTACCGAACCGCTTAAAAGGTTGGTTTTAAAGGCCATGGGCTCAACCATTGCCACTTTGATATTGAAGTCATTTAACTCAAATCTCAACGCTTTAAAATATCCTTCTAAGGCGTGTTTTGAAGCACCATAGTAAGCTGCATTGGGGAAATTGAGCAAGCCCATTATAGAACCAATGGTTATTATTTTACCGAATCGCTGCTTTCTAAAAGTCGGCAACAACTCATTGGTAAGTTTTATCGTCCCCCAAAAATTGGTCTCAAATTGTTGTTTGCCTTGCTCAATGGTCGTTTCTTCGGCAATACCCGACAAATAAAATCCTGCATTGTTTATCAGTACGTCTAACTGTTTGATTTCAGCAAAAAGTTGCTTGCTGAATGATTTTACAGAGTGATCATCGGCAATATCTAATGCCAATAGTTTAAACGGTACAAGGCCTTGGTATTTTTCGGGATTGCGACTGGTACCAATGACATGATAACCACTTTCGTGTAAATGCCTGGCTACCAGCAAACCAAAGCCTGACGATGCCCCTGTGATTAAAATATTTTGTTTCATTTTGATTTCCTAAGTATTAGTCTGTAAATTTGCTTGCATTTTGCAAGTGCAAATGTAGAGTAAATTACTTTCATTTTGCAAGTAATTTTAACATTATTTTATGAAAGAGATAAAAAAAAGGTCGGAATGCCCCATTAGTAACTCACTTGATGTTTGGGGAGACAAGTGGTCTCTATTGATAATCAGAGACTTAATGACAGCCAAAGCCTGTACTTATGGCGATTTTTTAAAGTCGGGCGAGAAAATAGCGACCAATATTTTAGCTGCCCGATTGCAGGCATTGGAAGAAAACGGGCTCATCTTAAAATTGGAACACCCACAGAGCAAAGCCAAAGTATTGTATAAATTGACCCAAAAAGGAATTGATTTATTGCCTATCATGGTAGAAATCAACTTGTGGGCCGATAAATATTTTACACTACCTGAAGATAGAAAAGAAATGGTAGCATTGATAAAAAAAGACAAAGCCAAGTTTATAGAACTCGGCTTTGAAGCATTGAAAGATGGAGCATAAAACAATAGGCCAATCGTGGGCTAATGCGGTAAAGAATTTGACACCTCGAAATCTTACTTGCATGATTTTGAATTGTGTAACCACAAAGAACACTAGGTAGAGCACAAAGTTCTTATAGCCTTATTCTTTGCGTACTTCGTGCCTTTCTTAGTGCGCTTTGTGGTAAAGATTTCCAATTACTCCTTCACCCGTTTGGCCGTTGCGGTAAAGTCCATCAACGTGCCTTTGAGGTTGTTGTCATCTACTTTGGTTAGGTCAATCGAAATTTCGCCTCCTTGCGACGACTCAAAATAAATCACCAGTGTTTTGTCTTTTTCTTCGATTTTAGTGATGGGGCGTTTGTTGTCGTCCGTGACCAATTTGCCTGTGAGTTTGCCGTCTTTGCGCACCAAATTGGTTTTGAAAACGATGTCGCCACGGGGTGTGCCGTTCACGGCAATTTCCCATTTACCCACATAAAAATCCGTAGGAGTTGTGTTTTGTGAGAAGCCTTGCAGGGCGATTCCAAAAAAGAACATGAAAAGAATGATACTTGCTTTTTTCATTGTGTTTGCGTTTTTTACGTCGCCACGGTTGTTTAATGTATATTTTAAACAGCTGTCAGACGATAGTCAGACGGCTAAAAGTTGTGGTCTGACTACCGTCTGACCAAGGCTATAGTTTCTCAAACGTGATAAATGAAATACTGTGAGCAGGCAATGCCACTTTTCCTGCTTTTACCTTTTGCCCTTTCAAAGTAGGAACCTCATCGTTGGCGGTTAGCTTCAACTCCTGCCCATTAAGCTTCACTTTTTTGGTCATCAGCTCATCAGCGGTCAACAAATAATGAGTTGCTCCCACCGAAATCACCACCGAAGTTTCTCTGTCGTTTGTATTAATAACCAGTACTGACCGTCCTTTTGGTTTATTTTTTAAACCATGCACAAAAATATCTACGCCAGCTTCGGTGTTCGCTGCTTCATATACGTCAGTTCCCATAAATTTTCCCCACAGCAACGCCGCCCAATAGTTTGGGCGCGGATTGTGCGTTTCGTGGTCGAGCAGTGCATACTCGCTACGGGCAAGGGTATTGTGCATCACTACCTGAACGCCCTTTTTGGCCAACCGTCCCAACTGTTCTAAATACCGAAAACTATCAAGGTAAGTAGCCGCCCAAGGATTACCGCCACAAGCTGACTCTGCCGTTTCGGTGAGCCATATAGGGGCGTTGGGCACGTATTTATCTCGTGCTTTTTCATAAAAGGCCAATCCTTTTTCGGTGCGACTCAACCACTCGGCACTTAGCGCATTTTCAGGTTTTTGCCCTCCCATACAGCGTCTGGAAACGGTACCGTAATAATGGTAAGTAAACACCTCAAACGTAGGCTGGGGGGCTGGGGAAAGCAGTTGGTCTATGGATAAATCTAAGCCCGAAGGCAGGATTCCTTCGCCTGTAGAACCTGGGCCAATGATTTTCATTTGGGGAGCTGCTTTGGTCGCAAAGTTTTTAAAAAGGGCAAATTCTGTCGCAAAATTGGTACCGTTATAGCCCTTTGGCGCATCCCCGTGCGAGGCATGAGAAGGCTCATTGAAAAACTCGGCAGCGGCAATTTCTCCACCGATTTGCTGGGTATAATCCAATATAGACTTCACTTGCGTGGGCTGCCAAATCCCTTTTTCGTCTCTCATGCCGTCGCTAATTGGGAAGGAAGTCACCAGTTTTCCATTCACACTTTTACAAAAGTCAACGACTCCTTTCCATTGCGAGCGGGTAAGGACATTCTTAAATCCTTTGGGTGGCATTGCCAGTTGAGGCTCATCGTTGTTTTGGAAATAAACCGCATTAGCCCACGTACCACTAACTCTGACGTAGGTTGGGCCTAAAGCTGCGGCCAAGTTTCGGAGTCGCTTTTCGTATAAATTAATCGGTTCGATTTTCCATTTTAAAGCGTCAACTCCCTTTTTGTTGGTGGTTTTTCGGACAGAATCAATCAGATTGTAAGGAATCCAAAAGTCGCCACCAATCACTTCGCACATTTCTACATTATAAGATTGAAAACGTTCGTCCACTTTACCAACCATTTTCAGGTCTTTCAAATGAAGCGAAGTCTGACCATTGGCTCCGAAAGTCAAACAGCCGAGAATAATCGTAAGTACGTACCACTGATTTTTTTGCATCAACGTATGGATTTACAAGGCGACAAACTAGATTTTAGGCGATTAACAGAACAAAGGTATTGAATAATTTTCTATTGTATATTTTTTATACAATAATTTTTATCTAAAAATATATCTTTGCAGTACAATTCCCCAAAAACATTCATTTGAGGAATAGATAGAAAATATGAAGAGTCCTAGCCAACAAAATTACATCCC
Source organism: Runella sp. R0.1_18 (assembly GCF_057652155.1). Classification (NCBI taxonomy): domain Bacteria; kingdom Pseudomonadati; phylum Bacteroidota; class Cytophagia; order Cytophagales; family Spirosomataceae; genus Runella; species Runella sp. R0.1_18. The sequence continues at coordinate 32,389 of NZ_JBYFCK010000019.1, forward strand.
ACAAGTATCCATCGATTGCGTCATTTTTGGGTATTCGGAGCAGCAGTTACAAGTATTAATCCCAAAAATCAATTTCAAGGGGGACTTTTGGGCCTTGCCCAGCGGGTTTGTATTTCAGGACGAAGATATGGATGACGCCGCACACCGTATTTTACGAGAACGAACGGGCATAGAATCGATTTACTTGGAACAATTCAAAGTATTTGGTCGAGCCAATAGAAGTAGTAAAGAGTTTTTAGATAAACTGATTCAGCAAAATTTCGACAAACTTGGTGAAAAAAGCGCAAGTCACGCCACCGAATACGATTGGTTTACCAAGCGCTTTATTTCAGTGGGTTACTATGCTTTGGTGGACATGAATAAAGTTGTTCCACAAAAAACGGACATAGATGAATCAATCGAATGGTACAGTATTCATGACTTGCCACAAATGATTATGGATCACAAAGAAATTATCAATGAGGCCCTAAAAACGCTTCAAAGCCACATTGATGAAAAAATCAATGCCTTCAATCTACTGCCCGAAACCTTTACTATGAAAGAGGTACAAGAAGTGTATGAAGCCATTAGTGGAAAAACTTTTGTCCGCACCAATTTCCAAAAAATGATTCTTTCTTTAGACGTGCTCGAACGCCTCGAAAAGAAATTTACGGGGGCACAGAATAAAGCGCCGTATTTGTATCGATTTAGGAAAGAATAAACGATTTATAGCCAGCGAAATGTGGTATTTTTGTTACACATTTCGCTAGCTATAAAACAAAAATGATGATAGGACGCACGGAAGAACTCGCTATTATGAGCCAACTTTTAGCTTCAAAAGATTGTCCATGTATTCACAGGTCAATAAGGTTTTCTGACACACTTCATGGTTTTTCTATTATTTCACTTGAAACACCTTCACTTCCCCTACTAATCCTGAAGGAACCAAAGGTGAATCTTTTCGGTAAAACGGCATGGTCGTGAAGGTCGTTTTTTGCTTAACATCGGGCTGTGCATCCCCCACAAGACGGTTGACCCAGCTATTGGTAACATGGATTTGAAGGGTATTATCGCCTTCTTTCGCCGCCGAAGTAATGTCGATTTTAAACGGTTTTTTCCAAACGGTTCCTACGTTTTTACCGTTTACAATTACCTCCGCGATATTCTTAACATCGCCCAAATCGAGCATAATAGCCCCTTTTCCTCCAATGGGGGTATTTATTTGGAAATTATTTTCATAAGTGGCTGTACCTGAGAAATATTTCACATCAGTATCTGCATTTTCACTCCATGAAGTCAGTTTATCCATTGTTGCGTTCTTACCTGCAATGCTTACTTTCCATGCTCTTGACATTTGGCTCAGAGGTGTTTCTTTAGTAGCAGGCTTGGTGAAGCTATTGGCCGTCGCTTTATCTTTGAAAACAACAAAAAACGCATCCCATGAGTCAAATTTCAAAGGAACAATGGTGCGTCCATACTTCATTTGGTAACTCACTTTTTCGACTTTACCCGTTACTGGATTCCACAATTCAGGCACTTTCCCCGACACACGGAAACTGATCTCGGCCTCGGTGGCTTCCGTGCCTCTATTGTTTAGCCAATAGATGTCTTGACTCGCTGTTTGACGGTGGCGATACAGGATTTTATTTGGGGTATTTGAAATAATGACGTCGGGCGTTGTCGGGACGGCGACGGCGGGGATAATAGACGGCCAAATTTCATTCGCAATCGACTGAAATTCGGCCTCATTATCGGCCAAACTTGGCGATTTTAGCGGTTTTTCCCCCGCTACTTTTACCCCTGCTTTGACCAAATCACGGATTTTTTTCAATACTGGTAAAGTCATCAGTTTCGCTGATTCATCCAGTACCAACACGCTGTATGTATTGCCGCTTTGCGCCACGAGTTTACCATTTTGGGCCTTGATGGCATTTAAAAGTGCGGAAGAATTGACGTAATCAAATTCATAACCCGCTGGAATTGAGGGCAATTTTTCGCGACTAATCCACGTCACGTTGTTGTTTTCGCCATAATAGTATAAAATATCCGCGACGTTACGGCCTTGTTGAAGCAAATAACAACTTCGCCCCAAATACGACATCCATGCTTTGCCTCCCGCTTCAGCCCACGTCTCTTGGCGGGTAAAATACTGTCCAAATGGCCCAAGTGAAAATCCAGGTTTTTTATCATCGAGTGGTTGATGAACCGAAGTGTGAATCACAAATCGGTTCAAGCCCGACGCCATTTCCAAATCAGCAGTTCTTTTTAATTTTTCAGGATATTCTTGAAAAGGTTTTCCCACCGATGTCATCGATTCTGCTGCCACAATGGGTTTACCATAAATATTGGCCACCGAAGCCGATTCACGAATATCTGCCTCGCTCCGCACCTCCTCGTCGTTACCACCCGCCAAACTTCCAGGTGTCCACATGGCCGACATCGGAATGTCCGAATTTCGTTTTACGTCCATGCCGTCAGCCAAATAAATCCGTCCACCCTCATGTGATTCAGTGTAGCGTTGCATACCTCGTTTTTTCAACTCTTCTCCAATCACATCGTAGTGGTTTTCGGCAATCATCTCACCAATTGTTTTACGAAAATCCCACAGAAACTTCTCACTTGCCTCCAACGACTTCACCACTCTACCCGTAAGCACAGGAATCCACTTTATTAAATCATACCCACGACGTTTTTTAAATTCAGCAGGAAAATCTTTCGACCAGTTCATGTGTCCTGCTTCATAGCTGTCCAACACCATGTAATTGAGCCCTTTAGCCCCCATTAAGCCGCCAGTGGCGTCTTTGTACATGTCCAAATAGGTATTAATGTAACGCCGAACGGCCTCTTTATCCAATTTATCTACCTCCAAACCAGTCGCTTCGGGCGAAGCTGGGTGGTTTTGGCGGCCTGTTAATGAATACCCGAGACGAATCGCCCCCCACGCCCCCAAAGGGGGAGTCCAATTTAAAGTACCATCAGGTAACATTTTGTCGGTTATATCTATAATATTATCCAGGGCCAGAGCATCCGCATCAGTTCCCTCATTGGGTGCTAGGGAGCCACTCTCTTTCCAAGGTGTAAAACCCGCCTTGTCTTCTACTTGATCGATACGGGTATGGGTATGCAATACAAATTCGGCCACGTGAACCCCTTCAGGTTTAGGCTCTTCGGCAGGGCGGCCTGCCATCGCAGCAAACATATTGGGAGCTGGAGCAAGGGTTTTCCAACACATCCGCCAATATTTTGCCGTGGTCGAAGGAATGGCTACGGTATTGTAAGGAACGGTACTTCCTGAAACTTTGGCAATCTCTCGAAAATTCACGCCGTCGTCGCTTACTTTTAGGGTACGGTTTTCTGGATTTCCTCGAAACTCCGACAATGCACCCTCGTTGGCTCCTGCTAGGGAAAATGCTTTAAAAGTTTGTGGGGTTTCAAATTCGTACTGAATCCACATCTCTTGACCTACCGCCATTGGTGGCAACAACGTAGCCTTACTTAAATCGGTATCTGTCAGTTCCTTCAGCACAAAGCTCCCTCCGCTCGAACTCACTTTGGGAGTTAATTCTACCAGCATTTTTTCTGAACTGGGCAGTCGATACGCAATCACTAACGCATCTTGGTAAAAGTTAGGTTTTTCACCCACAAATCCACCCGTGAGTCCCCCCGCTCCAATCTCAACATTTTGATATTTTCCCGTTATGTCCGCAGGTCGGGGCAACTTTCCTGAAAATGGTTTACCGCCCTCAATCCGCGTTTCAGTCCAAACGTATTTTTTCATGGCGTCTTCGGGCTTTACCCACGGGCCGCCCGTCACGCTCCAGCCTGGCGAACCCGCAATGGCCATTTCGAGGTCTTTTTGGTCGGCCAATTGCGTCGTAAACTTAAACGCATCTTTCCAGTCGGGCGTCATAAAGACAAGCTTCTTAGGAACGACAACGGGCGTAAATAGATTAGCGTCAAAGTTTTGAAAACCTCCAATTCCCACGCGCTGCATCCATTCCAAATCTTTTTGGATGCCTTCTTTAGATATATTTCCGTTCATCCAATGCCACCAAACGCGCGGCTTAGCCGAATTGGGAGGGGTCTGAAACTGAGTTTTGTCTTGGGCATAACTTCCCACACTCGATACGAGTAGCAAGGCCAAAACAAATTGAATTTTCGCTTTCATTTTCATTCAATTAGAGTTGTTGGTAAAAAGGGGGCACAATTGCTGCCTACCTCAGCGGGGTATGGCTAGCGTTTTATAGTAAAAATTGACCGTTTGCTTCACCGAGAAAAGGTTCGACGGCTTCTCTTTGGTATCGCGTTCAATCATGATATATCCTTGGTAGTTTTGGCTCTTCAATTCATCAAAAACCGCTGGGAAGTCAATTACTCCCGTCCCTACAGGCACATCTTGAAGTTTATTGTTGTTGTATTCTGCAATATCTTTTAGGTGAACTCCAATGATTTTTCCTTGCAGTTTTTTCAAGGCAAGAATTGGATTTATCCCCGATTTTGGATAGTGCCCCAAATCGGGACAAGCTGCGAAGTTGGGATGCCCGTCCAACGCTGCTAACAGCGAGTCGGGATGCCAATAAATGCTGTTTCCTTTCCAGTGGTTGTGCAAAGCCACTTTTACCCCATAAGCACCCGCCAAACTGTCCACGCTGTTCCACAAGTTTCGGGGTGGTTCGGCTGTTACGTATTTGACCCCGAAGGCTTTGGCTATGTCAAAATCTCGTTTCCATTCAGCTACTGTTTTACCTCCAATGATGTAAATCGACTCCATCTTAAGTCCTTTATCAGCTATCTGCTTTTTCAAATGCTGAAGCCCAGACGGAGAAAGTCGAAATAGCGCAGAGTCTTGGAGTTCTTTTCCTGCTTTGGCAAACACAAACCCTTCCACGTACTTTAGGGAAGCACTGTCGGCGTAAGCCAGTTGTTCGGGAAATGATGCGGTACTAAAGGTATAAAGCGCCACGCCTAGTTTCCAATTTTCTTTCTTAAAGGCGGGTTTGTTTTTCGGCGCTTGGGCATTGGATTGCGCCCTCAAAGTCAGTGAAAAACCACCGCTAAACCCAATACCCAGCAATACAACAGCCAAGAAAAGAATTTGAGATACATATTTCATATTTTGTAATTTTTTACGAAAAAATAAAACTATACCAACAATTGTATCATGTACTTACATGGTTTTAGTGGTGGTTATTTCAATTCTTTATTTAGGAAATTCACCACTTTGGTTTTAATTTCTTCAACATCAAACATTTTCCCAAAATGAGGGGCATCTTTAACGATAATAAGCTCATTTTTAACGCCACTTGATTTTCATTTGAGAGAAAAATTTAGGGTTTACTTTTTTACTAAAATGATAGGTTGAACGCATTAACAACAAAGCCCCATCGGGGTGGCCAACGTTCGATGAAAGTTTAGAACACTGGCTGATAATCAATCTCCAGAAAATCTTCCACGTTCGGAATCCACCAATTTTCAACAAAGGCAATATGCTGTGGGTGGGTTGAATAGGTAAAGCGCGCTGCTCGTCCTCGGTTAGCGCAGGTTTTAATTTCAGAATAACGGAGTGTCGAAGCATGATGGTAGGCAAAAATTTCAGATAAGAGAAGCACTTTTACTATTATAAGTACAAAAAAATATCTCTTTTATACATAAATCATCCTGTACTTGCCTGTTATTGTCTCCATTTTAGACAATAATAAATTTGGGTTAATTTCTATTTCAGTTTCGTTGAAAAAGCAAGTCCTGCTAATGCCAAACTTGCCGCAATCCACAAGAAAGCAGAGGGGTCAATTGCGTCAGAAAGTAATCCCGCTAGCGCTGGTATAAGCACTCCGCCAACAATCTCGGCAACTCCCGTAATCAACCCAATGGCTTTTGCCTTGAGATAATCTGGGACTGCTTCTGAAGGCACCACCGCCGCAACCAATGGAATGAGCCCCATCATAAAATAGGTAAGAAACATAACTGGCAAATGTGCCCCCGAACCAGCTAAGAAATAGACAGCAAACGGGTAACAAACTCCTACCCCACAAAAAAATAGAATCACTTTTTTTCGCCCTATTTTATCCGAAAGCCCAGGAACAAGAATGGACGAGAACAAACCCGAAACCCCTAAAAGACCCATCGTTTTCCCCATTTCGTCGGCACTCATACCTTGGGCATTAACAAAATAATTGGAGATAAAGGGTAGCGTAGCAAACCACCAACCAAACACACAACAGGCCACGGGAATACCCCATTTAACGTTGTTGTATTGTAGTAACTCGGAAAGATTGAGCGTGGACGTTTCTTTGATTTGTGTACTTTCTGCGGTTGATTTTTTGACAAACACCCATGCAATCAGCCCCAAAAGCAACCCTGGCGCCCCCGCAATGTAAAAAGCATTTCGCCAACCCACATTTTCGGCAATTTTCACTAAAACAACGGGCGCTAAAATAGACCCAAACAGTGCCGAACCCATCCCTTGTAAAATGCCTGCATTGATTCCTAGGCGATGCGGTGAAGACACTCGTTCTACAAAGTTCTGGGCCAGTGGAATGACGGGGCCTTCAGCCAAACCCATGAGTAGCCGAGCCAAAAGCAAGGTTACGAAAGAAGTGGCCAAGCCTGAACCAAACGAGCAAATCGAAAATACAAAAACGGCAATGACAAAAACGATTTTCTTTTTGTTGTTCGTTTCGGCCCAAGCTGTAGAGAAAAAACTCGAAAAAGCCCATGCCAACGACAACGCCCCTGCCAAGAGTCCAATTTGGGTGTTGTTGAGTTGAAGATCTTTGGCAACATAGGGCATTAAAAAATTAAGCGCGAGGCGGTCAAAGAAAAGACAACCGAAGGTTAGCGCCATCACTAGGACAATGCCATTTTCGTAGGTAAATAATCCTTTTTTGGACGTCGTGGAAGTACCTTTTTCAATTGGAGTGCTCATCGAGAATAGGTTTTAGGGTGATTTCGGGTATAAAAAAACCTCATAGCAACAGGAGCCTATGAGGTAGGACGGCCAAGTTCATCGTAGTGATTTGTTTAGCCTTATGTATCATTTAAACAACAGCGGAGCGAAGTCTTTTAGATTTTGACGCCACGCTAAAAAAGTATGCGCTCCGCCGCCGTTTTCGTAAGTATATTTGATGCCAAACTCGTCGAACATCTTCATCATATTTAGGTTATTTTGGTACGCAATGTCAGCTTCACCTCCCATATAAATCTTAAAGTTTTTGAAAGAATTAATGGTTTTGTTACGCATCACATCACCGTATTTTTCTTTGATTTCGGCAATGGCATTGGGGAAGTAGCCCGTACTCATTGGAAATACTTGCGAAAACAAATCGGGATGCCAAAGTGCTAAATTGATGGCCTGAATGCCTCCCATCGAAAGTCCTGCGATGGCGCGGTGTTCGCGCTTATTAGAAACAGGGTACGTTTTTTCTACAAAAGGAATTACGTCTTGAACCATGTCACGGCAGAAAGGATCTTGCTGCGCACCTGCGCCCATAAAAAATCCTTGAATGTGCGTATGTCCTGCGGGCATCACCACAATCATTGGCTTGAGTTTTCCTTGGGCGTAGAGGTTGTCCAAAATCAAATTGGCCCGTCCTATCGTCGTCCAAGAAGCATCGTTATCCCCACCACCGTGAAATAAATACAACACGGGCAGTTTTTCTTTCTTGCTAATTTCGTCGTAGTTGGGGGGTAAATACACGTGCAAACGACGCGAAGCTCCCTCTAAAGCCGTTGATTTATAAAGTACTTTTTCAATTTTTCCGTGCGGTACGTCTTTGAGTGTTTGGAAATCATTTTCAGCCCCCTTTACCTCAAAAAGGTTTGAAAAACCACTGTTTGATTCTTTGTACTGGGCATTTTTTGGGTCAAATACCTTCAAGCCATCCACGTTAAAATCGTACGTATATACATTAGCAGGCACGCGCGTTGCCGTCGTGAAGGACCACACACCTACTTCGTCTTTTTGCAGTTTAGCGGCAGGAAAACCATTTGGAAAATCGCCAGCAACCGTTACTTCAGAGGCTTTGGGGGCATAAATACTGAACTTCACTTTACCATCAGCTAACTGCCTCACCGATTGTAAGGTATCATTGGGGGTTGGCGTTCGCTGCGGAAATTGAGCAAAAACAGAAGTGGTAACTGCAAGAATAACAAAGGCAAAAGTTATTTTTTTCATTGCTTTATATAAGAGTTGAACTTTGGCATTATTTCAATATATTTTTATACAAAGCTAATTTAACATGAGCAAGAAAAATGGGCAAAAAAAGAGGAAGTTTATGCAAAATCAATCAGTTTCACTACAGCAGTTACCCTTCAAACATTGCCACTGCGCGGTTAGGCCACTACTTTATTTCTTAAAATACCAATCCCTTCAATTTCCAGTTCTACGACATCACCAGGTTCGAGGGAGCGATGAACGCTAAAATTGTTTTCAATCAAACTTCCCCAACCGAGTGTACCTGAGCCAAGAATATCCCCTGGCATGAGGGTTACGTTGTTTTCGGAAGCTCGCTCAATCATTTGCTCGAAATTATAGTACGATGTTTTGTAATTCCCTTCGCACACCGTCTGTCCGTTGATACGGGACGTCATTTTCAGGTTCAGCCTATCACCTGCTACTTTTGGTACGCTGATGGGTTCTTGAAAAACCGTGGGGTCAAACGGAACGCGATATTGCTCCATTTCGTCGGCCGTGACGATGTAAGGGCCAATCGCATTGGCAAAATCTTTGCCTTTGTGCGGCCCCAACGGAATTTCCATTTCAACTTTTTGGATTGCACGGGCTGTCCAATCGTTGAAAATCGTATAACCAAAAATATACGGACGAGCATCAGCGGCTTTGATGTCTTTCCCTTTTTTACCAATAATACACGCTAATTCTAACTCAATGTCGAGCTTCGTCTCCTTCGTTGGACGTTTGATTTCGGCCTCGGGGCCGTAAATAGCCTGGTGATTGGTAAAGTAGAAAATGGGCATTTCGTACCAAGCTGGCCCAATTTTATGCCCAAACGAACGAGAAGCATTTTGCATGTGCATCTCAAACCCAATATAATCCCGAAAACTCCGTGGGTTGGGCAGCGGCGCTAAAAGTTGTACATCAACCAACGAATAATGCGGTGCTACATCGCCTAATGATTGAATAATTTCGTAATAAATTTCGTGATTATCAATGAAAGTGAGCATATCCGTCGGCAATTGAGAACTCGCCAACTGCATATCTACGACATTTTCTCCCACAAGCCAGCCAATGCGTGATTCTTGGCTTTTATTTAAAAATGTGATTAGTTTCATAAGCCCCTAAATCCCCTATGGGGACTTTATTTTGTTGTTTTTTTAAAATTTAAACTATAATGAAATTCCCCATCATGGGTCAGGAGCTAAATTTCCTGAGTCAACGCCATGCCTGTTTTGCCCATGAGCATACCCATGTTTGCCCCTTCTGGTAGTGGCTGGTCGTTGTATTCGAGCAATTCCCAAGCCCCCAAGGTTTCCGAAACATCTACTACCATCTTACAGCGGTCGTAGCGACGTTTCATATACCTTTCAAAAACTTCTTCAACCGTGCCTTCTTTTTGCAATTCTTCAATCAAAACTACGGCATCTTCGATGGCTAAAGCAGCTCCTGAGCCTAATTGTGGAATGGTGGTATGAGCGGCATCGCCCAACACTACTACGCGATTTTTATACCATGGTGCTGGCATTTTAAGGGTTTCAAGCGTGCGATAATTGACCAATTTAGCATCTGTTACTTGGGGTATAAGCTCTTGCACCATCGGAATCGGATAAGCCGCCATGTAGCTTTTCAACTTCTCAACCAATTGATCTTCTGGAATCATCGGGTTATCGCCCTCAGCCGAATTGACAAAAATATAGCACTTTTCGGCCGTCATTGGGATTACTCCCAGCTTGTGTTTTTTATTAAAGAAAATATAACCTGTATCCAAACTCGCGGGGCGTTTGAAGGCATAGCGCCAAACGGATAGCCCTACGTAAGTAGATTTAAACTCGCCAAAGATAAGCTTACGTACTTTTGAGTTGACTCCGTCGGCGGCGATGACAACATCATAGGTAGCAGAAGTGCCATCCGTAAAAGTTACCTTAGCGGCATCCACCTGATTATCAATTGATTCAACGGTTACTCCCATGCGATATTTCAAGCCTACTTTTTGGGCTTCCTCGAAAAGTACATCGTGCAAAATTTTGCGAGAAATGCCATTGTGGCTCGGAAAACGACCGATGGGCGGCGTTCCAGCCTCACCAATTTGTACACCGTGTGGTAAACAAAGCTTTACTTTTCCGTAAGGTGAGCCTCTGCGCATGGCCTCGTCGGCTACACCAATGGCATCTAGGGCACGAAGGGCATTGGCCTGCTGAATGATACCTACCCCATACACATTGAATTCTTTATGGATTTCGACGACATCTACTTCAAAACCTGCCTTTTTCAGACCGATAGCCACCGATTGTCCTCCGATGCCAGCTCCGACAACCAATATAGCCCCCCGCTCCCCGATGGGGGAGTTTTTGTCTTTGTTATTTTCCATATTTAAAATTAAGGTTGATTAGGTCAAAAGAGGTTGAGAATCACTTTGAGAGATGAGCGTTGAGTGATAAGTAAAACTCCTCTCTTATCACTCAACGCTCATCTCTTATCACTAATTTTCGATTATCGCTACCGCTCTGGTCCAACCAGCACTTGCTTTTTCGATTTTGGCAGGGAAACAAGCCACTTTGAAACCAAACGGCGGCAATTGGTCAAGATTTGCAAGCTTTTCGATTTGACAATATTCTTTTTCAATGCCTACATAATGCGCTTGCCAGATAATACCTGGGCGAGGATTCTCTCTGAAATCTGCTGCTTGAATATGCAAGGGAATATCCCAACCCCAACCATCTGTTCCCATTACTTTAATACCTTGGTCGATGAGCCAATGGGTAGCTTTTGCCGATGCTCCCACGTGGATTTTCACAAAATCATCATCATGAATACGCTTATCGGCATCACAACGAATCAAGACAATATCCAATGGTTTCAATTTATAGCCAATCGCATCTAATTTCTCTTGTAAATCCTCTGGCTCAAACATATAGCCATCGGGTTTGTCGGTAAAATCAAGCACAACGCCATCTTGAAAAAACCATTCTAATGGCATTTCATCAATGGTACGGGCTGGTTTTCCCTCAGAAGTTGGAAAATAATGGTAAGGTGCATCGACGTGTGTGCCACAATGACTCGTTACGGTCAAAAATTCACCCGCTGGGCCATTTCCATCGATAAACACATCGGTCAAGCCTTCAAATAATTTGCCACCCATTTTTTTTGCTCCTTCTTTGTGGTCTTCATAGACAATTTTGGTAGGTAGCGGCTCTTTTATTTTTTCTGAAATAGTTACTGAAAGGTCTATGATTTTCATTTTGTGATATTTTGTTTTTTTTAAATTTTCTATTTCAATAATCGACCACCATCAACGGTCAGAATTGTACCCGTGGTAAACGTAAGTGAAGTAGCTAAGGCAAACACAGCCTGAGCCACGTCGCTCCCCGTTGCAAAACGCCCCAGTGGCGTATTATCTCGTTGGTTTTTTAGGAATTGTTGGTCAAAATTTTTGGTATATTCTCCTTCAACAAACCCTGGCGACACCGACACTACCCTGATTTTGGGTGCTAATGCCCTTGCCAACGAACGCGTCATGGAATCAATCGCCGCTTTGGAGGCACAATACGCCACATTGCTTCCGATGCCATAAATACCTGCAATGGAGGAGATATTAACTATCAACGATGAGTGATTAGCGATGAGTGATGAGTTTTCTAATACCTCTTTCATCGCTCTGCACATCGCAAATGAGCCTCGGAAATTGGTCTGCATGATTTTATCAATCCATTCGTCGGTCAAGCCTTCCAAATCATCGTGCGGTACGGGGGTTGTGATTCCCGCATTGTTGACCAAAACATCTAATTTCCCATACTTTTCGGACACAAATGCTTTCAAATCATTTACTTTTTGTGCATCGGTGGTTGGGGCATGGAAAATTGAGTGTTGAGTGATGAACGATGAGTGTTGAGTTTTAGACTCAGAAATTACATTCAACTCAGCTAGTAGCCTCTCAGCTTTTGCAGGATTTGAATTGTAAGTTGCAATCACTGAATAACCATTTTCAGCAAACGTTTTACAAATGGCCGAACCTATTTCTCCTGCACCGCCTGTGACGAGAACAACTTTGAGAGATGAGTGATGAGAGTTTAGTGATGAGTTTTCTTTGTCCATACTATTTACTTTTAAACCTCGCAAACTTTTATTTATCACTTCACTCTCATCACTTATCACTCGTATATTTCCTCACTCTCAAATCTGCTTGTTCTTTGTGGCCCCAGAAGTTTTCGATGGCACAAAGTCGGGAGCAATATTCCCCAATCAATGCGCTGGCTTCTGGAGTGCGAACCTCTTGGTAGGTACAAGTTTTGAGAAACTTGCCTACCCAGAGTCCGCCTGTGTAACGAGCTGCTTCTTTGGTAGGTAATGTATGATTGGTGCCAATGACTTTATCGCCATAAGCAACGTTGGTTTTATCGCCTAAAAACAAACCGCCGTAGTTGGTCATTTTTTCCAAGAAATAACGCGGATTGTCGGTCATTACCTGTACGTGTTCACTGGCGATGCGGTCGGCTTCGGCCACCAATTCATCTACAGTGTCACACAAAATGACTTGTCCGTAATCTCGCCACGAAACACTGGCGATATCAGCCGTCGGTAAAACTGACAATTGGCGTTGAATTTCGGTTTCAATGCCGTCGGCGATGGTTTTGCTGGTGGTTAACAATACCGCAGGCGATGTAGGCCCGTGTTCTGCCTGTCCGAGCAAATCGGTGGCGCAGGTTTCAACATCGGTAGTATCATCAGCAATCACCAAGGTTTCGGTAGGCCCTGCAAAAAGGTCAATTCCTACTTTTCCAAACAACTGCCGTTTGGCTTCGGCTACGTAGGCGTTTCCTGGGCCTACGAGCATATCTACTGGCTGTACCGACTCAGTTCCAAGCGCCATCATGGCAATGGCCTGAACGCCCCCAAGAAGATAAATTTCGTCGGCACCTGCCATATACATGGCCGCTACTGTCGCCGCAGGGATTTCTCCTTTGATGGGTGGCGTACACGCAATCACGCGCTGCACCCCCGCAACTTTGGCAGTAAGTACACTCATGTGCGCCGAAGCTACCATCGGGTAGCGTCCACCTGGTACATAGCACCCTACTGAATTGACTGGGATATGTCTATGCCCCAAAATCACACCAGGAAGGGTCTCTACCTCCACATCGCGCATGGATTCACGCTGGATTTGGGCAAAATTCCGAATTTGGGTTTGGGCAAACTTAATGTCTTCAATCACCTGTTCGGGCAACGACGCGACAATCCCCTTAATCGTTTCATCCGAAAGTCGGAAACTTTCGGGCGACCAATTATCAAGCTTTGAGGAATAGTCTCTAACGGCTTTGTCACCGTTTTGGGCTACATTCTCAAGCATCTCTTCCACCAATGCCCGTACTTTTAAATCTGCCTCTTTACTTTCGGCGTAGGTAATTCCTTTTTTAAGTTGTTGTATCATAACATTTATTTTTATGATATACTTTGTTATCTTTACTAAAAACCTGATTGCACATGACCGCATCTATTTCAGCACAAGACCAACTTGCAACCCTCATTGCAGATGCTATGCCTGCACAAATTCTCCATTTTAAATTTTCACCAACCATCCAACATAGAATCGAGCAGTTGATTGAAAAGAAAAAGAATACGTCTCTTTCTCAAGAAGAGGCCGAAGAATTGGAGAAATACCTCACCTACGACCTTCTCATTGGCTTAGCAAAGGCTCGTGCCTATAAACATTTACAGCAATCGTGACTACCAGAATTCCTGAAAAACTACGTAAAGAGGTATCACTTCGTGCAGGTTTCAACTGTGAATACTGTCTCATACCAGAGTTCTTTCTCGCTACCACTTTCCATATTGATCATATTCGTAGTCAAAAACATGGTGGAAAAACAACTATCGACAATCTCGCTTTCACTTGCCCTCATTGCAACCAAAACAAAGGCAGTGATGTAGCTACTTTTATTGGTGAAAGCGAACAGCTTATCCGATTTTTTAATCCTCGAACCGACTACTGGTATGACCATTTCAAACTACATCATGGAGAAATTGTAGGCGTTACCGAAATTGGTAAAGCAACTGTTATCATTTTACATTTCAATCAGACAGAACGAGTTATTCTTCGAGCTAATCTTATTGAAATCGGAATGTACCCTGCTCCGTAAAGTACTGTGCTCGATTATTCTTTTATCTTTTTCTCAATCCAATCATACATATTAAACGACTTCGTGAAGTCATCGACTGAGCAGTGAGCCGAGCCACTTTCGTCTTTTGGTACGATTTCCATCACGTGTTCGCAGGTCAAGGCATCGTTAACTTTGTAGGCATTTTCCACAAAATTTTGACGGTCGTCTTCTCCGTGGAGAATGTAAGTCGGGCATTGAATTTTCTCGGCTACACCTTCTAACGTAAAGTTTTTCAGGCGCTCACGTGCTTCGGTCATGTTGTCAGCTCCAACGATATGTTGGACAATTTCAGCCAATGGATGATTATCGGGGCGGTTTTTCCAAATGTCATAGTACGACCAAACCGCGCCAAAAATCATACACACCTTAAAACGAGGCTCAAAGGCCGCACAGCGCGCCGCCATGTAGCCCCCCATCGAAACGGCTCCAACCCCCACCCTAGAGGTATCGACATGCTCGCCCAGATTTTCAATAATATAGTCCAACACTGCCGTCCCAGCCACATTGTAATCATAACGAGTATGAATGTGATTCAAACGCAAAGCCGCCCCTTGTCCAGGGCCATCGACGGCCATCATGGCGATACCGCGTTCGTTGAGGTGTTGCGCTATACCAAAGTACAGTTCCTCAGCCAAACTATCCAAACCTCCAAACATTACCACTACTGGCGGATGGCCCCCTGACCCACGATGGGGGGAATTATTTGGAAGAAAAAGATAGGCAGGGAGTGTTGAGCCTTCAAACGGAATATCAACTGTTATTGGTCGTTCATCAAACAAATCAATGGCTTTGATAAACGCATCACGGCATTTGAGGTAATAAGGAATTTTGCGTTCGTCGCGCAGGGTCATAAAAAACTCCGCCGTACGTAAGTAATTGAACGCCCGCAAGTAGGTACGTCGCGCCGACACGCGCTGATTGGCCTGTGCATAGGCTTCTGCTTTGTCATAGACCTTATCGCCCATTTTCACCCACGCACGGTTAAAACTTTCACGATCGAGCGGGTCTATTTCACTCGCTACTTCTAAAATTTCGGCAAACTCCCCACCCCCGTAATGGGCCTGAGTTAATGCACGATTGACTTGATATGAGGGCATGTACTGCCCAGGAAAATAATGCCACATTTTGAGAGATGAGTTATAAGATATGAGTGATGAGGGGATAAAGAACACTTATCTCTTAACTCTCATCACTTATCACTACATTAAATATCAACTGGTTTTACTTGTCCATCGGTGAGGCCAAGTTTTTTCCCTTTGGCCATTTCAGCAAATGGATTTACGCTTCCCCACGCATCATTTGGGTTATCTTTTAGGTAATGAACATCCTGATGGTCGGGCGCAAACACCAAACGAGCACAAGCATAGTATTCAAACAAAACGCCACTGCCTGGGTCTTGGATGTAAATAAAGAAGCCTTCGTCGGCCTTGTGGCGGGTGGGTGCTCCCATCACACTCTTGAAGCCTTTTTCGATGAAATAATCCAATGCCAAAAGTACCTCTTCACGGCTATCGACGTTCCAACAAATATGGTTCAAAACTGCCTCATTTTCACCGATATTGGGATCTGTAAAGACGGCAATGTCATGCGAGAGGTTTCCGATGGTCCACAATCCACCAACGGGTGGTATTTCGTCCGCAATGCGTATTTCGTCAGGATTTTTGAGGCCAAACGTCTGCCAAAATGCTTTTTCAGCGGCATACTTACCTTTGGCTACCATGTAGGTTACGTGGTCAAAACGGCGGGGATTGGCTCCTTTAAGACGATTGCTTGCATAACGGTCAGCATATACACTACCCCGTTCGCCCGTTTCACGAAGCCACACTACGTCCCAAAATACCTCGTGGGTATGTCCATCGGGCGACTGAAAACGGTAGGCTTTGCCGTGGCCTAAATCCCCATCTACCCAGCCTCTACCCGCGCCCAAGCTTTCCAAATGCGCTACACATTCTTCCAGGGCTTCGGCGCTATCGGCCCGCCATCCAATGTGCCCCAAACCTGATTGCTCACTTTGGGTTAATTTTAATGTATGATGAAAATAATCACCCCAAGCACGGAGGTAAACTGAATTTTCTTCACGCCCTGTTTCGTCCATGCCAACGACATCTCGGAAGAAATAGACCGACTTTTCAAGGTCTGTTGTTAGCACCTCTATGTGGGCCATTTGCGAAAGGAAATGCGGATTCTTTGCCACTAACGTATGTTTTTAATGTTGAATACTAACTTAATAAGACTGCCGAAGCGATAATCCTATTTTTTAATGCAAAAATTCAACATTTAACGTTGTAGTGGTTAATCTAAAAGACGCAACTATTCTACAAAATCAATCCATTTTTTAATTTTATCTTCTAATATTTCTAATTTTCTATTAATTTTTATGCCTTTACATAAAAAAGGAGGTTTTGAGAAAGTTTGACAGCACCAAATCATCCTTGGTTTTAACCTCATCCCAACCCTTCTCCTTTCTGGAGAAGGGCTTTTAAAGTCCCCATCTCCAGAAAGGAGAGGGGGATTTAGGGGGTGAGGTTGAATAGACACCAAAGAAAATATGGTAACAAAGACTTTCTCAAAACCTCCTGCACGTTATCCTATTTCAGCGCTTTGGCAATGGCTGCTTCGGCCAGCGGTGCCATTATTTGATATCCTTTCAGGGTTGGGTGAACACCGTCTTCGGCAATGTCGGGAGCCATACCGTTTCGGCTGTCCTTCATGGCACTGTGGTAATCGAGGTAAACAACTCCTTGCGACTGAGCGTACTGCTTGAGGCGTTCGTTGAAACGAATGATTTTGTTGGGAACGTCGCTGATGTCTTTGCGCCAAGGAAACTCATAAGCAGGATGTACCGACGCCAACACGACTTTGATGCCATTGGCTTTGGCAATTTCGACCATCGACGCAATGTTGCCTAATGTAAAATCGGGGTTATACGGCCCTGTGTTTTCGGCAATGTCATTGATACCAATATTGATTACCACTACTTTAGGCTTCAAATCCACCACATCAGGGCGAAAACGAAGCAAAGCTTGGGGAGATGTTTGTCCGCTAATACCTCGACCGATGTAATTGCCTTTGGCAAAAAAATCGGGTTGTTTGTTCACCCAACCTTGCGTAATGGAATTCCCCAAAAATACGACACGATTTTCACCTTCTTTGGGGGCGGGTAGCTTTTTATTGGCTTCACTGTAGCGACTGAAATTAGCCCAATCGTTGCGTTCAAAATTCGCAATCTGCTCTTCCGAATATTTCAATTCCAATGCAGAAGGACGTAGTTTTTTTAATAAACCCTGCAATTTCATCCATTCACCAAAACGCTCGTACCACGTATCGGTCGGTATTTTTTGTTTATTCATGCCAAAACCGTGTCCTCCTTTTTGATACATGTGTAATTCTGCATTTTTTTTTGCGCCAATCCAAGCATCATACAATGCCGTTGCGTGCGGAGCAAAGCCCAATTGGTCGTCGGAAGCGGCACAAATCCACGCGGGCGGTGCATCGGCAGGAACTTTAAGCGGGCCAAAAATATCAGTTTTAGGGTAAATAGGCGCAATAAAATCGGGGCGATTGGCGGCTGTATAACTCAGCCCTACCCCTAACGTCAAAGCTCCTCCTGCCGAAAACCCCATGATTCCGATTTGATTGGGCAAAATATCGAGTTCTTTGGCATGACTCCGTACATACTCAATCGCCTTTTTTCCGTCGGCTACAGCCATCTCAACCACAGGGGCATTGATTTCATCCAGTTTCTTAAAATCCTGCATTTTGGGCATCAACTCCGCCACAGGATTATCGGTCATACTACGTACCAATCGGTATTTCAACACAAACGCAGCAATTCCTTTGGAATTTAGCCACTTTGCTACATCAATGCCTTCATTATCAATGGATAAAATATGAAACGCTCCGCCAGGAGCTACAATGACGGCCGTTCCCGTGGCCATTTCGGGCTTTGGTAAATAGACCGTTAAGGTAGGTTGAACGACATTGTAAATCACCCGATTTTTAGATCCATTATTAGCGTATTCTTTTTCAGTCCACGTCCAATTTTCGGAACCTGGGGCTTTGCCCTCGTACAACGGAATGACCTGTTGTGCTTGGTTTTCGAGGCTTACTCCCAAAAGTAAAGCGGCAACGATTAAGAGAGCTTTTTTCATTTTGTATTAATTTTGGTTAAGGGCTGGTTACTAAACACATAGGAGACCGAAGCAAATCTATGTGTGAAACTACTATGTTCTATGTGGTAAAAAAAGGAGCCAAATCAATCCATTTTTCGGTATTCGCTGGGGGTAAAGCCTGTTTTCTGTTTAAAAAATCGCCCAAAATCACTGAGTTCGCTTTTGCCTATACGAAGCGCCACGTCAGCAATGGGCAGCGTTGTTTGTTTTAGCAGCACTTTGGCTTCCAGCAAAAGCATATCGTCCAACAGCTCATGCGCCGATTTGCCCGTCGTTGCCTTGACACATTTATTGAGGTGATTGGGCGTCACGGCTAGGATTTCGGCAAAATCTGTAATTTTTTGCTTTTGGTAAATAAATTGCTCCAGTGCATTTTTATAACGCTCGGTTATTTGCGATGCAGCGTTGATTTTCACCTTTTTATCAGCCACGACAAACGGCTTAATTTCGGTCATCAATGCCAACAAATACAATTGTGCAAGTCGAAAATCAGGCTTATCGGGCTTTTGATACTCTTTTTCGAGGCGTTGGAGTAAAAATAAGATGGTTTCTCTGGTTGTTTCATCAACAGATACCAACGGATTTCCAATAAATTGAAGGAAAGGAAAATCCTGTAAAATTTCTTTATGGTGGATATTTTTGGTCAATAAATCAAGGTCGAAGTGACAGTAGAACCCTCGCGCGTCGGCACTCATCGACTTGTGACTGGTGATTTGGTACGCGGGTAAAAAGAAAAAAGTATTCGCCAAAAACTCAAAGCTATCGAGTCCTTTGCTACGCACACTTTGCCCTTCCGTCAAAAACACAAAATCATATACCACTTTTCGATGCGGTGGCAAAGGAAACCGCATCATGTCTTTGTAATCTTCGAGACGATTGATGTGAAAATAGTGATGCGTTGGCGCAAACAACGACTGCCACGCCAAGTGCTCCTCAAAATGGAGCTGCCCCATTTCAAAGGGGTTCAATATGGGAACTGCATCTGTTTTCAAAACTCAATGGCACGCGGATGGCACTGATTCAACAGATTTACGCTGATTTTTAATCCGTGAAAACCAGTTACATCTGTGTCACCCGTGTGCTTATTTTTTAGAATAAACTTTTCTCAATACCCAATTCTAATCCTCGCAACTCTGCCAAGCCACGAAGACGACCAATGGCCGTGTAGCCTGGGTTTGTTTTTTTATTGGGATTCAAATCGTCCAACATACGGTGCCCGTGATCGGGACGGAAAGGCAAACGGTAATCGGGACGATTTTCGGCAATCCGACGTCGTTGTTCGGTCACTAACGCCTTCATTACACCGTACATGTCCACGTCACCTGTTAGGTGATCCGCCTCATAAAAATTACCTTCTACATCGCGCGTGGTAGCCCGTAAATGCACAAAATTGATGCGATTTCCCATGCGTTCGACCATTCCTACCAAATCGTTGTCAGCTCTAACTCCGTAACTTCCAGTACAGAAACAAAGACCATTGTGCTTACTTTCGTACGCTTTCAACAGCTGTTGCGCATCGGTTTCGGTACTTACCACCCGAGGAAGACCCAAAATTGGGTACGGAGGGTCATCGGGGTGAATGGCCAACAATACGCCTGCGTTTTCAGCAACAGGCGTAATTTCCTTCAAAAAGTTGTATAAATTGGTGCGAAGGGCGGGATCATCCACGTTGTCGTACGACTTCAACACTTCCGCAAACTCCTCTACCGTAAAACTTTCTTCACTTCCTGGCAAGCCCGCAATAATGTTTCGGATTAGCTTTTGAACTGAGGCATCTGAAGCGTTATCCATCCAGCTTTTTGCTTTCTGTAATTGGGATTCCGAATAGCTTTTTTCGGCGTTGGGGCGTTTCAGAATATAGGTTTCAAACGCACAAAATTCGGTCATGTCAAACCGCAAAGCTGTTGAGCCGTCGGGTAAACGAAAATCCAAATCAGTGCGCGTCCAATCCAAGACAGGCATAAAATTATAGCAAACTGTGTCTATGCCACAAGCCGCCAAATTGGACAAGCTTTCTTTGTAGTTTTCGATGTATTGTTTGTAGTTCCCCGATGCTTTTTTGATGTCTTCGTGAACGGGTACACTTTCTACAACTGACCACGTCAGCCCTACAGCTTCAATTTCAGCCTTTCTTTTTTCGATTTCAGCGATGGTCCACACCTGTCCGTTTGGGATGTGGTGCAATGCGTTCACTACGCCCGTTGCTCCCGCCTGACGAACGTCCCAGAGACTTACGGGGTCTTTGGGGCCGTACCAGCGCCATGTTTGTTCTAATGCCATAATTAATTTTAATACAATTTATTTCTTATAACTCAATCCATCTCCAAATTTAAACAAAGCATAACCTGGGTTTTCCATACTGCCAGGAACGTCAGATTTGTTCTCCGCTGCTGCCTTTTCAGAGATAGGCGTCGAAAACGGCATTTTGCCCGTAGGGTTAAATTTGCCCGCAACAATATCCAACAATGCCTCGGATGTAGTGCCAAAGGTAGCCAAAATTGTTTGAGCGTTTCCAGCAATTTCTTCAATCACCCACGGATTGGTATAATTGATGACTACCACCGTTGGTTTGCTTTTGAGCAACTCATTGACGTGCGCTACATCAATTTTATTTTTGGATAAACTCAATTCAATCGGTTTACCGTTGGAACTAAACAACCCGCCCGTTGTAGGGAACAACCACAAAAGAACCATATCAGCTTCGTCTTTGGTCGAAACAAACTCCAATTGCGGGTATTGGGTCGTTGGTTTAATGACTTTAATGGGCGATTCCGCTCCCTGTGGCCCTCGGCCGCCCGCTTCACGATACACCTCAAAATAAACTTTTGTTTTCTTAGTGACGGGCAAAAGCGTTTGGTTGTTTCGGAGCAACACAATAGACTTACGATGCGCCACTTCGGCTCTTTGTTGAAATGCTGCGTTCCCAACCGTTTTTTCAGCCTTTTCTACATCCACATAAGGGTTTTCAAAAAGACCCAATTCAAATTTTTCTTTCAGTAATCGGCCCACCGACTCATTGATGCGATTTTCGGTAACCATTCCTTTCTTAACAGTTTCAAGCAAAACAGTAGGGTCGGCCGTTCCCGAAAAAATATCTACACCTGCGTTCAATGCCTTTTGATAACGTTGCTCAAGGGTCAATGACTCTACTCCCCACGGCATCATATCGATTGGTCCCGTATCAGAATTGATGATTCCTTTGTAGCCCAATTTCTTGCGTAGCAAATCGTCGATAATGGCTTTGTTATACGAAAACCCAACTTCTTCAAATTCTTTTCCTTTGGGAGCCGAATAATAGGGCATAATTGACGAAGTACCTGCTTCAATAGCCGCCTTAAATGGTTTCAAATGGTAATCAAACATTCCGCCTGGATAATGCGCAAACTTCCCCCAATCGAAGTGAGAATCTTGCCCCCCTTCTTGCGGGCCTCCACCTGGGAAGTGTTTGGTCGTCATCGCCACGGAGGTATTACCAAGTTTTGTACCTTGAAAACCAAGAACTATTTCGCGAATCATCGCCGCCGAAAGGTCTGCATCTTCCCCAAACGTGCCTTCTGTACGGTTCCAGCGAGGTTCGGTTGCCAAATCGGCCATGTACATGTACCCTTTTCGCAAGCCAACGGCGGCCCACTCTTGGGCGGCAATTTGGGCAAACTCGCGGGTAAGTTTTAGGTCACGCATGGCGGCCAACCCTAATTCACCTGGCCACTTAGAAAAAGCCGTTGTACCTACACTCAAACCCACCGCCGCATCCGAAGTAACGTGGTTGCGGGGATTGGAAGCCACCACAGCAGGAATACCTAGCCGCGTGTTTTCACACAATGCTTGAAGGTTGTTCGACCACTCGGCCATGTTTTTGACGCTGGTATTGGCCCGTAAAATAAAATGGCGAAGGTGTCGCTGCGTAACTCCCTTAGTGGTGCCCGAAGCAGAAAGCATCGGCACAGCCAAGGGCTTGCGCGTGAACATGTTATTGGCTTGTACTAAATCTTCTTCGTTAAACCCGCTAGTAATTTCCGCTCTACCGCTCCCTGCAACCAGCGCCATGTCGCCTGCCATACGCGTCGTGCTAATGAGCATAAAACCTACCTTTTCTTCCAAGGTCATTTGCGAAAGCAAGTCGTTGGCACGTGCTTCAGCGGGTAAGCGCCAATCTTCGTATTTGTCGAGTTTACCGTTTTTGTTTAAGTCTTTAAACTCTAAACCACTCACTTTTAACACTTTGACGGAACGGTGGCTTAGTTGGGGTTGTTTTTGGGCGTTGGCTACGCTAACAATTAATGAGAATAATAAAAACTTTTTCATCGTTTAGTTGGTCTTTGGTAGTTTCTGAAAACCCCAGTCCTTTAGACCTGGGGCAAAGTCGAACATAATCATTTCACGGCTTTAGCCTTGACATTTTACATCAAAATACGCTAAAGTCAGGGCTAAAGCCAGAGCAGTTAAGCCAGTTCTCGATAACCCCAGCCTGAAGGACTGGGGTTAGAACATAACCACGTTATAATGTCATCAATGTGCCATAAATAATCTCGCAATTGTTACTTCAATTCGCGGATTTTCAAGTTACGGAACGATACATTGTCGCCGTGGTCTTGCAGAAGAATATGGCCTTTGTCGCCCGCGCCAAATCCTTGGTATTTAGCGTATTTTGAACGCGCAACAAGTGCATCGTAAATATTGCTTTTGCGCTCATATTCAATCACTTTAAAACCATTGATCCAGTGCTGAACGATGTTATTTGAATAAACCACAATGCGGCCTTGATTCCACTCGCCAATTTTCTTTTGGAAGCGTTTGTCCAATTTGTAAGATGGAATCAAGTCGTACAAACTCGCCAACGTACGGTTTCCTGCGGCACCCATTTTGGCATCGGGATGTTTTTCATCGTCCAACACTTGGAATTCCAACCCAATTCCCGACTTTCCTCCCGAATCAAATGCTTCGTTCACAAAATACTTCACACCTGAGTTAGCTCCTTCCGTCAGTTTAAATTCAAACTTCATCTCAAACGCGCCATATTGGTCCGTTGTCACGATGTCATTGCCCGTTTCAGACCCATCCGATGGGCTTACGTTCATCGTACCGTCCACCACATTCCAATGTTTTCCCGACATTTTATCGCTGTGTACGGCTCTCCAACCTGTAAAGTCCTTGCCGTTGAACAACAATTTAAAACCTTGCGATTTTTCCTGCTCCGACAAGCTGTTTATCATCCAGTTTTCCACTGGGCAATTATCAACAGGACTCGCTTTTAGGTTTTCTGTCTGAATTTTAATGTTTTTCCAACGAATCTGCGTCCCTTCTTTTTGGTCTTTTCCAATGGCATGTACCTGAAGCGCAATAAAGCCCTGAGGTGTCATGTCATCAATCAAATGCGCCGTTGGAATACCATTTATCCACGTACGAATCACGTTTCCGATGGCCTCAATGCGGTAATGGTTCCACTGATCGCGGCGGAAGGCTTTTTTACCTTCAGGGTTAAAGTTCAAGTTGTACAACCAGCCACGGCGTGCTTCATCGTACACCCCACCCGACCACGCACGGTCAGACGGGTCGATTTCGATTTGATAGCCATGTACGCGGCCATTTTGGTAATCGGGCTTTGACAAACTACGAATTTGAATGCCCGAATTCATCGAATTATCGACCTTTAGGTCTAATTCTAGGATAAAATCGCCGTATTCTTTTTCGGTAGCCATGAATGAATTGGGCGTATTGGCGACCGTAGAACCCACAATTTCCCCATTTTCAATGGTATATTTTGCTTGGCCATTGAGTTGCTTCCATCCTTTAAATGATTTACCGTCAAATAGAGGTGTCCATTTTTCTTTTTGGGCAAAGACAGTACCCGATACCCAAAGTAAAGTGAAAAGAATAGCTAGTTGCTTTTTCATTCGTACAATTTTTAGTAAATAAAATGGTATTATTTTTAGATTTTGTATCGCTTAAAGAAGAGCGATGAGACATTTTTCTTCCATGATGTTAGAATTTAATGCCCGCTTATGAAAGAAGTAAGATTCATTTATTTACGCAAACGTTTTCGGGAACGGTTGCACCACCCAGCTTTCTTTGATTTAAAATTGGAAAATAAGCGCCTATTGTTATATTTATGTTTCTTATTTAAAGACCATACTTTGAGAATTAAATAGGACTTTTTTAGGTTTGCACTCCCATGAGAAAAGTCACGATAAAAGACATTGCCAAACAACTGAACCTCTCGACCTCGACCGTATCGAGGGCGCTGAGAGATAGTCACGAAATTGGCATCGAAACCAAACGCAAGGTTCTTGAACTTGCCGAACAGCTAGACTATACCCCCGACCCCGTTGCCCTAAGCCTATTAAACAGCCACAGTAACGACATCGGGGTGATTGTTCCAGATATTTCTAATCCATTTTTTGCGATTGTGATTGCGGGAATTGAAGATGTCGCTTTTGCCGAAGGATACCACGTCGTTATTTACCAAAGCCACGACGACTACGAACGCGAAGTGTTAAACGTCAAACACATTTACAATCGAAGAAAAGATGGCTTTTTAGTGGCCGTTGCGACCAATACCACCGACTTCTCGCACTTCAAAAACTTGCACGACAAAGGCTTTCCGATTGTGTTTTTTGACCGCATTTACGAAGAAATAGACACCCATAAAGTCGCCGTCGATGACTATGAAGGTGCCTACAATGCCACCAAACACCTGATAGACCAAGGGTGTCAGCGGATTGTTCACATCTCGGGGCCACCGCATTTGTTGATCAGCAAAAGGCGACTTCAAGGGTATAAAACTGCCTTGCTCGACCACGGATTGCCGTACCACGAGGATTATGTATGGTCCACCCATTTTGACTCACAGCAGTCGATTGAAGTAGCGCGACAATTGCTCAAAAGCGCTATTCATCCCGACGGTATTTTTGCTGCCAGCGACAACATTGCCATTGGATGCCACGCGGCCATTACCGAAGCAGGACTGACCATGCCCAAAGACATTGCTTTGATTGGATTCTCTGATTTACCCATGGCTGCCATGCTCAACCCGCCGTTGAGTTCGGTGGCACAGCCTGCTTTTGAAATGGGTCGTTCGGCCGCAGAACTGCTGATTAAACTCATCAAAAAACCCAACGAAAATACCCAATCAATCACCGAAGTTTTACATACCAACTTGGTAATTCGGGCATCGTCGCTGCGAAAAACCGTTGGATAAATGATGTAAACGATAAATATTTCGATGCTCTACGAAGTTGCCTATTGAGAATGCACACGACACAAAAGCGCACCGAAATACTTATCGTTTTTTCAATTCAATTACTTTGGATTGCTATCTAAAATCCTCATTGATTAGGTCTAAAATAGCCGAGCCTGGACACAAGTCTTCTTCTTTAAGGCTATTCAACGGACGCAAATCAGATTTAATCACTTCGTGCAAATCTTTGCTATTGGGGTCAATATACAACAAACCCGTCAGAATTTCTCCCTCTGTTTTTGCTGCTTGCAAACGACGCATTGCCGCTTGACGATCGCGAGGATCCCAGCCATCGGCTAATTTTTGCAAATGCACAACCGAACCATCGTGCAACTCCACATCCACCGTTGTACCTGTATCGTAAGAAACCGTAATTTCTTCTTTTTCAGGCACAAAACCTATTTCGGCCAAGGCTTCGATGTGGTCGCGAACGTAGTCGTACGATTTGGTTGAGCCTGCATTGTTATTGAACGTAACGCACGGAGACATCACGTCAATCAACGCAAAACCTTTGTGAGAAAGCGCGGCTTTGATGAGTGGAACGAGTTGGGTTTTGTCACCCGAAAAACTACGCGCTACAAAGGTCGCTCCAAGTTCTAAAGCCATCCCTGGCAAGTCAATGCCTTCAAACGGGTTAACCGAGCCACTTTTGCTCACCGAGCCTTGGTCGGCCGTTGCCGAATCCTGCCCTTTGGTCAGTCCATAGCAGCCGTTGTTCATCACGATGTAAAGCATGTTCAAATTCCGACGAATGGCGTGAACAAACTGCCCCATCCCGATGGAAGCCGTATCGCCATCACCCGAAACCCCAAGGTAAATCAAGTCGCGGTTGGCCATGTTGGCGCCCGTCGCCACCGAAGGCATACGGCCGTGAACGGAGTTAAAGCCGTGAGAGTTGTTCAAGAAATAGTTGGGCGTCTTAGACGAACAACCAATCCCCGACAACTTGGCCACGCGGTGTGGCTCAATCGCCATTTCATAACAAGCTTGTACGATAGCACCACTGATGGAATCGTGGCCACAACCTGCACAAAGCGTCGAAATCACCCCTTCATAATCGGCTTTGGCATACCCAATGGTATTTTTGGGCATTTCAGGGTGACGAAATTTTGGTTTTATGTAAGTCATTTTGAATGTCGAATTTGTAACCTCCCGAAAGTTTAGAACTTTCGGGAGGTTAGTTTCAGTACCTTCCCAAAAGTTTTAAACTTTCGGGAAGGTGTTTAGAATGTCGAATTTTATTTACACCGTTGCTAAAACTCCCGCAATCTGACGGCGAATTGCTTCTGCCGTAATTGGCATTCCGTCATAATTGAGGATTTTGATGAGTTTCTTCGGATTAACTTCCAGTTCGTTGATCAACAACGTACGGAACTGTGCATCACGGTTTTGCTCAATCACAAACACTTGGTCGTGCGCCGCAATAAATTCCTCTACCGACGAATGGAATGGGAAGGCCGTGGCACGCATCGCATCTAGCGTAATACCCTCTTCCTCACGGAGTAAGTCCATGGCTTCCAAAGCCGCATAGGTCGTCGTTCCGAAGAAAATTACCCCGACATTGCTCTTATTTTCAGTTTGATAAAACTCAGGTTTTGGCGTAATTTCTTTGGCCGTATCCCATTTTTTGAGCAAACGGTCAAGCACTTCGGCATTTTTCACCCCATCTTCGGTATAGCGAGCGTATTCGTCGTGCGACGTACCGCGTGTAAAGAATGAACCTTTGGTAGGGTGCGTGGCTGGAATGGTACGGTACGGAATGCCGTCGCCGTCCACGTCCAAATAACGACCAAATTGCTTACCCACCGCCGTCAAATCATCCAAATCTTGAGCAGTATATACTTTACCACGGTCGTAGCGGCGGCTATCATCCCATTTTAAGGGTGCCGTCAAGTGGTCATTCATTCCCAAATCCAAGTCTGTCATCATAATGACAGGCGTTTGCAAACGCTCGGCCAAATCAAACGCATCTGCCATCAAATTGAAACACTCCGTAGGCGTGCTTGGCAACAACAAAACGTGTTTAGTATCCCCGTGCGACGCATAGGCCGCCAACAGCAAGTCAGACTGCTGCGTACGCGTTGGCATCCCCGTTGAAGGTCCTCCACGTTGTACATCGACCAGTACCGCAGGTATTTCGGCAAAATACGCTAATCCTAAAAATTCGTTCATCAACGAAACCCCTGGGCCACTCGTTGCCGTAAAGGCGCGCGCTCCGTTCCAAGATGCCCCTAAGACCATCCCGAAAGCCGCAAGCTCGTCTTCCGCTTGCACAATCGCCACCTTTTTCAGGCCCGTTTCGGGGTCAAGACGGTATTTATTGGCGTATTTAGCAAAAGCTTCTACCAGTGAGGTAGAAGGCGTAATCGGGTACCAACCCGCTACGGTCGCTCCCGCATACACTGCACCAAGACCACAAGCCGTATTTCCGTCAATCACGATGCTGTCGCCTACCAAGTCACGGCGTTCGACGCGTACATGGAGCGGATAGCTATAATTGTCCTGCACATATTTTACACCTTCCATCATTGCTTGCACGTTCGGTTCAATGAGTTTTGGTTTTTTGGCAAACTCATCAGCAATGATTCCTTTTACTACCTCCAATTCGATGTCCAACAAAGCCGCCAAGGCACCCACGTAAATCATGTTTTTAAACAACTGACGCTGACGGGGGTCTTGGTACAAACGCATACAGATGCCAATCATCGGGATTCCAATGTAATTGATGTCCTCACGGATAAAATCTTTGTGTAAATTTTTGGTATTATCATACACAAAGTATCCTCCTGATTTGACCGAGGCAATATCTTGTTTCATGCTTTGTGGGTTGACGCACACAAGCACGTCCACCCCTTCACGGCGGCCCAAATAGCCTTTTTCGCTCACCCGAACTTCGTACCAAGTTGGTAATCCTTGGATATTAGAGGGGAAAATATTTTTAGCCGTCATGGGAATGCCCATTCTAAAAATAGACATCGCAAACATGTTGTTGGCACTGGCCGACCCTGTCCCATTAACGTTGGCAAATCGTACTACTAAGTCGTTAATTCCTGTAAGATTCCGCATTGATTCCCTGCTTTGGTAACTGAATATAAGTATTTCTGCATGTCCCAAGCCGATGTAGGACAGCGTTCGGCACAAAGGCCACAGTGTAAACACACGTTTTCGTCTTTCACCATCACCCGCCCTGTTTTCAACGAGTCAGACACGTACAAGTCTTGGCTAGTATCATTGGCGGGGGCATTCAAACGAGTACGAAGGTCTTCTTCTTCACCATTTGTGGTAAACGTAATACAAGTCGTTGGACAAATATCCACGCAAGCATCACATTCGATACAGCGGCTTTCAGAAAAGACCGTTTGGACGTCACAGTTGAGGCACCGTTGTGCTTCTTTGAAGCCCGTATCTTGGCTAAAGCCCAACTCCACCTCTTTTTTGCGGTCTTTTAGGGTCAAGCTTTTATCGGCGTGCGGAACTTTGTAGCGAATATCAGTCGTCACATCGCTATCATAAATCCACTCGTGAATACCCATTTTTTGGCTAATCAAGTTGGTATAAGGCGACGGACGCTCAGTAAGCGATTGTTGGTTACAGTACAAATCTATCGAAACCGCCGCTTGGTGGCCTTGGGCTACGGCCGTGATTACGTTTTTCGGACCTAGTGCAGCATCACCACCAAAAAACACATTTGGCAGCGTCGATTGGAATGTCGTTTCATTCAACGCAGGCAATCCCCATTCATTAAATTCCAAGCCTAAATCGCGCTCAATCCACGGGAAAGAGTTTTCTTGACCAATGGCAATCAGCACATCATCGGCCTCAAAAAACACCAGTGGCTCACCCGTTGGCACGAGCTTACGGCGGCCATTTTCGTATTTTGGCTCTACTTTCTCAAACGTCATCCCTACCAGTTTACCGTTTTCGGTCACAAACGCTTTTGGGACGTGGTTTTCAAAAATAGGAATATCTTCGTGCAAGGCATCTTCAATTTCCCAAGGCGAGGCTTTCATTTCTTTGCGAGGGCTACGAACCACCACTTTCACATCTTCGCCACCCAAGCGGCGAGACGTGCGGCAGCAGTCCATGGCGGTGTTTCCGCCACCCAAAACAAGTACTTTTTTACCGATTTTTTGCGTGTGTTCAAACGCTACGCTGGCCAGCCATTCAATCCCAATGTGGATATTGCCTTTCGAATCCCAACGGCCAGGCAAATCGGCCAAGTCTTTCCCTTTAGGCGCACCTGTTCCCACAAAAACCGCATCATAACCTTTGTCTAATACACCACGAAGGCTATCGACGCGCGTTTTGAAATGTGTATGAATCCCCAAATCAAGGATAAAGTTTACCTCTTCGTTCAGCACGTTTTCAGGCAAACGAAACGAAGGAATCTGACTACGCATCATTCCTCCGCCACGGTCTTGGTCGTCGTAAAGGTCGATTTGATAACCAAGCGGTGCCAAATCTCGCGCAACGGTCAGGGCCGCAGGACCACCTCCAATCAAGGCAATACGTTTACCGTTTGACGCAAAAGGGCCTTGCGGCATAAAAGCCTTCACATCCCCTTTGTTGTCGGCAGCAACGCGCTTGAGGCGGCAAATCGCAACGGGTTCCTCCTCAACGCGTCCACGGCGGCAAGCAGGCTCACACGGACGGTCGCAAGTACGACCCAACACACCTGGGAAAACATTGGATTCCCAGTTGACCATGTACGCCTCCGTGTAGCGCTCTGCCGCAATCAGCCGAATGTACTCTGGTACAGGCGTATGCGCAGGGCAAGCGTACTGGCAATCCACCACTTTGTGGAAATACTCAGGGTTTTTAATTTCTGTCGGTTTCAAGGAAGTATGGTTTGAAAGATCTGCTATTCGTAAGTTTTTTTTAACAATAAGCACCAATTGCTAAAAGGATAAATAGTCTTTTAAGCAGCAGAAATCAATGGTTTTGATGGGTAATTTCATTAGTTAATTGTGCTTAATTTGCCTTTTGGTGGCAATTAAGGAATTTCATTTGGTATTACAAAGGCTATGTTATCTAAATATTACTTAACGGTTTTCCATTTTTTTGAAGGCTAAACTATAAAATTGTTAGGGTACTTGAAGGTGTATTGAGTCTCTTTGCTTTGTGTCAAAAAGACACCTTTTTTAAAACACTGATTTACAAGCACTTTAAACACAAAACCACCTATACTCATGCCTATCTCATCCACCTTGGATACGCTCATTTAGGATGACACAGAGAGATAATAAAAATCTTCTGCTTAAAAAAAATAAAAAACTAGGCAATTCTGATGCACCTGCGTATTTTTACATCATTGTTAGCCTCCTACCCCCATACACCTTTTCTATTCCAAATTTCATGAAAAAAACAGCCTCTTTCTTCCTTAGTTTAGTTACCATTTTGATAACTACCAATGTATGCTGGTCAACTGACTGGTATGTTTCCACCGCAGGCAACGATTCAAATGCGGGATCGGCGGGATCGCCCAAACGTACGATACAAGCCGCAATCAATGCCGCGTCAACTGGCGACGTAATTAACGTCGCAGCAGGAACTTACCAAGAAAACGTCATGGTGACGAAAGAATTGACCATCAAAGGAGCAGGAAAAGGCGACTCCCCTGCCACTAATACTATTTTAACGCCCACCTCAGCCTGCCAAGGTGTCGGATTTACCATTACGGCTTCCAACGTCACCCTTCAACAATTGTACCTTACCCAGTACGAGGTAGCAGTACAAATAAGCGGAGTTGCCCGTCCGACACTCCAAGACATGGCTTTGGTAGATTATTGTCAAAAAGGAATCAATTTCAGTGGCCTCACAACCAATGTCACCATTTCAAAAACAAGTATTCAACGCACCAGCGCAAAAGCAAGTACCGTCGGGATTCAAGTACTTACCACCAACGCAGTCAGCGGAATGCTGATTGACAATTGCCTAATCTCGGGCAATACCCAAGGA
Organism: Runella sp. R0.1_18; assembly: GCF_057652155.1. NCBI lineage: Bacteria > Pseudomonadati > Bacteroidota > Cytophagia > Cytophagales > Spirosomataceae > Runella > Runella sp. R0.1_18. Next base: position 64,063 of record NZ_JBYFCK010000019.1, read on the forward strand.
ATGTTGGTCACCCAGTCAACCACGCCCGTTGCCTTTGACCAAATCACCATTCAAAACAGTACCATTAGCAATAATTTTCAGAAGGGGTTGTATTTTGAAAAATTGAGCAACGCCTTACTGTCTAATTTGACAATGGACAACAACGGCACTGACCCCAACTATGAGTTCAACAACGGCATTGATATAAACTTAAAATACGGTACTTACGCCAACATTACCCTCCAAAACTCAGATATTACTAATTCGGGGGCAAACGGTGCGGCCTTAGACCCACAAAGTGCTTCGGCCATTGCCATCAAAGCCCGAGACGATGCGCCGTTGTACCACACCCTCCCTGCCACGTTGTCGGGGGTTATCCTAAAAAACAATTGGATTGCTGGGCCGCAAAATGGCATTCGTTTTGGGGAGTTTGGAAAAATCAATGCCACACCCGTTGGAATCATCGTTGAACAAAATGATTTAAGTTTTGGCTTCGCCCACAAAGCGCTCATCCACCGAACCCAAGGTACTGTCACCCTAAACTGTAACTGGCATGGCTCCACGACACCCTCCACCATCAGAAATGGTTTTGAAAATGCAGGCAACGGTACCATCAGCCTCAACCAAGTGCTGAGTAGTGGTTCTGACCAAAATACTGGCGTTGGTTTTCAACCCATCGCTGGCTGTTCATCAATGCCGCTCACCAATGCCGTCCTCAGCGGCGAAGCCACCATTTGTGCAGGTGCAAGTACCGATATTAGGGCGGCTATCACGGGCGGCACCGCTCCCTATAACCTTGTATATAGCAATGGAAGGAACACTTTTACTGTCAACAATTACAGTAGCGGACAGAAAATAAGTGTAACTCCTGCCCTGACGACGACTTATACCTTGGTATCGGTGACAGATGCCAGTGGCGCAACCCTACCCTCAGCCAGCTTAAACGGCAGTGCCCTCGTGAGGGTTACGCCAATCAATATTAGCCTTATCAACGTTGGGCAATCAAAATCGGCCACCAAAACCAACGACTTGGCAGCTTGGACTTCTCAGTACATTGCTCCTGACGCAGGCCCCATTTTGCCACTAAGTACCGAAACAAATCCGACCATTTATTACAGCGAAAACCCTAACAAAACCGCACCTCGTTTTTGGACAGCCTTCGTAGAAACTTGTGCGCTTGGCACCGACGGCTCGCTTACCTTTGACTTGCTGGCCGTTTCAGAAACAGGCACTGTGCGTTCGTACAATACCCACGAAAACAATGCCCCTTATTTTATGTTTGCCAATCGCGACGGTTTTACCGAACTTTATGCCCAAAACCACCCCGCCTACGGCTTTTATCAACTGGATGACAAAGGGGTAAATATTCACGATGCAGGTTTGTCCAAAGGTTTGTTTAAGTTGTCCATCCGCTATTGGAATCAGAAAGGTTGGGGCAGCAATTACCCTTCGACGCGGCAACCACAAGGAACTGTTTTGGCCTATCAAGAATATTGGTTCCGAATTCAATCTAAAGACGGCGTTGGAGCAGGTGCCTTGCGGCAAAAAGCAATTGTTTTGGACAATGGACAACGAATGACAGATAATGGGGCTTTCGCCGAAGTGATGCCCAACCCCGTTACCAACACCATTCGCCTAAAAATACGAGAGAGCAAGGGGCAAGATGTGCAAACTATTTTACTAGACGCCTCAGGTCGTCAGGTTTTTAAACGGGTTTTTGTTCCCGAAACGAGTATCCACCACGAAGAATTTAACGTCAGTCAGTTATCCAATGGCGTCTATTTTCTACGTGTTCATTTTAAAGATAAACAAACGATTTTGAAAGTAATAAAAGTACAGTAGTCAACCTAGTAGCCTATCCCTGTTTTCATCATGACTCCAAAAATCCATTTGATTTTCCTTTTCGCAATCCTATTTTTAAGCACTCAATTAAGTAATGCGCAATCTTTTCACAACAACAAAATCGTGGCACACCGTGGCGCTTGGAAAAAAACGGGGGTTCCTCAAAACTCCATCGCTTCCTTACAAGCAGCCGTTCGCTTGGGATGCGTAGGTTCTGAATTTGACGTGCGAATGACCAAAGATGAAGTATTGGTCATCAACCACGACGCGCATTATGAAGGGATGGACATCGAACAAACCGATTTTGCCGAACTGCGTAAAAAACCCCTTAAAAACGGCGAACTGCTTCCTACGCTGGAGGAATACTTGAAAGAAGGTAAAAAGCAGAAAAAGACCATGCTCGTTACCGAAATCAAACCCTCGCCCGCGGGCAAAGAACGGGCGGTGCTTCTGGCCGAAAAAGTAGTAAAAATGGTGCGCAAAATGAAAGCCCAAAAGTGGATTGTCTATATCAGTTTTGATTATGACATTTTGAAAAAAGTGCGCGAACTCGACAAAGACGCGAAGCTACAATACCTCAACGGAAATATTTCTGCGGCCCAACTAAAAGCCGACAACATTGGTGGCGCAGATTATCATTTCAGTGTTTTTCAACGGGATGAACAATGGCTGGATGAAGCCAAAAAAGAGGGAATTGTCACCAATGCTTGGACGGTCAACGATACCTTGCTCATGGATTATTTTTTGGGCAGAAACATTGATTTTCTTACAACCGATGAGCCCGAAAAAGGACTCCAACGTGATGCCTATTTTGCCAAAACCAAACGCAAATTGGTAGGAGGTGACGAGTTTAACTATACGGGCTTGCCTGATTCAAAAAAATGGGGCTACGACATCGGAGGAAATGGCTGGGGAAATAACGAACTGCAATATTATACGAAGGAAGACACCAACAACGCCGTCGTTCGGAAAGGTGTTTTGACCATTACTGCCCGTCCACAGGCAATGGAAAATCGCAAATTCACCTCTGCTCGTTTGGTGACGCGCGACAAAGGCGAATGGACGTACGGCAGGATTGAAATTCGGGCAAAACTCCCCAAAGGCCGTGGAACTTGGCCTGCCATTTGGATGCTTGGAAAAGACATCAAAGAAGTCGGCTGGCCCAAATGCGGAGAAATCGACATCATGGAACACGTTGGTTACGATCCCGACACGCTCGTCGGGACAATTCACACCCAAGCCTACAACCACGTCAAAGGAACGCAGAAATCGAAGAAAATTTTTATCAAAAATCCTTATTCCGAGTTTCACGTGTATGCCGTGGACTGGACGCCCGAGAAGATGGATTTCTTGTTGGATGGCGTTGTTTACTTGAGCATTCCCAACGAACACAAAACGGTCAACGAATGGCCTTTTGACAAACCCCACTATTTGTTGCTCAACTTAGCCGTTGGAGGCAATTGGGGTGGCGCCAAAGGGGTTGATGAAAGCGTTTTCCCTGCTTCGATGGAAGTGGATTTTGTGCGCGTTTATCAATAAAATCGGCCAAATAGCTATTCCAAAGGAGGTTACAGTGCGTAGCCTCCTTTTTTATTGTATGGCCACACAGCCTCAAAACAAGATAATTCAATTATTTTTTAAAATTATTTAGGGATTTATACCCTTTCCTCTACTGTACTGGTAAATCACACAATAATGACAATGAAGCAATGGGATGACGAGCGATTGGTGGAGTTTCTCAGAGAAGGTAAAATTCCTGCTTTTGAAGAAATCTACCGTCGGTATTGGTACAAACTCTACGGCATTGCCTACCACCAAACGGGGGTTCGGGAAGAAGCAGAGGAGTTGGTACAAGAGGTATTTTTAACCATTTGGAATCGTCGCTCTGAGGTCGTCATTCGCCATTTGGATTTGTACCTGACCATTGCCATCAAAAATCAGGTTTATGACTACATCAAGTCGCAAGTAAACTACCGCAAATACCAAGAGTACCTCATTTTTCAGGAAATCCATCAAAATTATACCACCGACGAAATCGTCAATTACGTAGAATTAGCCGAAGCGGTGGACAAAGTGCTCAATCTTTTGCCTGAAAAAAGTGCGGAGGTTTTCAAGAGAAGCCGTTTTGAGAATCAATCGGTGAAAGAAATCGCCCATGGCCTCAACTTGAGTGAAAAAGCGGTCGAGTACCACATCACCAAATCGCTCAAGTTTTTGAAAGAAAACCTAAAATCGTATCAATCCTACAACTAGGCTATAAACACACCCCAATAAAGATGACTCAGCAGGAATTTAACGAGCTATCAAAGCGCTACCTAGAAGGGAAAACCACCGAAGAAGAGGAGCGATTTTTGGAGCAATGGCTTCGGCAACAGCCTTCCTCCTACCCCACTAACCTAGCAGAAAATCAGCGCAATACGCTTGAAAAACGCCTTTGGCAACGCATCCACGGGCATATCCGCCCTAGCGCTCGCCTCTTACAAATGCCTTGGACGTGGGTTTCGGTGGCGGCGGCTTGTTTGGTGATGGGCTTTATTTGGTGGAATGCCAACGAACCGACAAACTCAAACACCGCTTTACAAGCCATTACGACACAAGCCGAAAATAAGGGTATTGAAGTAAAAAACACGACATCGCACGAACAAGAAGTGCGCCTCGAAGACGGCACGATTGTGCGGCTAAAACAAAACAGCAGCATCGTGTATGACAAAACTTTCAACCAAACCAAACGCACCGTTTATCTGAAAGGGCAAGCCTTCTTTAAAGTAAAACGCAACGTTACCAAACCCTTTGTGGTACACGCGGGAGAGCTTACGACCGAGGTATTGGGAACAAGCTTTTGGGTAAGTCACCACGAAAAATCAAACACCATCGAAGTATCGGTAACGACGGGCAAAGTGTCGGTTTATACCGAAAAGCCCAACCAAAAAGCGGAGAAAAATGGCGTTATTTTAACCCCAAATCAAAAGGTACTTTACGACGTCACCTCCAAAAACATCGTCCCAGGTATTGTTGACAACCCCATTCCAGTTGTGACGCCAGAGGTAGTGAATCTTCCTTTGGTGTTTAAAGAAACCTCGTTGGAGGACGTCCTCCACTCCCTCTCTTTGAGGTACGGGTTAGAGTTTGTGATTGCCAATCCCAACGCCAAGGATTGCCACATCACTGCCGATCTCAACGGGCTTTCGATGTTTACCCAACTCGAACTTATCTGTAAATCCATAGATGCCACTTATGAAAAACGTGGCACGGTGGTCTTCATTTATGGAGACGGTTGCTAAGTAAAAAAAGCGGCCGAAAATGCAGCGAACATTTTCGGCCAAGAGTAAAAACCCTCTACAAACGCCAATCTGTGGGAGGGCCTAGTTTCCCAATTTGTTCAATCAAAAAACAAGTAAATGTATGCAAAAACCGTTACCAATTCCCAAAATCTGGTGGAATCTCATGAAAATTACCTTATCACAATTGTTGCTAATCGTGTTGTGCAGTGGTATGGCAATCGCACACGATACACGTGCCCAAGAGGTGCTCAACCGCACCATTACCGTCGCGGGGGAGCAGCTTGAGTTAAGTAGAATTTTGAGCGACATTGAAAAGCAAGCAAACGTCAAGTTTGTGTACAGTACCAAAATCAAGTCAACCCAACGGCTTTCTGTGAGTCTCAACAACCGCCGTCTTTCAACAGTGTTAGACCAAATTCTGAAGCCCATCGAGGTAACGTACGAAGTGATTGAAAATCGGATTTTGCTAAAAAAAGTAAAAAACGAGAAAGAAGTACTCCCAAACGGCGAAGCCTCAAGCCTTGAATTATTCCGTAATGTCGATAGAAATATCACGGGTACAGTTTCGGACGAAAAAGGTGTAGGGCTACCTGGGGTAAGTATTTTGGTAAAAGGCACGCAGCGTGGTACCAATACCGATGCCAATGGCAATTACCGCCTTTCGATTCCCGACGATAACATCATCCTCGTTTTCTCATTTGTCGGTTATTTGAGTCAAGAAATCAATGTCGCCAATCAAACTGCTTTGAATATTTCGCTCAAGCCCGATACCAAATCGCTGGAAGAAGTGGTGGTGGTAGGTTATGGCGTTCAAAAGAAAAAAGACCTCACGGGCGCCGTGTCCACCGTCAACGCTGAAATGTTTAAGGAGCGCAAAGAAACCCAAGTAGCGCAAGCGTTGCAAGGGGCGATGTCAGGCGTGATGGTGACGCGTAGTGGTACCAATGGCGCGATGGGCGGCGCCACGATTCGGATTCGGGGGATTACGACGATTGGCAGTTCTGATCCACTGGTGATTGTCGATGGCGTTCCAGTAAGTGATGTCAATCAAGTAAACCCCAACGACATTGAAAACCTGACGGTATTGAAAGATGCGGCATCGGCCTCTATTTACGGGTCACGCGCGGCAGCTGGGGTGATTTTGATAACTACCAAAAGGGCTAAAACCGACCAAGCCTCGATTCAGTATAGCTACGAAAACGGTATTGACACGCCTACGCAGCTACCTGACTATATGCGGGCGCAGCGCTACATGGAGCTTGTCAACGAACTCCGCTGGAACGACGCGGGTAACGGCGCCAACCGATTCCCAACGTTCAGCCAAGATTTGTTGACAGATTATAACAAGAAACACCTGTCAGACCCTGACAAATATCCTGACACTGATTGGATGGCGTTGACCCTCAACAAAATTGCGCCAAGAGAAGCACACAGCATTAGCGTGGTGGGTGGTTCAAAATTTGTAAAATCAAACGCGTCGGTTCGCTTTGAGAAAGTGGGCGGTTTTTACGACAACAAAAACTACAATCGGATTTTTGTTCGTTCAAACAACGATTTCACCATCAATAAACTCATTGGTGGTACCGTCGATTTTAACTTTAAGAGAACCAACTCATTGTCTCCTACAGCAGGTAATAGTCAGGTAGATATGAGTCTGATTGGCGGTGATTCTAGAAACAGCACTCCTTCAAATACTCCGTTACAACGTATCCTGATTTCATCACCTATTTATCCTGCTCTTTGGGCCGACGGTCGGATTGCTGACGGAAAAGCGGGTGAAAATGTTTACGCTAAAATTAAATATGGAGGCACTGATCGCCTCAATTATAATCAAATTGGAGGACGTTTAGCCCTTGATTTAAAGCCCATTGAAGGCTTGAAACTATCAGGAATCATTGCCCCTATTTTTGATTTCAACATCCAAAAGCGCTTCAATCGACAAGTAGATGTGTATGCCGCCAACGACCCCAATCAGTTTATCGTATCGTTGATTGGAGGTGGCCTCACTACGCGCTTGGACGAAAACCGCACGACTAATTTTAGTGTGACAACTCAGTTTTTGGGCAACTACCTAAAAACCATTGGTAATCATGACTTTACGGCGTTGGCAGGTTACGAAAACTACTACTTCAAAGGCGAGTCGATGGGGGCTTCGCGTGACCAATATTTGTTTGACACCTATCCTTATCTCAACCAAGGCCCTGCTGCTTTTAGAGACAACTTTGGGTCAGCCTTTGAAACGGCTTATCGCTCTTATTTCGGACGCTTGACCTATAGTTTCAAGGATAAATACCTGATTCAGGCCAACATTCGCCGCGATGGGTCGTCGCGCTTTAATGCCAACTACCGCTGGGGTACGTTCCCTTCAGTATCGGCAGGCTGGGTAGTAAGCGAAGAAGATTTCTTCAAAAGACAAAACGTGGTATCATTCATGAAACTACGTGCCTCTTGGGGCAACCTGGGCAACGAGCGCATCGGGAACTATCCGTCGGTCGGTATTATGAATTTTAGCAATGCTTTGTTCTACCAAAACAACGTAGCTGTGGCTCAGCAAACTGCCGCGCAAGTGCAATATGCAATCAAGGATATATCGTGGGAAAAGACCTCCTCAACCGACTTGGGTTTGGATGCTTATTTCTTTAAAAATCGGTTGCGTTTCACAACCGACGTTTATTACAAACAAACCAAAGATATGTTGTTGGCCTTGCAGATTCCGATTTTTGTAGGGTTTGAAAACCCAAACCAAAATACAGGAACCATGACTACGAAGGGTATTGATTTGGATTTGGGTTGGAACGACAACATCGGCAAGCTACGTTATTCGGCCTCTTTCAACCTATCACAGTTTAAATCTGTCATGGGAGATTTGGGCGGAACTGAGTTTATCGGCGACCGCATCCGAAAATTGGGAAGTCAGTTTGATGAGTGGTACGGCTACCGTTCGGAAGGCATTTACCAAACCCAAGAAGACGTTAATAATTCTCCCAAAATCAACGCAAACGTCAAAGTTGGTGACATGAAATACAGCGACATCAGCGGACCCAACGGCGTACCTGACGGAAAAATTTCTCCTGAGTATGACCGCGTATTGCTCGGTAGCTCACAGCCTCAGTGGATGTACGGCGGAAATTTCAAGTTAGACTACAACGGATTTGATTTGGGCGTTTCATTTCAGGGTATTGGCTTTCAGAACACTTCACTGTTGCCTTACACCGACTACAACGCCGAAAACTGGGGGGTATTTCCCGTGTATATGGACGGAAGCACTTGGAGCCTCAATAACACCCCTGAGCAAAACTTGGCAGCGAAGTACCCAAGATTTACCGAAACCAACAAGGGCTTGAACCGCGCCATGTCTGATTTTTGGTTATTCAATGGAGGTTATTTCCGTTTGAAAAACATCACGTTGGGTTATACCATTCCACAACGGATTTCACGTAAGATTCTGTCAAACAACGTCCGCGTGTATCTCAACGCCACCGACGTATTTACGCTCAACAAATACCCCAAAGGTTGGGATCCAGAAGGAATGGGAATCGTGACAACCGTGTTGGGTGGCTTTACCATCGGCTTTTAATATAACCATTTGACTTTCAATGAAAAAGAACATATACATTGCAGTCCTTAGCTTCTTATTGTTAGCTTCCTGCCAAAACTCTCTTGACCTTTATCCGTTGGCTGAACCCTCCGCTGAAAAGTGGTACTCTAACGAGACCGAAATCCAACTGGCGCTCAATGACCTCTACCGCATTGAATTTTGGCAGTGGGACGAAGACGGTACAAGTATTAATTATCTTTCTGACGACGGCTTTTACCGCCAAACCCTCACGCCCATTAAATCTGGTACTGTGACGAGCCAGTGGGCTTTCTCGACCGCACTGTGGCGTAATTCTTATAAGGCCATTGCTCGTGCAAATAGAGCGATTGTAGCCTTAAATAGTCCCGAAACCAAGGCCAAAGTAAACCAAGTAAAATTGGATGTATATTTGGCTGAAGCACGTTTACATCGGGCAGGCCAATATGCGAAGTTGGTCAACAAGTTTGGCGATGTAGTGTATAGCGACGGTGTCATCAGCATCGAAGAGGCGTACACCAAAGGGCGAACCGACAAAAAAACGGTCATTACAAAAATCTACGAAGATTTTGATTATGCCATTGCCAATTTACCGACAAGCTACGCCACTTCAGCGCTCAAGCGCGCCACAAAAGGTGTAGCATTGGCTTTGAAAGCGCGTTTTGCTCTTTATGAAAAAGACTACAAAACAGCCAGTGATGCTGCCAAAGCGTGCATAGATCTGAACCAATACGTGTTACATGCCGACTACGCCAATTTGTTTTTGCAGAGCACCAAAAACTCAAGAGAGGTTATTTTTTCCATTCCTCGCTCGTTAGAATTGAAAGTAACCACGGGCCCGACCTCAGATATTATCAGTCGTAACTCAGGCGGATTTGCCGCAGCTGACCCGAGCTGGGATTTGTTTTGTTCCTACCTCTGCACCGATGGCAAAACCATTGACAAGTCCCCCCTTTATGACCCCCGAAACCCCTTCAAAAACCGCGACCCGCGTTGTACGGCTACCATCGTGGAGTTTGGACAACCGCATCTAGGTTTTATCTATGACCCACACCCCAACGCACTGCAAGTAACCCGCATCAGTACCAATACCAAAGTGACCAACAACGATAACCGCGCCAACGCACAATTTGCCTCGTTCAATGGATTGGTGTGGAAAAAAGGTGTGGATGATTCTTGGCTGCTCAATGGACGACTTATTGAACCTGAGCAAATTATCATCCGCTATGCCGATGTGCTTCTGATGTATGCCGAAGCCAAAATTGAACAAAATCAAATTGACAAATCAGTCTTGGATGCCATTAATTCTGTGCGAGCTCGCGCCTACAAAGTAGCCCTGACCGCAACTGGCTCCTACCCTGCTATTACAACCACCAATCAAGCCGAATTGCGCCGTGAGTTACGCATAGAACGCCGCATGGAGTTGGCCTTTGAAGGGCTTCGCTACATGGACATCGTTCGTTGGCGCATCGCGGGCAAAGTGCTCAACCGCCCCATTTATGGAATGCTCGACCCCGTTGACTTACGCGCCAAAGTAGTCGATAAAAACCTGTGGTTTTTCCCTGGTACGCCCAAAATTGACGAAGATGGCACGCCTGATTTTAGCGAAATGGAAAAAACGGGGCTCATCAAAAACTTGGTTCCTACCACTTGGAACGACCGCCAATATTTGTGGCCAATTCCTACTGCCGAAATTCAAATCAACTCCAACATGAAACAAAACGAGGGGTATTAAAAATACTCTTTTGCTTCTTTTACTAAACATTTTGTGAGATGAAAAGAAAACAATTTATTGGAATACTCGGAAATACAAGCCTTGTTTTATTGGCAGGTAAACTACCCGCGCTGGGACAGGGTAAACCAAAAAAAACAGCCCAGGAGTTTGTCTTTGTTGAAGCAGAACAATTTGCCAACCATGGTGGATGGGAATTAGACCAACAATCCATGGAACAAATGGGCTCTCCTTATCTTTTAGCGCATGGTTTAGGAATACCAGTACAAGATGCCACCACAGAAATTCAATTTCCGAAAGCGGGTTCTTATCGGGTATGGGTACGCACAAAAGATTGGGTAGCTCCTTGGAATGCCCCAGGTGCCCCAGGCAAATTTCAACTGCTACTAAACGGAAAAGCCATTCCAGAAGTCTTTGGGACAAAAAGTGCTACTTGGCATTGGCACGACGGAGGTATTGTGAACGTGGGAAAAAGCGCTACCCTAGCCCTTCACGATTTGACAGGCTTCGAAGGCCGTTGTGAAGCCATTTTGTTTTGTAAAGACACCGATTTTACACCTACCAATGATATTGCAGCGCTGACTCAATTTCGGCGCAGACTGCTTGGGCTTCCCCAAAAACCTGAAAATGGTGGCAAATTTGACCTTATTGTAGCTGGTGGAGGCTTAGCAGGTACTTGTGCGGCTATTTCTGCGGCACGCAATGGAATCAAAGTTGCCCTTGTGCAAGACAGACCCGTACTTGGAGGAAACGGTAGCTCAGAAGTGCGCGTTTGGCCAGAAGGTCATACCAATAAAAGCCTTTTTCCGCACATAGGTGATATAGTCAATGAAATTCTCCCTCCCATTACGAAGCGTTCGGGGGAGGTTTTAAATGGTGTCGCCGCTGCTTATTACGATGATGCCCGCAAAGCAAAGGTGGTCCAATCAGAACCCAATATTACCCTTTTATTGAATCATAGAGTGGTTGAAGTAGAAACAGAAGCCAGCGAAATTAAGTCTCTAATCATTCAAAGCACCCTTACTTCTCGTCAACTTAGACTACAAGGAAAGTTATTTGCCGATTGTACTGGCGATGCAACTGTTGGTTTTAAAGCAGGGGCAGATTATGAGTACAAGGTCGAAAATTTAATGGGTAGCTCAAATCTTTTCAATGTACTTGATACAACAAACAAGGAAGAGGTATTGGCCTGCGAATGCAAAGACAAAAGTGCTTTGGCCCTAAAATGTGAGATTGGCGACTACGAACAGCCCTTCCCTCGCTGTCCTTGGGCTTTGGATTTATCTGACAAACCATTTCCAGGAAGAAAGGGGGTAAAAACTTTTGGCAAAGAAGACCTTTCATCTTTTGCCAATATGTGGTATTGGGAAAGTGGGTTTAATAAAGACCAAGTCAATGAAATTGAACTCATACGTGACCACAATTTCAGGGCAATGTACGGGGCTTGGGATGTTCTCAAAAATATAGATAACATGTACCCAAAGCACCGATTAGGTTGGTCGGCTTTTATTGCGGGAAAGAGAGAATCACGCAGACTGATGGGCGATGTGATTTTAGAGGCCGAGGATTTTAAAAAACAGCGAAAATTTGAAGATAGCGCTTTCCCATGTTCTTGGCATGTGGACCTCCACACGCCTAAAAAAGAATATCAAAATGGGTTTGAGGGCAATGAATTCATTTCGGATTATACCCGAGGTGCTGAATACCAGTACGGAGAAGTTTATTGGGCTCCCTACCGAACGCTTTACAGCCGAAACATCAAAAATCTCTTCATGGCAGGTAGGTGTATCAGTGTGTCAAAGACAGGACTTGGACCTGTTAGGGTGATGCGAACCTGTGGAATGATGGGTGAAATAGTCGGTAAAGCAGCAGCTATTTGTATTAAAAAGTCAACAAACCCAAGGGGAGTTTATACTGATTACTTGGGTGAATTGCACAGTTTAATGCAAAAACCAGGCAGTGAAAAAAGTGAATAGACGAAACTAAAAGTTATGATTAAATCAAAAATTAAGTCTCTATCCGTAGGACTACTGGCAGCTGTGTTAGCACATAGCAATGCAACTGCTCAAAACAATCCCACCTACCGACAAATCAGCGGCATATATCCACACCTTGCTTATTATAACAACGAAGGAGAGTGCGGCACGGGCGCAGTCGTCCCTTGGGCCGGAAAGCTCTGGGTGATTACGTACGGCCCGCACTTGCCCTTCGGCTCTTCGGACAGGCTTTACGAAATCACCCCTGATTTGCACAAAACCATCCGTTCGGAAAGCATCGGTGGAACGCCCGCCAATCGCATGGTTCATGCCGAAAGCAATCAGTTATTTATTGGCCCCTACGCCATTGGCAGCAATGGAAATGTTAGAACCATTCCTTACACCCAAATGCCTGGCCGTCATACGGGCAATGCTCGGCACTTGACCGACCCTACTCACAAGATTTACTATGGCACCATGGAGGAAGGGTTTTACGAGGTGGATGTTAAAACATTGGAATCAAAACTTTTGTATCAAGATGGGAACGTCAAAAACAAAAAAGACAACGATGTAGCCAACAACCACAACGGCACTTTGCTACCTGGAGCGCACGGAAAAGGCTTGTATTCGGGACAAGGCGTGATGGTGTATTCCAACAACGGTGAGCCTGGCCCGCAAGCCCTCAAGCAGTTTGATATTGAAGCGGGTGTGCTGGCCGAATGGAATGGCAAAGACTGGAAGGTGGTGCGTCGTAATCAGTTTGTGGAGGTGACAGGGCCTGGCGGAATTTATGGCAACAAAAACCCCGAAACCGACCCCATTTGGGCAACGGGCTGGGACCATCGTTCGGTACTTTTGGGCGTTCGCGATGGTGGCAAATGGTCTTTCTTTAGGCTTCCCAAAGCCAGCCACAGCTACGACGGTGCGCACGGCTGGAATACCGAATGGCCACGAATCCGCGACATTGGCACAGCCACACAGCCCGATTATTTGATGACCATGCACGGACTATTTTGGCGTTTCCCTCAATCGTTTTCGTCTAAAAACACCGCTGGTATTCGTCCACGTTCGGCTTATTTGAAAGTCATTGGCGACTATACCCGTTGGCAAAATGGCCTCGTTTTTGGCTGCGATGATTCAGCTCAAAAAGAGTTTTTGAACAAACGCAAAACCAAAGGAAACATCGAAGGCCCAGGGCAGTCGAACTCTAATTTGTGGTTTACATCCTTCAATATGCCCGACCAATTAGGCCCTAACACCGCCCAAGGCGCGATTTGGCTCAACGACAAGATAGAAGCAAACGTGGCCTCTGATCCGTTTTTATTTGCGGGTTGGAAACAGCGCATGGCGTGGGTGAAAAATGCGGGTAACGAAGACGTGACGTTTACGTTTGACATAGACACGAACGGCAAAGGGAGCTGGAAATCAGCCAAATCAGTCACCGTAAAAGCGGGGCAAGCAGCGTCAGTTGCCTTTGCCGCCACCGAACAAGGTGAATGGATTCGGGTAAAAACCAATAAAAACACCACTGCCACAGTCAACTTCAACTACACAGACGAAAGCCGTTTTGCCGTTGCCAAAGACAAATCATTTGACGGATTGGCCAGCATCAATAGCAACAATTATAAAGCGGGGCTTTTGTATGGTTTGGGCAAAAACCGCCGTCAGTTGGGGATTTTAGCGGGAGATTTTGTGAACGGGCAATTTAGCGAAAACGGTTATTATGAACTCGATAGCGCGCTCAATCTCATCCGTAAAGAGGATGCCGCTACGGCGCAGTTTATTCGTAAAGAATTTGCCATTCCCAAAGACGTGGTCAGTGTGGACGAAGCTTCGGTATTGATTGTAGATGACTCAGGCCGCCGCTGGCGCGTACCCAAAGGAAATGAAGCATTTACCGCCAAAACGCACAATGCTTCCTTGCGGATTTGTCGGGAAGTAGCTACCGAGCGTGACTTGATGAACGTACACGGCACTTTTTACGAACTACCTGCCGAAAACGCCGACGGTTTTGCCAAGATTCGTCCAGTAGCTTCGCACTCGTTGACGATTCACGATTATGCCTCTTATCGTGGGTTATTTGTGATGACAGGTTTAGACGCCCAAACGCCCAACAGTAACCACATCATTGCTTCCACCGACGGCAAAGCGAAAGTATGGGCGGGTACCATCGACGACCTTTGGAAACTGGGGAAACCCACAGGACAAGGTGGGCCTTGGAAAAATAGCCAAGTACGTGCCAATACTCCTTCTGACCCGTATTTAATTGGTTTCTATGACAAAAAAAGCCTCCAACTTTCCCACAAAAGTAGCGAAGCCGTCACCTTTACGGTAGAAGTAGAACCGATTGGTCATGGCCCTTGGATGAATTATAAAGAAGTAACCGTGAAGGCGGGGGAAACTTTCAACTACACTTTCCCTGCTGGTTTTCAAGCGCGTTGGGTTCGTTTTTCAGCCAACAAAAACTGCGAAGCTACGGCTTGGTTGACGTATAAATAACTCACCTTCAGACCTATAAGGCTTCAAAAACCTTATAGGTTTAGCTACTTAACCTGCAACTCAACGTATATATATCATTCACTAACCAAAATTTACTAACTTAGCCCCGTATCCTACAAAAACTAACAATAAAGTCCCTCTAAAATAATGAGATTCGCCTCCTTCCTTTTTTTTAGCCTTCTGACTCTCTCCAATTGTACAGGTATTGCACAATCCAACAAGCGGGGAGTTATTACGGGTGCCGACCAGACTGAAAAATATGTACCTTATTTAAAAGGAAAACGAATCGCTCTGGTTGCCAATCAGAGTTCTATTATTGGCAAAAAAAGTAGTGTGGACAGTTTATTGAGTCTCGGAATTAAGATTGTAAAAGTGTTTGGACCTGAGCACGGTTTTAGAGGCAATGCCAGCAATGGAGCGGTCGTAAGCGACGAAAAAGATGCAAAAACGGGTCTGCCAATTATCTCTTTATACGGTAAAAATCAGAAACCAACCAAAGAACAGTTGGCAGATATCGACTTGATGGTGTTTGACATTCAGGATGTAGGCTGCCGCTATTATACCAACATCAATACGCTTGAGTATGTGATGGAAGCTTGTGCAGAAAACAACAAAGAACTGCTGATTCTTGACAGGCCAAACCCAAACGCCTACGTCGTGGATGGTCCCGTAATGACGGAAGATAAATATAAATCAGCCATTGGGATACATTATACGCCTATGACCCATGGCATGACCATCGGGGAATTTGCCCACTACCTCAACGGTGAAGGCTACCTCAAAGAACCATGCAAAATTAAGGTGATAAAAGTTGCCAATTACGATCATACTACCCCTTATGACCTACCTATCAATCCCTCTCCAAACTTAAATACACAACAAGCGGTGGTACTTTTTCCGAGTTTATGTATGTTTGAAGGGACAGTAATCAACGAAGGCCGAGGGACTTACATGCCCTTCACCATTTTGGGAGCGCCTGCATTGAAAGGCAAATATTCTTTTTCGTACAAACCAGTAAGCATTCCTGGAATGAGCGAACGCCCCAATCAAAAAGATTCTGTTTGTTATGGAATCGACCTTCGTGGCTATGACATAAGCCCTTTACGCAAAAGTCGTCAGATTAATTTAGCGTGGGTCATTGAACTATACAATGCCTATCCTGACAAGGCTATTTTCTTCCAGCAGGAAAGAGCCAACGGTGTATCTCCCTTTGATTTACGTATAGGGACAGATCAACTTAGAAAGCAAATCATCGCGGGGATGTCAGAAGCCGACATCAGGAAAAGTTGGGAGCCTGAATTGCAAAAATTCAAGGCGATTCGGGCAAAATATCTTTTATATCCAGATTAATTTGTCATTTTTCTCATTTGACACTTGCACCACGGCTATCCGCGTAGGGAATGGTTAGCTGCCATGTTTTTCCCTTCATTTTCACTTCAAGGCTCATTTCAGTTTCGTTTTGGGTTAAAATCTTAGCTTTCACCGTGGGCGTTTCTTTTTCAGAAGGAAGTAGTAACCAAACCAACGTATCATTGCCTTGGATAGTCGTACTGTATTTGCTCATGGTATTGGGCTCGTACAAATTATACTCCCGACTGTACCATCCCTGAATCGTCGGTTTTTCCTGCCCTTTGATGAACGTTATGTCAAACTTCTGTGAACTAACTGGAACGATGGCTAAGTTGCCAGACTGATTTTGAGTTTTTACGACTGCGTTATCTTTGACCACTAGGCAGGTCGGGTGCCAATGCCAAAGCGCCTCAATTTGCCTAGGCTTATCGGTTTTGATTTGATCAACCACCACCCAAAACGCTCCTCTTACGTAAAAAAGCGCCCTTCTGTGTTCGGCCTTGCCTTCCAAATCAATAAAATCATTCATGGAATTGGAAGCATAATCAAAGTCTTTGTGTAGCTTAAAATACGAATCCCCCAGTGGGCTTTTGGCGTGTGTCGGGCCTGGCTTTTGGCCGTGACCGTCTATCAACAAAAGATTATGGCCTTCGCTGCCTTTGGCGTAGGGACGAAACTTGTCCGCCGTTTCTCCCGTATAGGCAAACCGCCCCGAGTCCACTAACAAATCGCGGCCGTAGGCCGATATTGAAAGGTGAAGTTTGTCGTTGTGTTGGTGTCCACTTCCCCAAGGTCCTATGTCAAAAAAAGACCAATGCGCCTGAGCGTCATAGCTACTCCTCGAAACAAGTTGCCCCGCCCAAGGGAAAAAATAGGAAGGCCCATCCGTTGGTTTCAAACCCGTTTTTCCATTGGACGCAATATACGCCCAATCGCTTTTATTGAATTTTTGGGCTGCTTCCAATACGATTGCTCGGTCACTTCCTCGGTCGCCGTCGTTGTTTAAAATCCGAAAACCATCAGGGCGTATGGCGTGGGCAATGTAGCTATACATATTTTCTATGGTTTGGTTGAAAAAAGCGGGTAAAGGCTTATTAGCACGGTCACAAATCTCTTTGAAAAGCACAAAATTATCCAAGGCAACATTGTGATAATGCGAGGTTAGTTCGGTCTGAATACCATCAGGATAGACCTGTCCTTTCATGCTCTCGGCCATTGTCGCAATGGAGTAATCAAGCCATTCGTTTGACGATTTAAACTCAGAAAAATTGGTAGCCACCGTTGCCAAAGCCGAAATCTCCATCGTAAGCCAATTGTTTCCTCCGTGAAAATACCGATTGTAGTGAGCGTGGTCAGGCAAACTACTCAACATCAGTAATTGAGTAGCTGGCGATAGATATTCGCTGTTGATAAAGCCATAAAAAACCTTCGACCATGCCTTTGCCCGAGCCGCCACCTCCAGTCCTCTCCAGATGGATTCACTTCCTTTGGCAGCAGGATAAGGCCAACTTTTAATGATGAAATCGCGCAAAAAACCATCAATATACTGGGCATATTTCGGGTTTCCTGTGTCAAAATACGCCTCAAACACCTCCAACACCTGACTATGACGATTAGAAAGCCAGGCCCATTCACGGTCGTTGTTGGGGCCTTTGTAGTACCAATCGCGGTGACCATCAGCGCCGTACGCCACTTTCCCTTTTACATTTTGCACCACAAATACATCCTTCAAAATCGTGTCGGCGCTGGCAACTGTTTTTGTGCCTTTAACAGGCTGAGTTTTGCGTAGGAAAGCTACTTTTCCATTATTTTTATAATACGCCAACAAGGCTTTGCAGGCATTTACCAAGTCCCCTTTTTGATATGCTTCACGGGTTTGTTCCAAACCTTTGGTTTCCAAATTGAGCTGCCCCAAAAGCCGTTGCATTTCTTTGGGATAACTTTCACAAACATCCTCCACCGTCACAATTTTTTGCCAAGGTTTTTGGGCGAAAAGGTTCAGGGATAGAAAAAATAAAAGAGAAAAAAGCAGGTTACTTCTACATTTCATGGTTGGATGTTTTTTGGTTTTGGCCTAAAACAGTAAGGACAAAACCCCGCCATTTCTACCTTTGGCTTTCGTGCCAGCGTGGCGAGTTATTAGTAAAATCTTTATATTTGGGTAAAAAAGAAAGCGATGACCCAGATAACCATCAACCTACCCAACGAAGCCGAAGCTCAATGGCTCGTTGAGCTTCTCAATCGTTTACAAGTACCTTTTGAGGTAGAGGCTAATGAAACTAAAAAACGTGAACGTGCAAAAGAAATCATCATGCACGGAGCGAATACATTAGATGTAGCTAAGATGCAAAAACATGTAAAACAGGCTCGTCAAGGCAGAAAACTTCCTTTTAGAGCAGAATGAGATTAATTGATTCTAACATCATTATTTACGCAGCTAAAGATGAATTTGCGTACTTACGGCCTTTGCTGCTTTCAGAAGATGTCCATGTATCCGTTATTTCAAAAGCCGAAACATTGGGCTATCACAAATTAACTGAAGAAGAACGACGTTTTTTTGAGAGTGTTTTTGAAGTTGTGCCTCAACTACCCATTGACCAATACGTAATAAACATTGCGGTTTCGTTAAAGCAACAGCGCAAATACTCACTTGGTGACGCGCTAATAGCTGCCACTGCGCTGCATTACAACGCTGAACTCAATACCAATAATATTGTCGATTTTGAAAAGATAGAAGGTATAAAACTTTTTAATCCAATACATTAACCTCTAAAAGCTTGGCTTAGAAAATAACTCATTAAACATCTCCACCTCTTACCTCCCTAAAGCAAGCTCCCGAGAAATTTCTCGCTTTATCTTCCCCCCCCCAAAAAAAAATTCCTCAACGAAGGGTATTTTTTAGCGAACCTTGTACCTGTACTTGTGAGACATTTATCACTCGTTTGAGAATAAATATCAATATACCAAGCAGACAACCAAGCGTTTGCAAAACATGAAGAAAAACTACCCCAACCATACCGACGAAACAACCCTCTGGATTGCGTTCAAAAAAGGCGATGTGCAAGCGTTTGAACAGTTGTACAACCGCTATTTTGAGGTGTTGGCCAGCTATGGACATCGGTTGAGCACTGACAAACAACAACTTGAAGACGCTATTCAAGACGTCTTTGTGGATGTATGGCGACGCCGTGAGCACCTTGCCGACGTCGAAAGTGTAAAATTTTACCTGTTTCGCGCCTTACGTCATCAAGTCATCAGAAACACTCGAAACGATTTGCTTGAAACTTCAGAAGACATCAACGATTTTTTAGATTTTTTGGTCTCATTTTCTTCCGAGCAGCAATCCATCGAACAAGAAACACACACCACCCAAACGCAGGCCGTAGCCAAAGCGATTGCGCAATTAAGCCAGCGCCAGCAGGAAGCCATCAACTTACGTTTCTACCACGGCATGAGCCTCGACCAAATGACCCAGCTCATGGGGCTCAGTAAGCAATCTGTCAGTAATCTACTTTTTAAAGCCTACAGCGTATTGCGCCTCACTATCAAAAGAATACAGCCGCTCATACTGTTTTTTTTACAACTATCCCACCTTATTCATTAATCACTTTTTGTTTTCAGCAACATGAACTATAACCAATTTCAATACAACGATTTTTTGCACAATGACTCGTTTGTACGATGGGTATTGTTTCAAGATGATGATCATTTTTGGCAACAATTTCTCCAACAACATCCCGCCAAAGCCAGTGAAATAGCCCAAGCCAAACAACTGATTTTGACCGTCAAGAAAACTGAAGAACAAAATACCCCACCCCTTGACCGAAAAGCCATTTGGACCAATATCACTACAATCATTTCAGAGGAAACAACTGTCAACAAAGAAATGAAGCCCTTATCGCGCTTTTGGCACGCCAGGGCATTTAGGTGGGCGGCGAGTCTAGTAATTTTGGCGGGAGTCGCGTGGCTTTGGGCCATCAGACGCCCTGCACACCAAGTCAATTATCAAGATTTGGTCGCAGTTATTGAAGAAAAAAGCCCCCGACAAGAGGTAGTCAACAACGGCACCTCTACCAAAATAGTCCACCTCGAAGATGGCACATTGGTCCATTTAGAACACGGAAGCCGTTTGAGTTTTCCTGTTCATTTTGACCCCAAACAACGCGAAGTAGTCCTCAGCGGAGACGCATTCTTTGAAGTTGCCGAAAACCCTGCAAAACCATTTTACGTGTACGCCAACGAGCTAATTACCAAAGTACTAGGAACAAGTTTTCGCATTTTGGCTTTAGAAAACGGCAAACAAGTAACCGTAAAAGTGAAGACAGGAAGGGTATCCGTTTTTAAACAAAACCGAATTGACATCGCCGACCCCGAAACCAAAGGATTGCTTCTACTGCCCAACCAACAAGCAGTTTTTAACCGAAGTAACGAGCTTCTAAACCGAAGTTTGGTAGAAACACCTATGCCGATTGTAGCGCAAAAACCATTGATTAAAAGGCAATTTGACGAAGTAAAAGTGGCCAACGTATTTGAAGAATTAGAGAAATTATTTGGCGTTGAAATCCGCTACAACGAAGACACACTTTCCGACTGTATCCTCACCACCACCATCAGCGATGATTCGCTGTACGACCAGCTTGAAGTGATTTGCCAAACCATCGGTGCGGCTTACAAAGAGATTGATGCTCAGATTATTATTGAATCCAAAGGATGCAAGTAAATTTGTCATGCCGACGACAGGAGGCATCTATTTCGGCTATTTAGATGCCGCGTTCCTCGGCATGACAAGTAACCTTTTAAACCTAACCAATATGTAGCAACGTATAACAATCAAAAAAAGAGGAAAGATGCGCTAACATCTTTCCCTTACTGAATCTGCGAAAGTGTAGGAAGCTTCGCGTATTCACGTCTTGTCGTTTCACAACAAAAACAATCAAATTTATGTCAAATTTCTTTACCAGAAAAGAGATTTTCTACCTTATGAAAATCACCCTCACCCCCTTGCTGTTTGTTTGTCTGCTGACTACCCTCAGTTTTGCGGAGAACACGTTTGGCCAAGAACGACTGCAAGAAAAAATTACGCTCCATTTAAAAAATACCGAGCTTAAGACGGTACTCAAAACCATTGAGCAAAAAGCCAACGTTGTTTTTTCTTACCAAAAGGGCGTTCTGACGAATAACGAAAAATTGAGCCTCGACATTAACCACGAGACCTTGGAGTCCGTTTTGCAGCAAATTCTATCCCCGCGTCAAATCAACTACCAAGTGCTTAAATCCAATAAAATTGTTTTGACCCGTCGTGGTTTGGGAAACGTCCCCGAAGAGGTCGAACCCAAGCCCACTCCTATCGCTTCTCAACTTCAACTAAACCAAACAATTACGGGAATTGTCACCGATGAAAAAGGAGAAGGCTTGCCTGGAGTAAATATTTTGGTAAAAGGAACCCAACAAGGAACTACCACCGATGCCGTTGGCAAATACCGCATAGTACTGTCCGACAATAATGAGATTTTGGTCTTTTCCTTCGTGGGTTATCTTACCCAAGAGTTTCCAATCGGCACCCAAACTACCTTAGATGTGTCATTAAAACCTGATACCAAAGCCCTTAGTGAAGTAGTAGTAGTTGGATATGGTGCTGTAAAAAAACGAGATTTGACGGGAGCTGTAAGTTCCATCGGAGCAACTGAATTGAAAGCTCAACCCGTGAGTTCATTTAATCAAGCCCTGCAAGGGCGAGTATCAGGAGTGCAAGTAACCAATTCTTCCAACGCCCCAGGTGGAGGAATTACGATTCGGATTAGAGGTGGTAATTCTATTTCAGCTAGTAATGACCCATTATATGTAATTGACGGTTTTCCAGTTACTAATCCTGCACCCGCAACAGGCGCAGGCAATTCGACACTATACGCTAACCCACTATCGACAATCAATCCGAACGATATCGAATCTATCGAAATTTTAAAAGATGCCTCTGCTACAGCCATTTATGGTTCTCGTGGTGCCAATGGAGTGGTATTGGTTACTACCAAGCGTGGAAAAGAAGGGCAAGCGACGGTTGATTTCGACGTTTATTATGGCTATCAAAAAGTCACCAAGATGCTTGATATGGCTACCGCTGAGGAGCATACAGCCTCCAAAAACGAGCAATTAAGAAACCTAAATTTTGCCGAACGCTACGGAAATCCCACGGGTGCATACCCCAAAAAACCATCAGAGTACGGAGTAGGTACTAATTGGCAAAAAGAAATTTTTCAGGGAGCGCCAATGCAGAATTACCAGTTGTCAGTTTCGGGTGGGACAGATAAGTTGCGGTATATCGTTAGTGGCAACTATTTTAACCAAGACGGCATCGTGATTACTTCCAATTTCAAGCGTTATACCTCTCGTATCAGTCTGGACGCCAGAGTCAGTAAACGACTGAAAATAGGGACCAATTTTACCATAACGCGCAGTTATAACAACAGTGTCAACGAAGTGGGAAGTAGTAGCTTGCTAGGCTTGGCACTGCGAATTTCCCCTGCCAGTCCTATTTATGATGCAACGGGCAATTACCAGCTTCTAAATATAGGACCAGGTTCGGGATTTAGCTCAGTTGCCAATCCTGTAGCGGTGGCTAGGACTAGCACCAATCTTCTCACCAGTGACCGTGTCCTAGGAAGTATTTTTGGGGATATTACGCTCGCGGAGGGTTTGACTGCACGCATCAGTGTAGGGACGGATATTCTCAATTCTCGTCGCGACATCTTCTATACGCCTCAGACCCTCATCGCTAATACCGTGAATGGCTATGGAAGTAATGGTACCTCTAACAACATTAATTTACTGAATGAAAACATCTTGTCTTATACAAAGTCATTTAAAGAGCACACGTTTGATGCCGTAGCAGGGGTAACTTTTCAGAGTAATCGTGAAGAACGCACCTACTCCGAAGCGCAAGATTTTCCTAATTATACCCTTGGTGCAAATAATATTGGTTTAGCCAACAAACCGCTTCCATCAACGGGCTCTGTGCAAGAATGGGGCTTGAACTCCTATTTAGGACGGGTCAATTATCGTTTCAAAGATCGCTATTTACTGACCCTAACAGGTCGGGTAGATGGTTCGTCGCGTTTTGGAGCTAATAATAAGTACGGATTTTTTCCATCAGGAGCTTTTGCTTGGCGGGTTTCGGATGAGAACTTTCTAAAAAATAACCGTTGGGTAAGTGAGCTAAAATTGCGTTTGAGCTATGGTATTACGGGCAACGACGGCATTGGTCTTTACAATTCACTTTCACAGTATGGCACTTCACGCACGGTATTTGGTGACCAAGAAGTGTTGATGATTCAGGCTTCACGCATCGCCAACCCAGATTTGCGCTGGGAAAAAACCGCCCAACTTGATGCTGGTTTTGATTTGGGATTATTCAACAATCGTCTTCAATTGACTGCTGATTATTATATCAAAACGACCACCGATTTGTTACTAGGCGTTGAACTACCCGCCACCACTGGTTTTACGAGTGTTACTAGAAACGTGGGTAGTTTGGAGAATAAAGGCGTGGAGTTGAGCGTCAATTCGGTCAATATAGACGGCAAATTTCAATGGAAAACCAACGGAAATATCTCATTTAATCGTAATAAGGTGATCAGCCTCAACAATGCTGACCAGTTTTTTACGGGCAATTCCATCGTGAAAGTTGGAGAGTCTGTTGGCTCATTTTACGGAAACGTCTTTGATGGTATTTGGCAAACAGCCGAAGAAATCAAAGCAGCAGGCACGTTGGCTCGTTCGGGAGATTTGCCTGGCGCTATTCGTTATAAGGACTTAAATGGAGATGGTATCTTTAATGAAGCCACCGACCGCCAGATTTTGGGGACTGGACTTCCCAAATTCATTTTTGGCCTGACTAATACTCTATCTTATCAATCTTTTGATTTTTCTATTTTTCTGCAAGGTACACAGGGAAACAAAATCTTGAATGTCACACGGAAATCAATGGAACAGTCAGACCCGAGTGATAATTTACTCCGAACTGTCATTGAGGGTGCTTGGCGGGCTGATAAGCCCTCGAATACATTGCCGTCGATTCGGCAGTGGCGAAACACTGGAACAGACTCATTCTATATTGAAGATGGTTCATTTCTCCGCGTCAAAAATGTATCGTTAGGCTATCAACTCCCTCTTCGGACAAAGTTTGTTAAACGAGCACGCGTTTACATAAGTGGCCAAAACTTATGGACGTTTACTTCTTATCGTGGTTTTGACCCAGAAGTAAACTCTGATTTTACGAGCAATGTGCAATACGGTATCGATAATTACGCTTATCCTGCCGCTCGTACCTTTACTTGCGGGGCTACTCTTTCTTTCTAAGTAACTAAGCAGAATTAGTCGAGACTTTCCAAGTTTATAACTCTTCTGATTATCAATAGTATGAGCCTAAAACTTGGAAAGTCTATTATTGCACACATACTTAATCAGATTAAAAAAATTAAAGATGAAAAATACAACCTTACTTTCAGCATTGCTCACAGTATTTCTGTTGACAGCATGTGAAAAAAATTTGGAGGAGGTGCCTCTCAGTTTTTTTGAAGAATCAAATTCCTTTAATTCTGCCGCCGACGCCACTTCTGCCATCAATGGCGTATATGACCGACTCAAAAATGTCTATGGCATGACCATGATTAATTTGGCAGACCTCAATAGTGATGAATGTGAAGTACGCGAAGACAATGGCAGTGGAGATGAAATACATAAGAATCTATTTAACAGTGGCACAAGCTTGTTTGATGGGTTTTACACCAATAGTTATGTATTAATTGACCGCGCCAATCGGGTGATTGCCAATGTTCCTAAGATTACGATGGATACCAAGCTACGGGATCAAATTGTGGGCGAAGCCAAGTTTTTACGGGCGTTGGCCTACTTTAATTTGGTACGAGCTTTTGGAGATATACCCCTTGTAACGAGTGTTTCCAATGATGTTATCAATGTGCAAATCCCCCGCGAACCAGCCGAAAAAGTTTATCAGCAAATAATTTCTGATTTACAAGAGGCTGAAAAAACGCTCCCAGTAAAATATACCGTAGCTTCCGAAAATGGCAGAGCAACGATTGGGGCAGCTAAATCCATGTTGGCAAAGGTATATTTAACCCGTAAAGACTGGGCCAATGCGGCTTCTAAAGCAAAAGAGGTCATAGATTCAAAAACATACGCTTTAGTCCCTGATTTTAAGGATGTCTTTTTACCCGAAAAAGAGAATGGCCCTGAACATATTTTTTCGATTCAGTACAGTTGTGTCTTGCCTGCGTATGGCAGCCCAATGGCCGTGAATTTTTCGATATACTTCAGCTATCCTATTAATTTGACGGGGGGAAGCTATCAAGTAGTACCACAGCACGCGGCTTCATACTTATCAGGAGATTTACGGAAAGACGTAACGGTGATTTATGAGAAAAAAATAGCCAACGGCACCGTAGTAGCCTCACGTACGGGGCCTCATTTGGACAAATATTGGGATCCACAGGCTTGTGGGTCGCAGTCGGCGCGAAACAACTTTTTAGTTATTCGCTATGCCGATGTATTGTTGATGTATGCCGAAGCTCTCAATGAATTAAGTGGCCCTACCACCGAGGCTTATACAGCCATTAATACCGTGCGGGCAAGGGCACGAAAAACGCCAACAGATTTAAAAGACTTCAGTAACCTGACTCAAACACAATTGCGTGAGGCAATTTGGCAAGAAAGAAGTTGGGAGCTTTGTTTTGAAGGACATCGTCGTTGGGATTTGCTAAGAACAGGAAAATACATTGAAAAGATGAAAAAAATAGGAATAAATGCCGAAGCAAAGCACCTGCTTTATCCTATTCCAATTCAAGAGATTGATGTAAATCCAGCTTTGGTACAAAACCCTGGTTATTGATTGTTGATACTAGTATGGCCATTCTGAGCTTAAAGGTTAACCCCTCAGAATGGCTTTGATATTCACCTTTTACACTTTTATTTTAATATGAAAATTTGTCTTACCCTCTTATTAATACTGAATACTTGGATTGTATATGCTCAGGCTTCTTTCGATGTAGTGGTATATGGCGGCACACCAGGCGGTGTCATTGCTGCCGTGGCTGCCGCTCGTGAAGGAGCAAAAGTGATGCTCATAGAGCAGACAAAACATGTCGGAGGACTAAATACCAGCGGTATTGGCACTGCCGAGTCTGAACACATGATTGAAGAAACTATTTCGGGATTACCGTTAGAGTTTTATAGTCGTATGAGTCAATTTTACGGAAAACCTAAAACCGAGTTTTACTTTGAATCGCATGTAGCCGAGAAAGTCTTCAATGACCTTTTGAGAGAAGCAAACGTCAAGGTTGTCTATGAAGCATTTGCCCAAAAAGTAAGAAAGAAAAATGCTGCTATTCAGACCATTACATTATCAAACGGCACCACCGTTACGGGCAAAGTATTCATTGATGCTACCTATGAAGGAGATTTGATGTCACGGTCGGGAGTATCTTACACCTATGGGCGTGAAAGCAAAGACCAGTATGGTGAGTCATTGGCGGGTGTAAGGTTTATTGATACTCCCATTGAAGCTTCTCCCTATGATGATAATGGCAAACTACTACCTGGATTTGCCGAGCGAAGCACACTTACCGAAGGGCAAGCCGATAAACGAGTGATGAATTATAACTTTCGGGTGATGATGTCAACAAGAGACGACCGAGTTCCTTTTCCCAAACCCGAACGTTACGAACCTCAGCGTTATATATTGCTTTCGCGATGGCTTAAAAATGAGCCCAATGTCAAGTTCAAAGACATCATTGATTTGTACGGTTGGAATTATCCCAAAGGGAAATACGAAACCAACAACAAACAGAAATCAATCATCTCTTTAGGGCACTTTGGCGGGAATGTCAACTACCCCGATGCCGATTATCCCGAAAGACAAACTATTTATGACGACCATAAAAACTGGACTTTGGGTCTTTTATATTACTTGGCCAATGACCCCTCGGTCCCACGTAATTTACACGATGCGGTAAATCAATACGGTCTTACGGCTGATGAGTTCAAGGACAACGGAAATTTCCCCTATTATCTATACATTCGTGAGGCACGACGAATGAAGGGCGAATTGGTGCAGACCCAAAAGGATATTTTGGAAGAACGTACAAAACCTGATGCGATTTGTTTGGGCTCCCATTGGATAGATAGTCATCACGTACAACGCGTGGCTGTATCTAAAACCCAATTTGTCAATGAAGGACGAATCTGGGAAGTATTGACCAAACCCTACGAATTTTCGTACCGTACTATTTTGCCCAAGCAGCAAGAATGCACCAATCTACTTGTGCCAGTATGCTTATCGGTGTCGCATGTCGCGTTTTGTTCAGCACGGGTGGAATGTACCTGGATGCAGCTAGGAAATAGTGCTGGCATTGCCGCAGCGATGGCCGCGCGTCAAAAAAAATCCGTTCAGAAATTAAACATCGCTGATTTACAGACAAATTTGAAAGAGAAAGGAGTGATTTTGAGCATTAATCACCAAATTTGGGACGGAGAAAAAGATGGTAAAAAATGAGAAAAACACTGACGTTGTTCTTCACTTTTTTGGGGCTTACTTCATTTCAGCCCCAAAAAACCAAATTTTCTTACGATGTGGTCATCTATGGCGGAACGGCAGCGGGAGTGACGGCGGCGATTCAGTTGGCCAAAATGGGGAAAAGTGTAGCGCTTCTCGAACCCACTAAGCACATTGGCGGAATGAGTGTAGAAGGGCTTGGTGGAACTGACATTGACAATCATAAAGATTTCCAAAATAGCCCCGCCGTGGGAGGACTGGCTTTGGAGTTTTATCGCCGTATCGCCAAAGTCTATGGAAGAGAAGAGGCTTTTGAGAGTGCGCTCAAAAACAAAGTAAAAAACACAAGTCTCTGGCGGTTTGAGTCGAAGGTAGCGGAAAAGGTGTTTAATGATTGGATAAAAGAACACAAAATTGAAGTATTTCTGGGGAGGCGCTTGGCCGAAACGCCCCAAGCAGTAAGTAAAAAAAATACCACTATTACCGAAATTCGTACCGAAAAAGGAGAAGTATTCAAGGGAAAATTCTTCGTAGATGCGACCATTGAAGGAGATTTACTAGCGCGGGCTGGTGTCAGTACAACGGTAGGACGTGAGGCCAATTCTGTTTACCATGAAACCCGTAACGGTATTCGTGCCGAAACCGATCATGCACAGTTTTTGGTCAAAGTAAACCCTTATAAAGACCCCAATGACCCAAACAGTGGGTTAATTCCGACGATTCAGAACGAACCTCTAGGAACACCTGGCGCGGGAGATAAACGCCTACAGGCGTTTTGTTTTCGGATGTGTTTGACCAAAAACCCTGACAATCAAATTCTTTTTACCAAACCTAAGGACTACGACCGAGGTCAATACGAGATTTATCTGCGGTATATCAAAGCAGGTGGAAAATTGTATCGGCCTGGCGCGGGACTCCCCAACGACAAAACGGACTTAGGTGCGTGGCACGACCTATCGCATAACCTCTACGGCATGAATATCGACTACCCAGAAGGTAGCTACGCTGTACGAGAAAGGATATTGGAAGAACATAAAACGTTTACGCAAGGGCTTTTTTATTTCTTAACCAATGACTCTGAAGTAGGTCAACTCGACTCCGCTCTGCAAAAAGAATGGGCTAGTTGGGGATTGGCCAAAGACGAATTTACTGACAATGACGGCTGGCCCCGAATGTTTTATGTACGTGACGCGCGCCGTATGGTGTCTGATTACGTGATTACGGAACATCATGTCAAAAAACAAAACCCCACGCCCGTATCTGACCCTATCGGTATGGCGTATTGGCCTACAGATGTACACAGCGTGCGGCGCATCGTCAAATACGGCTACGCTTACAACGAAGGGTTTGTGTTTGGGGGAGATTATTGGCAACCGTTGCCAATTTCGTACCGATCGTTGGTTCCTAAAGCATCCCAATGTACCAACTTAATTACGCCTACTTGCCCCTCATCAAGTCATATTGCTTACGGAGCGATTCGCCTGGAATGGACTTTTATGATTTTGGGGCAATCGACGGGTACAGCTGTGGCGCTCGCACTAGACAATAAAACTACGATTCAAAACGTAAACTATGGCCAATTGAAAGCCAAACTGCTGGAAGGTAAACAGGTATTGGCATTAGAGTAAAAGAGCAAACGGTGTTCAAGTTTGTCTTTTGTTGATAATCAGGAGAAACCGTAAAAATAATTTTGCAATAGTTTGTTAAGAAAGAAGGCGTTGGTATCTCCAACGCCTTCTTTTGATATAAATCTAATAAATAAGCAAAAAAAACTCATTTCTCACTAAGTGTTTTTTTCGAGCAGAAACGTCTATCTCAAAACACGGGTTTAAATAAAACGTTTCCAAGAAAAAACTTATCTTTAGATAGAAAATGAGAATGGTCAAGCATACTATGGAAGAAGAAGATAAGGCGCAACCGATTTTTGGGAGGCATGAGCAGGTAAACCCCTCAACCAAACATACGGTGCTTGACCCCGAACGGATGATTAGAGTCGCATTTGAGACCAACCCCGACACTGGCATAGCGTTGTTGTTTCAGCAATATTATCCATTGTTATGCAGCCATGCCGTACGTTATGTTTCTTCCAAAGCCATTGCGGAAGATATTGTTTCCGATATTTTTTTCGAGTTTCATACACAGCATTTATACCGCACCATTACTACTTCTTTTCGGGCGTTTTTGTTTACATCGGTAAGGCACCGTGCTTTCGACTACGTAAGAAATGAAATGCGTCGAAATACCTCTTTAGACAATGCCACGCAGTTTTCGACAGCCACAACCTACGAGCCTGATTCCATTACTCAGTACGAAGAACTCTATCATGATGTCGAAAACGCCATCAATAGTATGCCTTTGAAACGCCGCCAGATCTATGTTATGCACCGTTTTGAAGGAAAAAAGTACCAAGAAATTGCCAATGAACTGAACCTATCCCTGCGTACCATTGAGGCTCATTTGTACCAAGCTATCCGTCAGATTCGGACTTCTTTGAAAGATAAGTGGCTGGCTATCATAGTGCTTATTGGTGGCGGATGGTTTTGAAGCAAAAAACAAAGTAAACTGTCAATCCACATCGCTAATTGTTATCGACGTTTCAACACGTCTTGTCTTTAAATCATTTCATCATGAAGATGCACATAACCAAAGAAATGCTTTTCAATTACTTCGCTGGTAGAGCTACTGTTTTCCAGAAGCAAATGGTGGAGGAATGGGCACAAAACGACGAAAATCGCGAGTTGTTTTATGCGTATTTGGCTATGTGGGAAAGCGAACATCCACAGTACATGGCCGATGCCAACGCCGCCCTAGTTCGGCACCAAGAACGAGTAGGTGGCTATCAAGTCCAAAGACAAGAGGTAGAGACATTGGAATTATCTCCTCGGCGGTTGCCTTTGTGGTTTTGGGCAGCGGCATCGGTAGTATTGATATTATTAGTGGGTAGTTGGCTATTTAGAGATGCTATTCAGTACCAAAACTACTATACCACTTATGGTCAAACCCAGCGCTTGACACTGACTGACGGGAGTCAAGTAGTACTCAATGCCAATTCGTCGCTTCGAGTGCCACGTTTTGGTTTTGGTCACCAAACCCGTGAAGTATATCTGACGGGCGAGGCTAATTTTTCGGTGACACATTTGCCAAATCATCAAAAGTTTATTGTCAAAACAGGGCAAGAGTTTGATGTGGTAGTGCTAGGAACCGAATTTGTGGTAAATACCCGACCCAAGGTTGCGAAGGTAGTTCTAAGCAAAGGGAAAGTCCAACTAAGGTATCAGGAAGGCAACAAACAAAAACAAATTGTGATGAAACCAGGTGACTTAGTTACGCTCAGAGAAGGGGGGAAAGTTAATTTACATCAAACCCAAGCTCCCCAAAACTACGCCGCTTGGCAAGATAATCGGTTTGTATTTGAAGAAACTACGTTGCAGGAAGTAGCCCAATTGTTTAAAGATAATTTTGGCGTAACTGTCGAAATCCCCGAGACCGAACTTGCTCAATGGACACTTACGGGGTCGTTTACGGCACATAATGCCGAAGAACTTTTAGAAACACTTACCGAAGCGGCTAATCTTTCTTACCAGAAAGCAGGGAAGAAAATAATCATAACCACCAATCCATAACCCTAACATTTTTTTAGAATGAAAAAAACAATACAAACCCTGTTGTTGGGGGTATTGCTGGGAGGAGTACAGCCAAGTTTTGCCCAATTTTTGGCCAGTGCGCAAACCAACCACAGCAAAGATACCTCCCAAAAGCCCGCCCAAAAAAAACTCAAGGATGTGTTGCGAGAGCTTAAAGATCAGTATCGGGTAGATATTCTTTTTTTTGACCGCAACGTTGACGGACTCATTGTAATGAGCAATATAGTCAATCCTAATGCGAAACTGGAGCAAAATCTCGAAGCACTGCTGAAACCTTTGGGGTTATATTACAAAAAGTCAAAAAATGGCGGCTACGTCATTACCGACAAACGTACAGAAAGGAGGTCGGAGCAAAATGCGTCACGATTTCCCGAAGGTGACGTTCCGTCCTCCCCAAAAGCCTTGAGCCAGTCCTCTCCCGCAACCATAGAAGCACTCGCACCTGCCGTAGCTGAAACCAATCAGGTAGTGGATAAAATTGTCAAAGGTAAAGTAACCGATGCCGAAAAAGGAGAAACCTTGCCTGGGGTAAACGTGATTATCAAAGGAACTCAGCGAGGAACTACTACCAATCCTAACGGGGAGTTTTCGTTAAGTGTACCCGACGACAATGCCGTTTTGGTTTTTAGTTTTGTGGGGTATGTATTGCAAGAGGTGGTGGTGGGCAGTCACACTCAACTACCTATCGCTCTAAACGTTGACAACAAATCGCTGGAAGAAGTGGTGGTGGTAGGATACGGAACTCAGAAAAAGAAAGACCTGACGGGTGCCATCGCCAGTGTGGACATAGAAGCGACCCGATTACAGCCCAACACCAACGCCTCGCAAATCCTAAGAGGAACAACGGCGGGGGTGCAGGTCATTGACAATGGCCGCCCTGGGCAAGCAGGAACCATACGAATCAGAGGAATCAACTCTATTTCAGCCAATAGCTCTCCCCTTATCGTATTGGATGGTATTATTTATGCAGGAGGGAATTTGGCAGACATCAACCCCAACGACATTGAAACCATCGACATTCTGAAAGATGCCAGTTCGACGGCCATTTATGGTTCATTGGCGACCAACGGAGTCATTGAGATTACCACAAAAAAAGGAAAATCAGGCAAGCCTAAGTTTACATTCACTACCTATTTGGGGGCGTCAGATTATGCTTTTTTGCCTAACTACCGCACGCCCGAGCAGTACTTGGCCGCCCGCAAAGATGCCGAAGAAGCCGAAGGAGGAAGTGTGCCGTTTTCGGTGATTGAGCAAGCAAATATTGCCGCAGGAAAAACAATCAACCCTTTCCAAGAAATCAAACAAAGTGCTCCGATGTCGAATTATGAGCTCAATGTTTCGGGAAAAACAGACAGGGTAAGTTACTTTTTTTCAGGAGCTTATACCGACTCTAAATCGCCCGTCAAAGGTGATAATTTCAATCGTTTGTCGAGCCGATTAAACTTGGGCGTACAGGCCACTGATTGGCTCAAGTTGGGCATCAATTCTGGGTATTCGTCCAGAGACAATTCAGGGGTAAGGGCCAGCCTTGTTCCAACTTCTTATTTGAGTCCTTTTGCAAGTTTATATTTAGAAGATGGGGTTTCGCCCAATCCCCTTCCACAAAACTGGGGCTTGGTGGCAAACCCATTGTTAGGAACGCTCCTGAATACCAACAAATCCATCACTAACATCCTATTTGCCAATGCCTACGCCGATGTAACCTTGCTGGAAGGCTTGACCTATAAGCTCAACGGTGGCTACACCCGAACCGACTCCAAAACGTTTGCTTATGCGCCTACCTATGCCCCCACCAACCGCCTGGGTTCAGGTTCAAAAAGACACGGAGAAACCCAAAATTTCACCTTAGAAAACATAGTCAAGTACCAGCGCCGATTTGCCCAAGACCACAGCCTCGACTTGACAGTACTTTATGGTATTTATCAGTTATCCAATCAGTTTTCATTTTTATCAAGCCAAAATATTTTCAACGATGCCTTAGGCTACAATTCATTGGAAATTGGCGAAGGCTACAGCATTGACGTAGGCGCGACCCAAAACCGTCAAATCTCGTCCATGGCACGCTTGGGCTATTCGCTGAAAAGTAAATACTTCTTTACTTTGAGCGTACGGAGAGACGGATTTTCGGCCTTTGGGGAAGGACGTAAGTTTGGAACTTTTCCTTCGGTTGCTTTTAGCTGGAACGTGAGTGACGAGGGTTTTATGAAAGATGTTAAAAAGATTGACTTCTTAAAACTTCGGGCATCGTGGGGGCGTAACGGAAACCGAGGCGTGAGCGAGTACTCGTCTTTGAGCCAAGTTGGTCAGCGGAATTATGTTTTTGGAGACGGCCAGCCCGTATCAATCGGCCTAGTCCCTACTACGCTTGCCAACCCGAATTTGGGTTGGGAAACCACCGAAAGTTTCAATATTGGCACCGACGTTCAGGCTTTTTCCAGCCGCATCTCTGGCTCATTCAATTTCTATGTATCTAATACCTTCGACCTCCTCCTCAATCAAACGATTCCCAACACCAACGGCTTTGAGGTTTTCTTACGGAATATTGGCAAAACCAAAAACAAAGGATTTGAATTAGACCTCAAAACCAAAAATATTGAACGAGGCGATTGGGGATGGAATACCAACCTCGCTTTTTCACTCAATAGAAACAAAATCGTACAGCTCACGGGTAGGGACATTAACAACGACGGAATCGAAGACGATGACATTGCGAGTGGATGGTTTATCGGGCAGCCGTTGGGCAGTAATTTCGACTACGTATTTGACGGAATTTTTCAGCAAGGAGACGATTTGTCGCTGATACCAGGTTCTAAGCCTGGAGACATAAAATTTAAGGACATTAGTGGCCCCAATGGTGTGCCTGACGGCAAAATTACGCCTTTAGACCGAGCGGTATTGCACAGCAATCAGCCTAATTTTATTTTGGGAATTACCAATATTATCAACTACAAGAAGTTCAGTCTGTCTTCTACCATCAATATCAGAGAAGGAGGTTACAGTTCAAACTCGCTCGTAAATCCAGGTTCCAACTTTTTTGACCAAGCCAATTTTCTCAATGTTCCGTACTGGACGCCTTCCAACCCCATCAATACCTATCCAAGAATCAACTACCGTAATCCGCTCGGCTATGGTTTTTACGAAAGCCGCAGTTTCACCCGATTACAAGACGTGTCGTTGTCTTACAATTTTTCGGATGCGTTCATGAAGAAGCTCAAGATTTCCAATCTTCAAGTGTATATCAGCGGCAAAAACCTATTTACGTGGACCAAATGGAACGGCTGGGATCCTGAGTTTGGTGGAGGCGGCCGCGACCCAGGCAGCAATGGCCCGTTGCTCAAAACATTCATTGGTGGTATCAACATGTCATTTTAACATTCAGGAAACATGAAATCAACATATAAAACGCTATTGCTTCTCTCACTTTTGGGTATGACCAGTGCCTGTAATGACGATTTTTTAAAAGAAGTGCCTTTGGATAGATTCAGCCCTGAAAATTTACTGACCAACACCGCAGGGTTTGATGCCGCTGTGGTAGGTTTATACGAAGGATCACGTCAGGAACACATCATTGCGTCCAACAATTTTGAGTACATGACCGTAGGAACCGACCAAACCCAATGGGGGCGAAACGACTCGCGCGGGAATAAAGATTACAGTCTTCTCAACCCCAACTTAGATGCAACCATTGTGTATTGGGATTGGGCCTACAAAACCATGATTTTACGCGCCAACACCATTCTCGACGGTCTCAATAACCCCAACCTCAGCATTAAAACCGAAGACCTTAACAACATCAAAGGACAAGCTTTGTTTTTTCGGGCATATACCTACAATTTTTTAGCCAATATTTATGGCGGTGTTCCGATTGTAAAGCAAACAATCACCGAACCTAAATTTGATTTTATAAGAAACTCTCGGCTCGAAGTACTCAATTTTGCGGCCAAAGATTTGGAAGAGGCCATCACTTTACTGCCGCTACAAGTCAAAGACGGCCGCATACCGCGAGCGGCGGCGTTTCACTTATTGAGCGAAATTTATATCTCACTAGGCATGGAATCTAAGGATGCTTCCTTCTACGATAAATCCATCGGGGCGGCCAGCAAAGTGATTAATAAAGAAGCGGGTGATTATCAAATTATGACGGTGAGGTTTGGCGCGGCGGCTTCGCGACCTGGCGATGTTTTTTCTGATCTTTTTGCCAACGGGCAAATCAACTACTCGGTGGGCAACAAAGAGGTAATGTGGGCGTGGCAGTTTGAAAGCACCAACGTAGGCGGGAGTTTTTCAACTTCGTCTGCCAATAACAGCATTCGGTATTGGAGCCCCGAATACGACCGATTACAAACTCCCAATCGAACTTTAAATATCGTAGCTGATAGCATAGGGCGAGGTATTGGCGTCAACTCACCTACCAACTACGCTAAATATGACGTGTGGACGTTGGACCCCAAAGACATGAGAAATTCGGTTTATAACATCCGACGCACTTTTTACTACAATAACCCTGCGGATAAAGAGTACTTTGGCAAGCCGATGATTGTCAAAAAAGCAGCTAATGGCAATTTGTTTGTGGCTCGTAACGACGGAACACTCACGACGATAGCCATTGATACATTGCGCCAATATTACCCTTATTTCCGAAAAATTGAGGGTTCTTCCATCAATAACGACATATTATCGGGAAATACGTCTAAAGATTTCAGCCGCATGAGGGTTGCCGAAACCTATTTGTTAAGAGCTGAGGCTTATTTTAGAAAGGGTGATTTAGAAAATGCGGCGAAAGACATAAATGTAGTGCGGGCAAGAGCAAAAGCTACCTTAATCAGTGCGACAAAAGTTACCGAAGACTTTATTCTGGACGAAAGAACGCGGGAATTGATTGTGGAAGAGCCAAGATTGCGCACCTTGATTCGTATGGGTCGGTTGGTGGATAGGGTGAGAAAATATAATTCAGAGCCATCGGTAGCAAATGGTCCTTCTTCGGGCAAAACAATCCAAGATTTTAACAAGTTTTGGCCCATTCCCCAAAAAGTAATTGATGCCAATACGGGAGCAAAATTTGAGCAAAACCCAGGCTATTAATCAATTAAATTTTACCCGCAGACCAGCGCAGATTTAATACCGCAGAATGGCGCAGATGTTTGGCTTTCAGCGAAAATCAGCGGTTTTAAAGCTCTGCGAATTTCTGCGGTGTAAAATTAAATTCTCAAGATGAATATGACACTCAACCGACGAACATTTCTAAAACAAACCTCCCTCCTCGCCGCTTCTTTGCACGTGGCGTTGGGAGAAGCTTCCGCTGCGGTGCCTAAATCCATCATTTTGCGTTCGTCTTGGCAAACGGAAAACATTGGTGACATTGCCCATACACCAGGCGTGCTGACGCTTTTAGAAAAATATTTACCCGAAGTAGAAGTACGTCTTTGGCCTTCTAATGTCAAAAACGGTGTAGAAGAAATGCTGCGAAAGCGTTTCCCGAAACTACGCATCATCCAAACACCAGAGGAGATTCAACAGGCATTTACGGAATGTGTGTTTTTACTTCATGGCTCTGGCCCCTCGTTGGTAGCGAAGCAAGACGTGGAGCGTTGGCGCAAAACCACGGGCAAACCTTACGGCATTTACGGGATTACGTTTCCTGGCGTTTATGGATTCCCAGAAGATCGACAAAAGGTAACCCCTCTCGAAATAGAGCTCTTGACCCAAGCCCGTTTTGCTTATTTCAGGGATTCGGTATCCATGGAGTTTGCTAAAAAACACAGCGCCAACTGCCCCATCATGGAATTTTGCCCCGACGGCGCTTTTGCCGTGGATGTCCGAGACGACCAAGCGGCTGATGCTTTTTTGCGGGAGCACGACCTCGAAACGGGTAAGTTTTTGTGCGCGATTCCTCAAGTACGGTTTTCCCCTTGGTGGGAGTTGCCTTCCAAAAAGCAAAGTATCAATGAAGCCAAGCACGCCCACAACGAAAAAATGAAAGAGCAGGATAACGCCCCCATTCGGGAGGCAATCATTGCAGTGGTACGCCAAACTCCGCTCAAAGTATTGCTCGTGCCCGAAAATGCGACCCAAATGCGCATTGGGAAAGAAATGCTCTACGACCCACTCCCCGAGGATGTCAAAAAGAGAGTGGTGTGGCGAGATAAATACTGGCTTACCGACGAAGCCGTGAGTACGTACATTCGTTCGGCGGGTTTGTTTGGACTGGAAATGCACTCGCCTATTATGTGTATTGCGCAGGGAATCCCCGCCATCGTCTGTCGATTTGACGAACAGACTAGCAAAGGCTATATGTGGCGAGACATTGGGCTGGGCGATTGGCTCTTCGACATGGACACGCCAAATGATGTCGCCAAAATTGTCCCCACGGTACTCGAAATGGCTAAGAACCCCAAAGCCGCAAAAATGAAGGTTAAGAAAGCCCAAGCATTTGTGAAACAACGGCAAGAACAAACCATGAATGTCTTGAAAAAGAATGTCTTTACAACCTAAACCCAAAAACGCCATGCCTACTTCCCGTCGAGATTTTCTTAAACTTTCAACCCTTGCAGCCACTACTATTCAAGTGCCTCTACAGGAACGACTGAGCGTACCTGAAAAGCCACTCGCGAAAACCCCCACCATACTACTCCGCTCGTCGTGGAACGACAACAACATTGGGGACATTGGTCATACGCCTGGCACTTTACGTTTGTTGGAAAGACATATCCCCGAAGCACAAATTATCTTGTGGCACGCCCAATCTCGGCCTGTCACAGAAGCATTGATTGCCAAGAATTTCCCAAAAGTAAAAATCGTGCATGGGGCGTTTTTCAACCAAGATGAAGGTTTGCAAGGAGAACTAAAAACGGCATTCGAGCAAGCCGACGTATATATTCATAACTCAGGAATGTCGATGAACTATGGTTTGTTCAATTATGAATGGACTGGAGTTATGTCCAATCTTGCTCCCTTTTATTATTGCCTCGAAAACAACATTCCTTTTGGACTTTACGGGCAATCATTCGATAAGTTTGCCCCGCCCGCATTATCACTTTTTCGGGATGTACTGAGTCGTGCTTCTTTTATCTATTGTCGTGATACCGAGTCGGTCAAATTCCTGAAAGAGAATCAGTTCAAAACGCCCATTATTGAATTTGGCCCCGACGGATGTTTTGGCATAGACGTGCGGGACGAAGCCAAGGGGCTTGCCTATCTCCGTCAGGCAGGATTGGAAGATGGGAAATTTTTGGTAGTAGTAGTGCGTACCAATACGCCGCATTTAAACACGACGGGAAAGGGAGACATGATGAACCCTGCGCCAACACCAGAGCAGCAGCAACAAGATACGCTACGGCTGGGCAAAGTAAAAGACCTAATCAATCAGTGGGTTGCTACTACGGGCATGAAAGTTTTGGTTGCACCCGAGGCGTTAAAAGAGACTAAGTATGCCAAAACGATGCTTTACGACCAATTGGACGATAGCATCAAGGCCAAAGTCGTATGTCGCGAAACCTTTTGGAGTGCCGACGAAGCCATGTCGGTGTATGCCCGAGCGCACACGATGTTTGGAATGGAGCCCCATTCGCTCATTATGGGCTTGGCATTGGGCGTGCCTGTGGTTCATGCCCGTCCGCTCAAACACGGTCGTAAAGGGTGGATGTTTCGGGATATTGGCGTACCCGAATGGCTTTTTGAAATCGACCAAGCTCCTTCTACCGACATCACAGGAGCGGTATTGGCAATTTATAAAGAGTACAAAACGGCCAAAACCAAAGCTCAAAAAGCCATGAATGTTGTCAGAAGCCGCCAAAAAGAAACCATGCTGGTCGTGAAAAAACTGGCGATGACTTAGCTAAGTAGAATTAAAGGCTTTAGCCTTGACTTTTTTAGTAACAATCAGGGCTAAAGCCCAATAAATTCTACCTCTTTTATTTCCCCAGCCTAAAGGCATGGGGTTTGAGGAGGTTCTAGGTATATCATTATCCACATAAAAAACCAATCTCATGCCCCTCAATCGTCGTCAATTTATACAACAAACCAGCCTGCTGTCAGCAGCTGCGATGCTTCCTTTTTTGTCGCAAGCAACCCAGAAAAGCAACCCCGTATTACTCATTACGTCGGGTTGGCAAGATGTCAACATCGGCGACATTGCCCACACGCCAGGGTTGATTGGCTTATTGAAAAAACGCCTTCCCAAAGCCAAGATTATCCTTTGGAAAAAAAGCAAAAGTGAGATGGTAGAAACCATGCTCAATAAATACTATCCCGACGTAACGATTATTCACGGGGCAGTAGATAAGGAATTTGTGCCCCAAACGGACGAAGTCAAACAGGCATTCCAAACGGCCGATTTTTTCCTTCATGGCTCAGGGCCTTCCGTTGTTGCGACCGATTATCTACAAGCCTGGCACAAGCAAACCCAGAAGCCTTTTGGTATCTTTGGTGTGACTACTCAGGATGTTTCGACTTCGTTGAAAGAACTTTTACAACATGCTTCGTTCATTTTTACGCGAGAAACCGCCTCTATTCAAAAGCTAAAAGATGCGGGCGTACAAGGGCCGCACATCGCTTTTGCGCCTGATGCAACTTTTGTTTTGGAAATCCATGACGACCAAAAAGCCAATCAGTTTATTCAAGAAAACAAGTTGGAACATCGCAAGTTCATCTGCATAATTCCCCGCCTCCGCGTGACGCCTTATTATAAAATCAGGCCTAGCGGCTGGAGTGAAGAACGTATCAAGCAAGTCAACGAACTCAATGATAAGTGGAAGGAAATCGACCACGCCAAAGTCCGTGAAGCGATGGTAGCGTGGGTAAGAAAGACGGGCAACAAAATCGTGGTTTGCCCCGAAATGACCTATCAAGTAGATATTATTGATGAATTGTTGGTGAACCCATTGCCCGACGACGTCAAGCCATTGGTGGTAAAACACGGCTATTGGCTTCCCGATGAAGCCGCTTCGTTGTATGCCCACGCCCACGCTGTGTTGAGCTATGAGTGCCATTCGCCCATCATTGCACTGACCAATGGTACGCCCGCCTTTTATTTACGTCAGCCCCAAGACACCATCAAGGGGCAGATGTATTATGACTTGGGACTGAAAGACTGGACGTTTGAGATTGAAGAGACGACGGGACAACAAATCACCGACAGGCTGCTACAAACGGTAGCAGATTATGGCGCAGCTAAAAAGAGCGTAAAACAATCAATGGCAAAAGTACAAAGTCAATACAACGCCGCCTTCGAAGTCATTAAACAGAAAGTGTAGTTTGCTGAGTCGGTCATGCAGTTTTGATCAGTACGCCTGCGGATCACCTTTGAACATGTTGTACACCGTTTTAAAAATCACTTGGACGTCTAACAAAAGGCTCCAGTTTTCGATGTACCAAATGTCATAATCTACTCGCTTACGCATCAGACCAATCTCGTGGGTTTCGCCTCGGTAGCCATTTACCTGCGCCCAACCAGTTATACCTGGCTTCACGCGGTGCCGAATCATGTAATTATCAATCAACGGTAGGGTTTCTTCACTGTGCTTTGTGGCATGTGGACGAGGCCCTACTACTGACATACTTCCCAAAAAAACGTTGATAAACTGCGGTAGTTCGTCCAAGTTGGTTTTGCGCAAAAACTGACCGACACGCGTCACCCGTGGATCATTGGAAGTGGTTTGGCTAAAGCCTCCCTCCTTTTTGATGGTCGATGCGCCGTGATACATCGTCCTAAACTTCCACACTTTGATAATCTTCCCTTTTTGTCCCCAACGACCTTGAATAAAAAACACGGGGCCTTTGGAGTTAATTTTGATTGCAAGCGCAATGATTGGAAACAACCACGATGCTATCAGCAACAAAAAACATACGCTAAAAACAACATCAAAAGCTCGTTTTATTCCCTGCCAATAGTTCAAATCGAGCAAAGTACTTCGTACCGTTACCAACGGGTATTGACCAAATAATTCAAACGAATAGCGTGACGCATTTAACTGAAAGAAGCCAGGAGTAAACTTAACAAGGACACCCTGTTTATCTGCCCATTCAATTAAACCCGCTACGTACGTTTCACTAAATTTTTGGATCGCAATCACTAACTCATCCACTTCATTTGTGGATGTAGATTGCAAAAAACTTAGTGTCTCTTTTAATAAAATCTTATCATTTTTAACAAAATCATGAACGCGCGCTCCTGAAACTTTATAGCCATACTGTGGTTTTTTTTGTACCAAATCAATAAACTCGTGCACTGAAGTAAAATCACCTACCACGACAATCTTTTTTTGGTAATCACCTTTAATATGCCAGTACAATAACAGCCTCCGTGTAAAATACATTTTCACCGCAACAAATGCCGTCAGAGAAAGAGTATAAACAACTGTAAAACTTCGTGCATTTTGGTGGTCATTCAATAAAAATAATGATACAGTTAATACAATTAATTGAACAATAAGATTAGGGACTAAAATTAACAGTTCATCGATAAAAAGTGAAAATCTAAAACTATCATATAATTTAACAAACTTGCTTGAAAAATACCACGTTAAAAGCAGTCCAATAATAACCAGTACAGTCACTTGATTGAGCATCCTTTGACAAAAGAGCGAGCTCAAAACATATATAATGCTTATTGCGACTAAATCACTTAATAACCTTAAATGATTTTTTCGTCGCCTGATACGAAAATCAGGCGAGGGTGATACTACATTTAATACTGTCATAATCGTCGAATATTAAAACCTCTATTTCTTGCAATATTCATCCGTATCAATACGTATCACCCAATCGGCTTTTCGGAGAGTATAGGCATTTTCGCTGAAGGAATAGTAGCCTGGCGCAGGCCCAACTTGAAAATCGTAGGTTTTGCCAACAACCAATAAATCGGTAACAATGCTGAAAGACGTTTGACCCGATATATATTTCATGCTTGGCAAGTTTTTCCACTGTAAAGTGCCCGTTTCCCGAAACCTTCCAAATAGCTCTCGGGTCGGAAGTTTGGGCTCATCCAATGCTTTACAAGGGAACTGTAACGTAATACGCACTTCTCCTGACTGTAAACTTGATGGCACCTTAAACGCCGACAAGTCAATCGTTTGGGCAGTGGCCGAACAAGGATCTACTGCACTTGAGATTCCAATGGCCGAGCTTTGGTTGTCATAAACTTTCAATTTCACCTGTACACCTGACTCTAAGTTGCTGATTCTTATTGAACTACCACTACTTATTTTGGACTGAAATGACCTCATTATCGCGTTTGTAGTGGCATTAAGCAATTCACAATCATATACCCGATCGCTTACTGGCAAGCTACTCTTCACCGTAAAGGTCAGCGGAGTGGCACACTTGGTAGGCGGAGCTTTGAACGAAGCGAGGTCGAGCTCTTGCGTAGTGGTGGTACATGCCGCCAAACCAACAGACTGGACAGTAGCTGTACTAAACAAATCCGTTATCCGTAGTCGAACCGTTTCATCGCTGTACAAGCCATTAATACGAACAATATCACCGTTGTTGGCCGAAGACTGGAATTTTTGCATCGTACCGTTGGTCTTGGCATTAATCACTTCAAAAGTATATTGGTGCGTACTGTTGGGCAAACTGCTTTTTATTCTAAAATTTAGGGTCGAAGCACAACGAGGTGCGGGGGTTTGAAACCCTTCGAGAATCAGTAAATAGGTGGTATTACTGCACGCTTCTACCACGGCAGAAGTGGCAACCGTCGCGCTAACTATGTCAAATATACGTAACTGAATCGGCCCCGTATTGTCGTATAACCCACTCAGACGAATAAAATCTCCGTTGTTGGCCGTCGATTGAAACACTTGTAAACGATTTTTGGAATCAGGTTTTATTACTTCAAAGGTGTAAGTACGGTCGCTGACGGGTAAGGTACTTTGTATCTTAAAAATGGGCGACGTCGTACAACGCTGCGGGGGAAGTTTAAACGAACTAATATCCAACGGCTGTACGGAGGTGGCACACGCATCCACCGATTCAGAGATTGCCACGGCACTACTTACAATGTCCGATAGCTTCAAACGAATTTTCT
This sequence comes from Runella sp. R0.1_18, assembly GCF_057652155.1. Classification (NCBI taxonomy): domain Bacteria; kingdom Pseudomonadati; phylum Bacteroidota; class Cytophagia; order Cytophagales; family Spirosomataceae; genus Runella; species Runella sp. R0.1_18. The sequence continues at coordinate 107,525 of NZ_JBYFCK010000019.1, forward strand.
GGTCACTATCTAAACCATTGAGTCGAATCACCTCCCCGTTGTTGGCCGTCGTTTGAAAACTTTGAAGGGTGGCATTCGTTTCCGCGTTGATAACGACACAGTTATAACGGTAATCGCTTGTTGGAAGGTTACTCTTTATTTGAAAGCCTGGCCCATTCGTGCATTTGACTATCTGTTTTTTGAACGATGACACATCCAACACTTGTTCAGTACCACCACATCCATTGACTACTTCTGAGGTAACCGTGGCCGAGCTTGTCGCATCTGATATTCGTAATCGTACATATTGGTCACTTTCTAAACCGTTTACCCGAATCACTTCTCCGTTATTAATCGTCGATTTGAATACTTGTAAACGCGTATTGGTACCGTCGGCGAGTACTTCACACTGATACTGTACGTCGGTAGCGGGGAGGCTGCTTTTGATTTTAAAACTCGGCCCCGTTTCACATTTTTGCTTGGTAAACCCTGCTACCCAGAGCGATAAGTGGGGCAGCTCAGCTTCGTAAGCCAAACTTCCATCTGTTGCTTTTACTACCTTACCAAAGACCTCCGTTTGCCATGTATCTGTCGCCGCGTCGTAGCTGTAAAGCGGAATTTCATCTCCTTCTTTAACCAAACGCCGTTCTTGCGGATGGTAAAGCTGTGAAGAAACAGAAAACCGAACTTTGATGGGGCTGGTCAAGGATTTGACAAGACGAAACTGTTCATTGTAAATTTGCAGCAAAAAAGCCCCCGCCAGTTGCGTAAACTGCTGGTTACTAGCCACTCCGCTACCATCTTTGAGCAGAGGGCGGGCAATGGTAGCGTTACTAATAGGGTTGATTAAAAAATTATCATGGGGTTTGGTAATGTCCACTACCTGAAATCTGGCCGTTAAATTCCCCGAAATTTCTTTTCCCACCGCATCTTTTACGATGCTTCCTTGCGAAACCGTAGCTTTGACTTTTGATTGAGCAGCCCCCACAAGTTCAGGGGTTTCGAGTATCCAATCAGCGTCGATTCGACCCGCATTGCTGCTCGACCGTTGGGAAACGTTTACTTTCGTATTGACTGCCTCTTGGGGTTGAAAAACCAACGTAACCGACCGTTGCTTATCAGCCTTCAGCTCAACGGGTAACACTGCATCCAACGCCCCAGGTGATTTGACCACCACCGTAAAGCGTAAAGGCTGTTGTTCGGAGGGGCGGGGGCCTAACGAATCTATCGACAAAAACAACGTCCCGTCTCCCGTCAATCGAAACTTCTTGGTTTCTACCGTCGTGATGACTCTTCCCGCATCAGGGCCCGTAATCAGTACCTGCGACTCTGTAGGCACCTCCAATCCGCCTTTGGTGTAATACTGCACATCCAACGCCACTGGAAATGGCTTCTTGAACCGCAGCTCAAAGCCATCCAAGGGGTTTTTACACGCCCATAGAAAACAAAAGAAGAGCAAACAAAACGCCGAAATGCGGTACATTATTTTTGAGTTTTTCTAACGAGCGAATACGAAATAACGAATTGGAGGTTGGGTAAAAACCGATACCCCCGCATGTTGCGCTCTATCATTGGGAGTTGTTCGTCGAGGGTAGTGGTTTCTAAAAACCCTTCGTAATCAGCGCTTAGTTTGGGCTTGCCCAAATAATAACAACCTAACTCAAAACCAAAGCCCCAACGGCGTTTGGGAACCGAACGCCCCATGCCCATGCCTGCGTAACCCACCACGGAAGACCACCGAACGCGTAGGTCGATGGTGCCAAACTCTTCGGGTTTCATTTGGATGCCGCCTAATTCAATGGGGCTTAATGCTTGGAGCTGAAGCCGAACGTCGGGCCGCCAAGTGTAGCCTGCCCCTGCCGTTAGGAAGAATGACGAACGACGAAAAGGCTGCCATTTGACCGAACTCTGCACCAAGCCAATGACAAAATCGGGCCGAAACTCAACGATAGAACTGTCGCCCAAATCAATTTGGTGCTGTTTTTTGTAGCTAATGTAGCTCCCTCCCACGCGTACTACCCACTGCGGGTATTTGGGCAACCGCCAAGCGCCTTGTACCCCTACCCCCGTCACCCCCGCATGTACGCTCACTCCCTGCGGCCACCACTTCGATGGAGTCCTAGTGGGTTCAGAGGAGAAAACCGACGAATACCCCATCAACAGGCATAAAAGGAGTGCAACAAATTTCATTTTTGATATTGGCGATTTAAGTACCATTGATGATACTGACGAAGCCGTTGGTCGAGTTGGTAACCTGTTTGGTACCGCTCCGCTATTTTAAAGCCCCCTGCATACAAATACTCCCAGCGAAATTCTTCCCCTGTACGCAATCGAAAGCCACGGGTTTGGACAATTTTACCTGGCGGAATCGGGATGGCAAAATTAAACCCTGCCGTAGAGCCATTTTGGGTGGCAACGGCAAACAAGCCTATTTCTACGTTTGTAAACTGACGAATAAAATCAAAGCGCACCCCTTTGTCGCCGTATAAAAACTGGCCTGCTGTCGCTTTCAATAACAAGTCTATTTTTTGAAAACGGTATTCTACATCAGCTAAGGCGAGTAGGTTATCCATCTTTTCGTAATACAGCCCCCCCCGAGGGTAATAGTACATGCCCGTCAAGCCCAACTCAAGGCCGTATGACCACGGGGTCTGGAGGTCGCTTCTACGGTACTGGAGGTTGATTCCGTACTGGTCGTTGTGAAACGAACCTGCGGAGCCACTAAAAAAATGGGTTCCTCGGGCGTAAAATTGATTTAAAAACAGGGGAGCAGGCCGCACAATTTTAGGACGGTTATCTAAATCGTTGCTCAACGGTAGCAATATGCCCCAGTTGAAACTCATACCTGGCCACAGGTACAACTGACTTTGTAGTAATATACTGGAGTTACTCCGTACTGGAAATCTAATATTCCCAAATTTGGCGGCAAAAACGGGTTGGAGCCAAAAATCAAATCGGTAGTTTCGTTGCAGCAGAAACCGCTTTTCAGGTTGGAACGCGTGGCGTTCGGAAGCAGTTACTGGCTGTGCTCGAAGTACATTATCCAGCGTATAACGGCCGACCACTATCCCTTGAATCATCGGAGCGTAACCGAACAATGCAAGCGTATCTGACGATCGCCATGGTACGCGCTCAAATCCTCGAAAAGGGTTTCGATACAGACGTTGTTCGTACGTTACTGTCCCGTGGGTCGATGACATATTTTCTAACTCCACCCCTGCTGGGTTTTGTTGGGCGCAGGCAGCCAATCCCAGCAAAAAATAAAGTACCCCTGTTCCTAGGTAGTATAAGTAATTCTTCAAAGCTTAGGAGAAGTTTGAAAACGCTTTGGTTGTTTTAGTAAATTTACTCCTAACGCCGTACCCACCATCCACTGATCGCCGTTAAGCCATCCTGCTTGCACCGTCCAATGTTGCCAGAGTGTGGCATAGGCGCCGACGTTGAGGTGTTGGGAATCGTATTCGGCCATTACTCCACATTTGTGCTGATAATGCAACACCAGCCCCCCAAAGGGACCTTCGAGGTAGTGATTTTTATAACGCCATTCACTCTTCTTTTGCCACCTAAACCCCGAAAGAAACGAATTATTGGTGTGGGTGCTGCCTTGTCGGTAAATAAAATACGGACTTCCCAAACCGAGGTTGGCCTCTAGTTGCCAGTTTTTATGCAATTGGAAATGTTTGGTGGCTACTACGACGTGGGTAAGCATGGCCCCGTCAATCGTGAATGGGATTGTCATAATAAGGGCGACGGAGGGACGGTATTTTTTTTCGGTCAAGAGCAAATACCGAATGTCCATGGAGCGGTCGCCAATGCCTTCGCTGACGTCCCGAACGTCGGAATCCAACATCTGTAAGAGCGTGGCCGTCAGTTCCAACCGAGGCAAAATCGCCACGTGGGCAAACCACACTTGCTCGGGGTTTTTTGTTCTAGCACGTAATCCGTAACGAATGGGGTTATAGTTGTACCCAAAACGAAAGTCCCCATCTTTCAGGGCAACCGCCGAAGGCGTAAAGAGCAAACCAGGCTTGCCCGAAAGGTTGTTTTGCGCGCCTAGCCAACCAGAGAAACCCGCCAGTATCCCCAGTACTAGGTAGCATCTAATGCCAATCATAGGTCGGTGCATTTACAGAAAACCATCCATCACTTATCCTTGGTCGTGGCAACTCTGAATCACTTCACCCTTTTTCGCTTCGGCTTCTTTCAACGCTTTTTGGTAGTTGGCATTTACGGCGTCTTCGTTGATTTTCTTGGCAGCATCGGCGGCACTGCGCAAAGCCGTTACCAATTCCGTACAGGCTTTTCCTTCAGCCGACTCTAGGTTATTCACCACTGTTAAGTTACCCAACAACGCAAGGGCATTGAGGGCTTCTAATAAACTGGCCGTTTCTTCGCCCAAAACCGACTTGGCGGCAGCGATGTTGGCGGCAGCAGTAGCGTAGGCTGCTTGCGCCCCGTCGCGGAGGGGCTTGTATTTACTGGTCACCCCCGTTTTGCAGGTAGTTTCTTGCGCCGTCAAACCACTTGTCGCTGTGGTGTAGGCGCTTTGCGCACGCGCTAGTTCATCCGCCTTGGTCTTATCTAATTCCGCCTTTTTGGCATCAAACGCCTCTTGCCCTTTGGCAATGCACTCAGGTGATGCGTTGATTCCATCAATACCATCGGTATGGGCAATGCCTTCTACCCCTCCCGTACGGGCAGGAATGGCTTTGCCGTTGACCGTAGGCAATGTAAACGTGGGCAAGTAAGCTTTCAGCTTTGGATCGGCGCCCGCTTTGTCCAAGATGCTTTTAAGGTCGGCAGGAAGTGCCCCTCCACTAGCTACAGTGCTGATAGTAGCAGGCGTAATCGTGGCGAGTTTGGTTACTTCAGCGGGCGTAATCGCGGCCTTCACCTCACTGGCGGCAGTGGTTACGGTAGCAGGTACCGTCCCCGTGCTGGCAATGGAGGCAACTCCACCAGACACGGCGGTGGCTTGGGCCGAAGGCGTGACGGTAGCAGGTGTACTGGTGACAGGCGCGGGCTTGGTCAACGTCACCGTGTCCATCTTGACACTTGTCAGTTCTTCTACCAGCTGGGTATCGGGTTCTAGTGGATCCCCTTTTTTGCAATTGTACATGACTGCCGTAAGGGCTAGAACGTACACGAAGAGCGATAATGAGCGCTTTTTCATAGTGATTACGTGTTTAGTAATTGTGATTAAAAGTCAGTAAGTGTAGATGTGTGGTGTTAAAACCAACGCGCCGTTCGGTTGTGTACCCAGAGCAGCTTGGCCAGCGGTACGGCTTCCCAGTAACGTTTGTAATATTTGCGGGGATCGGAGGCGATTCGGAACAACCAACCCAAATAAACGCGGTCGGCCCAGTTGGGAATCGCTACTTGTTTGCCCGTTTTGAAGGCAATAGCCGCCCCCGTACACAGTAGAGCGGGCGAATAACTCAGCCTTTTTTTGAGCCAAGCGCCCAGGATTTCCTGCACTCCTCCGCCAATGTTGATCAATACCCATTGGGGACGCTTTTCCTCCAATTTTGCCAGCAATACCTTATCCACAATCGCCCCTTGTCGGTAGTGCGGGGCAATGTAGCAGTCATCTTCGGTCAGGTGGATGCCTAAACTACGCAAGTACCGAAGGTTGGCATCCTGCTCGCTTTGGGTTGGGTTGACCAAAAACAACCGCTGCTGGCACTCACGGGGAAAGGCTTCAACAAAATAATTGATAAACTCTAACCCCGAAAGCCGCGTGAGGTTGCCACCAAAAAACGTATTCCACAGCAGTACCAAATAACCACTGTCGGGAATCACGAGGTCGGAGGCCAAAACCGACTGGTAATAGACTTGGTCACTAAACACGGTGGCAAGCCCTGGCCCCGAGGGGGCAGTCAGCAGCCCGCCGTGGCGGTGGAGCCGCTGATAACAGTCGGCAGCGGTGCCTTTGTAAAACGGAATGCCTAAAACTTGCTCAGAAGGTGTGAAAATAGCTGTCATAGGAGTGTTTGTTTAGATATGACGTTGAGAACGATAAAACCAATGTTTAAGACCAAAGCCTATCCCCATGCCCACGGCCGTGCCCAAAGCACCGTATCCAATGTCTCCCCAGTCAAAGTGGCGTTTGGGAAGCCATAACTGACCCAGTTCGGCAATGACGACAAGCAGTAAAAACACGCCCCCCATTTTGAGTCGAGCCATGAGGTTGAAGCGGTGGGGCGGCAGTAACCCTTCCCCCAACATACCTAACAACACAAAGGGAACAGCCGTACGAAGATTGCCGTTGGCATTGACCCACTGTCTAATTGCGGCGGGTACAGGCAGAACGTTGCCTACATCGGGGTCGGGAAGCCAGCTGAGTAGAAGAACCCCTATCCCAACCAAGACCAAACCAAAGACAAATAGACGCGAAAAAGCGGGCATTAGCGGGGAGATTTACGCTGTAATTCTCTGGTTTTAATAACAATAAAATATTCGTAAATTGCTTGCAAAAAAGCGTAGGTAATCCCTGCTTTGCCATCCAGAAAAGCACGACGCCCAAGTACCATGTAAAGCCATTTGATGAATGGACGCCCAGGTAATTTGTAAAATAATCCTTTTTGGTGGTAACGGCGCTCCGAAAAATCGCGACTGAAAAGTGCCTTTTTAATGGAAAACTCAAAGTTACCTTTATGTTCTTCTATCCAACGTACTGCTTCCATGGAAGAGTATGTATTATGTTTGGCTAGCCAATGCGTGTATCCTTTAGAAAAAGGATAATGATCAAAATAGCTACTAAACTCCTCTATTTTCCCCTCAACTTCAAGTACTTCATTGATTTCACGGTGGTATTTAGCTTTTCCTTTTCTTATCAATCGAACATAGTAAGGCGATAGCTGGGCATGTTTTAGCCATGTATTTTCAAGAAAATCTCTTCTACGAATACGCACAGCGTTTGTAGATTCAGCGAGTAGAGGAAGTTTTTTTTCTATTTCGTTTTTCAGTACTAGAGGAATCCGTTCGTCGGCATCTAAGATAAAAATCCAATCGTATAAGAAAGGAAGAGTACTCAGGGCAGCATTTCGCTGGTTGGCATAATTATCAAATTTTCTTTGAGTGATTATAGCACCGTACGACTTAGCAATGTCAAGTGTTTTATCCTCACTGTACGAATCAAAAACATGAACATCATCACACCAGCTCACGGAGTTTAAACACTCGGCTAAATCATGTTCTTCGTTTTTAGTGAGAATAAGTATAGATACCATTTAATATAAAAATACAGCGGTAGATGTAACTCCATACCTACACGGCCCAACCGATTCGAAAACCTTTATTTCTTTAGCCCTATTACAACTTAATAACTCCTCATATCTCCAAAAATCGTCAACAATTATATACGAACCTACTTTAACCTTCGATTCTACATATTTGAAGCATTTAATTCGTTTTTTAAATGTTTCATCCTGGCCATCAATAATTATAATATCATATTTATCTGAATTCTTATCAAAGGATTTAAGGTAATCACTTTGTTCAAAATTTTTACCATTTTTAAAATCATAAAACTCATACATTATTTCAACATTTTCAACTCCATTATTTAACAACTTTTCTCTAACTATTTCTAACCATGATAGATTATCTTCTACAGAAACTATCGAGTTTGATAATTTTGAATACCTTAAAGTTGAACCACCAGTACCAAATTCAAAAATATTTTTATTCTCTACAATTGTATCTACAAACTCAATTGCCTTATATGACCACCAAGGAAAATTTAAGTCAATAGGCGATTTTATGATAGATAGTTATACTTAATACATGGAAAATTATACTTTGGCTTTTTTAATAAATTCAACAATATTTTTTCAATCATTGAGTATTTAAAAGTATCATACTTATTAATTCAAGTTAAGATGGTTATCTACAAGGGTTCCCTTTAACAATAAGATTATCATTAATATTTTTTGTCACTACACTACATGCTCCAATTATTACATTATCGCCGACTGAAATACCAGGTAAAATAAAAGCTCTTGCACCAATAAAAGCATTTTTTCCTATAATCACAGGCTTTGTAATAAGGTTTTTTTCAGGCATATTAAAGGCATGAGTACCAGTACATATATAAGCCTCTTGAGCTATGGTAGCATATTCATTAATTATTACTAATCCTAATGAATAGATATTAGTTCTGTCACCTATACATGCTTTATTATGCAATATAATATTCCAAGGTATTTGAATTCTTGCTCTTTGATGAACGAATGGTTTCCCATAAATTTTAGCACCAAAAACCTTTAAAACAACAATTCTCCATTTATTAAAAGGTTTAGGTGTCCATGAGCACAATAATGCCCAAGTTATTTCCCAAGTTATTTGTTTAATTTTATGGGATAATGGCCAAGGGCTTTTAAATCTATTTGTTTGATAATGAATTTTCATACAAGTCAACAAATTGCTTAGTTATTTTATTTATAGAATGTGAATCATTTACTTCTGTTGCTTTTTTTGACAGATTATCAAAAAATACTCTATCTTGAATTAGTTTTTTTATTTGAATAGACAAATTAACTTCTTTTTGTTTTTCTCTATGATTAAATATTAAACCATTATAATTATGTTGTATAAAATCTTTAAAACAAGATAAATCCGAAACCACTGGAACACACCCGTAAGACATAGCTTCTAAAGGTGCTAGACCAAATGTTTCACCTATTTCAGAAATAGATGGGTAAATAAATATTTTACTTTCTAAATACTCATTAGCTAGTTCTTCTAAATTATATATCCCCCCTCTAAAGTAAATATTGGGCATTGAATTACATAAATTTTTCAAATATTTTAGATAACTTTCGCCACTCCCCCCATTAGTAATATCATGAGAACCTACAATATGCAGCTCATAATTCTCTAAATTCAATATTTTAAAAGCATTTATCATAATATCAATACCCTTTTCTTTATGAATTCTTCCCACATAGAGTATTTTGTTAGATTTTAATTTATTTGTATCTTTCTTTACAACTGAGTATGGTAAAGGGTTAGGTATATGTACAATTTTACTGTAATAATCATAACTTAATTCTCGTTTTATTGCAGATACTACTGAACTAGAATTCCCCCTTATATATTTAGATTTAATATAGAGTTTTATTTGACCTTTCGGCATACGTGCAACATCAACAAGTAATTTTTTTTTAATTGACTTACTCGCTATTATTGGAAAAAAAAAAGTATTTGAAATTATAATATCAGATTCAACACTTACTTTTTTTAATGCTAAAACTGTATAAATAAAGTCATAAATTTTTAATAATATTTGATATTTAGTAAAACAAAAACCTTTCACTCGTTCAATTAAAATTCCAGAAACAATTTCAGATTTAATTGGTGTCAAAGGGTGATTTTTGCAAATAATCGTTACGTCATGCCCCTGTCTAACCATCTCTTTGGCCATTGCAAACCACCTTTTCTCTACTGCACCTCCATTTATAGGAGGGATTGGAAAAAAAGCCCCTAAAATAATTGTAACTCTCATTATTAACAGTTTAATTTATTGTCCAGTAAAAACGTCAACAAATTTTTTAGCAACTTCTACAATTGAAAAATGTTTTGTATAGGTAAAATAGGCATTGTTTCCCATAGCTGCTTTTTGTTCTCTTGTTAGTGAAATCCATTGAATAATTTGTTGTTTAACCCCTTCAATATTATCAGTTGAAATTATCCCTCCTTGTTCTCTTTCGATTTCTTTCCAAATATTTACTTGATTTGAAATTAAAACAGGTTTTTTTAAAGCCATAGCTTCAACTACCGCAATTCCAAAATTTTCTTGGTGACTGGGCAGAATAAAAGCTTCACACCCATAAAATGCACCCCATTTTGCGTCTCCTTGTAACATACCTACAAAATGGATATTGGAGTCATTTTGTGCCAACTTCAATATTTGTTTCCCGTAAAATGTATCTAAACCAGGTCCTGCAATCACTAAATCAGGTAAGTTTAAACCTTTATTTTTAAGCTGCAAATATGCTGTTAATAATAAATCTAGCCCTTTCTTTTCATGGATACGTCCCAAAAAAAGCAAGTAGGAAAAACCTTGCACTTTTGGGCATTGCATGTAAAAGGCATATTCTATAGCAAAAAACCATTCTGGGGGAGGTTGTACACCAAAACCTACATTTAATACCCGTTTAGGTATATAAGGTTGAAAAGGCTCTTTAGCAAGTCTCAATTCTTCTTCACATGTAAACAAAATCCCATTAGCTCCGTTAATCACATGTTTTTCAATTAACTTCCAGTATCCCCAATTTCTAATGGCTTTTAGTTTACGGCTTTTTGCCCTTTGAAACCAAGGGTCTAACATTCCATGCGGCATTACGTACATTTTGGGAGTACGTTCCCCCTTCTTTTGAAGATTTTTTAAAGCTTTGTACACGGCATAACTATGGTAAAGCCATAGCCCATGTACGATTACCACATCAAAATTCACCAGATGATTAATTAGCCAAGACATTAACCTAGGATGATAGTGCCAAGCATTATTTACTTCACCTAAAGCATGAACAGGACAAGGTGATTCCTTAATAAAAGTAGCATCTTCTGCGTCTAAACAAGTCACTACATTGCTCACTCCTAAAGTCTTTAGTTCTGGAATTACATTTCTAATAGCTTGCCCTGGCCCACCTTTTATAGGATTTAAACTAGATATTACATGAAGAACTTTCATTTATTAAGAATACTTGTTTTTAAATAAAAACTTATTAACTTTATCTGGAACAATATTAATAAAATGTAGGAAAAACCAATAAAATACTGCATTAAATAAACCGTAATGTTTTTTCCTAAAATAAAAGTTGATTAATGGTGGGTTCCCTAACGGCGAATATAGATTTACAAATCGTCCAAATATGTTTGAATTATTTAGACGCAATCTACTTATTGAATTATGCGTCCCTGAAGCAACTGCTAATCTTGTAGATAAAATAGGAATATTGATTTTTATTGCTCGTAAGCCATAATCTACATCTCCTAAATCATGATGAAAAAAAGGGTCTAGATTGCCTAGTTTTTGATAAACATACTTAGGAATAAGTACCAAATTACCGTTCATGTGATATAAAGGCAACATTGTCCCACTAGGTTTTACAAGCTGTTTCTTTTGATCAGTACCACAATATAAAACATTCATTTTACTCTCATCTTCAACAACCCCTGAAATGATACCTTGGTGATTACATATTAAAGAACAAGCCATCAACTCATCTAGGGCATTGTTATATAAAACTATATCATCATTAATCCATAAATAAAAATCGTAGTTCTTTGGTGCAGCATATTGCCAAGCTAAATGCATACCTCTGTTCCAAAATAGGTTACCACTACCGAAAATCAAATTAACTTGTGGAAAATGCTCTTTTACCATTTTAGAAGTGCCATCGGAAGAACCATCATCCACTAGATATATATCGACGTCCTGCAATATGTTAAACAAAGAATTCAAGCAATTGAATGTTTTCTCTTTTCTATTAAAACAAGTTAATAATGCAGCTTTTTTGTTCATTTATATTAAATTGTATTTTTCAGGTTTATTAATTCAATATTACTCATTACAAAACAAGAACCAAAGCAAAATAATTCAATATACAATATATTTGGAGTTAAAATCAATATAGTATAAAGCATTTGGTTATGTATATCAAAAAAAACAAAAATCCTCCTACAATCGATTACCTATGGTGTTTATTCTTCAATAATTTTGTAAAAAAAGTGTGATTTCTTTTACGAAATTATTTTTATTTAACAAATAAAATATTTTCTCTAAAAAATAAATATCTCTAAAGAAATACTTTTAAAAAGCACTTGCAGTTCATTAATATTTTTTACATGTTTAGTAAATAATATTATATACTTTTTTGTAAATACATATAAATATTATAAAATGGCAAGCCGTAAATATTATATATACAGTTTAATTATTCTTAGTTATATGAACAACCATTTAAGAATAAATACAACACTAAAAATGACATATACAATAAGCTTTGTTGCATGGATACTCAATAAGTATGAAATACAATAGATTTTAAAATATGTAGAACAGATAATGGGGTTAAATTACCCCAAATAACCTGCCTTGACTGGAAAAATCCTCGTTTGTTAGAGCTATGCCTTGTAAAGTTTCTATGTTATCCTAACTATACAAGAAAGCCTGTACATTAAAAAACAAATTACCCAAAATTAGCTATCAAGTAAGGTAAAAGCATAGTTTTAGATTTTACCACTCTATCAAATCTACATTTCATATAATTTGTGTAATATATTTATAATTTTTTAAATTCAAAAAGCTACAACTATTAAAATATTATATTTTAACAATCTCTAAACAGCTAAAAATTATCGTAACTGTTTAGGTGCTCTTTTTATTAAAAAGTATAACAAAAAAACAAATACCTAATTAGAATAGTACAAATTTCAACAAAAGTAAGTCTTAAAAATTCAGAAAATGCGATATTTTTAAGCCCTTCGCTAACAACTACAATAGCAAATATCTGATTTTCTGTGTTTTACATTTCAATGGAATACCTAAACAGTTACAAATTACCAATATGTTGCATTATCAATTTTATGAGCTTCTTTTGGAGTGTCTTCTTTAAGAGGCCTTATCCAGTACTCATTATATAAAGAACTATATGGTACATTCATAAGCCCAGCGTATTTTGAATATTGTTTTTTCCCATAATCTGGATCATCCCATCTTTTTCCTTTTATTCCAAATAACAACTGTAATCCCCCACCAAGGTGAATAGCATTTTTATTTAATTTATTTTTAATAAAAGCTGCAAGTGGCAGCCCGTAAGCACCACAGCCTAATAAACAAATATCAAAGTCAATTTTGCTAATTTGAACTTCCATATATTGTAGAGCTTCAGACCAATTTTTAAAACCACATTCCATATCAGCTGCAGATTGAACAGGCTTCATAGTAATTAAATTAAAGTCAGGAAGAATATTTGAGTTTTCAAATAATAGTTTCCTGCGTTGGTATTGAAATTGTATTGTCGATTCAAAAGGATGTATAACCAATACTTTCTTATTTTTCAAGTAAATAGTCCAAGGATTTGAGACAAAAAATGGATAAAGTGTTTCTAAATGAGTTCTAATTATGTCTTTTTTTAGTGGAATAAATTTTTCATAATACTGAAATGAACCTAATATATCAATCATTGGAACATCTTGGATGTAACGTTGAGAGAATTGAATAGCAGTCTGTTTATTTGGAGGAAAAACACCAGAATAAACACTCAAGTATTTAAAGTTTTCAGTTTGCCACCAAGGCAAATGTGTGTTATCCGAAATATATTTTAAAATTTTTTTAAAAACATTATCATTACTAATTATAGTAAGGTAATTATTTAGAGTTATCAACTCAGTAGTCCCAAATCTAGATATCATTATTGGAAAAGAATCAATTAATAAACTATATATTATTTCGTTCGCTTTTTCCCTACTTATTTCTAACGATTTTAGTGAACTAAAATCGTTTTTATTTACTAATCTATAGAGCTTTCTAATTATTTTTAATATTATAGTGAGTGCTTTCATTAAAGGATATATGTTGAAAAATTTAATAGAAAAATTAAGGGTGAGTAAAACTTGCGCTTACAGAATAACCATACTACAAATATATTTACACTTACAATCAAAAAATATAAAATTTTTAAACATAAAAATACCTATATTAGCAAAATACGCATTTACTCACCATAAAAATCAGTAAATACATTTTTAATATTATAAAAAATCTTATTTTAATAGGTTTCTTTGTATTGAATTTATACTTAGAATGGGTTTTATTGCATTATTAATTTGGTCTATTTTCTAGTTATTTTAAGTCTATTTCTAGTCTTTTTAGTGTCTTTTGATAGACCTTTATTGACCTCACAAGACTGCCGCTCACTCAATCTAAACAAATTTGACTCACTTTTACTAATCTGTCACAAAGGCAAAGTAAATTATCTAATTGGTCAATGATAGCCCTTGTAGGCACATAAAGTTTGATTTCGTCGCGGTTCTCATAAGCGTAACATGCAATTCGTTGAGCGTCCACTACATCGTTTTTGCATTTAACACCACCCATAGAATGTTTGATTTGGCTACCTGATTCCAACCAAATTAAGGCTTTACACCTCAGTAAATATTTCAATAGCTGAGTATCATAAATTCCAGTGGGCTCCATACAGAAAATGGCGGATGCAATCTTCAACTTTCGTCGTATGATTAGTACTACTTTGGTTATGCCCATGACGTCGTTGCCTGAGACCAGTTCTAAGATAATCTTATTGGCACTGCAAACAGCCCAATTCAAGCTTTCTTTGGAGCCGTCGATACCAATAAAATACTGCACTTCCATGATGAGTGATATTAAGAGTTTGTGTAGTTTTACAAACTGTTGTTGAGATTTTATCCTTAATCACTACGCAACGGGACGCCCTGCTTGACTAATGAGTTCTACACAAGCGGCTCCTTAAAGTGCCTATATCCTGCTCAACAACTGAAAAGTAAACTTACCAGTTTCTTGGTTTTACTTAATAACACAAATCTAAAGAAGGCGCCTTCTCCGTATACTTTAAGCCCTGGCGAATTAACCACTACATATAAGCATTGTGGGTTATCGTTTTGCAGTCAATTGTTAACTAAGCTAGACTTGTCTACGGCACAATTAACTATAACTCGGTATTTGTAAGTTCATTCCCATCTTCCTATCAACTCTATTAGACTTGTTAATAGACCATGTGTTTGTCGAAAAGCTAAGCCCAAAATGTATTTAAGTTGTAAGTCACATTCAATGAGGGCATCGCTGTAACGATAGACTTTCCCACGACGGCGTTGACCGCTGCAATACCAATTTTGCAGCGTCTGTTAGTCAAGCAAAAGTTGGAGGCGGCCTCATTGAATTAATGCTTGGTTGTAATCAGGCTAATTAGTAAGCCAATAGCGTTTCTCAACGTTTAAACTTGATTTTTAGCGCTTTTTAGGCGCATTTTCACCATTTTAGGAGTAAAAATTGTATTTTAGGCAAACACTGGTTCTCATTGTGATTTTTACTTTGATGGTTTGGCAATCTCAAAGTTAACAGTGCTTTGTACTTTTAAGCAATTTTAAGGGTTGTTTATGCGACAAAGTCCTCATCAACTATCACTAATAGGGCATCAGTACCTTTTAAAAAACAACTATTTCATTTTTATAAACTTCTTAGAAATGTATAGACCAACCAAATAAAAAAAAATAGACTCAAAGAAACCTCTAATAATATACCTTAATTCGGTATGAAAGTTATGCCCAGGTGAGGTCAGATAAAAAACAAAAAATAGATTAATAAACGCCCACAAAGAAAAAACGATTTCTCCCTTTACAATATCTGTAGTTGAGTCAAGTAGAAAGAATATTATGAAAAATAAAAATGAAACTATAATTAAATACCAATATCCAAACATTGCCAATCCCAGCCCTTGTATTGATCCAATTTTAAAATTTCCAAGTCCACTTACATCATTTACTGCTAAAGAATATAAATAATCGGTTTCGCTGTAGCCAATTATTTTTTTTCTCTCACTTTCAGAAATACCTAAAAAATAACATATTCTTGCTGGTAGAATCATTAATATTTGCAACGAATAATTATTTAACATTTTTTCATTATTGAACCCTATTTTTTTTGAATAATAAATAGTTTCATCTATTGTTTTAACACTACAAAAACGAGAAAGTAAGCTATTGTCAATATATCTTTCATCCCATGTATTTGCGCTTATTACGTTTTTATTTTCATTCATTTTTTTATACTTGTCTAACAATTCTTTATTATTATAAACATCTAAAGTTTTATTTAACATTTCAATTCCAGACATATTAGTTTTTTCGGATCTTGAAATAACTATCGCACGTGATATATCTTCAAAAAGTACAATTCCTATCAAAACAACTGCTATTAACCAAGTGCGTACTTTTATCGATGGTTTATCTAAAAGATACAAAAAAAAAGCACATATGAATATATGAATAATGTAACTAATTGATGTTGTTCTAACATTTGCGGCAATTCCTACAAAAAAAATTATTGTTGAAATAGAAATTACAATCCAAATGCTGCTCTTACTTTTTGATTTATTTAATTTAAAATAGGGTAGTATCAGAGATGATGATGCAACTGTAAATGCTTTAAAAAAACCAAACATTTCAAACACAAAATGTTTTTTAATAACAACTTCGTCATTATGCCATTTGCCATAAATTAAAATATCTAAAGACGAAATTGTTAACCCTAAAATTGATAGTACAATAATTTCTCTGTTACTTAAAACCCTGAAAAACTGGGTATTTTTAAGAATACTTCTCAATTTATTATTTAAAATTACTCTCTTATATAACCCAAAAGTGGATGTGAGACAAACATTTAAAGCAAGAATATGAAAAAAAGTATCAAGTGAATTTTTAAGGTTAAAATTCACAGGCTTTAACTCAATAAGTGTTGCTGGAACAGGAAGTATAATATAGAAAAAAGTATAGCCTATTAATAAAAAAGTTGGTAGGGGATAATATTTTACATTATGCTTTGTGAATACAAATTTGTAAGAAAAAAACCATGATATAGATATGAATAAAATTATTGCTAAAACATCAAAACTAAAATAAAAAACAAGCTCAATGGTGCACGAAAATACAAGTAACTTGGTTATATTTTCTTTTAATATTACAATATTATATTTCATTGAATATTTTATTTATAATATGGTTATACCTTTCTCCATAGGCTTTCCAAGTAAGATTTATAATATCATCACCTACATAGTTTCTTAAACCGATTTGTGTATCAGCTAATTGTATAGCTTCATTTATACTACACCTAATTTTATTTGGGTCGGCTTTATCAAATTCTATAATCCAGCGTTTATCAGTTAGAAAGTTTTGCAACTCATTTCCTCCAGTATCCTTTGAACATACAATAGGTAAGCCGCATGCCATAGCTTGAACTTGAACCATTGCTAATCCCTCTGTTCTGGAGGGTAGTAAAAAAATTTTTGCCATTTTGTAAAAATCAATTAATTTTTTTTGTTCAACAGGCTCATAATGTATCATATTTTCTTCTTTTGGGAATGGCAAATCGACTACTGGGCCCACATGTAGAAACCTTAAAGTGCTATTTTTAAAAACGTCACAAATTAAATCGCACCCTTTTCTAAAACTCCATCCTCCTACCATTATTACGTCATAAACATCAGTAGCACTAATTTCTGTAGGTTTAAATACCGAAAAATCAACTCCATAAGGATTCATTAGTAGTTTATTACTGCAAAATCCATGTTTTTGAAAACTTTCTTTTACATGTTTAGAAGGAATGGAAATATAATCAACAGAATTATAACCTGTTATGCTTCTGTTCACAAAGTAATCATTCAAATCTATACTATTTCCAATAGCTTTATTTTCTTCAACAATATGTTTACTACCCCATTCCAAAATAGTTATCGCTTTAAATTTTTTTTTTGCGACAGTAAACGATTTTTCATAAACAGTGCCTAACCCAATATAAACATCACAAGGACGCATAAACCATGACAACCAATAATCTAATATTAAATTTTTAATCTTGATAGACCAACTTGTACTTTTACTTAATTTTACTAATACCAAAAAAGGAATCATTAAATAAAAAAGTGATACAGAATTTTTTTTTTTCAGCCCATACATCATAGCTCTTTTTGTAGGAACATATGAATAAAAACAAACATCATGTCCTTGATATTCAAGCTCTCTAGCTAAATCAAGCAAATGAAATCGATGAGATGCAGCTATATTTATTCGCATTTTAAATCAAATTTTTGTTTTGAATTATTATAAGGTTTTTAAAACCAAATATTTTTATTTTATTTAGCAAATATACGCTCATTATGATGTCAAAAAATAAACACCCAACTACAACTCCCAATAAATCTATAAAATTAGACAAAACACAAGAAATAATAACACTCAATATTGAGAAAATAAATCCTGACACAGTCACTATATATGGTTTGTTTAATGCTTCAAAAATAAAAGAAAATGTAAACCATGTAGCATAAAATGGAATTCCAACTATAAAAAAAATCCAAATATTTTGTGATACGTCTAAGCTATTTTTCGTCCACCATTGATATACTTGTTTACCAAACAATGACAAACTAATAACAAATCCAATAGCCATTAACAGATTTATAAATAAAACTCGTACAAATATTTTTCTAGCATTATCATAATTTTTTGCTCCTATTTCAAATTGAAAATCGGGATATACAGCTGTAATAGTCATCCCAAATGCCTGAGCCGATGAACGAACCAATGTTCGTAGTGTATTAAATACAGTAACTGCAACAGCTCCTAGGGTAATCCGTATCACAAAAGTCATTCCTTGATAATATATTGCTTGCCAAATTGGGGATAAAAAATAACCAAAG
The DNA here is from genome assembly GCF_057652155.1 of Runella sp. R0.1_18. NCBI lineage: Bacteria > Pseudomonadati > Bacteroidota > Cytophagia > Cytophagales > Spirosomataceae > Runella > Runella sp. R0.1_18. The sequence goes on from NZ_JBYFCK010000019.1 coordinate 125,965, forward strand.
CCTTTTTTCAACAGCGGCTTGATAAGTGCTTTGTCTATTATTCCATTGTAATTTCTGTTTAGCCCTAATATTTTTCGTCCCCAAATTATATAGATGGGGTTAAATATCAACACTACCATGAAAGTTCCCCAAGCATAGTGAAGGCCTCGCCCACCTGAAATCAATACTATTAACCCCATCAAAATATTACATAACGCAATACATGTCAGGAAATTAATACTTATACTTGCCTTCCTTGCAGATCTAAAATGTGCTTCAAATAGTGCATTATAAAAGTTTAATATTCTCGTCAAAAGAAGTATCATTAAAATTGAAATAGCCTCATAACTAGGAATAATTAACTTGTCAAATGTTCCAAAATATTTTAATATAAAAATTATTGTAAGTGACAAAAATATTGCTCCTACTACTACAAAATTCAAAATGTATATCCCTGTTCTAGCTATATTTGCCGCACCTTGTTTATCACCAGAAGCATATGTTAATAAAAAGCTATTAGCAGCCGCTGTTCCAAAACCAAAATCAGCTAATGCTAGTGAAGCAGGTACAATTGTCAACGTCAGCCACTCGCCATAATAAGCAGCTCCCCAATATTTTATAAAAAACGGAACTAACAATAATTGTTCTGCAACCTTTATTCCTTTTTGAAACAAGGCAGCAATACCATTTTTTAAAATTCTTTTTTTTAAAGACACTTAGATTTTATTTTTTCTTACACTTAAATACTTTATAAAATCCCCTCCTAGCATTGATTCAACTACCAAATCTGAATGGATAGATTTTCTCTTACGAATTTCTGTTGCTGGATTTCCCGACATGACTGACATTTCATTAATATTTTTTACTACTACACTTCCACTGCCTATTACAGCTCCCTTACCAATTTTTTGGCATGATGGTAGTACCAAAACTTTTGTAGGTATCCACACATAATCTTCAATTGTTATACCATAATATTTATGTTCCCATTCTGATGAGTCAATGTTATGAGAAGTAGTAATTATTTCTGTATTATTACCTATGATAACATTATTTCCAATAGTCACAGGACTTCTTAAGTCAATTAAATGTGTTTGTATTGAAGTATTGTTTCCAATAATTAAGTTTTTATTAGATTTTTTTGCCAGTAACATTGGCAATACAACATTTTCTCCAATAATCGCCCCTTTTTTTCTAGCAACTTTTCGAGCTCGTTCATGCTTTAAAAATTGAAAAAAACGAGGTATTAGCCCAAGATAGAATCGAAATAAACTTCTATCTTGTATATTTTTTTCATATAGAGTTCTTAAACCAATCATCACAAAGTAAAAATTTTGTACTCATATTTTTTATTACAATACGTAATATTTTATTACTGTTTATTTCTTCTCTCCAAACTTTCTTGTAGTTTTTTTACATTTTGAGATTCTTGCTTTTGCATTACCAATATCGCATCTTCTGTTTCTACTATGACTAATTCATCTACTCCTACTAATTCCACCCGTTTTTGACTCGTTTGCATCACCATGTTATTCCCTTTAAAATGGTGTGTATGGCCTTGGGCTTCAAAATAGTCCCACAGCGCCTCGTAGGAGCCTAAGTCGTACCACTCAAAGGTTGCAGGTACTACTTTGATGCGTTGCGAGCGCTCCATCACGGCGTAGTCGATGCTTTTGGAGGGGATGGCCAAGGTTTCAAAGGAAGGAATAAATCCCCCTTGCTGCTTTTGCCAGGCGCGCTGGGCGGCGGCGTACAGCTCAGGTTCGTACTGGGCGAGTTCTTCCAAAAATATCCCCGCTTTAAAACAAAACATCCCGCTGTTCCAAAGAAACCTCCCTGATTCCAGAAATTGGGTCGCGGTGTGTGCGTCTGGTTTTTCGCGGAAGCTGCTCACTTCGTTGCCGTCGTACTCAATGTAACCGTAGCCCGTTTCTGGTTTGTGGGGTGTAATGCCAAACGTCACCAAATAATCGTTTTTAGCCCACTGAAAAGCGCTTTTAAAGGCGTTAGAATACGCTTTCTCGTTGGAGATGATGTGGTCGGAGGGCGTCACCAACAAAATGGCCTCAGGAGCCACGGAAAAGGCCGCAAATGCAATGGCCGCTGCGGTATTGCGCGGGGCGGCTTCCACGATTTCGGTGTAGTCCGTCAGTCCAATCAACTCAAGCTCGTTGCGGCTCAATTGGTAGTTGTCTTTATTGCCCACTACAATCACCTGCTCACAAAAGGGGCGATTGCGTTCTACGGTATGGCAAAACAGCGTTTTGTCGTCAAACAACGGCAAATATTGCTTCGGACGTTCTTTGGTCGATAAGGGCCAAAGACGGCTGCCTACTCCTCCTGATAGTACTACGTGGATGATGGACATATTTTTGAACCTCCTTAGGGTGGGGTTATCTCAATAGCTTCAACGGAGCTAAATACCCCCACAACGTATCTAACGTACACACCTGCCACCGTGGATTAGGTTGATAATCATGCGAAGAAGGTGTAATTATAAAATTATAGAACTACCCAGCAAAAGAGTGTTCTTTCTATCATTATTCAAGTAAATCTTAAATGAGATTTCAAATTTACTTGAATAATTTGATTTTTTGTTATTGATACTGCTTTTGAACCCCACCCCTGCCCTCCCCTGTTAGGGAGGGAGTTGTTTGGTTTGTGTTTTTTCCTGTGGAAAATTAAAAGTTCTGTTTTTTCTTGAGAAAAAACCAGTTCCCTCCCTAAGAGGGGAGGGCTAGGGTGGGGTTGACAGTCGTTTTCGTCAAGTCCACCTTCAACACCATTCCCAGCGAGTCCAATTGAATCGTTAACACCGAGCCCTGCTGACCTACTATCTCACCCGTAGCATTGGCAAAAGCACCTGAACTGATGGTAACGGGCGTGTTGAGCTCGTAGCGCTCCACTTTAATGGCTTGGTGGTCGTAAGTCCCCAGCATTCGCTCAATCGTATCAATCTCCGAATCGCGCACGATAGCAGGTTTTTTGAGCCAAAACAAATAGCGCACCACGCCAGGCACATCAAATACCTTACTGCGTTCGTGTTCTTCGAGTCGGACAAAACAATAAGACCGAAAAAGTGGTTCTTCTACTGTCTTGATACGGTCTGACCATTTTCGTTTGGTTTTGAGCATGGGGCAATACACCTCAATTCCTTTTTCAGTTAGTCTTTCCGCCACCAGCTTCTCGTTTCGAGACTTTGTATAGAGTACAAACCAAGGCATATTTTTGAGTGTCGAGTGTTTAAATGCAAATTGTCGAATAAAATACCTTTGCCCTGCGGGCCAAACTCTCCCCCTCTACTAAAAGGAGAGGGGGGCAGGGGGGTGAGGTTACTAACGCCATAATATATACGTAATCAAACATACCTCTCCCATCTAACTCAAAAACACCTTTCGAGTTACTATGTTTTTTACGGCTTCGCCCTTTCAGTCCCGGTTGGACTTAGCTTGCGGTCATGATATGTACGAGGGGAAATTACGTTGAGTAATATAGAGCCCTTCGTTGTTAGCTCTTTCTACTAATAATGGTTAGTGAGTAAAAAGAGAATTATTCATAATAGTTCAGGACGTTAAATCCTTCTTCGAGTAAAAGTTTATCTTTTTGAAACAAACGCAAGTCAGACATCGCCATATCAGCAATGAGCATGTCGAGCGTGTGTTTCGGCGTCCAGCCTAGTTTTTCCTTTGCTTTGGTCGGATCGCCAATCAGTAATTCTACTTCAGTGGGGCGGTAGTAGCGAGGATCAATTTTCACTACCACGGTGCCAAGTGCCAAGTGATTGCCCAAAGCAATGCCCAATTCGTCGAGACGTGCTGCGTCAACAGCACTTATGGTGCCAATTTCGTTTTCGTTTTCACCCGTAAAGTCGAGCGTAATCCCCAAAAAGGCAAAAGTCTTACGAATAAAATCCCGTACGCGGGTGGTTACGCCCGTAGCCACCACATAATCCTCGGGCGTTTCTTGTTGTAAAATGAGGTACATAGCCTCCACGTAATCTTTGGCGTGGCCCCAATCGCGCTGGGCGTCCAAATTCCCCATGTACAATGCATCTTGTAGCCCCATGGCTATTTTTGCCGCCGCCCGCGTCACTTTACGCGTCACGAAGGTTTCGCCGCGCAGGGGAGATTCGTGGTTAAACAAAATCCCGTTGCAGGCATACATCCCGTAAGCTTCACGGTAGTTGACCGTGATCCAATACGCGTACATTTTGGCGACTGCGTAGGGCGAACGAGGGTAAAATGGTGTGGATTCGGACTGTGGTATGGCTTGTACCAACCCGTATAGTTCGGAGGTAGAAGCTTGGTAAATTTTGGTTTTGTGGGATAATCCCAACAAGCGCACGGCCTCTAAAATCCGCAGAGTACCAATGCCATCGGCGTTTGCGGTGTATTCGGGTTCGTCGAAACTTACTTTGACGTGGCTCATGGCCGCAAGGTTGTAAATTTCGTCAGGTTGTACTTCTTGAATGATACGAGTCAAATTCATCGAATCGGTCAAGTCGCCGTAGTGCAAAATAAACCGAGGGTTTTCTACGTGCGGGTCTTCGTACAGGTGATCGATTCGTTCGGTATTAAAGAGGGAACTCCGCCGCTTGATACCATGAACGGTATAGCCTTTCGCCAAGAGTAATTCGCTCAGGTAAGCGCCGTCTTGGCCTGTGACTCCCGTTATTATTGCTACTTTGTTCGTCATAATCGTTGGTGTGTGAGTTCACGGTTTGCTTACTTCTACTAGTTTCGCACTGCTAATACTAAACTCATATCAAGTTGACGTATATTTGTATAATGAAAAACTATGTAGAGCTCATAAGTGAAAGCGAGGCAG
>NZ_JBYFCK010000020.1:0-106202 GCF_057652155.1 Runella sp. R0.1_18
TGCGGCGTTTCAGCAATGTCGTTGGTGGCAATTGGCGGATTATTTGCTGGTGGCAATATCGCTATCACTACCGTCGCCGTATCGCACGCGCCGCTTGGGTCACATACTTTGTACGTGTAGCGGTCGCTGCCTACGTAGTTCGTATTAGGTGTATAGGTGTAAGTACCGTTTGAATTCTGTACCACCGTCCCGTTCGTCGGATTCGTCACTTTCGTGTACGTCAACTCTGCCGCCGTGTTGTCCACGTCGCTGTCGTTGGACGCTACCGTGCCTGACACTGGCGTGTTGCGCGTCGTTACATTCGCATCGTCAACGGCCACTGGTGGGTTGTTGCCCGCTATCACTGGCACCACATTGATGCTCACCGTAGCCGTGTCACACAAACTTGGAGTTCCATTGTCACAAATGCGGTACGTAAACTTATCCGTTCCTGTAAAATTCGCATTTGGCGTATAAACAAAAGTACCGTCTGGGTTTTGACTCACCGTTCCGTTCGTCGGATCCGTCAATTTCACTGGACTGCCCAATGTACCGTTTGGTGTGCCTGACGCATCTGGGTCGCTGTCATTCGCCTTCGCGTTAATCGTCACTGGCGTGCCTACTTCCGTTTGCGTATTGTCATCCACCGCAATTGGCTTATCGTTGCCTGGTGTCGGCGTTGGAATGATGTTAATCACCACGCAAGCCGTATCTTTCAAGCCTACATTGTCCTTCACTTCGTAACAGAAACCGTCTTGACCCGTTACTCCTGGGTTTGGTGTATAAGTGAACGTGCCATCTGGGTTCAAACTCACCGTTCCTTTCGTCGGTGGCGTCACTGGCGTCGTCGTCACTGTCAATGGCCCGCCTTCTGGATCATCATCGTTGGTCAACACATTACCTGTAAACGGTTTGTCTTGCGGCGTTTCAGCAATGTCGTTGGTCGCAATTGGCGGTAAATTGACCGAACAAGTCGTTCCTGTATTGTCATAATTACTCTTGTAAACGTCAGCAAAGTTGATGGCATTTCCAATGTAGTTATTGTAATCACCAAAAAGCATTCCTGGCGCATCTGACTGCGGATCAGACGTATTTTCAAAAAGTCTCACACCCGCTACACAACTACCCGAGAGAGAAAATTTGAAAAGCATTTTTTCCTGCCCCGTTGTCCATGACATTGGCGCGCCAGTCGTGGAAATGCCGTGGAAATCCGAATTAGGTGCCGCCGTAGGAGCATAGACGGTTGAATTATCCGCCCAAACTCCACCATTGACTGACGTAATCGTCAATTTTGCATCTGCTATACTCTTGGGAAGCACGACTGTAATTTGAGTCCCACCTCCCACGTTGAATACTGCCGCCGAAAAATCGGGTTTACCATATACTTCGTATTCACTCGTCGTGGAGTTGAATCGAATGGTTGTTTCTACTTTTTGAGCCATTGCTTGAACGCTCACAAAAAGCCCCCCGAACAAGATTAAAAGATATTTTATCAATCGTTCCATAATAATTAGTAGGGTAAGGTTTAAGGGATTTGTTCAAACATGTTATTGAAGTTGTACAATTGCCCAATGTTCAATCGGTACAATAAAATATTGTTCTGGATGTAAATGATGTCGTTGTTTGCACCCGCATACTTTACTTTTCCATCCATGTTGATGTCTCCCTGCTTATAACCTATGCCATTGTTGAAGTTGTAAGGGAGTGCCGCAAAATCCACCAAAATTTCATTCAATGGTTTTATCAAATCGGTATTGGCACCATCGTATTTAAGGCGAAAATCTGATACTGCATTTCCTGCCCACAATGCTTTCTTACCTGGCAAAACGGTTGTATTCATTTCAACGCCGTCGTAGTTTAACGTTAAAACATTGGGTCGATTCCAGACATTCGAACTATCCATCACTGTGAAATCTACCAACGTCCCGACCGTTGTCATGGGAATCGCTTTGTTGGTCATTACTCCGAGGTGATTGCGATGTTTTACGGAAACAAAGTAAGAAGTGCTCGTTAATCCACTAAACGTCAATGCAGACGTTCCATCGACAGGTGACACTACATCTCCGTCCCTTTGTACCAATCCTGAAGCCGTTTGAAGAACTACGGTGGAGTCTGATTTCGAGCGTAATTCTACAAACACCCAATCGACAATCGCATTACCCGTTCCAACGTTTCCACCTAATACCGCAGCCGTCGTTAGTTCTCCTCCACCTTTCAGGTGTTTAAATCGAACGCTTGTTAGTCCAAGTGAATCATTTAGCGCAGTATATGGCTCTTTTAAAGGAATTAAATTCAACCTACGTAAATCATCACGCATCAAGCCATCGCCAGTCGCATATAATGCCCCTTGTAGTAATACTCTAAGTACCAGTTTCGCCACAGGAGTTGGTAAAACAGTGAGCGTTACCGTGGCTGTATCACATTTCACTGGGGTACCGCTATCACAAACTTTGTACGTGAAGACGTCGCTCCCCACAAAATCAGTATTTGGGGTGTAAGTATAAGTTCCGTCGGCATTGAACGTAACAGTACCGTTTGTCGGCGCGCTTACTCTAGTAAACGTTAGTGGGGTATTGTTATCAGGATCAAAATCATTGGTTGCTACGGTTCCACTTACTGGTGTATTTTTCAACGTTACATTAGCATCATCCACTGCAATTGGTGGTTTATTACCAATCAACGGTGTTGGTAAAATGGTCACTGTAACAGTCGCTGTATCACACAAACTTGGTGTTCCATTGTCACAAATACGGTAGGTAAATGTGTCCTTACCAATATATCCCGTTGTCGGTGTGTAAGTATAAGTACCATCGGGGTTTAACGCAACTGTACCGTGCGCAGGATCCGTCAGCTTTGTTGGTGTCCCCAGCGTACCATTAGGTGTTCCTGTTGGATCTGGATCAACGTCATTGGCTTTGACTTTAATAACAACCGCCGTATTTAAGTACGTTTCGGTCGCATCATCTGCCGCAATTGGCTTGTTGTTTTCAACCGTTGGCGCTGGTAAAATATTAATAGTCACGCAAGCGGTGGACTTTAAGCCTGCATTGTCCGAAATCTCGTAACAAAAGACATCCTGACCCGTTACCCCTGGATTTGGCGTGTAGGTAAATGTGCCGTTGGCATTCAGTACCACCGTTCCTTTGGTCGGCGGAGTCACGGGCGTAGTAGTCACCGTCAGTGGCCCTCCTTCTGGATCACGGTCATTGGTCAACACGCTACCTGAAACGGGCTTATCTTGTACGGTATTGAAGATGTCATTAACAGCAATTGGTGGCAGGTTAGAAATGCTACAAACACGGTAATGGATCGAGTTCGACACTTCATAACAGCTATCTAATTGCGTAACTTTTGAATAAAGAACATCTCCAACGACAAAATTTATTGGTTTGGTTCTATATACAGCCACAACCGCGTAATATCCCGTATCGACTGCGGCAAATGAAGCACTGCTACTGATGGCCTTTATTTTGTTGGTTGTTTCGTCAATCAATACGTAGGTGGTCGTCACCCCTGCGGTTGTACTTGGATTGGCAGTAAATGTAATCGTAGTGGGTGCTGTTGTGTAATCACAAGCGCCACAAACTCGAAAGGCAAGCGGCGTCGAATACTTCAAACAACCACTCGTGCTATATACTTCCGTAATTCTTTTCCCAACCGTTGCGTCCTTCAAGGTATCGGCATAATAGGCTCCCACCACGTAATAGTTACCCGCATTCACCCCTGTAAAACTTGGGGCAGTTGCATTCGTTTTCACGATTTGGCCATTGGCCATATCCACCAATAAGTACGTTTTCAAATAACCCGCTGGTTCATTGGTCACCGTCAACGTTACATTGGCAGGTGCGGCATTGTAATCACAGGCCGTTGGCGTAGGGGGCAATGGTGGAATTGGAGATTCACAATCGTTAATTTGCACCGTTACCGAATCAGCAGGGCTGTAACAATTGGCTACTTTATGGTAGTACAACGCATAAAACTTACCACTAGCACTTACCGTAAGATTGGTAAGCGTATCTGAAGCCGAGGCTGGAACTTTATTCGTACTCCAAATCAGTGTTGTACCCGCTGGTTTGGTTCCTGTATTGGTTAACGTAGCCAACGAGACTGTAGTTGCTGGACAGGTATTCACCAAAGAAGTAGCCGCAATCACGGGTGCAACTGTTCCCGCAGGACAGCTACACGCATTAATCGTAACTGTAACTGAATCGGCAGGACTATAACAATTATTAGTAGCGTCAAAAAATGCTGCATAGTATTTCCCAGCTCCTAACCCAGAGACACTACTTAACTTATTGGCCGTAGTAGCCGTCTTAGAACTGTGCCACGTTAGGGTGGTATTGGCAGGCAAATTACTGGCCGTAATCGACCCCAAACTTACTAACGTAGCTGGACATACGTTAGATAAAGAAGTACTACTCAACACAGGTGAGGCTGTTCCAGCCAAACAAGGCGTAGAACAATTAGTAGCAATGGCCACAATCCCAGCATTTGATGTTGTATAACAACCTGAGGCATCTCGATAGGCTACAAAATAAATGACGGGCGTCGATGTAGGTGTCACAACCGTATTCGAAATTCGGTTGGCATCCGTCGCAACAGGATCCGTATGAAAAGTAACAACCGAACCCGTAGGTTTCCCTGTACTGTCCACCGAAGCTTTTAAATTGACGGTTGTTGCGGCACAGGCATTGGTGACAACCAAGATAGGTGTAGGCTGACTATAGCAGACAGGGCTCCCACCTAAATTGTACACGGCATAATACAAACCTGGTGCAACCGCTTGCGCTTGAGCATTTGTCATGAGGTTCGCGCTCCCCACGGGCAAGTCGCTGTGCCACTCGAAGGTAGCCCCCGACGGTACGCTTGTTGGCTGATACGCTGTGATATTCACTTGTGGTGTCTGGGAATACGCGCTCCCAAACACCGCAAGCAAAAGCGCTATACAGCAACCAATTGCTCTTTTTAAGATGGATAATTTATTTCTCATATTCACGAATTATAAGGGGTAACTTATTTTATTTTTTTAACATCGGACCCACAGACGGTACACATTCAAGCGTCCAAACATCGACAATGGCTTTTTTCGACTCTTTTGTCAAATCTGCAGCACAACTGCCCGCCTGCCCAATCGTGAATTGAAAGGCGTTTGTCAGCGTGCTACCATCGTAGCTGATTGGAATGTGGAACGTTTGCACTCCTGTGGTAGTGGCCGTCACCTTATCAAAACCACTGACCAAACTCATGCCTGAACCACTGATGGTAATGGGCGAGAAATCGCCTACCGTTGCTACGTCTATTGTTACCAACAACGAAAGCTTTGAAGGTGTCCCTTGGACGGGTGCAGGGTATAGTTTCGTTTTTGAACAGTCAATCACTCCCACGCCTGGCGTTGACACTGGCTCGCCCAGCGGGCCACCCGTGCCGGGGCTGGTGTTGCAACTCAATAGCTGTTCGTTGGCAATGGGTACAGGATATGCAGAGGTATATCTGAAGTTACCCAGCGTTATTTTACCAGGTGCTGTATTAGCACTCATATTTCCAACGAAGTAACCTCTTCCTGATGCCGAAATAATTCCTAATTGCCGGCTTAAACTTGAAATGAATATTTTTGCTGCCCCACGATAGTTAACTGCTTCATAAATCCAAGAAAAATACGAATTTGAGCGGGTATAAATTATGTCAAAACAACGATCGGGCAAACGAGCAGGAGCAGGCGCCGTTGTTGGCTGCAAATAATTACCAGTCATGATATCGTTTGTGCTCGACACACCAAAGCCCGACCCACTCCAATAAACCCTATTGTTGTCCCCCACCAGAAGAGTTCCTACATTCTGATATTGATTCGGAAACGCTCCTATAATATCTATTACTTTTGTTACGCCTGGTGGCATAGCAATCTCCGTAAACTGCTTTAGTACATAGGCTGAATCTACATCCCCTATGTTTGAAAAACCAGCTAACATCTCAGAGGGGGCGGGAGGTGTTTTGAGCGGGACAACCACATACTGCCGGTAATCTCCGCCAGGAACCCCACCTCCTCGGGCAAAAGTGAATCGCCAAGCCCCCGATACAAAAGCTTTTCCACTCGCACTAATCGCGTAGGCATTATCATATGGATTTTCAGAACGCACGTGCATTTTTATAATATCTTCTCCCGCAGGAAATGGAACTAAACGCGGTGTAATGGAACGGACAGCACCACCAGCTTCGGCACCAACAAACGAAGGGGCGGGAGTATTTCCAAAGAAAACAGAAGGTACGCCCGAAGTCCCGTTCCCAGGCATTGCTCCTGAAAAATAGATATTGCCATCATTGCCTTTTAAATAGACAATCGGAGTTGTATTAAAATTGGACACCCACACCTTCGTGTATTTGAATGTTGCGCTCACACCTGCTGGGTTAGGCAATTGAGCAAAGGTTGTAGGATAGGCACCAACATTGTTACCAATATGATACGCTTTTCCTGAAGACCCAATAATAACGCCGTACTCCTTCATTAGTGAAAAATCCATATCTACGAAACTAGACTCTCCGATATTGGTCATAAGTACGGGCTGTCTTTTGGCCTTGGTGGTATCTACGCCACCGTTTAATACGGGAAAAGTAGGGAGGTCACTTCCCGCTATTCCCGAATTCAACCCCCAGGCATACATCTTCCCACTGGCTGTTAAACAAAAAAAAGTAGCATATCTAAATCCATAATTACGAAAGTTTGATCCAATAGCAGCTGTCCGTACTTTTATGGGTGTTTCGCCCGCTGGAAATGGGACATAATACGGAGCTAGTTGACGAACGTATCTATCGGTATATTGCGTAGATGCCATTTCCGTTTGGATTGTATAACCTATGTTTGTACCCCATGTGTAAACTCTGCCATCTTTTGTGAGACCAATAGACGAACCTTCACCAGATTCGTCGAATGATGATATCTCTTCCCAAGACAAGGACGAGTAAGCGGGCATCCCCAAATCAAGCCCTCCCGACTGTGCATGAGAGTTAATGGTCGTTATTCTAGCAAATAGAAGCCACGTAAGTAAATAAAAGGAAAGAATGCTAGGAATCTTCCATCTTTTCAAGAGCAAGGGGTAATAAAATGCTTTCATATGCAATACTGTTTTTAAGGTGATTGACCCTAAGATGAAATAAGGATAAGAGGTAATTATCTTGAACTTGGTATTAATTGCTTTTAATGTACTTACATAAATTGCACATCATAAAACACACTAAAATGACACCAACTTTATTAGAAGTAACGATAAATTCAAACGAAGTGGCGATTCAAGGCAATGAAATGGCGATATATTTTAATAAAAACAGATATACCTAAAAGAATCTCACCTTACTACCAATAACCCTACCAAGAAATCAAATTGAAAGCTTGGGAAAGCCCTGTTATCATATAAAATGGCGTTATGTATAAACATATATGCAACTATATATAATAAATGTAAAGTAAGATAGCAATCGCGGGAAGCCACACTATCAAAAATTACGCCAATTTTAAATTTATCTATCAAACATAGACAAAACACACCGAAATTTATTTCAAATAGGCATTTTTTGAGACAAACATTTGTTGATTTTACTAATCACCGTGTATTTACACATCAGTTTTCAGTCCAATCGGCGAAAAGTTTTTATCCGTCACATAGCCCAGTAAAAAGTGAGCAACGAAACGATAGAAAATACACATTACAAAGCTTATCTCCTGACAGTTTAACTTCAACTGTTTTTGACTTAAAAGTAAGGAAAACAAAGTGCACTCATATGGATTTACAAATTTTAACATTACGATTTTCTTGACCTTCTCAACTGGTTATTGAAATTTCAAACCTCACTTATCTGCTGAGATTTAAGCTTAACAAGTGAGATTATATTATTTTGAAGGCGCCCCGACGTGATAGCCATAAAGCTAATCTCAAAGGCATCTACGTTGTTTATTTCTTCAACATCGGACCTACGGATGGTACACATTCAAGCGTCCAAACATCGACGATGGCTTTTTTCGACTCTTTCGTCAAATCTGCCGCACAACTGCCCGCCTGCCCAATCGTAAATTGGAAGGCGTTTGTCAGCGTGCTACCATCGTAGTTGATTGGAATGTGTAACGTCTGAACTCCCGTTCCTTCTACGGTTAAACTACTAAACCCAGCAGGTAAGCTCATTCCCGAGCCACTTACGGTAATGGGCGAAAACAAACCTGCCGTTGTCACATTCACTGTAACCAATAGCGATAACTTTGAAGGTGTTCCCTGCACTGGAGCTGGATAGAGCTTGGTTTTTGAGCAATCAATCGTACCAGCTGCTGGAGCAGGATCACCCAAGGGGCCTCCTGTACCTGGGCTGGTGTTGCAACTCAATAACAGTTCATTGGCGATTGGAATAGGGAAATAAGAATAGTCCCCATTCATTCCATCATTACCATAAGATATTTTACCAATCCCAGCATTTGCCGCTAATTCACCAACAACATATCCCCGTCCCGACTGCGATATTATAAAAAATTGTTCTCCGACAGCAGTACCTGATTTAATCAGTTTCTTTGCCCCTGCATAGTTCACCGCTTCATACGTCCATGAGTATCGGGAAATTGAGTTTGCGTTTAGCACATCTTTGCAATCATCGGTAAACTCACCTATACTTCCCACAGGTGGCTCACCTTGGACATTGACCAGCGATAAGTAGTTACCCGCATAGATGGTATTTGCTACCCTATTATCATTTGTACCAGTCCAATACACTTTTCCGTTGTCGCCAACCACAAGTGTCGTGGTATGATAATCCGTAACAAATTGCCTCCCCACCATGACATCCGTTATTTTTGATACGCCTGGCGGCATAGCCATCTCTACAAATTTATTAAGATAACAAACAGTATCTGTGCCTGATGGGACTCGTTTGAATTCATCTGCAGCCAGAGGGGCTGTTTTTAAAGGGGCAATTACATAGTTGGTAGGATACACCCCAGGTTTGGTATAGGCAGGGTCGTTGTAGCGACTAGAGACTCGCCAAACTCCCGCAGCGTAGGCTTTCCCGCTGGCCGCAATCGCAAAAGACGTTGCATAAATATCTAGTGCAGCCACTTTAACATCAATAATATCTTCCCCCGCAGGAAAGGGAACTTCACGCGGGGTGATCAAAGTTACTTTACCATTCGTTTCATTCGTTGTGAGGGTCGGAGCCGTTGGAAGCGGAAAAAGCGAGGGTACACCTGATGCAAATACACTGCTACTACCCATTCTTCCTGTATAGTAAATTTTTCCATCGTTTCCTTTTAAATAAATGTGAGGCAAGGGTGTATCTATGTTACCCACCCAGACATTGGTATATTTGAAACTCGCAGCAGCCCCCGTAGGTTGAGGGATTTCACCAAAAGTCGTCGTGTTTACGGCTCCTCCATCACCGATGTGATAAGCTTTTCCTGATGCGCCAATCGCAACCCAATAAAAAGAGTTTCTTGGCACGTCAAAATCTACAAATTCGCTTTCGCCTAAAATCGTCAATGGGATTGGCACCCGCTTTGCCCTGGTCGTATCAGCATAACTAGATGGAGTCCCAAGCGTCCATCCCGCAACTGTTCCAACAAGTCCCGTATTAATTCCCCATGCGCATAATTTACCAGAAGCAGTCAAACAAAAGAATGTGTTAGCGTAGTTATAGGTAGTTGCTTCATCAATCGTCACCCGCACTTTTTTAACGGGTTCATTGCCTGGCACCGACACCTTGTAAGGTGTTACCTGATACGAATTTGCAAGGGTTGCTGTCGATGTACCGTTCCGCTTGGCATGAATGGTAAAAAATTGGTTTGCGCCCCAGGTATAGACTCGCCCGTCGGTGGTCAAGCCAATGGTTGCCATCGATTCGTTGTTCTTGAGGTGAGATGATATATCTGCCCACGCCAGCGAAGAAACCGCTGGTTTGCCTAAATCGGAGCCAAACTGGGCCAGTACGTTTTGCCCAACAAAAAATGAGCAACAAAACAATAAACTTACTAACGCACAGCGAAGCTTATCTCCTGGCAACCTCGTCCGTACTTGATTCAAGAGTAAGGGGTAATAAGATGTTTTCATTTGTATTGATAAATTTTGTCGTTACGAGTTTTTTTAACGTTATCAATTTTCAGAGTAGGGTTTCAAGTTGTTGCTGAGGTGCAAAGCCCCTCTCTTATCAGCCAAGGCTAACCTGTTGATAAGAGAGGGTATTTTTTATTTTGAGAGTACGCCTGGGGTAATCGCCGAACAGTTGTTCAAACTCCATACCCTCGTAATTTCGTTGGAAGGCTTGTTGGTCAAATCGGCCGAGCAACTACCCGCTTGACCAATCGTAAATTGGAAATTATTGGTCAACGTACTTCCATCGTATTTGATTGGAATGTGAAACGTTTGTATTCCCGTAGTAGTGGCCGTTACCTTATCAAAACCACTCACTAAGCTCATGCCCGAACCACTGATGGTAATGGGCGAGAAATCTCCGACCGTTGTTACGTTTATTGTTACCAACAACGAAAGCTCAGAGGGTGTCCCTTGCACAGGGGCGGGGTACAGTTTCGTTTTTGAACAGTCAATCACTCCCACGCCTGGCGTTGATACAGGCTCGCCCAACGGGCCACCCGTGCCTGGGCTAGTGTTACAATCATATAGTACTTCGTTAGCAATCGGAATAGGATATGGAGACGTGAATTGCTTGAAAGCGTTATTCGCGTATATTTTACCAGATCCTGTATTCATAAACATATCCCCACTAAAATACCCTCTCCCTGACTTTGATATGATTAGAAATTGATTGCCTTGAAGAACTGTATTATAGATATATACAGCCCCCCGATAATTAATAGCTTCATGTTGCCAGGTATAAAAGTTATTTGCTGCTCCATAATCTACATTAGCACAAAAATCACTCAAAAGTTTATTTTGTCTCATTAGTTCGAGAAAATTACCTACATACGGCTCAGCTTGTGTAGCAGCAACGACACTAGTGCCACTCCAGTACACTTTGTTGTTATCACCAATAATTAAACTATATAGAGAGTACGTACTGGCATGCCCTTCGCCTCCGTGAAAATGTATTACCTTTGAAGCACCCGGAGGCATCGCCACTTCAACAAACTGTTTCAAGACAAACGCACTATCTGAATTAACAACAGGAGCAGGTGCTATGATCTGTAAATTTGCGGCTGTTGGGACATTTTTAAGCGGAGCGACTACAAAAGTTCGCCCAGTATAACTAGTAAGGTAATCTCCTTTTACAAAACGCCAACCTCCTGCTAAATAAGCTTTTCCACTTACAGACCGAGCAAATATACTTCCATAATTTTGTGAGATTGCTTGTATATCAATTTCTGCAATACTTTCACCAGCAGGGAATGGAACCAAACGAGGACTAATAGTTAATACTTGGCCTAAAGTCTCTGGAGACGTAGTCGTTTGTCCAGGATATACAGACGGCACTGCCGTATTATAACCAAACCCCATTTGTCCTGTATAATACACATTCCCGTCATTCGCTTTCAAATAAATCATCGGTGTACCATTTTGTGATACCCATACATTTGTATATTTAAACCCTGGACTAACACCAGATGGCAGAGGTAAAGCATTAAATGTAGTAGTGGGCGATACACTCCCTCCAGCTTTTCCTATATGATACGCTTTTCCAGACTGCCCTATGGCCACCCAGTACTCTCCCATTACGGATGTAGCAAAATCAACAAAGCTACTTTCACCAGGTACTGTAAGCTGTATTGGCCTTCGGCGCGCTTTGGTTGTATCCGCGTCCGCTGGTACGGCGCCGCCAACGGAAGGCCATGCCGTTGCCACTAGCCCGTTGTTTATACCCCAAGCATAAAGCATTCCGCTTTGGGTTAAAGCAAAAAAGGTAGGCAGTCGAACCCCACTCAGGTTATTCCCCAACACTCTTACCTTAACAACTTTTTCACCTGCTGGACTAGGCAAGTAAAATGGAGTTGCCTGCACAGTAGGGCCTATAATAGAGCCGTTCCCTTGGCTTTTTGCAGATTGGGTATGAATTGTATATGCACGATTCGAGCCCCACGTATACACACGGCCATCTTTTGTTAGGCCAATCGAACAAGATGTAGTTTGTTCTTGGCTAGAAGACGAAATATGATCCCACGCCAGCGTAGAAACCGCTGGTGCACCCAAATCCGAGCCAAACTGGGCTTGAACAGCCTGCTGTCCAAAAAATAACAAACTTACTAATATGTAAGCAATGCGTAATCGGTAAGGTCTGCCATCAGGCATCCCCACAAAAAAATGGTTTCGAAGCAAGGAGTAATAAAATGCTTTCATATATGATACTGTTTTTAAGGTGATTGACCCTAAGATAAAATAAGGATAAGAGGTAATTATCTTGAACTTGGCATTAGTTGTTGTGCATGTATTTACTATAAATTGCACATCTAAAAGCACACTAAAATGACACCAAGAATGAGAGAAGTAACTGTGATTTCAAACCAAATGGCGACTTAACCAAATGAAATGGCGATATATTCCATTCAATATAAATATACCAAATAAGAAGTCGATTAGCCTATCAATAAGCTTACCAAGTATTCATTACGTTGATTATTAAAGCACCTAATACTATACAAAATGGCGACTTTTAGCTATGTATATATATCTATGTAACATCAATGACAAAATAGGTCAATTGCTACAAAAAACTCCCTTATCAATAATGATGCCATTTTTTAAATAGGCTCAGTACCATAGATATATACTGTCATATAAAGACCCAAAATAAGGATTTTATGAGACAAGCCCCTAAGGATTTTGTTTTAAGGACACGTTTTTTGTGACACTTAAAAACATACCATTGGCAATTGTGTTACAAAAAAGAGGTTTGTCCTTACAAATACCTCATTTAACTGGGTTTTTCAAAATAACTGGGTAGGATGTACCAACAAAAACATTATTGTCCCTTCCAAATCGTATGATTTTATGTTAAATTACGAATATACTTATCCAAGCTAACATACAACAAAATGGCTACTTTATACAATGTAATGTCTAAAATATAAATTATAACCCAAATATGTATATACTGTATATCCTATTTTCCAAAAAAAATGAACGAAGAACATCTATATTTTTATTCAAAAAAACTTGTTACTTTGTCCCAAAGTGTTAGTCCTATCCTGAACTTACCCTTCTTCAAGCATTTAAAGCAGAAAACTTTATGAAAAATTTGGCCGCACTAATCATTGACGACGACCCAGAACAAGCAGAACACCTTCAAAGTATCCTAGAAAAATTACCTATTTTTCTTTCCATCAAAATTATCAATGACTCTACAAAAGGCTATGCCGAACTCCTTGAAAACGAGTACGATTTACTTTTCTTGGACATGGAGATGCCAGAGCTTAGCGGAATGGAGCTCCTCAAATCGCTGGCGCTGCCACCAACCATTGTGGTCACTTCCCATCCTGGTTATGCAGCCGAGTGTTTCGACCTCGACGATGTGGTGGATTTTGTAGAAAAACCATTTACCGTCACGCGCATCGGCAGAGCAGTCCGCAGGGCCATGCAGGAGGTAGTTGAAAAAATCGACGAAAACACCGTTTACTTTAAAGCAGGCCACCGAAATCAACAGTATAAACTTGATGAAATTTTATACATTGAGGCCGATGGGATTTACAGTATGATTTATTTGAAGTCTGGCGAACGAAGCCTTATCAACAGTAATATTTCGGAAGTAGAAAAGCAGCTAGAACATACCAAGCTTGTCCGTCTTCACAAGTCTTATATTTATAATTGTATCCATATTGCTTCTTTTGATAGCCGTCATTTGTGGATTGGTAACCAAAAATTTGCGTTGGGCGTTAGCTATCGAGGTCGTTTGGCGCAATACTTGAATATTGACCCTAATTTTTAAACCTTGACAATAGGATAGTGATACCTAAAGTAATATTTTAAGTATCACTATCAATAAGCATATTAATCACATGTCAATGCGAGCTTATTTATTCTTGTTTGTACTATTTATTTTTAATCTATTTTCATTTTCTCAAACTACACAAAATAAGTCAACAAGTAGCTACACAAAAGATACTACTTATATTCGGAATGTATTAACCAAAATCACGACACTTTACTATGATGCTCGACATGACAGTGTTTTAATATACCTTAATCGTATCAATTCATTTTCAAAAGAAAAAAAAATAACCATTTTTAATCCTGAAATTTACTTTCAATACGGTCAATATTACAGAGGACACACGCAATACAATTGGAAGAGAGCCCTAGAAATGTTTAATAAATCGTTGTATTGGGCACGAAAAAGAAAAGACAATGAATTTATAGAAGAAATTAATTACAAAAAGCTAACCATTTATTCTGACATTTTCTTAGGTAGTAGTACTAGCCATGCCAAGCAAGGGGATTTGGTCAAACAATTATACGAAAATATTCGATTTTCTGAAATTTCTAAATCCAAAAAGAGTTTATATAAAACTATTTATCTGTTTAAGGATATATATTATACCTATAAACAAGACTCTAGCTATTACTCATTTTTTGATAAGCACTTAAAAAACAACCCATTAACTCCTAAATCTATTAATTATCAAATTATATATTTTGGGTATTTTATTTATAAAAAAGATCTACAAAAGGCGAAGAGTTGTTTTGAAGAGTTGAGTAAATTTCACGCAAAAAAAGAACTTAGCGACATGGTATATGCCTATTATATCAACGATATGATGCGAGAGTCGCTCAACTATCCCTCACTAAGCTCCATAATAGCTACCCAACTTAAACCAAGACTAAATCGACTTCCTGGGAGAACAGACAGCCTTACTTACTATAATAATTTTAGTACGTTTTACCTCAAAAAAAAACAATTTGTATATGCCGAGAACTATACTCAATTGGCAAAAAACCTGATTGATAAGACACCTAATTTATCTATCACGCATCGGTACGACTTTCTAATCAATCAGTTATTACTATTAGAACATAAAAATGAGCTAAAAAAAAGTATTGAAATTTACAAAAAACTCATTCCAATCAAAGATAGTTTGAATAGTTTATTCGCTGGTTTTAATCTTATTTTACTTCAAGAACAAATAGAGAGTGATTTAAAATTGAAAGAATTTCAAAAAGAAATTGAATTAAAAAAATACGAATCAGAGCAATTTCAAATACAAAAGTTCAGAGAATTTACTGGGCTAATTCTATCAATTGTGATTTTATTAATCTCACTCGTTATCATTGGTATTCAAATAAGAAAAAACCGAAAACAAACAGATACACTACTCGAATTAACTTCGACCCAAAATACCCTTTTTGGCGTCATTGGTCACGACTTACGCAGCCCCGTTTTAGCCGCTTATACAAACATAAAAAAGGTTGTAAATAATCCAGCATTAACTGCAGAAGAAATCAGGAGTTCACTTCATTCAAAAATGGTTAGACTCAATACACTTCTACTAACACTTGATAACCTTCTATATTGGTCTAACAGCCAACAAAAATCTTTTAAACGAAAGCCAATACAATGTAACCTGCTAGAAATTGTAGAGGAATGTTTAGAATTGCTTGAAACAAATATTGAGTTAAACGAGCTATCCATTGTCAATGAAATTGACCCAACATTAGTATGTACTATTGATGAAAATCATTTTAAAATCATCATTAGAAATCTACTTCAGAACGCCATAAAATTCTCGCCAACAGGGGGTTCAATAACACTTACTTCAGATGCACAACCACCATTTGTCACCATTTCAGTTCTTGATTCTGGCCCTGGGTTTGGCAATACAGGCAATTCTAAGCAAAAAGGTTCGGGTCTAGGACTCACCCTTGTGCAATCTCTTTTAAAAATCAACAACGGAGAATTGGAGATAACCGATACATCGTTTGGAGCACTAGTAACCATCAGAGTTTTGAACGCTAATACATAAACGTTTACATTTTTATTGATACCAAAATCAAGTAATTTTATCCTTCCAATCAATTACATACCTTAAATATATCCTTATTTATGCCTCACAAATACCAAGACAATTACTTTGTCATTGACCATAAAGAGCCATTTTATTAAACTTTTTGTACTATTTCGCTATAAAACTTGCCAATTGGTTTAATTTGTTGCTATCTCTAGGTATCTTTGGTACTTACATTGCGTCAAAACTCACAACTATCCAATATTCCAACCTACTAACTGCCGACGCAATGAAGCCATACACTTTCATGACAACTGCCGCAGAGTCAACCCTTAACGTCAATTTATTATACTCAGACGCTGATTTTGAATGGAATGAGTTTAACCTTCCAGTTCTACCCTCGCATCAGTGGTTTCAGTACCCTTTGCCTAATTCAGGGGCTAAACTTGCTATTGTGTTTATCTCACCAACTCCCTCCATTAAGTTTATTGACTGCTCCCTCTATCCAAATCAACCCATAACGTGGTTTGAAGGGGTAGGGCCGCACACCAAATGGAAAGGGTTCTTCATCGTCACAAAAGATGACTATTTAGAAAAAAGTTTTGCCTTACAAACCAATGAGTTACGGATGAACCAAACCTCCTATCCGCTTCCCCCCGCCTGCTTTACGTCTCTGCTGGCACTGACAGGCTGGGCCACGGGAGATTTGAAAGAGTTTGTCTCTCCCAAAAAACTTATCCATGACTTTCTACGGCAGGCTTGCTCGTCAATTGACCTCAACAGCCCTTCTGCTCCCACCAATAAGGTAGTAAAACACTTAGAGGAACTCGTTGAGAATCACCTAGAAGGAGGTTTTTTACCCAAAATTGACGAGATCGCCCTAGAACTCAACATGCACAAAGTAACGCTCCAAAACAAGTTTAAACAAGTTCACAATAAATCACTCTACGAATATTATCTTGACCGAAAGCTTGAAAGAGCCTGTGAGCTTTTAAAATATTTTAAAGTACAAGAAGTTGCTGAACGCCTAGGATATACGCAAGCCATTAAATTCATTATTGTCTTTAAAAAACGTTACAACATTACCCCCAAACAGTTTGTACAAGGACAATTTTAAGTAGTTGAAAGTGATACAAAAAAATGTCCCAACGCATTTGTGAATGAGTTGGGACATTTTTTTGTATCATGCTTCAAAGCTGTATAAAAAAGGTGCTTTGTGGGCCGCACCCGAGTACTGCTTATCGTGGCGCTTTAGAATCCCTAATCCCAACATTTTACGCTGAAATGCTCCACGGTGAAGTTTTTCACCTAAAATAGCTTCATAAACCTTTTGGAGATCACCCATCGTAAAAAGTGGTGGTAATAAATTCATCCCTACGAGTTGTCTTTCCAAGTTGTCGCGTAGCGTTTGTAGGGCTTTGTTTACTATGTTGCCGTGGTCGAGCATCAGTTCGGGAAGGTCGTCTAAACTGTACCAATCACATGAATCAGAAAGTGCATCAGGCGTAGGAACCACCTCACTATAATTGATAAGGGCATAATAGGCCACCGAAATAAACCGATCCAGCATCCATTCGTACGTCTGGATGGAATGTCCATTGGCTTCAAGAATCGTTTGCATCACTTCTGGTCGAAATCGAGCCACATCGCCAAACGTATAAAACTGCTCTAAATAGATATTATCCAAGCCCGTCCGTTCCTTCAAACCTCGGCGCACCGCATCGTTTAGGTTTTCATCCATTTTCACAAAGCCGCCTGGCAAAGCAAAAAGCCCTGTATTATGGTACTTCGTAATCAATATTTTGAGTTTTTCTCCCGAAAAACCAAAGATAACCGAATCGTAGGCAATGTGTCTTAAATACGCTGTTTGCTTCACTGATGACTGATTTTTGACCAACAAATGTAAATTTTTTTCAAATAAATAGGATAATTTTCAAAAAGCAACTATTATTGTCGCATAATGAGACAATAAATAAATTTAATCAAAGTTTATGAAGAAATTAGTCTATTTGTTAGGACTTTTCTTAGCTACCCAAATGTCCACCGAAGCTCAAAATAACGCATTTTCGGTGCAAACAACCGTTGAAAATGGCGTCATTGAAGGGAATTATGATACAAAAACGGGTATTCAAACCTATTTTGGCGTACCTTTTGCCAAACCTCCCGTTGGCGAACTACGTTGGAAAGCCCCTCAGCCCGCCGACAATTGGAAAGGAGTAAAACAAACCAAACAATTTAGTGCTCGTCCGATGCAAACCGTTGTGTTTGGCGACATGAATTCCCGCTCAAATGGCGTCAGCGAGGACTGTTTGTACCTTAATGTATGGACACCTGCCAAACGTAACACCAAAGATTTACCCGTTCTGGTTTACTTTTATGGCGGCGGCAATGTAGCTGGTGATGCCTCAGAACCACGCTACGACGGCGAAAGCATGGCTAAAAAGGGCGTTGTGGTAGTCACTTGCAACTACCGCTTGAATATTTTTGGGTTTTTAACCCATCCCGAGCTCACCGCCGAAGCGCCTTACAAAGCTTCTGGTAATTATGGAATGCTTGACCAAGCTGCCGCCCTCAAATGGGTTCAAAAAAACATAGCAGCCTTTGGTGGCGACCCGAAAAAAGTAACGATTGCGGGCGAATCGGCTGGTTCAATTGGCGTAAGTTGCCAGATGGCCTCTCCCCTGTCGAGAAATTTGATTGCAGGAGCCATTGGTGAAAGTGGTGCAGGTATCAACCCAACAATGGCACCCGTACCGCTGGCAGAAGGTGAAAAGCAAGGCGTTGAGTTTTTGCTAAAAGCTGGGATAAAATCCATCAAAGAATTGAGAGGAATGTCAACGCGTGAGATTTACGAAATTTATAACGAATCTCGCCGCTTCGGATTTCCAATTGTAATTGATAACTACTTCTTAACCAAAACATTACCTCAGGTTTTTGCGGCCAAAGAACAAGCGCAAGTGCCCCTCTTGGTCGGTTGGAACTCTGCCGAAATTCCAGGACAAGCTTTTATGCAAGGACAACCCTATAAAGAAGAAAACTACGTAGCACGCGTCAAAAAAGAGTATCCTACTGATTTTGAGGAAGTTTTAAAATTATATCCTCACGGCTCAGAAAAAGAAATTGAGCTTTCCGCAACGGCCCTAGCTGCCGACCGATTCATTTCTTACAGCACTTGGAAATGGTTTGATTTGCACCGCAACAACAGTTCACAACCAGTTTATCGCTATTTATACAGCAAACTTCGCCCTGATTTGGTGGACAAATCACTGGCATCTGGGTTAGCTGGTGGTACAGTTAGAGCCGACGCCAACGCGCCTAAACCTCCCAAAGCCGTAGGTGCACCACACGCTTGTGAAATTGAATACGCAATGGGCAACCTTCACCTAGTGAAAGAATATGCTTGGACTGCCGATGATTTTAAAGTATCGGATACGATGCTGAATTACTTTACCAATTTTGTCAAAACAGGAAATCCAAACGGGGATAAGCTGCCCAATTGGAAAGCCGCGAAGGCGGGAGAAAGCACACCGCCCGTGATGATTTTGGATGTTGAGTCTCGTACCGAAAGTGCCAAAGACGATGCCCGCTATTTGTTTCTTGACAAATCGTATAAAAACTAACCTATCTATACTTGGTTGAGTTTACGGTCAGACGATAGTCAGACCGTAAACTCGCCTTCATTTTTTTATTTATCAATCAAAAACCTCGCTTGTCCTCATTACCAAAGTGAAAAACTATACGAAAAATGAAAAAGCTCATTTTATTCATCACGCTTCACTTATCACTCATCTCTATTCTTAGAGGACAACTTATCGTTCAAACCATCAACGGTAAAGTGGAAGGTTACGCCAAAGAAAATCTACGTATATACAAAAGCGTTCCTTTTGCTTCGCCCCCTATCGGTGACTTGCGCTGGAAAGCCCCTCAACCCGTAAAAAATTGGACAGGTGTAAAAAAATGTACCGAATTTTCGGCAAGTCCGATTCAAAATAAACCTCAGCCTTTTTACTGTTGGTCTGAAGAGTTTATTGCCAAACCTGAGCCCTTAAGTGAGGATTGTTTGTACCTGAATGTGTGGACACCCGCCACATCAAAAGCAGAAAAGCTACCCGTTTTTGTTTGGATTTATGGCGGCGGCTTAAACAGTGGTTCGGCCAATTGCGACATTTATAACGGTGAAGAAATGGCTAAGAAAGGCATTGTTTTTGTCAGCATTAATTACCGCGTAGGTGTACTGGGTTTTATGGCTCACCCCGCCCTAACCAAAGAATCGGGCTACCAAGCTTCGGGGAACTATGGGTTTTTAGACCAAATCGCGGCACTTAAATGGATTCAACAAAACATTATAAATTTTGGAGGGAATCCTGCCAATGTCACCATTGCAGGCCAATCGGCAGGTGCATTTAGTGTGAATGCCCTGATTGCATCTCCTTTGGCCAAAGGCTTATTCCACAAAGCCATCCCACAAAGTGGCGGATTGTTGTCGAACCGTTTAAGTCAAAACCTTACCGATGCGGAAAAACAGGGGGTTAAGTTTATGGAAAAAGCCAAGTGCAGTTCCCTCGCCGAATTGCGCAGTAAATCAGCAGACGAACTTCAAAAATTGAGCAACGCCCAAGATGCAGGGCGGTTTGGGGTAACAATGGACGGATACGTCTTGCCCACAGATATTTTGACCCACTTTAAAAACGGCAAACACAACCAAGTACCATTACTTACAGGCTGGGTAACAGGCGACGGCAGTTTTCTAGGTGAAAACAAAACCACCTTGGAGGAATATCAAAAAGAAGCGCAAACCAAATACGGTGACAAAGCCGCTGAATACTTACGCATTTTTCCCGCTACTACCAATGATGAAGTAAAGTCAATCAAACAAAAACAAACTTTGCTGGGCTTTGCCGCAATGCCTTCGCACTTATTGGCAACTTATACCGACAAACCAAGCTATCTGTATCAGTTCAGCCACGTTCCACCCGACAAACCTAATTTCCCTAATTATGGCGCTTTTCACACTTCCGAAGTTCCGTATGCCTTACATACGTTACATACCTGGAACCGCCCTTGGAAAGCAGAAGACAAAGATTTAGAGCACATTATGTCGTCTTATTGGGTCAATTTTGCCAAAACAGGCAACCCGAATGGCAAGGGACTTCCTGAGTGGAAAGCCTATGACAAAGCCACGGGCAATATTCTTGTGTTGGACAACAAAACCTATTCGCAGCAAGGCTTGTTTAAACGCGAATTTGACTTTTTAGAAGCAAATTAGCGTAGCTTTGGTAGTATAAAAACACTACTCTCAACAACCAAACGGTGGTGGTCAAAAATGGGGAGATTGCTGCAATGGGTACAAAAGTTGTTTACGCAAAAGACGCGCTTGTAAAAGATATAAGGGCTGTGGGTGAGGTAGAAGGGGTAATGCTCGATGGCAAATGGCTCTCCAAAGAGGAAATTAAAAGCACTTTGAAAAAATTAGAAAAATAACCATTCAAACACCTATCAAAACACATTTTTAAAACATGAAAAAACTGGTTGTATCTTGCGCTGTTGCGCTCGCCTGCACCATGAATAGTGCTTTTGCTCAAGTACAAACGGGCGAAAACGTAGCCGTAACCAATACAGATGCTGGTAAAGTTAGGGGCTATATTCACAATGGCATTTTTACGTATAAGGGAATACCGTATGCCGAAGCAAAACGTTTTGAAGCCCCTCAAAAACCAAAGCCTTGGAGCAATGTACGAAGCTCGATGACCTACGGCCCCGTTGCACCGCTGATGGACCCCACAACTTCGGTGATGGACGAGCCCGAGTTCGTTTTTAACCATAGTTGGGGCTATACAAGTGAAGATTGTATGCGCATCAATGTTTGGTCTCCAGGCATCAACGACGGCAAAAAACGCCCTGTGTTGTTCTGGATTCACGGAGGGGGCTTTACGGCAGGTTCATCACAAGAATTACCTTCTTATGACGGCGAAAGCTTGGCTAAAAAAGGCGACGTAGTCATCGTTTCTATCAACCACCGCCTGAATATTTTGGGGTATTTGGATTTGTCGGCTTACGGTGATAAATACAAACAATCGGCCAATTTGAGCGTATTAGACATGAAAGTAGCGCTGGAATGGGTAAAAACAAACATTGCAAACTTCGGTGGTGACCCCAACAACGTCACTATTTTTGGACAGTCGGGCGGGGGTGCTAAAGTAAACACCCTGATGGCCATGCCTTCGGCAAAGGGATTGTTCCATAAAGCTATCAACCAAAGTGGTTCTTTCCGTGCTGCCATGCTCGACAAAAAAACAACCCAAGCCATTGGTGCTGAGGTGTTAAAGGAACTCAACATTTCGGCCGACAAAGTGGATGATGTTCAAAAAGTACCATTCCAAACCTTGAGCGATGCAGGCAAAAGAGCCTTAAAAACCATTGCCGATAAAATGAAAGCTGATGGGAAGCCTGTGATTGGTTTTGGTTTGAGCTGGGGGCCAAGCGTGGACGGAGAGATTCTCCCCTATCAATTGTTCTCAAATGAAGCTTTTGAACTTTCTAAAAATATTCCTTTACTGATTGGCACAACTAAAAATGAGTTTGCCGCATTCCGTGCCGCCCCCGCCAACAGCACTCCTGAGGAAGTATTGGAACTGGTCAAAAAATCGTACGGTGACAAAGCTGATGCGTACATCGCTGCCGCAAAAAAAGCATTCCCCGAAGACACCAAACCCTCGGCAGTTTTGGATATTGACGTGACTTTTCGTCCAGGGGCTGTGTCTCAGGCCAAACAAAAGTCGTCGTTGGCAGGCGGAGCACCTGTGTATATGTTTATGTTTACGTGGCAGTCGCCTGTGATGGACGGAAAATACAAGGCTGTTCACTGTATGGAAATTCCGTTTGTATTCAACAACATCGCTCGCTGCGAAGAAATGACGGGAGGTTTCAAAGACGCTTATGTTTTGGCCGATAAAATGAGCCAATCGTGGATTAATTTCGCCAAAACGGGCAACCCAAATCATGCTGGTCTTCCCAAATGGGATGCTTATACGGCAGAAAAAGGAACGACGATGTTTTTCGACAATAAATGTAGCATTCGATACCACCACGACGAAGAGTTGATGAAGGTCGTTGCACCTCAATAAATTTCATTTACCTATCAAAGTTCAATTCGTTCCGTCACCGTCAGCGGTTTTCAAACTCACTGGCGGTGATATTTAAACTTAATTATCAAAACATGAAAAAATCAATCGTTTTACTTTTTGGCCTACTATTGAGCCATTTAGCTTTTTCACAAGAAGCTCTTTTCAACGCTGCCGACCTCAAGTCGCCTGAAATCAATGCGGATAAAACCGTTACATTTCGCTTTTTTGCCCCAAAAGCCGACTCTGTTTTCGTAACAGGTGATTTTCTGCCTACTATGAAAATCAAATCACGTTTTGGTTTAGTGGATGTTCCAAAACCTGCATTGATGAAAAAAGATGAGAAAGGTGTTTGGACTTTTACTTCCGATGCCCTCGCCCCTGAATTGTATTCGTATTCATTTACGGTGGACGGCCTTCGTAGCATCGACCCCAACAACCCGTTTTTAAACCGTGATGTAGCAACTGTTACCAATATTTTTATTGTGGGAGGCCCACAGGCTGACCTTTACAAAGTAAACGACATCCCACACGGTAGCGTAATCAGACGCTGGTACGACTCACCAGGCTTGGGCATCAACCGCCGACTCACCATTTACACCCCTCCAGGTTATGAAAGCAGCAAAGCCAATTACCCAGTACTTTATTTATTACACGGCGCGGGTGGCGATGAAGAAGCTTGGATAGCACTCGGGCGCACGGCACAAATCATGGACAATCTTATTGCCCAAGGCAAAGCTAAACCAATGATTGTGGTAATGCCAAATGGAAACGCTTCGCAAGATGCTGCCCCTGGCGAAGGAAATACAGGCTTCTACAAACCGCAATTTATGGCTCCTCGTACGATGGAAGGTTCTTATGAAGGTGCCTTCATGGATATTGTAAAATTTGTAGAGCAAAACTACCGCGTAAATGCCAAAAAAGAGAGCAGAGCCATTGCAGGCTTATCCATGGGAGGCTTTCATTCCATGCACATTTCACGGTTTTATCCAAATACGTTTGATTACGTGGGCTTGTTTTCTGCCGCCATTATGCCACGCGAAGATGCTACGGCCAAGGTGTATAGCAACATTGATGAAACCTTGAAAGTACAAAAAGAAAACGGAACCAAGCTCTACTGGATAGCCATTGGCAAAACCGATTTCCTTTACCAAGCCAATGTGGATTTCCGTAAAAAATTAGATGGTATGGGCATGAAATACGAGTATGTGGAATCGGAAGGTGGGCATATTTGGAGAAACTGGCGGGTCTATCTGAGCCAATTTGCTCCGAAATTATTTAATTAATGGGGAATAATAAATCAGGAAAAAACGGATGCGTTTCTCTTTTAGTAGTAATTCAAACCCTCATTATCTATTAAACCCTTATCACCAATGAATACACAAGTATCCCGCCGAAATTTTATGGCAATGGCATCTCTCACTGCGATGGGAGGCCTGTTAAACGTCAATAAAGCATGGGCATTGGCCGACAAACCCAACTCTAAGTTTAAAGGTGTGCAAATTGGCGCCATTACTTACTCATTCCGTAGTATGCCGCATGATGTCGATAAATTGATTCAGTTTTGCATTGACTCCAACCTCAGTGCCATCGAATTGATGGGCGATTCGGTGGAAGAATATGCTGGAAAACCAAAATCGCCGATTGACATGGCGCAGCTTTTCCGTAATGCGCGCCCTGGCCAACGCCCTCAGCTGACCGACGAACAAAAAGCCCAAATGGCCGAATATAACAAACAAGTGGCTGAATGGCGGAGCACAGTTTCGATGGATAAATTCAAAGAAGTTCGTAAGAAATTTGACAAAGCGGGCATCTCTATTTACGCTTTCAAACCCAACGCCTTTAGCCCAACAAATACCGATGGCGAGGTAGAATACGGCATGAAAGTGGCCAAAGTGCTCGGGGCAACTTCGGTAACGTTGGAGCTTCCGACCGATCCAAAACAAACCCAACGTTTGGGTGACTTAGGGGCAAAAAACAAGATGTATGTAGGCTACCACAATCACACCCAAGCCACTGATACACTGTGGGATAACGCACTGAGTCAGTCGCCTTACAACTCAATTAATTTTGACTGTGGCCACTACTTGGCGGCGGGTGGTAAAAACACCAAAGAAGCGTTGATGGCCTTCATCGAAAACAAACACGACCGTATTTCGACCATGCACTTAAAAGACCGCACTACGCCCGAACACGGCGCGGGCAACTTGGTTTGGGGCACGGGCGACACACCTATTCGTGAGATTTTGTTGATGATTCGCGATCGCAAATACAAATTCCCCGTTTCGGTAGAGCTTGAGTACCAAATTCCCGAAGGTTCGGACGCCGTCAAAGAAGTAGCGAAATGCGTAGCTTTTGCTAAGAACATTTTGATGAGTTAAGGCTCTTTTTTATCATGCCGACCAACCCAACCCTCCCGAAAGTTCAAAACTTTCGGGAGGGTATTTTTTCCAACTAACCCGATGAAAAAACTTTTATTTTTACTCCTGATCTTTATTTCCCCCTTTGGGGGCAGGGGGGCTTTTTGTCAAGGCAAAGTTGTCAGCTTTGTACTCAACTCCAAAGCCCTGCAAAACACGGGTGGCGAAGACCCCAACCGAAAAGTATCCGTTTATCTTCCGTTCAACTACGACGGTTCTACACAGCGTTATCCCGTCATTTACTATTTGCACGGGTTTATGGGAAAAGACAACATTTTTCCTCAAATGCAGGCCATCCTCGACGAAGGCATCAAACGTAACAAAATCAAGCCTTTCATTTTTGTGCAAGCTGACCATTACACACTTTACGAGGGCAGCTTCTATTCAAACTCTTCATTAACAGGAAATTGGGACGAATTTGAATCCAAAGAACTCGTCGAATACGTGGACAAAAACTTCCGTACCCTTGCCACTCGCGAGAGTCGGGGTATTGCGGGGCATTCGATGGGGGGCTACGGTGCGTTCAAAATTGGCATGTTGCATCCAGAGGTATTTAGCAGTATTTATGCGTTGAGTCCTGGGTTGTTGGCAATGGTCAAAGAATTTGGCCCCAATAGCCCGTCTTTTAAAGAGGTTCAAAATGTAAAAACAAAAGAAGATTTAAAGAAAACCTATTACCCCAAAGTATTGGTGGCCGTAGCGCGTGCGTGGTCGCCCAACCCAAATAATCCGCCGTTTTATTGCGATTTTCCGTTTAGCTATGAAGGCGATAAAATGATTGTAAATCAAGCGATTTTGGAAAAATGGGAGGCTAACATGCCTGTTTATATGGTCAATAAATATGCTGATAATTTACGAAAAATGACCGCTATCAAATTGGATTGGGGACGAAATGATTCTCCCCGTTTTCCTGTTCAAATCGGAATGTTGAGCCAGCGTTTAGAGAATCTGGGGATTAATCACTTTTCTGAAGAATACATCGGCGATCACGGCAACAAAATCTGGACAACCGACGGGCGCGTTTTGAACGATTTACTGCCCTTTTTTAATGATTATTTGAAATTTTGATTAACCAATATTTATGAAAAAAATCACCATTTCTATCACTGCCGTAGCCATAATTGCTATTGGTATGTTTTCGTTCAAGCAGGCTACCAAGAAAACCCAAGCGGGTCGTCGTCCTAACATTGTCTTTATCATGTCAGACGACCATGCCTATCAGGCGATTTCGGCCTATAGTAATCGCCTCACCCAAACGCCCAACATCGACCGCATAGCTAAAGAAGGGATGCTTTTTAGCAATGCTTGCGTCACCAACTCCATTTGTGCACCATCGAGGGCAGTGATTTTGACGGGAAAACACAGTCATTTAAACGGAAAAATTGACAATAATTTTCCATTTGACACCACCAATATGACCTTTCCTCAGCTTCTTCAAGCGAATGGCTACGAGACGGCGATGTTCGGGAAATTACACTTTGGGAACAGCCCCAAAGGATTCGATGAATTTAAAATCTTACCTGACCAAGGGGATTATTATAACCCTGATTTTATTACCAAAAAAGAAGGCAGAAAGAAAATCATGGGCTATGTCACGGACATCATTACGGACTTGACACTCAACTGGCTGGGCAAAGAAAGAAACAAAGAAAAACCATTTTTCTTGGCCTATTTACACAAAGCCCCTCACCGTGAATGGTTGCCTGCTGAGCGTCACTTTAAGGAGTTTATCAATAAAAAATTCCCTGAACCCGCTACACTTTTTGACAATTACGAAGGGCGCGGAAGTGCCTCAAAGCAAGCCGAAATGAACCTGCTAACCCACATGAACTGGGCAGGTGATTCCAAAATCAAGCCCGAAAATATGGATAAATTGGGCATCAAGGAATCACATCCCTACGATAAACGCAATTATGACTACACCGTTGGCCGTATGAATGCTGAACAGCGCAAGGTGTGGGATGCTACTTACGACAAAATGAACGAAGAGTTTATCAAGAATTATCCCAAAATGAACGATACCGACAAAATGAAATGGCGGTATCAGCGCTACATGCAAGATTATTTGGGCTGTATCGCTTCGGTTGATGAAGGGGTTGGTAAAGTGTTAGACTTCTTGAAAGAGAATGGCTTAGAAGAAAATACGATTGTTGTTTATACCTCCGACCAAGGTTTTTATTTGGGCGAACATGGCTGGTTTGACAAGCGCTTTATTTTTGATGAATCGTTCAAAACACCTTTGTTGATTAAGTGGCCTGGGGTAATCAAAGCGGGGTCAAAAAACTCGCAAATGGTTCAAAATCTGGACTATGCTCAAACATTTTTGGAAGCTGCGGGGGTGAAACCACCTGACGACATGCAAGGAGAAAGTTTGATTCCAATTTTTAAAGGACAAGGAAAAAATTTCAGGGATGCGGCTTATTACCATTATTACGAATATCCAGGGATTCACATGGTAAAACGCCACTACGGAATTGTAACCGAAAAATACAAATTAGTGCATTTCTATCATGATGTTGATGAATGGGAATTGTATGACCGTACTAACGACAAAAACGAACTCAAGAACGTCTATAACGACCCTAAATACGCCAAAATAAAGGCAGAAATGCACAAAAAATTGGCTGCACTCCGCGTCAAATACAAGGACTCGGAGGCACTGGATAAGATGTACATTGAAAAATATAAACAGTTGAAGAGAGGTTGATTTGAAGTATTTAATCAAAAGTTTTTGAGGACTTCAAAGCAGCCTCGGTAGAGGCGCAACCTTTGTAGTAGCAGGAGATTATTTTTAATTTTTGCTTCGGAGAAGCATAACAAAGCAACAGGTTATGCTTCTCCGAAGCAAAAAAGATTCAAACTTTATGAACGAATTTTTCTTCTACAAAGGTTACGCTTCGCCGAAGCGATATAAACTACTAATACACTAAAATTTACGCACAATTACTTAATAGACTGGATATCTAATGCTCAAACCCCACGCCTTTAGCCCCAGCCTAAAGGCGTGGGGTTTGGGGAGACTCAATTCACTATAAAGTATTATCTTGTTTTACGCATTTACTTAATTAAAAACTCCTAATTATCAATGCTTTCCCTCCTCGGCTTTGCTACAATTCTTGTTTTTTTGGTGCTAATTATGACCAAAAAGCTCTCGGTGATAACGGCCTTGGTGATTACGCCCGTTGTTTTTGGACTCTTGGCTGGTTTTAGTCCCAAAGAACTCGGCGATTTTGCCTTGGCAGGTATCAAACAAGTGGCACCGACGGGGGTTTTATTGATGTTTGCGGTGTTATACTTTGCTACCATGCTTGACGCAGGGCTTTTTGACCCCGTCATTGCGGCTATCATCAAATCGGTGAAAGGCGACCCGCTCAAAGTAATCATCGGAACGGCGATTCTAACCATGATTGTCCACCTCGACGGCGACGGTACAGCTACGTTTATGATTGTGTTGTCGGCGTTTTTACCCATTTACAAACGGCTGAAAATCAACCGAAAAATTTTGGCAAGCATCGTAGCACTGAGTGTCGGCCCCTTGCATTTGGTTCCGTGGTCAGGGACATCAGCGCGGGCGATTTCTACGTTAAAGAGTGATGCGGTTCACATCTTCAACCCCAACATTCCAGCCATTGTAGCGGGTATTGTTTGGGTACTTTTTGTGGCTTACTTTTTTGGTCAAAAAGAAAGAAAACGATTGGGTATCATTGAGTTTGAATACAATCACAAAGACAATTTAAACACAGAACAGCATCAACTTCGCCGCCCCAATCTCCTCATTATCAACGCCATTTTGACCATCACACTCATTATTGCGTTGACTAAAGGATGGCTTCCCGCTCCCGTTTTATTTGTGATTGCGAGCATGATTGCGCTGCTCGTCAATTACCCCAAACTCGCAGACCAACAAAAGGTCATCAAAAGCCACGGTACCAATATTTTTTTGGTTTCGAGTATGATTTTTGCCGCTGGCATCTTTTCGGGAATCCTTACAGGAGCGAAAATGATTGACGCCATGGCCAATTCATTGGTGGCGCTCATTCCGCAGCAGCACGCCAGTTGGCTACCTACCCTGACCGCGCTCACGAGCCTGCCTGCTAGTATTCTGTTTACACCCGATGCTTACTATTTTGGAGTTGTACCCATTTTAAGTCAAACCGCTACCCAATTTGGCATTGACCCACTCGAAATCGGTCGAGCGGCCTTGCTGGGTCAAATGACCGTCGGCTTTCCCATCAGTCCACTCACGGCTTCGACTTTTTTGCTAGTGGGCCTCACTGAGGTGGATTTAGGTGAACACCAACGGCACACGTTTTTCTGGGCGTGGGGCACTACGATTGTGATGACGATTATGGCGCTTTTGACGGGTTCAATTCATTGGTAATCATGGAAAAATTTCAACATAAATACCGTATCGCGTCGGCACCGTTTCATCTATCATTGGTTCCTATAAATCCGCCGTCACAAAACATTGTAATCGCCTGAAACTAACCGATAACGATGGCGTAGTGTTTGGCTGGCAATCCAGATTCCATGATCATATTATCCGAAATGACGCCGAATACCAGCGAATCAATGATTACATTGAAAATAATCCTAACAATTGGGACAATGACAAATTTCACACACAATGAATCACCAAATAAATGATAATATTACCCCCATTGGGGGTTTGGGGGCTATCAGAATCGGCTGTGGGGCAGGGTTTTCGGGCGACAGATTAGAACCAGCCCTCGTATTGGCCGAACAGGGGAATTTAGATTATTTGGTATTGGAATGTTTGGCCGAACGCACGATTGCCCTCGCCCAAAAACGCAAACGCGCTGACTCCAGCAAAGGCTACGACCCGCTGTTAGAACGCCGCATTGAAGGATTATTACCCATTTTAGTTAAAAATAGCATTCGCCTCATAACAAACATGGGAGCGGCTAACCCCATTGATGGGGCAAAAAAAATCATCGAAATAGCCAGCAAACAAGGCATTTCAGTCAAAGTAGCCGCCGTTATCGGAGACGAATTAAGTGATAAGTTAGTAGAGATGAGTGATGCGATTTTTAAATTTAATAATGAGGATTTTGCCATCACGCTCATCTCTAATCACTCCTCACTCAGCACTTCTCCTCTCATTTCTGCCAATGCGTACATGGGCGTGGAAGGCATTTTAGAAGCATTACAGTCTGATGCACAAATCATTATTACGGGAAGAGTAGCCGACCCTTCGTTGTTTTTAGCCCCCATGATTCACGAATTTAGCTGGGCTACCGACGATTATAATTTACTGGGGCAAGGTACAGTAGTTGGGCATTTGTTAGAATGTGCGGGGCAAATAACAGGCGGATATTTTGCCGACCCAACCACCAAACCAGTAACCAACATGGACACCTTGGGTCATCCCTTTGCCGATGTTTTTGCAGACGGCACGGCCATCATTAGCAAAGTAGCAGGTACAGGTGGTGTTGTCAATTTGGCAACGGTCAAAGAGCAATTATTGTACGAAGTCGTCAACCCTTATGCCTACCTTACGCCCGATGTGTCAGCTAATTTTACGACGGTACAATTGGAAGAAATTGCTACCAACCAAGTCAAAGTATGGGGTGGCACTGGCCAAGAAAAACCGTCAACGCTCAAAGTAAGTGTGGGTTATCAGGCGGGTTTTCTGGGAGAAGGTGAAATCTCATACGCGGGTGCAAATGCACTCGCAAGGGCGCAGTTGGCAGGCGAGACCCTCGAAAAAAGACTAAAAGCTGATTTTCCCGATTTGCGAACCGACTACGTCGGTGTTTCGGCCATTCATCGAACTGCTTTTAACCATCAAATCGAGCCTTATGAAGTGCGATTACGCCTAGCTGCCAACGCCGAAACCGCTCAAAAAGCAGCTATCATCGGCGAGGAAGTAGAAGCCCTTTACACCAATGGCCCAGCAGGCGGCGGTGGTGCCAGAAAGTACGTCACCGAACTCGTCGGCATTGTTTCGGTTTTGGTGGATAGAAAAAAAGTGAATCCAGAAGTGACACTATTCAACCCCCTAACGGTAACGTCAGGCCGCCCCAAAGAGGAAGTGAAAGACAGGATACAAATAGATTATAATTCACTTATTTATTCTTCACTTAGTCAAAAAACGTCTGAACAGGCTATTGCTACGAAAGTTCCCCCATTGGGGGTTAGGGGGCTGTACCAAATCGCCCACAGCCGTGCAGGTGACAAAGGCAATACCTCTACCCTTTCCTTGATTCCATACGATGTGAAAGATTATGAACTTTTGTGTCAAAAAATAACGGTAGAAAGGTTAAAAGAGCATTTAAAAGACATCGTTTCGGGTGAAATTGTGCGGTACGAACTGCCCAATATTTCAGCGTTGTTATTTGTATGTCAAGATGCCTTATTGACGGGCGTAACTAC
The DNA here is from genome assembly GCF_057652155.1 of Runella sp. R0.1_18. Taxonomy (NCBI): domain Bacteria; kingdom Pseudomonadati; phylum Bacteroidota; class Cytophagia; order Cytophagales; family Spirosomataceae; genus Runella; species Runella sp. R0.1_18. Next base: position 31,827 of record NZ_JBYFCK010000020.1, read on the forward strand.
GTCGTTGGCTTTAGACACCCACGGAAAAGCATTGAGTTATGCGTTGCTAGAAATGGAGATTTAATGCTGTTTATTTCATTCTGAACAATACCACAAACGCCGACAGAGCGGTCAACATGCCAATACTAAAGATTGACATCGTTAGTCCAAAGTAATCAGCAATTACCCCCGTCAGTAATGCCCCAACGGCATACCCCATGTCGCGCCAAAATCGAAAAATACCCAAACTTTCGGCACGCTGAACGGGGGGCGTGCAGTCAGCAATAGCGCTCAAAAAAGTGGGATAAACCAAGGCTGTTCCAAACCCTAAAGCTGTCCCAATCAGCGCGTAATACGTAAAAGTATTTGCCCAAATAAGTCCAATAATCCCCAGAGCCTGCAACAACATTCCCCAAAATAACAAGCCTTTTTTGGAGTAAATATCAGACAATCGACCTGTAACCAATTGAGTAAGCCCCCAAACCGACGGATAAATCGCCGTCAAAATACCAATTTGGGCAGAAGTGAATTGTTTGGACAAAAGTAATAACGGCAAAAGCCCCCAAATCATGCCATCATTTAGGTTATTAACAAGCCCCGCTTGCGTCACTGCACTCAGTGAATTATGTCGAAGAGTCGTATCCCAAAATGGACTTGCCAAGAGGGGGATAACACTTGCTTTGTTCTCAACAGAAACATGTTGGCGGGTATCTTTGACAAAAAATACGCTTAATAACAGCCCTACGATGGCGAATCCTATTCCCAAATAAAACGGATACGGCCTCACTCCGTAATGACTGCCGATGTAGCCCGTCAAAAAAGCCACAACACCCACCGATAAGTACCCCGCAAATTCGTTGATACCCACCGCGAGCCCACGGTTTTTGTCTCCTACAAGATCGATTTTCATCATCACAGCCGTGCTCCACGTCAATCCCTGATTGACCCCCAACAACACATTGGCAGTCACAATCCACGACCAATTAGGAGCATAAATCAATAGAAAAGGAACTGGCAAGGCAAAAAGCCAGCCAATAATCAATAGCTTTTTTCGACCCAATAAATTCGCAAGTTTACCTGTAAAGTAGTTGACAATAGCTTTGGTAAAACCGAAGGTTATGATAAACGATAGAATCGCTGTTTTTGACACAATCCCAAATGCTTGTTCGGCCAATTGTGGCAAAATAGACCGCTCAAGACCTATCATCCCACCCACAAACGCATTGATAATCACCAGCAGTGCAAACTGTTTCCAGTTTTCTTTTAACCCAAGTTGTACCATATTTTTCACAAGTTTTCTTTTGCAAAGGTCTAGGTACTACTTTAGGCTTCCTTTTACATTTGTTAAATAATCACCTTGAAACAGCTCGGATTCGACTTAGACTTACCTGCGTAATGCCCAAATAAGAAGCAATGTATTTAAGAGGTATTCGGCGCAATACATCGGCATTTTCGTTCAGCAGAGCTTTATACCGCTCCTCTGCCGTATGAAACTGCAAACTTTCGAGGCGTTGAACGGTTTCAACGTAGCCTTTTTCAAAGATTTTTCGGAACAGGCGTTCAATCAGCGGGAAGGTATCATACAAACGAAATAACCCTGGAGCATAAATGGCAACAATTTCGGACTCTTCGAGTACTTGAATTGCTTTTTGGGAAGGGATTCCTAAAAACAAACTTTCTACTCTGACGATGATACTCCCCTCAAAAGAAAAAGATTCAGTGATATCAACTCCATCTTTGTAGTAGTAAATGCGAGCTACTCCCTTTTTAATAAAGTAGATGTTACGACATGTATGCCCCATGGGCTGCAACTCTTCGTTTTTTTTTAGTTTCAATTCCGAACAAAGTGGTGCGAGTGCTTTCTTTTCGGTTGAGTTAAGTTCTTGAAATGACGCAAAAAAAGCGAATAGCTCATTCATAGTTTGTTAATATTTGTATGAAAACCACCCAAATTCCACTCCTTAAACCCGCAGAATTCGATGACTATGTGTTTGACACCTTGGTATGGAAAAACACGCAACGACCATTCTTTAATCAGTTCCACGTCATTCGGTTAGAAGATTACAAAAAGCACCTCATCATTCCTCAAGCTCCTCATCGACGCTCGGTTACGTTTTTTGTTTTCTTAACCAAAGGTAGCATTACCCGCCGAAAAGCGCTTAATAAATACGAGATTAGGGCAGGTTCGTTCTTTTTTTTACCCGCTTTTCAAATCACAACTTTGGATGAAATCAGCGACGACGCCGAAGGTTTTTACTGTCATTTTAGCAGCGACATTTTTAGCATATCACCTTGGAAATCAGAAACCTTACAAGCCTTCTCCTTCCTTCAATTAACGGGTTCTCCAGTAGTTAAACTCAGCCAAGAGCGTCAACTCGCTATCTTGCAAATCTTTGAGCGGCTCCTCGAAATTAACCAAGTGATTTGCGAAGAACAATTTTGTTTGATTGCCTCCTATCTATTCACCTTATTTACGGAGGTAAACCAATTTGTTCGTCCCCTAGAAAAACCCATTGGCAACGCTGCTGTTCGGATGACGGAACGTTTCAAAGCAGCACTTTCTCAGCACATTTACGAAAAGCACACCGTATCCGAATACGCCGAGCTGTTGTCTGTTTCACCCAATCACCTCCACAAATGCGTGAAAGCCGTCACGGGAAAAAGTGCCCACGATTTGCTGGATGAAATGCGCGTGTTGGAAGCCAAAGTTTTACTAAAACAAAGTAACCTTTCTATTGCCGATATTGCCTTTAAAATTGGGAAACTCGACCCTAGCGACTTTAGCCGATTTTTCAAGGCAGAAACAGGAAAAACCCCCAAAGAATACCGACAAACTCAATATTTGTAGTGTGCTTTTTTGCTGGCATTATGCTCCAAAAGCCACACTTCAATTCCCTTCAAACGCTTGGCTACTTTTTTACCTTTTTCTATACCCAGTACACTAAAAGCAGTAGCCAAGGCGTCGGCATCAGTGCCAGTTGGAGCGATTACGGTTGTGCGTGTATGCGTGGTTAAACCTACCCCCGTATAAGGGCTTACAATGTGCGAATAGCGAACACCTTTGTAATCGAAATGCCGATAAGTACTCCCTGAAGTGGCTACCCCACAATTTTTCAAGGTCAGTATATGCGTGGCGGTAGTATCTCCTCCTCCAGAACTCACCTCAATCCGCCAACCCTCCTTCTCTGGTGGGGCATCACCAATGGCCAAATCTCCGCCCGCGTCCAAAAAGGCGCGGTCGATTCCAAACGATTTAAGCACCTTCAAGACGTCATCGGCCGCGTATCCTTTTCCAATTGCTCCAAAATCTATCCGCATTTTTTTACGTTTTAAAACGACAGAGCGGTCTTCGCTTCGAAGCTGAACAAAACGATAGCCAACGGCATCGCGGGCTTCTTTGAGTTGGGACTTATCGGGAAAATAGTTGCGCCGAATCGCCCTTCGCCAAAGCTGAACGATTGGCCCGACGGTAACATCAAATGCGCCATTGGTATTGATACTCAAGCGCTTTGATTGCTCTAAAATTTCAAACAAAATAGCACTCGCATAAAAACGTTGCCCCGTTCCTGCGGTTTCCGAAAGGCGGTTTACTTCGCTGCCATCTAAATAATCACTCAGGAGATTGTTTAAGTACTGAATTCTCGCAAAGGCACTGTCGGAGGCTACTTTTGCCAGCGAATCACTTGGAGCATAAAAAACCAGATTAAACTCCGACCCCATGGCATTTCGGACGTAAGCGTATCGACGAAGGCGCTCTGTTTGTTGCGAATTGGCATCAAAAGCAACCAATCCTAAAATAATCCATAACGAGAAGCCAAATAAGGAAACGATGCGAATCACGAAAAATCAATTTTTTATTTTAAACTTTTGAAAAACTTCCAAAGATTGAACCTTTTTGCACGGTTTTTGGTATCACAAGTATAAAAATTATTCCAATGAAAACGGCTATCCTTTTAGTATGTTGTTGCTGTATCTTTCGCTAAACGATATAAAGGGAATAATTTAAACAAAGCGAACCAACCATAAAGCCGCCCTTTCCACTATGGAAGGGCCTTTTTTTTATAACTCAAATCAATGCCATGACCTCAACCCAGCAAACATTGTCAAGTACCTTTTTTGATCGTCTTGCGCAGCAAAACCTCCGTTATCAGTACCGCTTACCGTCGCGGAATGAAGTGGGTAAATTCGTCGAAGAAATGATGCGGTTCTTATTTCCAATCACCCAAGATTGTTCGCGCTCAGCGACCAATCTACCTGATGCCTACGCCAAGCTTCAGCAACGGCTTTTGTGTTTGTTAGAACCGCTAAACGGCAACCTTGGTACGAATCATGAAGTGGTAACGGAGCAGTTTATGGAGCAGCTTCCTGACATTTACGAAAATCTCCTGCTGGATGCCCAAGCTATATCTGACAACGACCCCGCCTCCATCGGCATTGAGGAGGTGATTGCGGTTTATCCAGGTTTTTATGCCATTGCAGTTTATCGTTTAGCGCACGCGATGGTTGACTTGGACGTCCCACTTCTACCACGGATGTTGACCGAATACGCCCATGGTTTGACGGGCATTGACATCCACCCCAAAGCATCAATTGGAAAATCTTTTTTTATAGACCACGGAACGGGAGTAGTCATTGGCGAAACAACCGAAATTGGAAACAACGTAAAAGTTTATCAGGGGGTAACGCTGGGCGCTTTGAGTGTATCAAAATCATTGGCAGAAACCAAGCGACACCCAACCATTGAAGATAACGTGGTCATTTATGCCAATGCCACCATTTTAGGCGGAAAAACCGTGATAGGCAATGATTCCATCATCGGCGGAAACGCCTGGGTAACGGCGAGTGTACAACCGTATTCGCAGGTTTATCACCAAAGCGAAGTAAAAATTCGTCAAACGGTATTTTAGGTGCTATAAAACCACAAAGGGAACATGGCAAAAAGTCCTGTTCCCTTTGAAAATCTTTCCTACTTGCACTACACCTGCACCGAATCATATACAATGACCTTTTCCCAAAGGTGCGAGTAATCTTCTACAAACTTGAGGTGAATGGGGTGTTTCTGGTAAACTTCTTCTTCTTCCAAATTGTCAAAAAAGCACAACCAAGACACGGCATAGCTGCGCTCAATCACACTACGATTGGTCGTAGCGGGTAAGCCGATGTTGTGCATTCTGATGGTTGGTACTTTTGCCAAGGCCGTCAATCCTTCAATCAACTTGGCGCGGTCGGCTTCGCTTGCGGGGTTTTTCAACCAAAAATACACGTGGTGAACAAACACTTTCTTGTCTTTGGCCGCTTCGGCCGACAGTCCCACGACTGAAGCCGTAGAGGCCGCCACCGCTTTTTTCAACATCGAACGTCTTTTTAATAATTTCATCTTCTGTCGTTTTTTTGTTCTAATTCTTCCGTTTAGTCTTAGCGTTTTGTGGCCAATTCTGTACTATTTCATTATAGGTCAATGCGAGAAAAAGTTAATTTAAGCATTGTTCGGCAAAATTAGAGAGGACAGATTTACTACTTTCTGTAAAAATCCATTTTATTTTGGTAAAAAATTACGCACCTTCTTTCGATGAAACGCTACGTTTTACACAGCCCGTTTAACATTTACCATTTTGAAGCAGCCCAATGGGAACACCCCGTACACAAGCATACCTATTACGAAATCATTTTTATTTTGAAGGGGTTTGGCGACCACAACATCAATGGCAACACCTATGCTTACGAGCAAGGGGATGTATTTTTGTTAGGCCCAGAAGACTTTCATTCGTTTGATATAGCCTCGATTACTGAATTCTGTTTTATCCGTTTCAACGAATCTTACAGCAAACCCCACAGCGTTACTGACAAATATTGGCAACAAATTTTCCAGTCGTTGCTATTGACTTCCACTCAAAGCCGTGGAACGATTGTGCATGACAAAGAAGAAAAACAAAAATTACACCAACTTCTAAAAGTACTTGAAAGTGAGTACGATAACACTCCATCGACACATTTTGAAATGATACGAGACAGTTTAATGCGGAGTATTCTGCTGATTTTAGCTCGAAACCTCTCCCAACAAACTCCCGCCAAATCGGAAGAATCGAATGCTGCCGAGGCGATACTGAGGTACATCAAACAACATATTTATGAGCCCGAAAAACTCAGTATGGAACGAATTGCTGAGGAATTTCACCTAGCGCCTACCTACGTAAGTATCTTTTTTAAAAAACAAACGGGAGAATCGCTCAAGCAATTTATTGTCAAACACCGCATTAAGTTGATTGAAGCTAGGCTTCTCTATAGCTCCATGACCTTGACCGAAATTGCCCATGAATTTGGGTTTACGGACGAAAGCCATTTTTGCAAGCAATTCCGGCAATATACGGGAGTAAACCCCTCAACTTTTCGAAAAAATGGGCAAACTTTTCAGTAGTTTTGGGTACCGTTTTTAAACCATTAGCCCATGAAATTACACTTTAGAAAAGCAAATCGATTAAACTACTCCTCATCATGCAAGCCATCCGCTACATCAATTACCTCCTTGCCTTTGGGTTAGAACTCGTGCTTTTCTTTGGTGTCTCTTATTGGGGATATACCTTTGGAAAGAGTACGTTGACCAAATGGGTAATTGCCATAACACTATTTATCATCGTCGTTACCCTCTGGGGGATATTTGCCGCACCCAAATCTTCGATGCGTGTTTCGTTTCCTTGGCTCAATTTGGTCAAAATCCTCCTTTTTTCCCTCGGTACTTTTGCCTTTTGGGGCATCGGCAAAACCCGTATCGCCGTTATTTATTCCATTTTATGCCTTGTCAGTGTTATCATCAGTTATTTTGACGAAACAAACCGCTAGTACCACTTTTTTCAAAAGGCTCCGTTTTTTACCCTAATCAATTTCCCGTTGAGTTCATCTGTAAACAGCCAAAACACTAGCTGCCATACCCACGATTTGGGCATACTACGAATTTGCTGAATTTCGGACTTAACAAAAAAATATAAGAAAGGGCCAATAAAAAAACAGGCCGTAAGCCCAATTTGCAGGTATATTTTGGGCAAACTGTAATCAAAGAAATAAACGACTGACTTACCAATTCGGATACTCAACACCAACAACAACGCCCCAAGTAGGTAGTTTGATTGGTAGTAAACTTAGACAAAACGACAAATACCCTTCGTTAGTTTCCAACACCTCCTCCTCTACCAAATATTCGCTCAATGACTCACTCATCCAAACCCACGTATTTTACTTCACTCGCTCCTTTTCTTCGTCTTTCGAATCATATTTTACGCTTTGGGCATTTTTACCGAAACTTCGTGAGTAGGTCAATTTAACAACCCGATAAAATACCGTTTCGTCACGCCAATTTGACACCGTATTGATGTCGAAAGCGATGGGTGTCATGCCTCCGTTGTGAGAAAAGACGCTAAACGAACGGAACACATCGGGTAACGTAAGCAATAAGGTTCCTTTGTCATTTTTAAGTTTTTTAGCAATTCCTACATTGGCTACTCCAAAGCCTTTGATTGTGTTTGGCCCTTCAAAATGGGGCATATTGTACCATCCCGAAAGCTCAATTTCAAAGTTTTTAGGTAAGTTGATTTGTTGTGAAAAATTGAGATTCTGAAACACAAACTTCTTTTCGGCAGGAAATTGACTGTAGGAAACCTTATAATCTCGGAGAGACGTGAGGGTGTTGAGGGTAAATTTCCACCATTTTGTAAGTTGAAAAGGGTAACTCAAAAATAGATTAAGGCTTTTCATGTAATCCAGGTTTTGTGGCGAAGAAATGCCCACATCTTTGGTGGCGTTTGAGGTAATCTGATACCTCAAAATAGGATTCAAATCGTATTGAGCTGAAATACCAATACTCAAACCTTTTTTTGAATACTCAACTTTGAGCATATCAGAAAGCGTAGGTTTTAGCAATGGATTTCCAGAAAAAATAAAAGTGGGGTCGGTGTAAAACAAATTGGAAATCAAGTCGGTATAGGCAGGGCGACTGATACGGCGACTGTAATTGAAATTGATCGAGGAATTTTGATTAATGGCGTAGGTATAAAGCACTGAAGGAAAGAGTTTTGAAATCTCAAATACTTCCTCTTGATTGCTAAAATCTCTTTTCCAATATTCATAACGCAACCCCAAAAGAAGGTTACTTTTAGCGTCAAGCATGTATTTAACTTGAGAATACACCGCTGCAATCCGTTCCTGACTTTTGAGTTGGCTTTGCGAGCGTGGGTCTATTTCCCAAGTGTCGTTTACTTTTCTTTCTACCTTACTGTCGTTTTCATTTTGTGCAAAACTTGTTTTTATGCCAAAATCCGCATTAATTTTTTCGCTAAATTGGGTATTCAAATCAGCTTTAAAAACGCCCACATGTATTTTAGAAATGCTTTCGCCCCTATTTCCATACGTAAAAATTGAAAATTGGGGTTTTATCGGTTGCTTTTGTTCGTCAAAATATTCAGACGAAATACCTGCGGGGCTGTTGTTGAAATAATTAATGTAACTAAAATCGGCATTGAATTGTGTTTTAGGCGAAAAGGTCTGTTTCAGATAAAACGAAGCAATATTGTTTTGCTTGGTCGTCAATCCATCTGAAAGCATTGCTATTTCAAAAAAATCCCCCCTTTTTAGCTGATAAGTGCCTCCATTGTTTACCAAATTATGAGATTTATCAAAACTTCCAACAAAATCTACCCCAAGTGTAGTTTTGGGGTTAGGCTGATATTGTACCGCAAAATTTAGATTATGATTGTTTTGGTATCGGCGAGCAATTCCATAAAAAGTATTGTAGCTTTCGCCCAACATAAACGAAGCCCCTGCTGTGCCATCGCCTGCGTATCCAGATTTCCGAACATCATGATTGAAAGAATAGGAAGCATTAAGATTTAGCTTTTTTAATCCATGAGAAAAGCCAATTGTGGTAAGGACTTTCTCTTTATAACCATATCCTGCGGTAGCCGACAAATTGATTTTTGTACCCAATGTTTCGTTGTTCTTGAAGATAATATTGATAATCCCCGCCCCTCCGTCGGCGTCGTATTGGGCAGTAGGAGAAGTTATAAGTTCAATTTTTTCGATGTTATCGGCCACTGTATTTTCAAGCAGCGACATCAATTCCTCCATCGGCATCTGCACTTTTCGGCCATTGAACAGTACTGTCACTCCACTTTGACCATTGAGGTTAAATTGATTGTTTCGTCGATCCGACATCACCCCTGGTAGCCGCTCCAGTACCTGCAAAGCATTGCTTCCTTTGGTCATTAGGCTACTTTGAACATTGATAATTTTGCCCAGCGGCGTGGTTTGAACGAGTTCTTTCTTGGCCGAAACCTGTACTTCGTTAAGGGTATTTTCTTCTTCTAAAAGTGTCAAATCGGGAAGTGTGATGGTAGAATTGGAAGAATTTACTTCAAACGCCTCAGAAATTCGCGTCTGATACCCTACCCCAGTGATTTTCAAATAAAAACGCCCAATTTTCGACAACGAAAGTTGATAATTTCCTCCTTCATTAGTAGTGGTACCTGTTACCAAACTGCTATCGGAAGCAGCCAAAAGCAGCACATTGACAAACGGAACAGCATCTCCTTTTGGAGTAATGATTTTGCCTGTGATTTGCGCAAAAGCGACGTTTGAAAAAAGAATGATAATCAATAGCGTTTTCATGTTTCTGTTTTTTCTTCAAAGAAAATGAGACGCTTATTGGAAAAATGGAGCGATTGACAAACTGTACAAAATGATTGATAAAATGATGCCGCGCTATTTAATCATCAATAAAAAAGGGAAAATAGTAGAAGTAAACGCCAAAAGGCCAAGTGATACCGACTGTTTGTATCGTCAATTGGACAAATATTTGATTATGGATTAAAACATTTCGTCAATTATTTTCGACACTACATCAATCTTTGGGGCATTGGTACGCCATAAACCGTTATTTTTCAGTCTAAAATAAGCGACAATGCAACACTGGTTTTTCAAATATAAACTTCACCACATTCCGTTTTGGATTGCTAACCATCTGGCGTGGATGATGATTAATGTAGGTAGTTTTGAAGGCGTAATTAATTATCTTTTTAAAGGAGAATTGCCTGTCAAATTCATCGGATACATTATTTTTCAAGCAGCGGGAGCTTATTTTATTCTATACTATCTGATTCCGAAGTTTTTGTATGTAGGTAAATATCGTAGCTATATTTTGGCGGTACTCCTCACCGTTTTGGTGTGTACGGCTTTCATTACTGCGGGTTATTTTCTGAATGCTTATTATTCAAAATTGACTTTTTTTGAATTATTTGGCAAACGTCCCGACCAATGGTTTGTCATTTTTTCTACGGCGGCATTTCCTTCTACTGTAGGTTCGATGACGTTGGCAATGAGTATAAAACTTGGTAAAAACTGGCTCAATGCCGAGCGAAAACGCCTTACTTTGGAAAAAGCCAATCTTGAAACCGAACTGAAATACCTGAAATCGCAGATAAATCCTCATTTTTTGTTCAATACCATTAATTCCATTTTTGTCCTGATTCACAAAAACCCAGATTTGGCCTCGGAGTCATTAGCTTCATTTTCAGAAATGCTTCGTTATCAACTATATGAGTGCAATGACGAGAAGATTTTGTTGAGCAAAGACCTTCAATTTTTGGAAAACTTTATCGAACTAGAAACCCTGCGTTTAAACGAAAATCAAACTGAATTGGCGTTTGAACTGAACCATGAGTCGGCCCGAGGTCATCAGATTGCGCCGTTTATTTTGTTGCCTTTTGTCGAAAATGCCTTTAAACACGTATCAAAGGGAAAAACCCAACAAAATTTTATAAAATTGGATTTGAAAGTTGACACCGAAAAGACACTTCAGTTGCACCTCGAAAACAGTCATGACGTAGAAGAAACAAACGAAAATTCGGGTATTGGGTTAAAAAATGTCAAACGAAGGCTCAATTTGATATACCCAAATCGACATACCTTAGACATAGAACGAGGAGTGAATTTTTATAAAGTTAAATTAACTATCCATCTATAAAAACTCCCCTTGGAGAAAGCAGCTATGAAATTACGATGCGTTATAGTGGACGACGAACCTTTGGCCAGCGAAGGGCTTACGAAGTACGTCGAGGTGGTCGATTACCTGAGCCTCGTAGGTGTAGCGGAAAACCCACTCGAACTCAATAAATTACTTGATAACCAAGCCATTGACCTCCTATTTTTAGATATTCAAATGCCCCACATGACAGGTCTGGATTTTCTAAAAATCAGGCAGAACCTTCCGATGGTTATTTTGACAACGGCCTACCCCAACTACGCCTTAGAAGGATTTCAGTTTGATGTGGTCGATTATTTGTTAAAGCCCATCACGTTCAATCGTTTTTTCAAAGCCACCAACAAAGCCAAAGATTTGTATTTTTTAAAGAATCAGGCACTTCAAAATTCTCCTCAAAACAGCGAACCCAACTATCTGTTTATCAAATGTGAAAGCAAGTACGAGAAAATTTTGGTGGACGAAATTCTGTTTGTTCAAGCCCTTCAAAACTACGTGATTATTCACACCCTACGGGGAAAATTTATGACGCTGCTTCCCCTAAAAACCGTCGAAGAATACCTTGACCCCAGCCAATTTTTACGGGTTCATAAATCATATTTAGTAGCTATTGACAAAATCGAGCGCATCGAGCCTAGCGAGCTTTCTATTCAGAATCAACTCATTCCCATCAGCCGCAACCTCCGCGAGCGGGTATTGGAGGTGGTTCTCAAAAACAGGTTGCTGGCCAAGTAGTACGCTTTGCCCATTAAATAGGCGCACTCCAAATTTTGGTTGTCGTAGTGGAAAATCCTACATTTACCAAAAAAATAAACCCAGCATGAATCGAATTGTTCAACTTTTTCAGAAGAACCCCACCCACAATCTAAACGTATATTTTACGGCAGGTTTTCCGCAATTAAACGACACCCGCCGTGTGCTAAAAGCCCTCGAAGATGCAGGAGCAGATTTGGTTGAAATTGGTATGCCCTACTCTGACCCCGTTGCTGACGGTGAAACCATCCAAAAAAGCAACGAGCAATCGCTTGAAAACGGGATGAGTGTCAAGAAACTATTCGAGCAACTTCATGGAATGCGTTCAGAAATAACGCTGCCCGTGTTGCTGATGGGGTACATCAACCCCGTTCTCCAATTTGGCATTGAAAATTTTTGCCAGCAATGTGCAGAAGTTGGCGTAGATGGGCTTATTTTACCTGATATGCCCGTAGATGAGTACTTAGCGTATTATAAACCTACGTTTGACAAGTACGGCATACTCAATATTTTCTTAATTACGCCTCAAACTACCGAAAAACGCATTCGCCAAATCGACGAATCGAGCGAAGGATTTATTTACATGGTATCCTCGGCCAGCGTGACAGGCTCCCAGTCGGGCGTCAGCCACGACATGGAAGCTTATTTTGCGCGAGTCAATGCCATGAACCTCAAAAATCCACGCTTAATTGGCTTTGGTATCAAAGATAACGAAACCTTCAACAAAGCTTGTGAACACGCAAGTGGTGCCATCATCGGTAGTGCTTTCATTCGGGTTTTGCAAGAAAGCACCGAACTCGAAAAAGACATCACTTCGTACGTTCATGGCGTTAAAGGCGCTTCTGCACTTGTTTAACTTCCCAATAAAATCATGAAAAAGCTACTTTTTTCCTTAACCATCGTTTTTGCTAGTGCAGCTGCTAGTTTCGGACAAACAGCCGATGAAATTATTTCTAAAGCCATTGATGCCCGTGGTGGCTCGGCCAAACTCAATGCCCTCAAATCAATGCGAATGGAAAGCACGACATCGGTCATGGGGATGGATTTGGCCTCCAAGTCGGTCATTGTCCATAAACGCGGAATGCGCAACGACATCGAAGTGATGGGTCAAAGCATCGTTGTTGCCATCGACGGTGACAAAGGCTGGACGATTAATCCTATGCAGGGTTCTGACCCCGTGGCGCTTCCAGACGAACAAGTCAAAGCTACGGCATCACAATTAGACTTATCGGGTATGGCCAATATCAAAGAGTCGGGTGCTGTTGCCGAATTAATGGGCAAAGAAACCTTAGATGGAAATGAAACATATAAAGTAAAACTTACCTCCAAAGACGGTACCATTATGACCCACTACATTGATACAAAAACGTATCTTACGGCCAAAACATCCATCAAGGTTACGGTAAGTGGTCAGTCGGTAGAGGTTGATACAAAAATGTCGAATTATAAAATAGTCGATGGAATTTCGTTTCCCCATACAACAGAGATTTCAAATCCTCAAGCGGGAGCAATTGTAACGACTATTACCAAATTAGAGCTTAATCCAACCATCGACGAAAGCATATTTGCGATGCCGAAGAAATAGTTTCCATTAAGTGGATAAACAAAAATAGCCCTTCAGAAAAGGGCTATTTTTGTTTACGAAGTTTTATTTTACAACAAATTTCTTTGTCCAAGTCTCATCGCCTTGTTCGCAATGAATAAGGTAATAACCAGTTGGAATTGAAAACAGCGTCGTCTTTATAAAGTGCGTACCTGTGGGGTATAAATCATTGGTCAATAACCGTATAAGCTGCCCATTAGGGTCAAGAATTTTCACAATCACCCGCGAAGGCAATTGCAATTTGAATTCAACCGTTACGTACTCCGTGGCGGGATTTGGGTAAACTTTCCACTGAGGCTCCTGCATCGCCCCCAACTGCACCAACGAGCTCCAAATAACGAAGAGCATGGATAATCGGGTTTTCATAGTAGGGCAATTGGCTTTTTCGTATCAAACGTACGAATATACACATAGATTGTCAGAAGGCAGGTGTCGTTGCCTAAAACATACCTCTTTATTTAATCAACCAGTTGTATTCAAAAACAGCATAAACTATTTTGGTATAATCATCTTTTTCGTACAAAACCCCAATTTGTTGGTCTTTTTGTACCACCAAGTCGGAATAAGCCGCTGTACCTGCATAAATTTCCTTACCAGCCGACCAGCTTTTTCCATCGTCTTTACTCACCCGAATAGTCAATTTTTCGCGCTTTGTTTGGCTGTTTAAGTTAGAAAAAATCAACACTTTTTTCCCTTTTTTAGGCTCAAAATCAATCATACTTCCCTGACAAACTGGATCAGGTAAATCGGTCATTACTTTCACTTCCGACCACGTTTCTCCCGCATTTTTGGAAAAAGCCTGAATACGATACTTGGCATCTCCCGACTGATTGCGACAATTAAAAAGCAAACTACCATTTGATGTTTCTGCCGCAATCGCCTCATTACTACCCGCATAGGCTACGTTAGGAGACAATTTAAACGATTGCCCGTGGTCATCGGTGTAAAATCCATGCGCAGTGTAATCTCTCGACTTAGGCTGCGGAGGACCTTCCGAATGATTGGCAGCGATATAGATTCGACCTTTGTACCTCCCTTTCTGAATTTGCAAACCATGCCCAGGAGTATTGGCATACGAGCGCCAATCTTCCTTAAAACCATACGCTGGGTTCGTAGCTGGATGGTTAGGTTTTGATACTTGCGTCGTGATGTTGACTGCCTCAGTCCACGTACGTCCATTATCAGTACTTGTTTTGAACCAGACCTCCCTTATGGCTTTTCCCTCGCGCACTTCTTGTTCGTGCGCGGTGCCTGTATTGTAAAACAAAAAAAGTCGGCCTTTTGGGTATCGCTTATCAGTGAGGTCAAAAACGGGCGCTTGGTTTCCCGCTTGGTCGGAACCATTATCAGCCACTACTTGCAGCGCAGACCACGATTTTCCTTGGTCAGCACTACTTTTCATCACAATTTCCACATCGCCAAAATCGCCACAATTGTTGCGGCGCGCTTCGGCAAAAGCCAACAAGTCGCCATTAGGTGCTTTGACAATCGCAGGAATTCGATAACATTTATATCCTTCTAAGCCATTTTGAAAAACTGTGACATTCTGAGGCTCTGTTTGCGGAGAAGAGGTAAAATATTTTCCCCAACCAATAACCGTAAAAATTAGCAAATAGTACATAGCATTAGCGATAAGCCTTTAAATTACCTAAAACGAAGCACAAGAAGTATTTATAATGAATTCGTAGAATTATTTTCCTCAAAAGAGGATAAAACAAGCTCCATTAAGAAATCGTTTCAGGTAAGCGTAAGTAGTAATAAAACGCTAGGTTAAACGCATCAAAAAAATAGCCTCAGCGAGGCTAAATCTTAGTAGAAAAAAGGGGTAAAGGCCATCCCAAAGCCCCATGGGGGTGACATCTTTCATAAGATGTAGCTTCTCTGGAGCAATCAATAACCACGCTATATTTTAATGCGTTTAACCTGATAAAACGCAAAAAGCCTCAGATGTCTGAGGCTTTTTGTTAATGTGGGAGTTGAGGGATTCGAACGGCAGCGGCCGACCGTCCCCGACCCTCTGCTTGTAAGACAGATGAGCTTCCGTTTATTTTTCGTGGGAGTTGAGGGATTCGAACCCCCGACCCTCTGCTTGTAAGGCAGATGCTCTGAACCAGCTGAGCTAAACTCCCTAAGGTCTTTCTTCACTATATTTTATTAACAAACTCGTCGTTTGTTGGTGGGAGTTGAGGGATTCGAACCCCCGACCCTCTGCTTGTAAGGCAAATGAGCTTCCGTTTATTTTTCGTGGGAGTTGAGGGATTCGAACGGCAGCGGCCGACCGTCCCCGACCCTCTGCTTGTAAGGCAGATGCTCTGAACCAGCTGAGCTAAACTCCCTAAGGTCTTTCTTCACTATATTTTATTAACAAACTCGTCGTTTGTTGGTGGGAGTTGAGGGATTCGAACCCCCGACCCTCTGCTTGTAAGGCAGATGCTCTGAACCAGCTGAGCTAAACTCCCTAAGGTCTTTCTTCACTATATTTTATTGACAAACTCGCCGTTTGTTGGTGGGAGTTGAGGGATTCGAACCCCCGACCCTCTGCTTGTAAGGCAGATGCTCTGAACCAGCTGAGCTAAACTCCCGATGCCCTTTTTTCGTCGTTTCGGGCTGCAAATATGTGCGATTTAATTTCTTTGGTCAAGCTTTTTTTTAATTATTTTCTAAAAATTATTGTGGGTGCTGACTGCGCAGAGGCATAAATCGTTAAGTCTGCGATAGTTACACGTGCTGGTGCATTCACTGCATAAACAATGGCATCTGCAATATCTTGAGCTAAAAGTGGATCAAAACCTTCATATACCTTTGAAGCCCTCATTTCATCTCCTTTAAAACGTACCAACGAAAACTCCGTCTCTACGGCCCCTGGCGCAATGTTTGTCACTTTGATTCCGTGCTGTGTCAAATCTAAGCGCATTCCTTCACTGATAGCTTCTACAGCTTTTTTAGAGGCACAATACACCGCACCGTTGGCGTAGGTTTGTTTTCCAGCGACCGAACTTAAATTGACAATATGGCCTTTACCCCGCTCGACCATCCCGTCAATCACGGCTTTTGACACATAAAGCAATCCCTGCACGTTTCCGTCTATCATTGCATCCCAATCCGCCACATCCCCTTCCTGAATTGATGATAATCCGTGTGCATTTCCCGCGTTATTAATGAGAATATCAATATTTTTCCATGCTTCAGGTAGCGACCGAATGGCTTCTGTAACTTCCTTGTAAGACCGAACATCAAAAACCAGAAAAGTTGTTTTCACTTTTTGACCAAGCTGAATAGCAAGTTCTTCTAAACGTTCTTGGCGGCGGCCACATAAAATTAGGTCAATCCCAATGGCTGCAAAGGCTTCTGCGGTCGCTTTACCAATTCCAGAAGAAGCACCCGTAATGAGAGCAATACGAGACATAAGTAGTTGATTTTAGTGTTAATTATTCAACTTCAAATGTAGGATAAAAAACGTTATTCGCATATTCGGACAAACTTTCGGGCATTTTTTTCGCCTTCTTTTCCAACCGTAACTACGAAAATTAGTTCTCGAGTGGTAAGTTGTGCAATCGTTACACTCTTTTGCCAAGGTACTCCCCCTAAAATTTGTTCATCTATGGCAATCTCTTTGCCATCAAAGGAATAATTAGTCACTAATTGTGCAGCGTTGCTTGACGACAGACCGTTGGCCATGTAATCAATTACTCTTAGTTTCCCATTATTAGTAAACTCAATGGCATACGAATTATCTGTTGCTTTTTTCCAAGTAGAATCTGCAATAACAGGGCAACAACCTCCATAATAACGAAACTCCGTCATTGTCCATTTTCCTACCAAAGTAGGCTTTTCGGAGGCACAGCCCGAGGGCATCATCATGGCTTCAGAAGTTGATTTACATCGTAAGCCAACCAACGCTACTAATCCTATTAACAGTATTTTTCTCATGGTTTTTATAAATTATCAATTACTCTAAATAATTGGTGTGTTTTCTAAAACCATGACGTTGTTAGCAGCAAAAAGGTTGGAAGTTTTTATTCTACCACCCACTTATTTTGAAGATTAAATTTAGCTTCTATGACGATTTTATACAACTTAGACGGCATTTTTGAAACATCAATTACCGTTTTTTCATTTTCAATTGGAACCTCATCCATTAACAAATATAAATCATGCCCTCCTTCTTCAAAATGGTTTGTTGTTGTTACCCAAACCTTCACTTTTTCTTTTTTTTCCAAAGCTTTCCAACCCACGTGAATCGCCGAAGACTCTTTTTTGACCGACATATCAATCAGTGATAATTTCCCAGTCAGTGGGATGCCGTCCACCTCAAATGCCTGTTCTTTGGGAATGTTTATTTGTAGATGTTTGGCCATCGTTGGCATAATATCCACCACTGCTGGCAGAACATTTTGTTTCTTTTTATCACCAAAGTAATCGTTTAATCCCTTTGCGTTGGTTACTATCCAAGTACTCCGTTCTCGCTCTGACTGCCCGCCGTGGTTTCGTCCACTCGCAACATCCCGCCCATGGTCAGTGGTAATAAACACCTGCCAATCCTCTTTAAAGTTAGCCTCACGGAACTGAATTGCTTTCCACAACTTTCCCATTTGATTGTCCATGATTTTAACCGCCTTGGTAAACTGCTCGCTGTCTCCGTATTTATGCCCCATATCATCAGTATATTCAAGATACACCCAAGTTAGGTCAGGGCTTTCATCTTTGATATATCGGGCGGCTTCCTCCACTACACGTTCGTCTATTTTGTGGATGTATTCTTTTTCTGCATCGTGGGGATAATGCAAGGTATCCAATTCAAAACCATCAAAATAACAATCTACTTTTAAGTGGTTAGTCTGAGGCAAACCAGTACCTAAAAGCTTGGTTCTATTGTCTAGCCAAGTCGAAAAAATGGCCGTTTTTTTATGAGGATATTGTTCTTCAAAAAAGCGAAAAATAGTCCAATAATGGTAATTGGGTTCTTTGATGTTATTGTCCCAAACGTTGTGCTTATTCACCCACGTTCCTGTCAATAAACTATTGTAACCCACTGCCGATATGGTGGGGGTTTGAGAATAAGTATTTTTCTTTCCCCCAACATACGCACGGGTATAACCCGCTGGATGTCCGATGGCTTTTAGATTGGGTAAATCAAGCTTTTCAATCACATCTGAGGCAATTCCATCCACAATCACAAAAAGCGATTTGGGCGTCCGTGTTTGAGCCTCTACGCCCATGGATGCACCCCAGAAGATGGCTCCCGCCTGAACAAGTGTTCTAAAATACTTCATGGTTTATTCTTCTCCCGTTTCTGTGGCAGCAGGAATCTTTGTAGCCTCTTCTTTTTGTTTTTCCAATAAAGCCGCATCTTCTTTTACAAACAAGCGCGTAGCCATTACCTCTTCTAGCGTAACATGGAAAAAACGTTCGTGGATATTGAAAGCTTCCCCTTTTTCGTCTTCGCATTTGATGTAGTTACCATCTTCCTGTAACTCGTAAGCATTGACATTATCACGGAAATTATAGTCCAAAATATGAATTGCCTGTTGCTTAACCCTTGGGTTGACAAATTCAAACATGGATTCAATCCGACGGTCAAACGAACGTACCATTACGTCGGCACTGCCTCCATAAACTTTAGGTTTTCCATTGTTATGAAAATAGAATACGCGGGTATGTTCCAAGAAATCACCCACGATTGACCGTACAGTAATATTTTCACTCAAACCTGCCCGCCCTGGGCGCAAACAACAAATACCTCTGACAATGAGGCGAATAGGCACACCCGCTTGCGAGGCTTTGTACAATTCTTCGATGGTCGATTTATCTTCTAATGAATTGATTTTGATACAAATCCCACTTGAAAGTCCTTGAGCGGCATTTTCTGCTTCTCGCCGAATTAATTTGACAATTTGTTTACGCATGTCGCGGGGCGCGGTAAGCAGGTATTGATAATCGTTTGGCAACGAATGCCCCGTAATTACGTTGAAAAACTCCGTAATGTCACGATTATATACCTCGTCGCAGGTGAGCAAACCAATATCTGTATAAAGCTTTGCTGTTTCTTCATTGTAATTGCCACTGGCTAGGTGAGAGTAACTTATGACCCCTTGTTCCTCTGCTCTCACAATCTGGAGGAGTTTTGTATGGGTTTTAAACCTAGTAATGCCATAAATCACAAAACAGCCTGCTTTTTGGAGGCGTTCGGCCTCGCGCATGTTGTTCTCTTCGTCAAAACGGGCCTTTACTTCAAACAAAACCGATACGTGCTTTCCGTTTTCAGCGGCTTTTAGCAAGGCAGCCGTAATCCGCGATTTTTTGGCTAGGCGATAAATCGTCAGCTTAATTGCCAATACTTGCGGGTCTTCTGCGGCGTCTTCCAACATCTTCAATACTGGTTCAAAGTTGTTGTAAGGATGGTGCAGCATAACGTCTCCCTCCTTGATGGTCTCAAAAATGTCGTCTATAATTTGCCCAGGTTCAAGGCCCAACGGCGGAACTACCGACGGGGGCGGCGGCGTAAGTTCGGCAAATTCGGGATGTTTGATAATTTGCCACAAACACGTAAAATCGAGTAAGTGATTGCACGTAAAGACGTTATAATCATCAAATTCCCAGCGCTTTTTGAGTAGGTTTAGGAGCCAATCAGTCATTCCTTTTTCGACCTCCATTCGCACCACACGCCCTAAGCGCCGCGTTTTCAGTTTCTGTTTTACCTCGTCCAGAAAATCACTTTCATCATCGTCATTTTCTTCAATGGAGAAGTCACCATTACGCACAATACGGAACAAGTGCATGTCCGTAATTTCTACGTTTCGGTATAATTTATGTAATTCGTGGCGAATAATCTCTTCAATTGGAATAAACAAAAACTCTCCGTTTTTTCGCTCAATGGTATAAAAACGTCGAAGGTTTACGGGAATTTGAACGAACGAAATGCGGCGATTTTCTTCGTCACCTTTTCCTTTTTCGTGCGAGTTGGTAATCACCGCAAAAATCAGGGTTTTGGCCAATAACACAGGAAACGTATGGGTATAGTCAAAGAGCATTGGTGTAAGCATCGGGTAAATCGTTCGGTCGAAATACTTGCCCACTTCCTGTTTTTCAACTTCGTTTAAATCCACACAACCACCAATGCGCAGTTTATGCTCCGCAAACAAAGGCATAAGTTCTTTCTCAAACACCTCGTCTTGTGCCTCGGTAAATTTATGTATAGCCGACATCAACGCCTTACGGAAGGGAATTTCTCGCAGTCCCGAATAATCCACCCGTTCTTTGCCGTAGTCGAGGTAATTGTACAAACTTCCTACTCGAATGGTGAAGAATTCATCTAGGTTCGAGTCCGAAATGGCCAAGAACTTCATTCGTTCAAACAATGTTCGGCGACTGCTTCTGGCTTGATCTAAAACCCGAAAATTGAACTGTAGCCAGCTCAAGTCACGACTGATAAAGTTGCTCTGTTCGATGGTTTGGCTCACTCGTTCTACCGAACGCGAGAAACGATCTTGGTCTTCGGCAGCTTGTCTCTCCTCCTTAGTTTCACGACGATCACGGCCAAAAGTAAATAAAGATGCTAAATTTTTAAGGTTATCGGATGCAGGCATGTTTCTTATTTTATTCTTCAAAAATAGGTAGTTATCAACAAAAAGCCATTCGTCGGATAGGACGAATGGCTTTTATTAACGTTTTCTTAACAAGAGTTATTTCAACATAGCCTTCGCCACGTAATAATTTCTCAAGCGAGGTTTAAACATCAACGCGGGCGTATTTTGCATTGCGCTCAATGAAATCACGACGAGGCGCTACTTCATCACCCATCAACATAGAGAACAGGTGGTCTGACTCCGCCCCCGACTCGATACCTACTTGCTTTAAGCTACGGTTCTCTGGGTTCATGGTTGTTTCCCACAACTGTTCTGGGTTCATTTCCCCCAAACCTTTGTAACGCTGAATATAGACACTATCTTCTTTTCCTCCCGAAATCTCGCGCACGGCTTGCTCACGCTGCGTTTCTGTCCAACAATAGCGCTCTTCTTTGCCTTTTTTCACCAAATACAAAGGTGGTTGGGCAATGTAGATGTAGCCATTGTCAATGAGTTCTTTCATATAGCGGAAGAAAAACGTCAAAATCAAAGTCCGAATGTGGCTCCCGTCCACGTCGGCATCGGTCATGATGATGATTTTGTGGTAGCGGAGTTTTTCGATATTAAGCGCACGTTCATCGCCATCACGACCAAACTGCACACCAAGGGCAGTAATCATGTTTTTGATTTCTTCGTTTTCGTAAATCTTGTATTCTTGGGCTTTTTCAACGTTTAAGATTTTACCTCTCAAGGGCAAAATAGCCTGAAATGCGCGGTTACGACCTTGTTTGGCCGAGCCTCCCGCCGAGTCTCCCTCCACCAAGTACAATTCGCAAGCCGATGGGTCGGTTTCAGAGCAGTCAGCTAGTTTTCCTGGCAAACCACCGCCACCAAGCACGGTTTTACGCTGTACCATTTCGCGGGCTTTGCGGGCTGCGATACGGGCTTTTGCTGCCAAAATCACTTTATCAACAATCGTACGAGCTTCTTTAGGGTTTTCTTGCAAGAAGTTTTCAAGCATTTCGCTCACTACTTGACTTACAGCCCCAGCCACGTCGGAATTACCTAATTTGGTTTTTGTTTGACCTTCAAACTGCGGCTCTTGTACTTTTACCGAAATCACAGCCGTGAGACCTTCACGGAAATCGTCGCCACTGATTTCGATTTTTTCTTTGGCCAAAATCCCCGTTTTTTCTGCGTAGTTTTTCAATGTACGCGTCAACGCCATACGGAAGCCCGAAACGTGCGTTCCGCCCTCAATCGTATTGATGTTGTTGACATACGATACCACGTTCTCTGAGTACGAAGTATTGTAAATCATTGCCACTTCCACAGGCACCGCCCCTTTGTCATTTTCCATGTAAATAGGGGTTTGGATAAGCTGGTCGCGGGTACTATCGAGGTAGGTCACAAACTCCGTCAAGCCTCCTTGAGAGTGAAACTCTTCGGTGCGTGGCTGTCCATTTTCATCTAAGTCACGCAAATCGGTCAACGTCAAGCGGATGCCTTTGTTCAAAAACGACAGCTCACGAATACGGTTGGCGACCGTTTCGTACTTGTATTCTGACACTGTAAAAATGCTGTCATCGGGCAGGAAGTGTACAAAGGTTCCTGTATCGGTTGCTTCACCGATTTCGCGAACGGCGTATTTAGGCTTACCAATGCTATATTCTTGTTCAAATATTTTTCCTTCACGGTGTACTTCTACGCGAAGGTATTTTGAAAGGGCATTTACGCAGGATACCCCTACCCCGTGCAAACCACCTGATACTTTGTATGTGTCTTTGTCGAATTTACCCCCTGCGTGCAAAACGGTCATTACCACTTCCAACGCAGATTTTTTTTCTTTAGGGTGAATGCCTGTCGGAATCCCCCGACCATTATCTTTTACCGTAACTGAGTTGTCGGTATTGATGGTGACGCTGATAAGGTCACAATGCCCCGCTAGTGCTTCGTCAATCGAGTTATCAACTACTTCCCAAATTAGGTGGTGAAGCCCCTTAATACCAATGTCTCCAATGTACATCGCAGGACGCTTGCGAACGGCTTCGAGACCTTCAAGAACTTGGATGTTTTCGGCTGAATAATTACTTCTGTCAATCTGTTCGGAAATTTCAATCGTTTCGGTTGCCATATGTTGGAATTGGTAACGAATAGGGTACTTATTGATGTACTTTTTGTATTAATTAAGGCGTAAAACTACAAATTTCTACGCAAAAATCCTAAAAATTGACCCTCTAAGACCTACGATATATCTGCACGGGTTGATGAAACGACCCGAACACCAAATAGCGTCCTACAAGCGCCACTGAGCGCACCTCACCCGTCAGCGACAATCCCGATTTTGAAGGTGGTTAGTAGCAAAATTGGCACGCACCAATCAGCAGCTTTTTAGAAGCTTCGAATGTCATAAAAACCACCGTTTTCAAATTGAGGATTTCCAACGGCTTGGTATAAAAACGTCGCAACACTGACGGGTGAGCGGAGTTGTCCTTCGACAAAAAGACGTTGAAAACGTTCGACTTGAGAAAACTGGGAACTGTCCAAGGTGCGAAGAGTTGTCTGCATTTCGGTGTCCACCACGCCAGGAGCAAACCCCCAAACTTTGGCAGGCAGCTGATGAAGGTTTATTTCTGTGCCGAGGACTTGGGTGGCCATCAGCAGCCCCGCCTTCGACGAACAATATGCCCCCCAGCCATCGTACGCCTTGACAGCCGCACCTGATAAAAGATTGATGATTTCGACCGCGATGTTTTGTAAAGAGCCAATGGACAACAAGCCGTTTTGTAAAATCATTGGCGCCGTTTGGTTCACAAAAATGGTTTGGGCAATGTCATACGGAGAGGCTTGAAACGAGGGAATAACTTCCCCCAAACGGCCTGCATTATTGAAAAGAATCACCTGCTCAAACGCCCCTTGGCCAATCAGTTGACCAAGTGCCAAAAGCACCGACTCACAGCCTTCAATACTACTCAAATCCGCCCCTACATCCACGTAGCGCGGCGAAGATTGCTCCCCATACGTCCGCGAAACCCCTACCACTGTATCTTGACTTCCGTCCATGAGAAACGTGTCAACGAGTGCTTTCCCAAGGCCACGGTTACTTCCTGTAATAATGACAAGTCGTTTGTTCATTATTTCCTATCTTATTGAAATAGCTTTAACAGCTCAAACTCGTAAGCTGACAAATTTTTGGTTAATTTAGCAATGTCTGCGGGTTGTGGCTCCTGTTTGGTCAACTTTTGTGTCATCCACTTTTTTAGGTACCACGTCAAGCGATTATCAGGGTTGTAAGGCTCGCCTGAACCAAGGTTTTCGGGCCATTTTTCGGCCTGTTCTAAAACCGCAAACGCTTCACGGTATTTCTTTTGCTGGTTGAGCGTCGCGGCGTACCGTATGTTAAGTTCGCGGTACAACTTATGAGCTCCTGAGGCGCCTTCGTTTGGCAAAATAGTCAGCGAATTTAGCACTTCAAGGGCTTCTTTGTAGCGCCCTGCCTGATTCAACAACTCCGCCCGCTGTTGCCCCAAAATATAAATTTCGTGTTCGGGCAAGCCCGAAGTCTCTATTTTTTTGGTTTTTAAGTACTTGTTCAACTTTTCCTCGTTGAGGCGAATGGCTTTGTTCAACTCCCCATTGGCCGCATAAAACTCAGTCAGACGCTTCACTACGCGCCAACTTTTGGGATCAATCTCGTAGGCTTTTTCGAGGGCTTTCAAAACAGAATCCTTTTGGTCTTTCAATAATTCTGCTTTTGTGAGGTAATAAGGTGCGTAATTTATTTCGGGTATCCCAACCCGTAGAATATTCTTAGCATCTACTTGTTTTGAGGCTAAGGCTGACAAAAAGAAGTAATAAGAACCCACTTTTGAAGCTTCTTCATCAGAACTTAAAGACGCATTGAGGAACAAACCATTATCTTCCCATCTAAAAGGAAAAACTCTTTCAGGCGACATCTTTAACGCCTCCATTCGATATTGCTTGCCATCTTTATAAAGTTGTGACATCAACTCTGACTTCCACAAAAGTACCATCACTTCTTTGGGAGCATATTCAAGCACTTGCAATCCTTCCTCAAACAACCGCAGCTTATTGTACCAAAGAGCTATTTCAAGGTACGTTTCGTGCGGCAATTCACTTTTAATTGGGCCACTAAATACTTTTTTATCATCTTCTCCGCTTGTTATCAACGTATTCTCAAAACGGGCAAAATGATTTAAGGGGTCTTTGTGAAGTAATTCTTTGATTAATTTTAAAGCATGTTCGTTTCTTTTCCGTTTTCGGGCAACAACAATTTCCAATTGCAGTGCATCAAAATTGGTTGAATTTGCCTCTAAAGCTTGTTGCAAAAATTCATCGGCCTTTGCCCATTCTTGGTTACGAATCGCCCTTATCGCAAGCTGAGTCAAAGCAGGCGAACGGTAGGCAGAATGTAACGAAGCTACGCCAAAATAGTCCAACGAACCCACCATGTTCCACTCCATCATGCCTTGAAGATAGTTAGCTTTGGGATGATAAGCATTGATTGCTAACGCTTGTTTAATTAATGGTGAAGCATTCCCTTGCCACCCTATTTTTAAATTCAAATAGAGTTCGGCTAAATCGGCCAAGGCATCTACGTGGTTTTTATTTTTTTCAATTACTTTTTTTAAATACGTTGCCGCTTCCTCGTACTTTCGCTGATTAGCCAAGTCTTTGGCGCGGGTATAAAGCCCATATTCCGACTCCCAATCAAACTCTTTTGGGGCTGCCAAAGGTCTTCGAGTAGCGGTTGGTTGCCCGTTGGCAATCACTGTTTCTCCTAGTTGTATTTTGAGACGTTCCACCTCTCCCGACCAGCGTACTGAGTCCCTGATGGTCTCCAGTGGTTTTAATTGAAGTCGCTTTGTTACGGGTTTATCAAGGGGATAAGGCACCGACATCCTTAGGGTATCGTTGAGCGGGCTAATGGCGCAGGCATCCCATTTCAACCATCCATTTTGTACCCGAAGATTCAATGCTATTTCAGGCGTTGCGTGTGTCAACCCACGAGTTTGTTTCACTGGAAACCAATATTCGGTCCAACTGTCGTGGGTATAGGGCATGAAAGACACGTGCTTAAAAGGACTGTACATACTGCCTTCAGCAGCTTGATTAAATAATCGCCCCGACTGCAACTCAACGTATTGGCCGTCAGTATCGGTCAGGAGTTTTTCCCAAATCATTCCCTCGCGTGATAGCCCCCAAATCCAGATTTTTTTACCAAGTTTCTCATGATAAGGTGAATAACGGGCAAAACCCATGTTATCGTCATGCCAAAAACCACCATAAAAGTCTGTTTTTTTACCCAAAACGTGGTAAGACTTGTACGTGCCGAAGTTATTTTGTTCGTAAAAATTCAGGTTTCTTCCCAGCGAATCTTTTGGCCATGGGCCGACTTCTCCCTCATGCCCGATGTAATGGGTGCCAGGAAAAACAAATTCGAGGTTTCCTGCGGCTTTGAAACCTGCATTCATCCAATGATAATAACTCGTTTCAAAAGCTGTAGCATTGTACCAGTGCGACTTGGTGGTAAAATAGGCTTTGTCTTTGGGCAAATTCACCTCTACCATCCAGCGCGTTCGTGCCGACCAATCCCATGCCCCCAAAAAACAGCTAACGCTACCGTCGTCGTTGGTTCGCGTAAAATAATCGACGGGAGCCGATACCGTAGGCGCATGGCCAATATCTCCAAAGTTGATTTCAATACCACCCGACGTCCACGCGCCCCGCATCGCCACGTCTCGGAATTTGACGACGTGATTGAAATAAATGAAGGGAAAGTTGGTGGACTTTTCGTACGCTCCCCAAATTTTACCCCCGATTTCGGGCGTGATATAGACTTTGATGTAGTCGTTTTCAAGTTCAATAAACTTCCAATCCTTCAACACGGGCTTGTCAGTATAGCCATCGTAGCGAAAATAAGGATAGATACGCCCAGGCTTAGGCACTGGGTCAGGGTCCGAAAACGGGTAAGTGGTGAGGGTTTGGGTGGTTTCACGAACAACTGCATTTTGAGCCGTTGAAGCTTGGAACAGTCCCAACATCAGGCCGATAAACAACCATTGTTTAGGGGCTAAAAAATAGAGCGGACTCATGGGTTTGTGTGAAGTTATTGGATAATGCAAGATAAAATTTTGGCTTGGTTTATGTCGCTTTTTTGAGTAAAATTGTCAAAAAAAGAACACGCTATGGTTGTCATTGCCACCAAACGACGCCCTAAAATTCGGAAAATACCCGCCCACTTGGTCTATGAAGAGCTGAACGGGCAAGCTTTGCCTTATCGCGGTTATTTGGAAGTATTGTCAGGAAAGAAAACATTGGAAGAAATCATGGGCAGCAGTTCATTACAGGCCGTATTGGTCTATTTAATTGGTCTTTATATCGGGATTCGTATCAATCGAAAAAAATATTTAATTGCCTCCAATGAGTCAGGCTTGCACGTAAGTGCAGGGAGTAACTTAGCCAACGATATTGCCATTTTTGAAAAAGGAAAAATTACATTGACCGATAAATACTTTGATGTAGCCCCTAAAATAGTGATTGAAGTGGACATTAAAGTAGCTCTGGAAGAAACTGGGTTGACGAGCGACTTAGCGTATGTTTTGAACAAATCGCAGAAAATGCTTGATTTTGGGGTAGAAAAAGTCATTTGGATTACTACCCAAACCAAGAAAATCTTTGTCATCACGGCCAATGCTCCTTGGTATCTCGTCAATTACGACGAAAACATTCCCTTAATGGAAGATTGCACCCTGAATCTTGCCCAACTGCTTCAAGATGAAGAGATTGAGTATTAAATTTTTATTGCCTGTCCAAAATCAACGCCTCTCCATCATTTACGCCAACAATTATCCGTTTGTTTTTACTTGAATTGATTGTGTGTAAATTTCTAATATCGCCTTTTAAGTTCAATCCTGATTGAGATTGTGAAGCATATTTGAAATTGTTTTTTCCATCACCCAAAAGCAATACACCATGATTGGCGAGGTAGCGCCCAAATTTGATGCGTGTCCACGTATTACCACCCGCCAAGAGCAAATCTTTCTTGCCATCATTGTTAAAATCATCAGCTATAATAGCCGTTACAGGCGCATATTGGGCTTCCATCGGTAGTGTATGTGCTTTAAACCCTTTAGTTCCTTGATTTTCGAGATAAAGGGTTTGCATGATTTCCGATTTCAAAACTTTAGCATTTTCCAACTCCTTTGAGCTAAAAACATCGGTTATCGTAGCCGTTGAATACGATTTATAATCAGTGAATTTTTTCTTGATAAACGGCATTGGTTCCGCCAAATCATCCCGAGATGCCATTGGATACGATACACCGTCAATGTAATAACTTAGAACAGGCACAATCGAACCGTTATCCATAAAATCTTTGTAATGAACAGTCATTGGTTCTTTCTCATTGACTTTAAATTGGGTGTTTAATCCACAATTTCCAATAATTAAATCCAAATCTCCATCGCCATCCATGTCGTTGGCATTGATTTTATTCCACCATCCAGTACTTGCGAAATGGATGTATTCCGCCGATTTATCGGTCAATTTCCCTTTTGAATTGATAAAAACTTTAATGGGCATCCACTCCCCTACTACAATCAAGTCTTGCTGTTTGTCGTTATTCAAATCCATCCAAACGGCATCGGTTACCATACCGATTTGGCTCAATGATGCACAAATTTTTTGGGTATTGTCGGTAAATCGTGGCGACGAACCGTTCCCTTTCCCTTCATTGATTAAAATATAAGAATTGGGAGCAACAGGATAACTTCGTGGTACAATTCTTCCGCCAACAAAAAGGTCTAAATCACCATCAGAATCAATATCAGCCGCTTTTACACAGCCTTTACTTGTCAGTAGTTTGGGAAGGGAATTTTCACTTATAGAGTAATTCCCTTTCCCATCGTTTAGGTACAATCTATCTTGCAGCAATGGGTCGTTTTTTTCAAATTCATACCCTCCCGCTGCCACATAAAGGTCTTTGTCACCGTCGTTATCTGCATCAAAAAAAGTACTTGCTACATCTTCACTACCAGCACTTTTAGAAAAAACGGGCGTATTTATTTTGCTAAATGTATTATTTTTATTTTGGGTAAATAGCTGCGAAAGCTCGCCTTTTGCTCCCCCCATAAAAAAGTCATCTAAACCATCGTTATTGATGTCTGCTACCTCAATGGATGGCCCTTGTCGGCTGTAATAATTTGGCAAAAGCGATTGCACTGTAAAATCGCTAAATCCATTTTCTTTATGAATCACATTTGTCAAACTGCTTTGTGAAAAAATCGGATTTGACTTTTGATTCTGATACACCCATTTGTTTTGGGCATCAGTTATTTTCAATGTTAAAACTTGGTTAGTTTTTACGGTGGTTAATTTCTGGTAAGAATCATTTGTCCAAATCACTATGAGCGAATCAATCGTGGTATTTTCGCCTACGCCAAAGTTTAAAACAGGGTCATTTGATGATTGAAACCCCCTCACAGGTGACTGTTCTTGGTACATAAGTTGCCCTTTAGTGTACAATTTTACTTTTGCCCCAATACCAAAACGATTCGTAGCACCACCATCTAATTTGACGGACAAATAATTGTTTTTAGTTAATTTTTCCGCATTGTTTTTATAAATACTCGCCAACGCGTTGGTATTATTCACAATCAAATCAAGGTCGCCATCGTTGTCCAAATCAGCATAAGCAGCTCCCGCAGAAACTCCTTTTGTAGTAAATCCCCATTCGTTAGACATTTTTTGAAACGTACCATCGCCTTTGTTTTTGAAAGCATAATTTTGGGTTTCATTTTTAGGCATTTTTCGTAAATATTCAGGAATCGGGTCCACATTTGCGGAGTCTTTTGCCATTGACTTGATGACCCTATCCACCGAATATTTCAAAAAATCCATTTCGGTATAATCTTTTACGTAGCCATTGGTGATGAAAAGGTCTTTAAATCCATCTTTATCAAAATCGCTGAATAAACCTGCCCAACTCCAGTCAGTATTCGACACGCCAGCAAGCTGCCCCACTTCGCTAAAAGTACCATCACCATTGTTGCGTTGAAGCATATTTCGGCTGAATTGATAATAAAATCCTTGCCTAAACAGAAACTGGAACTTATTGAAATTCTCAGGCCCACTGTGCATTTTGATGGTTTTATTGTCTTCGGGCATCATGTCGAGGGTCAGCAAATCAACATTACCATCGTTGTCATAATCAGCTGCATCAGTTCCCATCGAATAGAGGGAAATGTTATCCATTTTCTGAACAAGTTTTTCGGTAAATCGTGGGGATGAACCTGTCACATTGCCATTGTTTTCAAAGAAATAATCAGGTTCGTTAAAATCATTGGAAACCGAAATATCTGGCCAGCCGTCATTGTTAAAATCTGAGACTGTAACACCCAAACCAAAAGTCAATACATTTGAAAAAATGCCTTCTTGGTCAGAGACATTGGTAAAGCCCCCCTTAGTCCCCCCAACAGGGGGAATTAAATCGTTGCGATACAATTTACTGGCATAATCAGGATTACGTTCTTTTCTTAATTCGGGGTTATCTTGGACACCAGCGGTATATTTTTGTATCGAGTGATTGATGATAAAACAATCTAAATCACCGTCTTTGTCATAATCTAAAAATGAGGCCATGGTCGAATAGCCATTGTCGGCTAAGCCATATTCATCCGCTTTTTCGGTAAAACTTAAATCGCCATTATTAATAAAAAGAAGATTTTTACGGCGGTCTGGGTTAATATCAGCACTTCGACAAATATAAATATCTAATTTCCCATCATTGTTTACATCACTCATCGTTGCACCAGTACACCAGCCCTGCATTTGGTCAACGCCTGCTTTTTTGGTAATATCTTCAAACTGAAAGTTTCCTTTGTTCAAAAAAAGCCTATTTCTGACCATATTTCCCGTAAAAAGTATGTCTTGGAGCCCGTCGTTATTAATATCACCAACGGCGACTCCTCCGCCATTGTAGAAATAGATATAGTTGGCAACATTTAAAGGGCCATCTTCAAACAGCGTATTTCTGAAATTGATACCTGTTTCATCGCCAGATAATTCAGTAAAAAGGGCATTATTGTCTTTACACGAATTCAAAAAAAACAGTGTAAAAAGGGCGAATAGAAGTTTTCGCATGGTTTTGGGTATGAGTGATAAAGAGATTCCACCAAATAACAATATTCGGTGGAATCTACAAAAAAGCTTAGTACAAAATCTAGTTCTTATCCCACCAAAGAGGTGTTGTAACTTTATCGCCACCAGAACCTAACAACGGCACTGCTGCATCAACTGCCGCTTTGTTGTTTTGTTTTTCTGATAACAAGAATGGTATTCTTCGTATCCATTGCTTCGTTGGATCCGTAATATCAGGGTTTTCAGAATTTGCCACTGGATATAAAATGAAGTTACGACCACGACGATAATCGGCCCAAGCCTCTGATCCATCAGGGAAGATCGCCAACCATTTCTGAATCGCAATTTGTTCTCTTTGGGTGGCTATGTCACTTGCCCATTTAATTGGAGCTTTTGACACCGCTGGCGATTTCAAGAAATCTTCTGGGGCAACAGGCACATCTGGGCTATTGATATAGGCCGTGATGGCGGCGGCATCGGTTATTCCCCATTGTCTCATTGATTGCCGAATACCTTCTTCGTACAAACTTTGGGCAGTACCGTTCATATTCCAACCCAACAAGGCACCTTCGGCACGCAAGAAAAATGCTTCCGCTACCGACATGATGTTTTGTGGAGTTTCTAAGTAATTGGCATTTCCTCCAAAATCAGGTGACGACCATCTCGCACCTACTTTGGCGTTGGCCGTTGGTAAATTGATTGCTTCTGTTAATTGAGTAGAAGTAAGACCATTACGTAACCCATCGTACTTACCAGTTCCATTTGGATTGGCTTTTGTCGCATTGTTTGGCAACCAATAAACCGACATACGCGGGTCTTTGTATCCTTTCATCACCGACTCCATCGAAGCACTCATACGAAACTCGTTCCAATCTGACATGATTGAAAGGCCGTTGTTGTCTGAACCTTTGGTACTTTTCTGAAGCAAAGCATCATCGCCTGGGCTGGCCTGAAATACGCCTGCTGCCACCGCTGCTTCTGCTTCGGTTTTTGCTCTTGCAGGATCCACTTTTGAAATCCGCAATGCTAAACGCAATCTTAACGTATTAGCAAATCTAAACCATTTACCAGCATCGCCACCATAAATCAAGTCAAACGTTCCGTAGGGCTTTTCGTTTTGCTTATTTTTCAATACTTCAGAAGCGGCAGCCAGTTTTTTGAAGAAATCATCATAGATTTTATCCTGTGCATCATACGCCACCGAACTACCCGCTTTTCCAGCATTAAAATAAGGAATTGGCCCCCAGTAATCAGTGACTCTATGAAAACCAAGTACCCAAACCACGTCTGCAATGGCTGCTTCGGCAGAACCCGCAGGAGCCGCCGCCTTGATTGACTGCAACTGAGGCACCATATCGGTATAAATCGGATTAAAGGCTGCCCCTACCCAGTCCATACGAATATTCAAACGGTCAGATGGGAAATAGGTAGCCGTACAAGCAAAATATTGGGCATATTGATCAGCAAACAGGTTTTGTGCAATCTGATAATTCCAAATATTAGGAACCGCTGAAGCCTCGGCTTTGGCAAAAAGGAAGGGTAATTCGGCCGAACCTACGGTAGCAACTGAGTTTCTGTCTGTATTGATTTCGTCAAATTTATCTGTACAAGAACCGAATAGGAGTACAAAAAAACTGAGAACAGACAAGGATTTTAAAAAGCTATCTATTTTCATTTTGTAAATTTTTAATTGAAAAAATTAAACCTTAGAACGTTACTTGTAAGTTTACTCCCAATGTACGAGTTGCAGGCATTGTACCATATTCAACACCTTGGAAGTTGCCATTACCCAAGCTCATATCAGGGTCAAACCACATTTTACGTTTTTCTAAACCAGGAATGTCCAATATTGAACTACCTCTGTATAACCACAATAAGTTACGGGCAACGAGCATCAATTTGGCTGCTTTCACCGCTTTAATGTTTTTTACAGGAAGATTGTATCCGATTGAAAGTTCGCGTACTCGGAAATTAGTCGCATCATACGCAAAAAACTCACCTGCACCGTATCTTTTACCAGAAGCGATTTGCCAGAAATCCTGCGCTTTGATGGCTTTTGAGTTGGCTTCTCCTTTATCATTTACACCACCCAAATTCCAGCCACCTTCGCGATATGCCTCAGTTCCTTCAGTAATACCACTAAAAGCTAGGTTCATTTCAGTTCCTGAAACAACAATGCCCCCCACACGGCCATCCACCAATAAACGTACAGAAATACCTTTGTAGTCAAATGAGTTGGTAAGACCGAGGGTTGCTTTTGGGTTGAAATTACCGATATAGCTCTGCTCTTGCGTTAAACTAGGCTTTCCGTTGGCATCAACTATGTATTGCCCAGAGGCATTTGTGTTCCATCTGAAAGCCAACAAATCACCATAAGCTTTGCCTTCTTCAACTACTGGCGTTGCCGAGCGACCGAATCCACCACCAAGATAGAATATTTTTACTTGGTCGCTCAATGCCACCACTTTGTTGCGGTTCGTCGCGGCATTGAAGGTAATATCCCATTTCAAAGGCGAATCTTGCGGTAAAGGTGTGCCTGTTAGTACCAATTCAAGACCTGAGTTTTGGATATTTCCAGCGTTGATGTATTGTCTGCTGAATCCAGTGGCAACTGGTAAACTTACACTCAACAATTGGTTAAATGAGTTACTCTTGTAGTAGGTAGCTGTTACCCCTAATCTATTTTGTAAGAATTTAGCTTCAAGTCCAAATTCTAAATTCCTAACAATTTCAGGCTTTAAATCAGGGAAAGGAAGGGTAGAATTGATTTGCAAAAAGCCATTTCCAGCACCTTGACCATAGTTATAAACCGATTTCAATAGACCAAATCTACCCCCATTACCTACTTCGGCATAGTTTAGGCTTGCTTTCAAGAAGGAGATGCTTTCTGGTAATTTAACCAAATCAGAAAGTATGGTAGAAAGCCCCGCAGAAGGATAAAGGAAGGAGTGAGGACTTGGAAGTCTTGAATCCCAGTCGTTACGCAAACTTAAATCCAAAAATACCGATTCTTTCAAAGACAAGTTGGCTTGTGCAAATACCGACTGTGTTTGTACTTGGGTAAAGCTTGATGTTACAGATGGGTTTTGTGAAAAATTCAAGCTGAATTTATTGGTTACATTCAAACCACCTGCTGACTGAGAATTACCATCGTATTGGCTATCTTGGAAAATTCCACCTACGCGATAATTGATGTTTAAATTATCAGTGATTTTGTTATTACCATCAAGCATCAAGTCAAACCATTTTTCGGTTACATTTATCGTGTTTCTTGAATAATCACCACCTGGCCTAGAATACAAGATTGTTCCTTGATAAATCGAAGTTTCGCCGTTATCAGTAGTTTTATCAAGGTTCGCTTTACCTGAGAGAGTCAGCCAATCAGTAAGTTTGTATTTAGCCGTTAAAAATCCAATCACCCTGTCTCTCGCTTCGTTATTGATGTAATTATTTATCATCCAATAAGGGTTTTGATAAATCGAACTTAGCGTAGAAGGAAAAGTAGTAGGCTCTGGGATACCGACATTACTGAGTTGCTCATATTGCATCAAATCGGCGGTCGTCATGTTTCTCGCCACATTATAAATGTTTGCAACGGGAGCATTTTCTTCACCCGATCGTGGGCGGCTATTGATGCGTTGATTCACATACGTGATTTTGGCATCCGTCGAAAACCGTTTCGAGATTTGGTTAGTAATACGAAGGTTAATCGTATTTCTGAATAAATCATTTTTGTTAATAATCCCACCAATGCGGTTATTGGTATAAGATACATACGTTTGCATTTTATCTGTACCGCCCGTTACACTAATCGCATTATTTAAGCTCGAACCATTTCTGAAAAAATCCCGAACATTATTAGGCTGTGCAGAATAAGTCCCGGGCTGTCCTAAATAGTTTGTGATAGATTGTCCCGTCATTTTAGCACCCCAGCTTTCGCCCGATGTCGTGCTCAAAATACCACCGTTGCCTTGGCCATAGGTATTTTGAAACCGAGGCAATGCCCAAACATTTTCAGTACTAAACCCTGAATTGATACTTACCGCAACTTTATCTGCCTTACCTTTCTTGGTTGTAATGACTAAAACGCCGTTACCTGCCTGGCTTCCATACAACGCTGCTGCGGAGGCACCTCTCAATACCGTAACAGACTCAATATCATCAGGGTTGATACTCGAAGCACCGTCAGAACCTTGCACAAAACCGAAGTCACTTCCAGCAGTACCGTTTGTACCATTGCTCAATGGCACACCATCTACTACGATCAACGCATTGTTTGACCCTTGAATTGAGCGGTTACCCCTCAATACAATTCGAGCACCAGAACCTGGCCCGCCCGAACCTTGCGTAATAACGGCATTGGCAATTTTACCTGATAGTGAATTGATCACGTTGTTTGGATCTCTTGCTTCTACCAATTCAGTGGGTTTAACCGTTTGGGTGGCATACACTAGCGTTTTCTTTTCACGAGAAATACCAAGTGCCGTAACGACGACTTCGTTTAAGGTACTTGCATTTTCAGTAAGCGAAAAGTCCATCGTCGAAATATTCGCTCCCACTAGCTTTTCTAGGGCATTGAAGCCGATAATCGATACTGCCAACGTCACATCACCATTTGGCACGCTTAAACTATAGACACCATTAGCATCCGTGACGGTTCCTTTGTTTGTGCCCTTAACAATCACCGAAGCGCCAGGTTGGGCTTCATTTGCCGAGGAAGTCACCTTCCCTGTTATGACACGCGTTTGTGCTCGAAGGCCATTTACCATGAAAAGTAAAATGGCTATGAACCATACAAGTTTATTTTTTTGCATAGTAGTTTTGATTAGAGAGAAGAATTGAACGCTACTTCTTTTGTTTCGTAGCCCACTGAAGAAAACACAAAAGTCCCTGAAGCAGGAACCAAACGTTTAAAGGCACCATCCCCAGCGGAGTTCGTTCCGCGGTTGGTGCCTTTGAGTAGAATGTTCACACAGGGCAGCTCTTGCCCGTTTTTAACCTTGACAGCTCCCGACAGTGCCTTGTCTTGCGCCATCAAGTTCCCAGTCGCAATAAGTATTACAACTAAGTTGGCAAATAAAATTTTACGCATAAATAGATTTGGATTAGTTTAGATTACCAAATGCAAGTTATACGCAATTTTTAAATTATTGTTATTAAAATGACAACATTTGTTAAATTTTTTTAATATGTCATTTATACACTTAAAAATTGGACATATCAACGATATACCAATATTTAATCTAACAATAGTACAAAACCCATTTGGACTATTTCCAAGTATTTGTAAGTAATCTTAACCAATTCTTATGGAATATATTCTCAATATCAGTGGTAGAGTACCCACGTTTACGAAGTAAGTCTTGGTACTTTTGCAGGTCGGAGATGGTTTCTAAGTCGTAAGGCGACTGCTCGCGACCAAACATTCCGTCCAAATCTGTGCCAAATGCAACGTGGAGGCTATTGCCCGTCAATTGGCAAATATGATCCCAGTGATCTACGAGTTTATCCATCGTTACGCCAAACTCTTTGGGGTCTGATTGACGTTGCAAAAATCCTGGAGCCATCATCCAAGCATCCAACGCCCCGCCAATCACCGCACCTCTTTCCACTAAACGTAAAATTTGCTCGTCAGAAAGCTGACGCTGGTGAGGCACTAACGTACGGCAGTTGTGGTGACTCGCCCAAATCGTGCCTTTATAAATGGCCAGAGCTTCGTCAAAACCTTTGTCGGTAAGGTGCGTGGCGTCCAAAATCATTCCGAGCGCGTCCATCTCGCGTAACAAATCTTTTCCAGCGGCCGTCAAACCGTCGGTCGTAGCCGTTCCTGACGCATACCGACCTGGCCCATACCAAGCAGGCCCAAGGGCACGCAGTCCGTAGCCGTATGCTTTTTCGAGGTAAGAAAGGTTCACCAACGAGTCCGCCCCTTCTAAGGATAAAATAAAACCAACAGGTTTGGTCTCGTCGGGGATAGAGGCATTTTGCCACAGTTCGAGGTGCTTTGTCAGGCCGTTATAATCCATAATTTGCACCATCTCACCCAAATCTGTCATGGCTTGGTACCACGCGAGTTGGGCTTGGGTCATGGCCCAAGCTTGGGCGGGAGAATACCAGCCGTCAAAGGCACTTCCGCGCTCGGTTACTCTGGCTAGTTGCGTTGCCACTACCAAGCCAATTTTCCCTTTTCGTAGTTCGGGCAGCGAAACTGTCCCTTTACCACGGTCGCGTTTATCGGTTAAGTTTTTTTCAATTTCACGTTCACGAAGTTCCTGAACCGAACACGTATAGTCACGGTTCCATTCGACGGCATTCATGGCCATGTCGAGGTGTGCATCAATGATAAGCATGGTTAATTTGTTAGGTACTTGTTCAAAACAGCCCCAAATCTATCAAATCCCCACGTTTTCCTAACTTATTTTAGCGTAGATTCTTGGAAACTTTTACTTTTTCTCTAAGTTTGCTACCGTAATCAAAGTTCCCATTTAAACCTCTTCCTTCCCATGAAAAAATGGATTTTATCCCTTTTTGGAGTAACTGCCATTGCTTCTTTATTGGCTTTAACTCCCTCACGCACCACTGCCCCTTCTGCCGACCCTCGCGAAGACAGCCTAGCTGCTGACCGCGCCAAGCACGTAAAAGCCATCAAGGAGGCGATTGTGGGCAAAGAAAAACTACCCGCAGAACAGGTGTTCAAAAACATTAAGATTTTTAAAGGCCAACCCGCAGAAGCCGTTTTAGGCATCATGGAAAACCGTTGGAGCAAAACCCTAGGCGTAAGCTGTAGCCACTGCCATAATTTGAACGATTGGGCTTCGGACGAGAAAAACGACCACAAAATTGCTACTGATATGGTGGCTATGACTAGCAAAATCAACGACGAAGTCATTGCCGCTTTACCTTCTTACGCCACCAAAGACCGCAAACCTCGTATCGGGTGCTCTACATGCCACCGTGGTGAAGCACACCCAGGCCGCCCCAATGGCGCTCGTCCTGGTGGGCCTCCAAGAAATTAATATAAATTACGTCAACAAAAAAGCCGCGATAGGATGTCTATCACGGCTTTTTTCTTAGTAGCACCTTCCCGAAAGTTTAGAACTTTCGGGAAGGTATTCACATTCGGGAAGGTGAAGGTATATTCCTACAAACCTAATACTTTACGGTTAAAGGCTTCATCAGCGCCCGTTCCTGCAAAATCATCAAATGCTTTTTCGGTCACTTGGATGATGTGGTCCGCAATAAACGGTGCTCCTTCGGCAGCTCCTTGAATCGGCGATTTGATGCAGCACTCCCACTCCAATACCGCCCAACCATCGTAGTTGTATTGCGATAATTTAGAGAAAATTCCGCTGAAATCTACTTGACCATCGCCCAACGAACGGAAACGACCTGCGCGGTCGGCCCAGCCTTGGAAACCACTGTAAACTCCTTGTTTACCCG
This sequence comes from Runella sp. R0.1_18, assembly GCF_057652155.1. Classification (NCBI taxonomy): domain Bacteria; kingdom Pseudomonadati; phylum Bacteroidota; class Cytophagia; order Cytophagales; family Spirosomataceae; genus Runella; species Runella sp. R0.1_18. Next base: position 70,351 of record NZ_JBYFCK010000020.1, read on the forward strand.
TTGGGTTAAACTCTGCGTCTTTTACGTGATAAGCAAAAATACGCTCGTGGTAAAAATCAATAAATTGTAGATAATCAAGCTGTTGCAACACAAAGTGGCTTGGATCATAGTTGATACCTGCGCGTGGGTGGTTGCCAACGGCTTCCAAAAACATCTCGAACGTAATCCCGTCGTGAAGGTCTTCACCTGGGTGGAGTTCGTAGCCTACGTTTACACCTGCTTCGTCGAAGGCATCCAAAATTGGCTTCCAACGTTTTCCTAATTCTTTAAAGCCTGTTTCCACCAAACCTGCTGGACGCTGCGGCCACGGATATAAGAAAGGCCACAACAATGCCCCCGAAAACGTCACGTGCGAGGTCAATCCGAGGTTTTGAGATGCTTTTGCCGCCCATTTTAATTGCTGAATAGCCCACTCCGTACGAGCCGCAGGGTTGTTACGCACTTCTGGCGACGCAAACCCGTCGAACATAGGATCATAAGCAGGATGAACCGCTACCAATTGGCCTTGTAAGTGCGAAGACAACTCGGTGATTTCCACGCCGATGTCGGCCAATTTTCCTTTGTACTCGTCGCAGTACGTTTTTGACTCAGCAGCAGTTTTGAGGTCGATACAACGCGAATCCCAAGTCGGAATTTGAATTCCTTTATAGCCCAAATCGGCCATGTACTTTGCGATGGTATCCAACGAGTTGAACGGGGCTTCGTCGCCCATAAATTGCGCCAAAAATATGGCAGGTCCTTTGATGGTTTTCATTGGTTTGAACGAGTAAAAGACAAAATGTTTTACGTTACAGCCCGCAATTAAACAAATTCCTGCAAGCTTTCTGGTATTTTATAAAGCAGCAAAATGGGTTTTATTACTGTTACTACCATTTATCTAGCGCTAAAATTCCAACTTTTATCGACAGTTGTGAGTCTTAACAACAAACAGTAAAATGATGAAAAAACGCCCCTTCTATTCTGCTTGGCTAACCCTCCTCATTGTATGCTTATTGAGTTGTGAAGGCTCATGCCCTGTCCCTCCCAATTGTTCTTTGGAACCTGAGAGTGGTGTATGTTTTGCGGCGTTTAAGCGATTTTATTACGACAAAAAAGAAAAGAAGTGTAAAGAATTTACGTGGGGCGGGTGCGGTGGCGTGGTTCCCTTTGAGACGTTGGAAGCTTGCAGGGACTGTGAGTGCCGAAAATGATGATTTCTTCAAAAAATCAAAGTATAAAAAATGAATAGCTCGACCCACAGCCGAGCTATTCATCAAATACAAAATCACTTCTTACCCTCTACCAGCCCGCATTTTGGGTAAGCTTTGGATTGGTAATAATATCGGCCGTTGGAATCGGATAATAATAGTTTCGGTCTGTCCATTTACGTGGAATGTTGTTCAACCACGTCAATTCACCTGAAGTATCTCCCGAAATAAGTTGTGAATTAGGCTTACCCGCAATTGTAGGCGACACTTCCACGTATGTTACTCCCGCTGGACGAGATGCTGGCAAGGTCTTATAGAAAGCTACGTCCAAAATCCCGTCTTCATTCAAGTCCATCGGGGTATTGAGCGACGGAACATACATACCGTTCCACTCCATTTGCATCAACTCTCCACGTTTCCATCTTAAAATATCGTCAAAACGGAAACCTTCCAAGCAAAGCTCAATGCCGCGTTCTCGACGTACTTCCAAAACCACTGGGTCGGTGATGGCTGGAAAATAGTTGGATTGCAAGTAGCTATCAACAACCGTTGGTTTGGTCGTAAGTCCACCCGTAATTCCCGCACGCTTGCGCAAGGCACCAATCGAAGCCGCCCAATCAGCGTCGGTGAGCGTTCCCAATTCAGCTTTTGCCTCGGCGTAGTTGAGTAATACTTCGGCAAATCGGAAAATAGAAACGGAGTTTATGTTCAAGTCGCGGGTATCGTAATACATGTCGTCCAACGTCCACTTGATAGGCATATAGCCTGTGAAGGTATAGGAAAACAACGGTGGCGACGGTACCAATACACCCCCACTCGTCCGCTTGTAATCACCTACCCGAATGGTTTGCTGGAGACGTCTGTCACGTCCTTTTACCTCGTCCTTAAACAACATGGTTTTGTAGGCTGCATTATTGGTAAAAGGCGTTCCGTCGATGTTCAAATACGTATTGATAAACGTCCGAATAAAGCTTGCCTTGTCACCGTACGTACCACTAGTCCAGTACCAGTTGGCATCGTTTAGGTTATTTAAGGCCAAATCACACACCGCCGACAGCATCACTTCCGTGCTAACAGGTGCAGGGCTGATAAACACTTGACGGTACGATTTGTCTGTTCCTGAACCGTCAAAAAGCTTATAACCACCTTCATCCATTACTTTTTTAGCTGCCTCAGCCGCTTGGGTTAGAAACCCAGCGGCTGTACTTTGCAGCCCTAAGTTGGTGTGGTATTTTCGGAAAGTTCCTTCAAAAAGGCACACGCGCGCCTTAAATGCGTAGGCCACGTATTTTGTTACCAAGCTGCGCGTTGGTTCGCTAGAAGACGTGATGTTTTGGCAAGCATAATCCAAATCAGCAATAACGGAGTCCATCACAACCGTTCTAGGATCACGACCTTTGAACAACAATTCAGTATCCGATACGTCAAGCGCTTTACCATACCAAGGCACATCACCAAACCGTTTGACTTTATCGAAATAAAACCAAGCCCGAAAAAAGCGCGCAATGCCAAGGTAATTTTTACGAACAGCAAGCGGCACTTTGGGGTCGTTGCAGTTTTGAATAAAATAGTTGATGTTTCTCAACTCTGACCAACTCCAGCCCGTACTCACTTGGGCGCTGTAGTTGCCTTCAGTAATAAACGATGGCGACTCTCGCCGCGCCAAGTAGTCAGACATGGCATCGGCTCGGTGGAGGTTTTTACCATTGAACAGCGTATAAAACGAGTTGGTATAAAGCACCAAGCCACTTTCGCTACCAAATATAGGCCCCTTTGAAGTAGTTGCTTCTGGAAGTTCCTCCAAATCACAACCTACGCATAAGGTTGCGACAAGTAATATAAGGATGTATTTAAGCTTCATAGTCGTACTTTTTTGGTGGTTAGAAAGTGATAGACAAACCAACGGTTACACTTTTCATGATTGGGTAATTGTAGGCATCGCCAGAGTTGCCGCCAGGGCTAAATACTTGGTCGGAAGCTACGGCGCTTTCTACGTCAAAATCACGGGTATGTTTGTAAAGAGGTGATAATGACCAAATATTTTCCGCAGATAAGAAAACCCGTCCTGCCGAAGAACCAATTTTTGAGACGATGGCACGGGGCAAATTGTACCCAATTTGGATGTTTTTCAGGCGCATATACGCCACATTTTGCAAGTAGCGGGTCTGCGCAGCGCTGAGGGTTCCGTTGGCATTACTGGCTATCCGCGACACATAACGAGGGAAGTACGCATCGGGGTTTTGCTCCGTCCAGATATTTCCCAATTGGCTTTTAGGAATATCCCCATAAGGACGGTTGTATTGTCCCCAAAATAGGTTTGCCTCTCTACTAGGATACCAATTTTGCTGTCCAACGCCTTGAACAAAAGCGGAGAAGAAGAAATTATTCCAATCGGCACCCAGCATGACCCCGTAGGTATATCTTGGGGTAGAGTTACCAATAATAGAGCGGTCGCCTGGGTTTTCCACCCTATCAGTACCTGGCGTAATGGCACCGTCTCCGTTGACATCCTTGAACTTAATATCCCCTGGAAACCAAAGTCCATTGGAAGCAGTTCTGAACAAATTCTGGCTCGCACTGTTTTTTACATCATCTGCCGACTTAAAGAAGCCATCGGTTTGGTATCCCCAAATTTCACCCAATACTTGCCCTTCATAATAATCATTTAGCAATTTTTGTGGGTTATTGTATTTGGTAATTACCGCCTTATAATCTGCCAATGTTAGGCGTAAATCAAAATTAAACGGCTTTGAGCCAAGCGAAAATTTGTCACGGTACGACAGCATGGTTTCCCAGCCTTTGGTTTCCAAATCGGCATAGTTACCCTTGGGAGCAGTCGCGCCAAAAACAGCAGGAAGCGTTAAACCCACCGTGAACATGTCGGTGGTGGTTCGGATATAGGCATCGGCCACAAAAGTCAACCGATTAGAAAGCATCGACAAATCAATCCCGATGTTCTTGGTAGTAGCGGTTTCCCACGTAAGCCCCTCAGGCAAAACCGTTGGGTTTCTGGTTTGCTGTGGCCGCTGACCTGCCAAAATCATGGATGATTGTGAAATAGAGAATTGCTCCAAGTAAGCATACGAGCTGATGTTCCCATTTCCTAATGAGCCATAAGATGCTCTTAGTTTTAAGTCGGAAACAATCCGTTCTGATACTTTCCAGAAGGGTTCTTTGGATAACCTCCAACCGAAAGAGTACGATGGGAAAAAGGCAAATCGTTGATTGGCAGGAAATTTAGAAGAACCATCATAACGACCGTTTACTTCCAACAAATATCGGTCTTTGTACGAATAGTTGAGCCTTGCAAAACCTCCTTGAATTTTCCATCTTTCCCAGCCTCCTGTGGCGGTAATGGCCTGCCCTAGGGCTAGGTTAATGTCTTGGGCATCCTCAAAAATAAGTCCGTTACGTTGGGCAGACAACCGCTGATAATTCGATTGCTCGTAGTTATACCCCACCATTGCTTTCAAATAATGGTTTTCCTTGAACGTATTTTCGTACTCCGTATAAAGGTTGGTCGTCATGTACGTCGTTTCACGATACACATCATTGATAGAATTGGTCGTCGTTCCAACGTATGCTATTGTACCAGGTTTGACGCTGTAAGGCACAGGCACTGCCTTGATTCGGTCATTGTTGTCGGTATTTTGAATCGTAAAATCACCTTTAACTCTCAATTTGTCGTTGAAAAACTGAGATACAAATCCCGTCGTATTTCTAAACACCTTTTTGTTATTGTCAATACCGTTTTTACCATAGTAAAAATCACCAATGCTATATGCTGCCGAAAAAGTAATGGTCCCATCAGGGTTCAACAAAGGAGCCAAAGGGTGGCCTTCATCCGCAATATTACGCCAAACACCCCCACCTTCGCCGACATTCGACGGGTTGTGGTATTTCATGTCGGAATATTGCGACATGTTGTTGATTTTCAACCAAGGGAATAGCTGAATCGAACCTTTCCCCGTAAAGTTAAAGACCCGATAGTCGTCCGAGTTGTAACGAAACAAACCCTCTTGACCAAAATAACGACCCGTAATTAAATAACTCGCTTTGTCGGTGCTTCCTGAAATACTCAGGTTGTGCTCGTTGGAGTTGTTGACATCTTTGTATAAATGCCCATAATAATCTGTACTGCCATAATAGACGTACTCACCCGTTGCAGGGTCGATTTCTACCTCTGGCAACCCTCCCACTTCCGACCGCCGTTTGAGTTCATTCAAATACGCCTGAGAAAACTTGAGGGTTTTGTTGGCATTTTGGGGAAACGTTCCTCCAAAGTTGACGAATGATTCGGCAAACATAGAGGCCCAAGTGTAACCATCCGTCACCAAGTCAGGTCTTGCAATGGGCTTTTTGAATGAATAATTGGTTGAATAGGTAACGTTTGTTTTTCCTGCTGCTGGATTTTTTGTGGTAATCAACACCACTCCAAAAACACCTCTTGCTCCGTAAATGGAGGCCGAAGCCGCATCTTTCAACAAGGTAATGGTCGCAATATCGTTGGGGTTCAGTAAGCTCGGATCACCCTCCACGTTGTCAATCAAAACCAAGGCGTTTCCTCCTTGCCCAATCGAGGTCGTCCCCCGAATGTTAAAACTTGGTGCTTGGTTGGGCTTCCCATCCATCATCTTGATATTAAGGTTGGGCAACACCCCTTGCATACCTTGGTTCAGGTTAGTCATCGGACGGTTTTCAAATATCTCGCTCGTAACCATGTCCACCGCCCCAGTCAAGTTGGCTTTCTTTTGAACACCATAACCAACCACTACGACTTCGTTCAAAGTTTTCAAGTCAGCTTTGAGCGAAATCAAAATAGAGGCTTGGTTACCGACCGTAATTTCTTGGGGACTATAACCCACATAACTGATAATCAATACTGTTTTGTTATCAGGTACAACCAATGAAAATTCTCCGTTGGCGTTGGTTGTGGTACCACGTTGTGTGCCTTTTATAACCACGCTCACCCCAGGAAGCCCCTCCCCTTTTTCATCGTTGATGCGTCCTTTTACATTCTGTTCTATGGTTTGCATCGGTACGTAGCTCCTTTTTTCGAGCATCTGAACATCCGCTTTGGTCAGGATAATGTACTCTCCCGATGCTTCATACGATAGTCCCAACGGGCGCAGTAGTTTTTCAAGAACAACCGACAGCTGCTGGTTCGAAACCGTCAATGATACTTTGTCATTTTTGGCAATCAGCTGCGGCAAATACGTAAATTTAACGTTAGCTGTTTTTTCAATGAGCGTTAATGCGGTTTTTAATGGCTTATTTTCGACCGAAAGGCTGATGTTACGATTCAGCGCTTCTTGGGCCAGTCCCTCACGCGCGACGGCCAAACCACTAAGCACGACACTAATCAGTAGTTGTAAACAGGTGATTCGCATAGCTATAAGCAACAGTTTGCGCTTTTTTGGTAAACTTTCCATACATTTGGTTTGGTTTTAGTTCAAGATTTTTTGGACAAAGTCCCTCCTAGCACCCGAGAAATCGGGTAGTTGCAGCACAACAAAATGGAGGGGATAAAACTACAAGTCGGTAATGTTGCGACCATTGCCGACTTCGTTTTTAAAGGAGTCAGGTAGTTATGGAGACATAGAGTTCGGTTTAAGTTTAAGATAGTTTAGTAGAGAGGAATAGCATTAATGTTCACAATTTAGGGACACCCACGACCCGAAACCACAACTTCGGTTTCGACGATTTCGTAACGCGCTCCAATGGTTTTGCAGATGATGGTCAGCTTCGTAAAAAGCGATTCATCTCCCAAAGGCGCCGTGACGGAGCAATTTTTCATTACTTCTGCATCATACACAATATCGACGCCATAGGCAGTTTTAAGGCGTTGGAATACCTCAGCTATGGGCGTGTTTTCAAAGGTAAAATCGGGGGTTTCTACAGGTTTTGTAAGAATCGTAGGTTTTTCCACCAATGCTTTGTTAAACTTCTCCATTTCTCGCTCAAAAGTGGCTTGCTGATTGGGTGTCAAATACAAACTCTGCACTTGATAATTGGCATTTTGCTCCGATTTTTTCAATTCTGAGAGCGAATACACCATCACCTTCCCCGTTTTTACCGCCACTATCACTTCTTTGTCTTTGGCGTAAGCCCGCACCGTAAAACTAGTCCCCAATACCCGCGTCACTAGGCCATTGGCATACACATAAAAAGGTTGGGAGGGATTACGAACCACGTTAAAGAAACCTTCCCCCGTCAAAAATACTTCGCGCTTGTCGCCCACAAATTTTTCAATAAAACTCACTTTACTCCCCTTTTTCAGCACCACAGTACTGCCATCGGGCAAAGACGCCGTATAATCGGCATTAGTGTTATTAATCACTTCTACTTTTGCATTCTTTGTGGCGGTGCTGTTCAGTGTTGAAGTTGCTACCGTTACTGGTATCTTTGGTACAAACGTGGCCCAAAACCATACGCCTATTCCCAAAACCACCACTGCTGCTGCCACCTTTCCCCACCAAGGAAAAAATAAACGAGGCTGTTCTTGCACTTGGCTTACTACTTTGGCTACTTCAATGGAAATTTCATCGTCGTTGATAGCCGTCGGTTGGTTTTTAAGGGCTTCCAACAACTGCCTTGCTTGCTTCACAATTTCTTTTTTTTCAGGGTGTGCTTCCAGCCAAAACTCCCAAAATGCCGTATGCTTGTCCGACTTACCTTTGACCCACGCGCCAAAGGATTCGTCGGTTATAAAATCTTCTACCTCGAATTTACTATAATCTATCATAGAAAAAATAGTACTTATTACTGCCTTTATAAGGTATATCTGGCCGTTGGCGGTCTATACTCATCAAAGACAAAATTTATTATGCAAAAGAGAAGGTATTTCTCAGGAGGGAGAAATTTGGGGTGTTAACAAATTGTCAACACCTGGCCAGAATGAAATAGAGGGTCGTGAGAAAGAAGCGATTTTTGAGCAAACGGAGGCCATTATGGAGCAAATTGGCTACTGACTGCCGATGGATGTTCATTACCTCTGCAATTTGGTCATTGCTGAGGTCTTGGTAAAATTTCAAGAACAATACTTCTTGCTGCCGCTTGGGAAGATTTTTGAGGTGTAATTGCAGCTTGGCATTCATCTGCTGCGATGATTCTGCCGAAATGATAAACGATTCTTCGGGCTCCATAAACTCCAGTTCATCAAACTGGCCATCGGCTACCCGCAGGTGTTGTTTTTGGAGTTCTTTAAATAAGCTATTTCGAATGATTTTGAGTAAGTACAATTTCGCATTTTCGTCGGGATTGATGTGAGCTCTTTTTTGCCACAACACCAATAGCGCATCTTGAATGACATCTTTGATAAGTTCACGGTCTTTGGTGAATTTACGGCCATAGTCAAACAATATCCGATAATAATGCGTCGAAATTTGCCCAAACGCATTTGTGTCTCCCGATTTCAGGCGATCCCACAGCTCTCGCTCATCAAGATGTACTTGCGTCAATTTCATTCAAATAGCGAATCATGTTTTTCTGATTTAAGAGGTAACTAATGATGGTTGATTTTCAAAATAACATCCTGTACAACAAACATATACAGGATGTTATACTAGGCAATTTTATCCTTTAAACTTAACCCATTTACTATTGCTTTTTCCCGAAGCGATGACCGTTTCGACAAATTGCATTCCACGAATACCGTCTTCGATGGTTGGGAAATCTAAATCAAATTCATTGGGTTCTTCGCCACTCATGCGCTTACGTACCGTACGAGCAAAATTGCGATAAACGTTGGCAAAAGCCTCCAAATACCCTTCTGGGTGACCAAACGGAATGCGTGAGTGGGCATTGGCTGAGTCCGACAATTGCCCCACCGATGGCTGATAAATCTGATAACCATCCGTGCTTTTGTGGTGTAAATATTGAGGTGTTTCTTGGTGCCAGTGCAAACTGCCTAATTCCCCGTAAATGCGAATATTAAGGCCATTCCAATCGCCATTACAAATTTGGCTACAATGCAAAATTCCTCTGGCGCCATTGTCAAAACGAAGCAAAACGTTGGCGTCATCATCCAACACACGCCCTTCTACCACGCGGCTCACGTCGGCACACAATTCCGTTATTTTCAATCCTGTGATGTATTCGGCGAGGTTTTCTGCGTGAGTTCCGATGTCACCCACTGCGCCTGCAATCCCTGAGCGTTTTGGATCGGTACGCCATTCGGCTTGTTTCGACCCGTCCTTTTCGACAGGAAACGATAACCAGCCTTGCGGGTATTCAACCACTACTTTACGAATCGAACCGATAGCCCCGTTTTTGATACGTTGACGCGCTTCTTTCACCATCGGATAACCCGTATAATTATGGGTTAAGGCAAAAGTCAAGCCCGTTTTTTCAACAATTTCTTGCAATTTTCTAGCCTCACTCAACGAAAACGTCACGGGCTTATCACAAATCACGTGGAAGCCATTTTCGAGCGCCATTTTAGCTGGGGCAAAGTGCATGTGGTTGGGCGTGACAATCGACACCACGTCCATGCGGTCTTTACGGCGTTTTTCTTTTTGAATCATTTCTTTGAAATCACCATAACAACGCGACGGATCAAGCATGAGGTCTTCACCCGACGCTTTCGACTTTTCGGGCGTTGAGCTAAACGCACCGCATACTAGGTCAATCTCACCGTCGATAGCAGCCGCAATTCGGTGTACCCCTCCAATGAAAGCCCCACGGCCTCCACCAACCATGCCCATTCTAATTTTTCGAGCCATATTTTTAATTTTTAAATTTGGTGTTTTAGTTACAAGGTTAGTTTGATTCTGTCATTTTCGCCATTCACGAGCGAAGTACTTTTACATTCCCAAAGTAAAAAAAAGCCTTTTTCTCACGAAAATTGGGTAAAAAAAATCGTATCCATACTTTAGTCCACTGGAAGTAATATGTTTCATACCCTTCAACCAAACCTTTCAAACAATGATTAACAAAGACAGATTGTTTTACGGTAGTTGCTTTGCGCTGATTACCACTGCGTTCTCGTTCAGTATTCGTGCAGGTATCCTAGAGCAGCTAGCCAACCAGTACGGCTTCACGGGCGAGCAACTAGGAACTATCAACTCCATGTGGTTCTTAGGTTTCCCCATCTCCATGATTGTTGGAGGTTTAATTTACAACTCAGTAGGTGGTAAAAAAATCATGCAGTTTGCATTTTTGGCCCACACTATCGGTATCTTGTTAACAATTTTTTCGGGTGGAAACTACATGACCTTGTTGATTTCAACCCTTCTTATTGGTTTGGGCAACGGCTGTACAGAGGCTGCTTGTAATCCAATGATTGCCGACTCTTACGAAGGCAATAAAATGAATGCCATGTTGAACAAATTCCACATGTGGTTTCCAGGTGGAATTGTGATTGGTTCGTTGATTTCTAAATTTATGACTGAAGCCAACACTGGTTGGGAAGCACAAATTTGGATTATTCTTCTTCCAGCTATTATTTATGCTTATCTTTTCTGGGGACAAGCGTTTCCAAAACCAAAAACCGAAGCTGCTGCTTCGATAGGAGAAAACATCAAAGCAATGCTTTCACCTTTGTTCATTTTCATGTTTGCTTGTATGGCCTTAACTGCTATTTCAGAATTTGGCCCTCAGCAGTGGGTAGGTTTGATTTTGAGTAAGTCAGGCGCTGACCCAATGTTGCTTCTTGCGATTACGACAGGTACAATGGCCGTAGCTCGTTTCTTTGCAGGGCCAGTGATTCATAAAATCAGCCAAACGGGGGTTTTACTTGTTTCGGCCATTTTGGCTACCATTGGTTTGTTCTTATTGAGCAAAGTAACAGGTGGAACTGCCTACGCTGCGGCTTTTGTATATGCTTGCGGTATTGCTTATTTCTGGCCAAACATGGTTGGATTCGTTGCAGAAAAAATCCCTGCCAGTGGTGCGCTTGGCATGTCGGTGATTGGTGGTGTCGGGATGTTCTCAAGCTCTATTTTCCAACCTATCATTGGCGGCTGGATTGACAGCGCCAAAACAGAAGCAGCTGCTCAAGGTTTCCAAGGCGATGCGCTTGAACTAGCCGCAGGCCAAGCGACATTGAGTACCATGGTTACATTCCCTGCTATTCTTATCGTGGCATTTATCGGTTTGTACTTCTGGACCAAAAACCTTAAAAAAGCGTAAGTATCTATTAACAGTTAACCGTTATTTGTTAACTGTTAATAGATACTTACGAATATTACATCAAAAAAGCCTCGCCGATTGATTCAGCGAGGCTTTTTTGATGAGTAAATTATAATTTTCTGTTATCGGGTTGTGAGCAACCCTCATCTCTCATCTCTCATCTCTCCAGATACTTATTTACAATTTTGTTCTAGTGCTTCTTTCGCGGCAGGATAACCGAGTTTATCGGCCTGTTTGAGGTTAAGACAACCTGCTTCTTTTTGCTGCTCCATCAATTGGGCTACGCCCAACGCGTGGAAAGCCTTGCCAAACTTTGCATCACTTTTTACGGCGTTTTCAAACTGAATAACAGCTCCTTTGAAATCGCCTTTTTGAAACACAATATTTCCTTTGTTGTAATACGCCAAGGCATTTTTTGAATCCAACACAATTGCCTTGTCGAAATCATTGAGCGCTCCGTCCATTTGCCCCATTGCGGCCAAAAGTTGACCCCGATTCACAAACAACTCGGCATTTTTGTCTTCCAGTCGAATCGCCTCTGCATAGTCTTTTAAAGCACCTTCGGTATCGTTTTGGGCTACTTTTAGCATCGCACGGTTGTAATAAGGACGATAATAATCGGGCTTTACCTTGAGCGCTTGTTCATAATCCAACAATGCGTTTTGGAATTCTTTCAATTCGTAATAGACGACCCCGCGCGCGTTGAGGGCTTCAAAATTGCCGTTATCGCGTTCGACGGCTTTGTTCAAAAAGGGCAATGCTTCGCTAAATTTGCCTTCTTTCATTAACTCTTTTCCTTTTTCCAGCATACCCGCCGACGAGAAACTACAAGCCTGAAAAAGAACGACAAGCACTCCTAATGTTATGGTGATAAGGTATTTCATTGATTTTTGGTTGATTTTACGCCGCCAAAGATACAGGTGAAACACCGTGATACCAATTTAATAAACACAAATGAGCAACAAGCATTTAAAGCAACAAAAGACCCGCAATCACCGCCCCTACAATCGGGCCTGCTACTGGAATCCACGAATATTGCCAATCAGAATCGCCTTTGCCTGCAATGGGCATAATGGCATGAACAATGCGAGGGCCTAAGTCGCGGGCAGGGTTAATGGCATAGCCCGTCGTTCCTCCCAATGAAAGACCAATCGCCCAAACTAAAATACCTACGGCGAAAGGGCCTAAGCCCGTAGTCACTGCCCCAATGCCTTTGATACCAACCAGAAGAACGATTGTTCCGAGGACTTCACTAAAGAAATTTGAACCCGTCGCACGAATGGCAGGCTCTGTACAAAAAGTAGCCCGCTTGGCTCCTTTGTCTTCAGTACGTGCGTAATGCGGTAAATGAAACAGCCACACGGTAATCGCGCCCAACATGGCTCCTATCATCTGGGCCGTGATATAACTAACAACTTTACTGTATTCGTTTTTGGCAATGGCCATTCCAACTGTAACGGCGGGGTTTAAATGCGCATCGTACCCACCAAAAGCTTGGGAGACAAACACGCCCATCGTCACGGCAAAAGCCCAGCCTGCGGTAATGACAATCCAGCCGCCATTGTTGCCTTTGGTATCTTTGAGAACAACGTTGGCAACCACACCGTTGCCGAGAATAATAAGCACCATCGTGCCCAAAAGTTCACCTAAAAAAGGAGAAGGAGTCATCAGAATTTTTAGTAGTTAGAAGGTTAAAGGATCGTTGGGATTAGTTTTTTCGCAATTAAGTACAAATTTATCTTATGGCAATGCAAAGGCGACGTATTTGTCGCCCGACTTTGTTTTCAACTTTCCTCCGCCACAGGCAATGACCACGTACTGTTTACCATTTGCTACGTAAGTACTCGGTGAAGCATAACCCGCCGCTGGCAGTTGGGTTTGCCATAGTATTTTCCCCGTTTTTTTATCAAAAGCCCGTAAACGCTCGTCACGGGTTGCGGCAATAAAAAGCAATCCGCTCCCAGTCACCAGCGGCCCACCATAGTTGTCCGTTCCTGTAGGTGCAATTCCCTTGGCGGTTAGTTCTGGATATTCGCCCAACGGCACTTGCCAAAGTCGTTCGCCCGTATTCAAATCTGTAGCCGTCAATGTCCCCCACGGAGGAGCACTAATGGGATAACCGTTTCGGTCGTACCAACGGTTGTAACCCGTATGCTGATACGGAATGACGCCTTTTTGTGAGCTAGCTACCTGAGTATCTTGCTGTTTTTGAAACAAAAAATCGACAATTGCTTTGTTTTCTGCCGCCGAGAGATGCACAAACGACGGCATCATGGCACGGCCTTTGGTAATCAAATTTTTAACGGCCTCTTCCGAAAGTCGTTTTGAAACAGTCAACAAAGAAGGGTACGAGCCATCGTGGTTTCCTCGGCGGTCTTCACCGTGGCACGCCGAGCAATACTGACGATACAATTGTTTTCCCGTGGTGGTTTTTGCGTTTGACTCTTGCTTACGAGACACGAGCGAAGTGTAAACAGGAATTTCTTTGGAGGGAATATACATCACTCCTTGCGGGTCGGTGGCAGCACCGCCCCACTGCCCACCGCCGTCGGTCCCAGGAAAGAAAATCGTCATGTCTTTGCCAATAGGGATATAAGCGCTCCCCGTACGGGCTTTCCGAATCAACGCCACCAGCGAATCACGGTCAGCAACGAAAGAGTTCAGGTCTTTTTCGGTAAAACTTTGTCGGGCAAAATAGGTCGGTTTGAGCGGAATAGGCTGCGTTTTTGACGGAAACTCACCCGCCACGGCGTCAAACGTGAACGTTCGATTTTCGATAGGGAAGAGCGGTTTTCCACTCACTCGGTCAAACACAAAAATGTAGCCTTGTTTGGTGATCTGTGCTACGGCGTCAATTTTTTTTCCGTTTTGGACAACCGTCACCAAATTGGGAGGAGCGGGCACATCGCGGTCCCAAATATCGTGACGTACCAATTGGTAATGCCAAAGTCGCTTTCCTGTTCTTACGTCCAAAGCCAGTAAACAATTGGCAAAAAGATTGTCGCCTTTTCGATTACCGCCATAAAAATCGAACGCCGCCGAACCCGTAGGGGCGTACAAAATCCCGCGTTGGCGATCAAGCGCCATTCCTGCCCACGAGTTTGCTCCTCCAATGTTCTGTCGGGCTTGGGCGGGCCAAGTTGTAGCGCCCATTTCTCCCACATCGGGAATGGTTCGAAACGTCCAAATACGTTTACCCGTTCGCACGTCATACGCTCGAATATCGCCAAGTAAAGCCGATTCACTTTCCGACACCCGCGTTCCGACAATGATTTTATCCTCAAAAATGGCATTGGGCGTATTTGAAACCACGTAATCGTCGGCAGTAGCGCGTTCAATGCCTATTTTTAAGTTAATTCGACCCTTTTCTCCAAACGAAGAGCGAAGTTTTCCCGTAACGGCATCCACGGCATATAGCCATTTCCCCGCCCCAAAAAAGATTGTTTTTTCGCTTCCTTCTGCCCAATAACTTACTCCACGGCTCGTTGTTCCTTCCGTCTCAGTCACGTTCGTTTTCCAGAGCTCCTTCCCCGTCGTAGCATCCAGTGCAAACGCCTGGGTATTGGCCGAAACACCGTACAAAATACCATCAATCACAATGGGGTTGCACTGCATTTGGGTACGGTGAAAAACCGTATCAGCCCCACCCGAGGCATACGTCCAAGCCACTTTAAGCTGGTTTACATTTTCGGCCGAAATTTGACTTGCTTCCGAATAGTGACTTCGCGCCGCGTTTCCGTTGTATTCTGGCCAATCCAACGACGAATCATTTGCTTCACGGAAAGCCAATAATGCCATAAGCCCTCCTGCTATACCAAGTAGAATGCGATGTTTCATACTTCCAAAAGCATTTTCGAGCGTTTTCTACCAAATCTTTGGCAGGGATGGCGTATCTTTGCATTTTAGTAACCAAGCTATGCAATTAAATACCCTCACAGCTATCTCGCCTATCGATGGACGTTACCGTCGTCAAGTTGAAAAACTCGCCCCTTATTTTTCGGAATTTGGGCTTATTCGCTACCGAATTCGCATCGAAGTCGAGTATTTTATCGCCCTTTGCGAACTTCCCCTTCCTCAATTGGAAGGTTTCGACAAAACCATTTACGCCGACTTACGTGCTTTGTATCTTGAATTTACGGAAGCTGATGCTTTGCGAATCAAAGAAATCGAGTCGGTCACCAACCACGACGTAAAAGCCGTAGAGTATTTCATCAAAGAAAAACTCAAAGACAAGCAGCTTGATTCGTACTTGGAATTTATTCACTTTGGACTTACGTCTCAAGACGTCAACAATACCTCTATTCCACTTTCGCTCAAAGAAGCCATTACGGACGAAATTTTACCAACATTCGAAGAAGTTGTTGTCAAACTCAAAGCCTTGGCCGAAGAATGGAAACACATTCCGATGCTGGCCCGTACGCACGGCCAACCTGCCTCGCCTACGCGCTTGGGCAAAGAATTTGGGGTGTTTATCGAACGTCTTGAAAAACAACTCTTGATGATTCAGGCCATCCCTTACGCCGCAAAATTTGGCGGGGCAACGGGTAACTTCAACGCACACCACGTGGCTTATCCCGACATTGATTGGGTAGCGTTTGGAAATACCTTTGTGAACGAAACCTTGGGACTGTCGCGCAGCCAATTGACGACCCAAATCGAGCATTACGACATGCTTTCGGCGTTGATGGATACGTTTAAACGCTTAAATACCATTCTCATCGACCTCGACCGTGATGTTTGGACCTACGTTTCGATGGAATATTTTAAGCAAAAAATCAAAGCGGGAGAAGTGGGCTCGTCGGCCATGCCACACAAGGTAAACCCCATTGATTTTGAAAATTCAGAAGGAAATTTAGGCATTGCCAACGCGGTTTTTGAGCATTTGTCGGCCAAACTTCCTATTTCTCGCCTCCAACGCGACCTGACCGACTCGACTGTCCTTCGTAACCTTGGTGTACCGCTTGGGCATACCATTATTGGTTTGAAGGCATTGTTGAGAGGATTGGGTAAACTTGAATTGAACGAAACCGCTTTCTACGCCGACCTCGACAACAACTGGGCAGTGGTAGCCGAAGCCATTCAAACCATTTTACGTCGCGAGGCTTACCCACAACCTTACGAGGCGCTCAAGGCCCTTACGCGTAAAAACGAAAAAATCACCTCCAATACCATTGCTGAGTTTATCGACTGCCTCGAAGTATCGGATGCCATCAAAGAAGAACTACGCGCGATTTCGCCTTTTAGTTATACGGGAGTGTAGCGTGGTTTGCGTGGTGCAGGTTATGAGCAACCTGCACCACGCATCTTATTATATTCTACAAATGGGTGGTTGCCCCTTCACTTCCAACGAAAAAACGTCGGGACGTGCATAATGCCCGACCACGTCAAAATCAAGTTTGCTTTTGGCCAATACCGAGAAATCTAACTCGGCCGTCAGCAGCCCTTCTTCGTTCCAAAGTGGCCCCGCTAAGACTTCCCCTAAAGGTGAGATAATCACACTTCCACCTGCGCTCATGATCTCGGGTTCTTCCTTTAAATCTTCTTGGTAGCGTTCGGGGTAATCCGATTTTCGTACAAACTGGTTGGCTGCCAACACAAAACAACGCCCTTCCAATGCTACGTGTAGCATGGTAGATTGCCACGATTCGCGGGCGTCGGCTGTAGGAGCCAAATAAATTTCGACCCCTTGCTGGTACATCGACATGCGCGCGAGGGGCATATAATTTTCCCAACAAATCAGCCCTCCTACTCGACCCACTTCAGTATCAAACGCCATGAGTGTGCTTCCATCGCTTTCTGCCCAAATGTACCGCTCAAGCCCCGTTGGTTTTAATTTCCGATGTTTGCCCACCAGCACCCCATCTTGGTTAAAGTAAAACAAAGCACAATGCAACGACCCACCGACGGGCTCGCGTTCGGTTACGCCCAACGCCACATACATGCTTGCTTTGCGAACAGCTTCGCCTATTTTCTGAACTTCTTCTGAGTCGGCTTCGATGCTATTTGCCCAATAGTCGAGCCAATGCGCGCGGCTTTTGTCCGTTCGACGGCCAACGCGAGAATCAAAATCGAGCCCGCGCGGATAACAAGGAATAAAAGACTCGGGAAAAAGCAGCAATTCACACTGCGATTTGGCCGCCTTTTCTATCCATTCAATGACCCGTTCGACGGTTTTAGCCTTATCAAAAAGAAAAGGAGTTGCTTGCACAACCCCTACCTTTACTTGTTTAAAATTCATCGTACTCAACGACAGGGAATCTAATTATTTTCAATCACTTTTTCTACCACGTACGCTTGCGTTCCTAGCCATTTGGCTTCTTGCCCAAGTTGAGAAATAACCACGTTCAGGTTACTTCTAAAATCCGTCAAGCAGTATTTGTTGATGGCTTGTTCGATGGGGTTTGTAATAAACGCACCCGCCTTAGCCACAATCCCATCCACGATAATGATTTCTGGGTTGAACAGATGAATGGCAATAGAGAGCCCTTTACCTAGCTCCATCCCAATTTCGTGAAGAATATCAATGGCAAAAGAATCACCTTGCCAAGCCGCGTCAATGATAATTTCGGCGTCGATTTTCTCAATATCCATTCCCGACAAGCGCGAGATACGACCATCGTTTAATCCTTTTTTGATACGACGCAACAAAGAAGCTGCCGAAGTGATGGTATCCAAGCAGCCCACTTTTCCGCAATGGCAAAGCTCTCCGTTGGGTACTACTTGGATGTGCCCGAGCTCACCCGCAAAGCCCGATGCCCCTTGAAAAACTTCTCCGTTGAGAATAACCCCAAGCCCCACGCCCCAATCTATATAAATAGCCAACACATGGTCTTTTCCTTGGGCCAACCCAAAGCGGTGTTCGCCAAGGGTGGTGGCTTTGGTATCGTTGATGACATACACAGGAAATTTAAAATGCCTTTCGAGCAACGTCCCAAACGATTGGTCGCCTTGGTTCAGGCTACGGTAGGTAAAGTTAAATCCCTTACGGGCATCCACCAACCCTGCCACCGAAATCCCCATCGCCATAAAATCATCATGACGAATATTGGATTCATTGATTACATCTTCGGTAGCTTCAATCAGCGCACCCAAAAACTTGGAAGAATCTTCTAACTTCATGTCGAGGTCTCTCCGAAATACCATTTCGTTTTTGAGATTCATCACCAGCACTTTAGTATCGTGCGTATTTACGTCCAATACCAAAACATAGTACCGCTCGGTACTTAGACTAAACAAAACGGGCTTACGGCCTTGTTTTGTCACGCCCGTCCCCACGGGTACAATCCACTTTTCTTCCACCATTTCCTCTACAATACTCGTCACGGAAGGAACACTGCTGTGAATTACTCGGGCCAACTCTGCAATAGAAGATGTACCAGAACGATAAAGTTCGATTAATATACGTCGGCGATGCAGGTTCTTTTTATAGTCAACGACCGATGTTCTAGGTAAGATATCGAGTTCTGAGGATGTAGTGGGCTCAAACATGCTAAAATAAGTAGAATATAAGGAAACGCTAAATTAGTTTATTTTATGGATATAAATATAATATTAATTTTTTTTACTTATTATCCTTATTTAAAAATATTTTTTTATTAATATTCATTTGGATTAATGAAATTATTGTTAACATTGTAAAAAATTTCCTAATTTAAGATTCATACAACTCTAACCAAACCCATTTTTTCTTTTTTTTTAATTAAAGCCCGACTACTTATTTACACCAATGAATGGTCAGCTCTACGTCCCCAAATCTCTTATTTTGAGGTTTTTACACTCGCAACCAATTTTCACCAAGAATCCCTTTCTTATTTATTTTCAATTTTAACCTCCATTACCAAATGAAACACAAATTACTTGCACTGATTGTCTTACTGACAATGATAGGCGGCTCTGTTTTCGCGCAAACGATTACAGGGAAAGTAACATCCCAGACTGATGGGCAGCCACTACCAGGTGTGTCGATCATCGTAAAAGGAACAAATGCTGGTACGACTACCGACGGAAACGGTAAGTTCAGTCTTCAAGCTTCTTCCAAAACGGCCCTAGTATTTTCGTATATTGGATTCAAATCCCAAGAAATCCTTGTTGGTAATCGCTCAAGTATTGACGTTGTACTTCAAGAAGATGCATCTCAGCTCCAAGAAGTAGTAGTAACTGCACTTGGGATTGGCAAAGAACAGCGTGGATTGGGTTATGCCACTGCGACTATTAAAAGTGATGCCCTCGTAAAAGTAGCTTCCCCTAACTTCGCAGCAGCGCTTTATGGGAAAGCACCAGGTGTAATGATCAATGCTACGCCAGGTGGAGCTACGAGTGGAGTAAGCATTAGCATTCGTGGTTTTAGCTCAATTACTGGTAATACTCAGCCACTTATCATTTTGGACGGTATTCCTATTCGTAATGGAGAAGCTAGAAATACCGACTATTGGGGTGACCAACGTATTCGTGGAAATGGTCTATTGGACATCAACCCAGCTGACGTTGAAAATATTTCCGTACTTAAAGGTGCTTCCGCAGCTGCCCTCTATGGTTCAGAAGCCGTAAATGGGGTTTTATTGATTACAACAAAAAGCGGAAAAGGTAAAAAAGGCTTAGGCGTTGATTTTAACGCAAGCTACAACGTGGACAAAATCGCATACCTTCCTCGTTATCAAAACGTAAGAGGCCCAGGCTATCCTTTAAATTACAATAACGGTGGTCAGGATGCTGCTGGTTTCATTTATTACGATACCAACGGAGATGGCACAAAAGAAACACGTGGTTTGCTTGGTGCTACTGTTAACTTCGGACCAAAATTTGACGGCCAACCTGTTATGTCTTGGGATGGTAACATTAGACCTTATTCACCTTCTAACAATAGCTACGGTGATTTATTCCAAAATACATCTAGCTCTAACGTAAGCCTTGCGGTTTCAAAAGTATCTGACAATTCAAATGTTCGCTTTTCATTTACGCGTCAAGACAATGGAATGATTAGCTACGGTGCTAAAAACAGCAAGAATATTGCCAACCTTAACGCCAGCTTTAATCCTCACAAGAAATTGAAAACGGATTTGATGGTGAATTTTGTTAACCAATACACGCATAACCGTCCTTTCAAAGTAGATCGTATGATCAACAACTTTACGGGGATGATGGACCGTTTTGAGTCAGCGGATTGGTACAATGCCAAATACCAAACTAGCCTTGGCTATAAGTTTGTAAATGGTGCGGGAACTCAAAGCTTAACTCCGCTTGAAAACATTAGATACAATGGTTTCAAAGGAGATATTGCGGATTATGTATGGAACGTACGTAAAAATTCATCGGACGAATACAGCAACCGTGTTATTGCCAGTATTACCCAAAACTGGGACATCGTTAGCGGCTTAAACCTAAGAGGACGTATTGCAACTGACCTCACTTCGGAACGCATCGAAAACAAAAACTACAGCACAGTACCGCTTGCGTTTGGATACAGTGGTGGTTTTTCAATGAACAACAATTTATACAATAGTGTATATGGCGATTTGCTTTTGACCTACTCGAAAAAACTGAATGAAGACATGACAGTTTCGGTAATGGGAGGTTATACTGCCAAACGTGAATTAAATACAGCGTTAAGCCGCAGAACTGAAGGTGGCTTAAGTACCGAAAACTTCTTTGACTTATTGGCCTCTGTAAACACTGCCCTTGGTGACCAAAGCCGTATTCGTTCTATCAGAGATGCCTATTTAGGAACATTGAACTTCGATTATAAGAACATTGTGTTTGTGGAAGGAACATTGCGTAGAGACCGCACTTCTACCTTAGCTCCAAACAATAATACATTTGTCTATCCTTCTGTTAACGCAAGCTTTGTGTTCTCTGATGCGTTTCAATTACCTGCTTTTGTTAGCTTCGGTAAACTTCGTGCATCTTATGGGGTAGTGGGTAACTATCCACCAATATATGCTGCAAACGTAGCGTATAACCAAGGAACACTTAATATTCAACAAACGGGAGGGAGTTCTGTATTATATACAGTCCTTAGTTCTAATTATGGGAACGACCTAATTCGTCCAGAACAAAAACGCGAAATGGAGTTTGGGGTTAATGCAAAATTCTTCAATAATCGTTTAGGTTTGGATATTTCATATTACAATGCACAAATTGTTGACCAGATTCTTCAATTGACGATTCCTGCTTCAACTGGTGCTAGATCTATTCTTGCCAACATTGGTACGCTTAGAAACAAGGGATTGGAAATCGGTATTAATGCAAACATCATCAGAGGGAAATCTGCTACTGATTTGAACTGGGATGCTACATTGAACCTTGCCAAGAACGTCAACAAAGTAGAAAAACTTGCTAACAACTCTACTGAGCTATTACATGCCGATTATGATGGTAACGCAGCTCAGCTAAGATCTGTCGTAGGTCAACCTATGGGTGATATTTATGCGCACGGAATCCTCCAGAAAGATGGTAAAAATGTAGTAGGCCCAAGTGGTTTGTATCAGCTTGACCCAGCATGGAAAAAAGTAGGTAATGCCATGCCTAAAGTTGTGGGTGGTCTTATCAATAGCGTTAGCTACAAAAACTTCAACCTAGAAGCAGTAGTTGATTTCCGCATCGGAGGAAGTATCATGCCAACAGGTATCAACTGGATGACATCACGAGGATTAACCCAACAAAGCTTAGGAAGCATGGATGCCGAACATGGTGGACTTAGCTACTATGTAAAAGACGGAAAAGGAATCCCAACAACAGCAAACCAAGGCCCTAACGGAGAGACTGTTTACCACGATGGTATGTTGATGGACGGGGTTCTTGCAAATGGAGAGAAAAACACAAACATCATTTCGCAAGCTGTTTATTACAACAGTACATACAACTGGGGAGGCCCTCAATATAGTAACTCACGCTATGAGTTGTACGTAACTGAAAACACGTACGCTAAAATGAGAGAGCTTTCATTTGGCTATACTTTACCTTCGTCAATTGCCTCTAAAATTGGTGCTCAAAACCTGACCTTGTCTGTATTCGGCCGTAACTTGTTCTTTTTCTACAGAACAATCAAAGACTTGGATGCAGAGCAAACAAACGCAGGTACTCGTTGGACGGACAACGTAAACAACGCGGGGAACAACCCAGCTTTCCGTACAACAGGTGTAATGTTAAGAGCCAGTTTCTAATTTTAAATGAACAAGATAATGAAAAAAATATCATCCATTTTGCTGTCAGGACTCCTTCTATTTGCGATGTCTTGCAAAGAGTCAGAATTCATTGAAGCTTACCCAGACCCATCAAAACTTTCAACTACAACCATTGAAAAACAATTCACTGGGATGTTGCAATCAAACAAAGATTACGTCCTTCCTGGGTATCGTTTCTACTTTGTTACACTTCGCACCACTATCAACCACTACGTACAAACAACGGGTTGGGTAAATGGTGAAGGTCAATATATCCCTGGGTCGTCAGGTGTTGAAGATGTATGGTTTAATTACTATAACACTCTTGCGCAATACCGTGAACTACAACGGGTTTTTGCCCAACGCCCTGCTGAAGAGCAAAAAGAGAAGAAAATTTTTATGCTCGCCGCAACCGTTTACATGTATGACTATACCCAAAAATTGGTTGACGTACACGGCTCTATCCCTTTTAGTGAGGCGGGTATGCTAAGTGCAAAAAGTGGTGATTATGCTAACGCACTTCCAAAATTTGATTCAGCACAAGAGCTTTATACAAAAATGTTGGACGATTTGAAAAGCATTGCTACAGAATTGAACGGAATTACACTTGGTTCAGGTTATCAAAAATCATTCACAATTCAAGATTTTGTGAACTATGGTGATTTGAATGCTTGGAAACGCTATACGAACTCACTTCGTCTTCGTATGCTCAACCGCGTATCTGATGTAGAAAGTTTGAAAGCGCGTTCAAATTCAGAAATTGCCGAAATTTTGGGCAATCCAACGACCTACCCTGTCGTAGAAACAAATGCACAAAATATTCAAATGAATGTCTTTGATCTCAATTCGCCTATCAATTCAAAAGGATTTAGAGATGCACTTGAGTCTGGCGCTTCTTGGTACATCAATTTCGCAGGAAAGAAAATGATTGACCACATGAAAACAAATGCCGACCCTCGCTTGCCGATTATTTTCCAACCAGGCGCTAATGCCAATGGAGAATATTTGGGAATTGATCCAACCGCAAATGCCACTGTACAAGCAACCTTAGCCAGCGATGGTATGGCAGCCCTTTACAATCGCGTTACTTTCAGTGGGAATAACTTTTTCCCTGGCGTGTTAATCAATGCTGCCGAAGTAAGTTTGATAAAAGCTGAATACTATTTGAGAACTAATAACGATGCCAAAGCTCAAACAGCTTACGAAACGGGCATTGACCAATCGGTGAATTTTTACAACAAGATATTGTCATTGAGTAACAATATTATAGGTGAAAAAAATATTCCCGTTGCGGCTACAGCTGCCCAAATTACGGCCTACCTTGCAAAAGATGGTGTAAACTGGACAAAAGCAGGTAGTTCTGCTAATAAGTTGGCTTTAATAGCTGAACAGAAATGGTTACACTATAACATCACCCAGCCATTTGAAAACTGGTCTGATGTAAGAAGACTTGATTTGCCTAAATTTAATTTTGTGCCAGATAACTCCAACAATCAAACATTGCCTCCGTATCGTTGGACTATCCCTAGCAACGAAATTACTTATAACCCCAACTATTCGGCGGTTAAAGCTCAAGATAATCTAACTACCAAACTTTTTTGGGATGTTAAATAGTACTTTTAACCATGTATGCAGTATTCATACATTAAAAATACAACGTTAGAGTTGAACTTTGGTAAGTAGTTAGAATTCCGAGATAGTTTTTATCTCGGAATTTTTTTTATTTTTCGATTCAAATTTCTCCCCTATGACTTCTAAAATTACGGGACTACTCATTACACTCTTTTGGGCAACAAATGCTTTTTCGCAAGGGAAACAACTTGCTTTAATGCATTGCCAGGGTTGTCATTTGTATCCTGAACCAGCGTTGTTAGACAAAAAAACGTGGGCGAACAGCGTACTTCCCAACATGGGACTTCGGTTGGGTATCAAAGACGCAGGTAAAAATCCGTACGAAGACCTCAACCCCAAGGAAGAAGCCTTATTGCGGCAAGCAGGTACGTATCCCGAAATACCACAATTGTCGCAAGAAGCGTGGAAACAGATTGTTGATTTCTACGTACAAACTGCCCCCGAATCGCCATTGCCACAGCCCAAACACGCTCCCATCCTACCGACATTGTCGCAATTTGAAGCCGTCGAAGTAAAAGTTCACGACAAGCCCATTCCACAAACGTCGCTGCTCAAGTTCAACCCGAAAAATGGTATTTTGTACGTGGGTGATGCCCAAAATGAACTGTACGAAGTCGATTCACTTCTTCAGCTACGAATGGCTTGGAGCGTCGATAGTCCACCGTCTGCTATTTCATTTCCTCTCAACGCCCCTCCCCGCTTACTCACGATAGGGTCGTTTCAGCCTTCTGACCAAGCATTGGGCAAATTAATTGTTCTTGATACGGCCGTGGCCAACGCTACCCTCTATTTTGACGCCATTCAGCGAGGGGTGGACTTTGCAACGGCCGACCTCAACCAAGATGGACAAGAAGACGTCGTGATTTGTCACTTTGGAAATAATACGGGAAAACTGGCGTGGTACGAAAGTATATCGCCCGACAAAGAACACATACTACTGGCGCTACCTGGTGCGCGCAGGGTGGAAATCAGGGACATGAACCACGACCAAAAACCCGACATTGTGGTGCTGATGGCACAAGCACGAGAGAGTATTCGCATTTTTTACAACCTCGGCAAAGGCCAGTTTAGGGAGAAGATTGCACTGCAATTCCCCCCTGTGTATGGGGTAAGCTATTTTGAATTCGTGGATTTTAACAAAGACGGTGCTTTGGACATTTTATTGACCAACGGCGATAATTGGGATTATTCCGCCATTTCTAAAAACTACCACGGCATTCGACTTTTTCTGAACGATGGAAAGGACAATTTTAAAGAAGCATGGTTTTATCCACTCTACGGCACAAGCAAGGCCATGGCAAGGGATTTTGACAGGGACGGCGACATCGACATCGCCGCTATTTCGTTTTACGACGACCTCGACCAACCCGAACAAGGTTTTTTGTATTTTTCCAACAAAGGGAATTTTCAATTTGATGTCTCAAGCACTCCTGCTGCTGCCGCAGGAAAATGGCTCACTTTAGAAGCCGCCGACATCGACCGCGACGGCGATACTGACATCGTTTTAGGCTCTTATTTTCACAATGTGGGGGAATTAACAAAGCTCATGTTCAAAGGGATTCTGTCCACTCCCCAACTTCTTGTTTTGAAAAATTTGCATAAAAAATAAAAGGGGTTGGATATTGACCAAAGCCCTACCCAACCCCAATTACTTATTGCTGACAGTAGTCCGCTAACCGCAGGTTACTACTTACGGCTCGCTTGACACACTCCTTTGAAATACCCCACCGATTCGGCGATACCTGCCAACGGGTCTTTCATATCCTTTTCGTACTCAAGGCTACAACTTCCGCTGTACTTGATTTTCCGAAGCATGGCCACAAACGCAGGTACGTCGATGATACCGCGTCCAAGTTCACAGGTTTTTCCTTCTTTAGAAGCCGCTGTTACGTTTTTGAGGTGAATGTCAAAAATACGGTCAGCGTATTTTTTGAGATCGGCAATTGGATCATCGCCAAAACGCGCATCGTGACCCATGTCAAAACATAGTCCCATACGTGGGTCTAAGTTTTTGACGGCATTGATAACTGACGACGCATTTGGCCACAATTTAATGTCGGGTCCGTGAATGTGAATCGCGTAACGCATGTCATATTCCTTCACTTTTTTGTCGATATACGGCAACAACTCTTCGTTCGGTACGCCCACAATCAGCTTTACACCTACCCGTTTGGCATATTCAAAACCATTGTCGATTTCTTGGGTCGTTTTCATATAAATCGGCCCCACGGCATAGCCCGTTACGTTAGAGGCTTTGAGGGTGGCATGAAACGCCGCAATTTGTTCGTCGGTGCTATTAAATGGCAAGTGAAAATCTTTGATACACAGGTAGTGAACGTCCACCTTACGCATCATTTCGAGGGCTTGGTCTAGTTTGAAATGCACAAAACTATAGCCTGCAATTCCTAGCTTGAACAAATCTTCTTTTGCTTTGGGCGTGCTCGCATTTTCGTGCGCCATCGCGGGTGCAACTGCCCCAAGCGCCAAAGCGCTACTTGCTTGTTTAAGAAACTTTCTACGGTTATTCATCTTTTTCTCTGGTACTTTTTTCTTTAAGAAAGGCAAAAAAGGGAATCAGATACTGTTTTGAGTTATTTTGTTTTATCATCAATGAACTGTTTATGCCTTTGCAACTCATACTTGACAAAATCCGCTATTTCTTCCTCAAGCAATTGTTCACCGTAGTTTTTCTCCTGCGACTTCTTTTTATCATAGGCAATGACAAAGTAGGAATTAGGCCCTAACATGATAGAAAGTTGCGAAAAAAAATCAAAATTCCCGTAGTCAGCGTACCTAAAAGTATCGAAATGTGTTAATATATCAAAATCTACAGTTGTATCATCTATCAATGGCCTGATGCGATTTAAAGCAATGTTGAGGTCGTCAGAACTGGTTTGGGTTGATTGAAAATAAAAAGTAGTCTTGATATAAAACTTCTCAAATTTTTTTAAGCTAACATAGTATTTCTGAAAAAGAGGAACGATGCTGTTGTCAAATAAATCCAAAATCACTTCCTGATTCTTCTCGATTTGGGATTTATTCTTGTTCAATCTCGCCTCCAACAAGGCAAGCTCTTTATCCAAATCATCGTTTTCTTCAATCGATCCACCCTTCGCCCCACGAATCATAATTTCAAGTGACCGTACAAGGTTCTTGGCAATGTGTTCAACAAAAGCCGACAGAACTCCGCTATCAGCAAGTTGTAATGCTGAAAAATAATCTCTTTTTTCTTCGGTTTTGATAATCACTGGCGGAAAGCCAAACTTCATCAATATAAAATTCATGAGAATACGCGCTGTCCTTCCATTCCCATCGTCAAATGGATGAATACGAATAAATCGGTAATGAAATTCGGCCGCCAATAGCAATGGATTGGTAGCTGGGTCTTCCGCTTTTTCACGGTACCATTCCACCAATGCAGTCATCAAAAAAGGGGTTTCTTCGGGAGATGCAAAATAGAAAATTTCACCCGTTACTGTTTTAATATGATTGGGCAACATCTTATACTTACCAACTTCAATGACTTTCGTTGTAGGCAACCCATCGGGAGTAATGGCACTCACGCTGTACGATTTTTTAAGCAGCAACTTATGAATTTGCCGAATCAATGTCTCCGTTAATGGGTAATCACCTTTGACAATTTCACTAATATGTTCAATTGCTTCATTATGCCCCTCTATCTCCAAATGGTCTTGCAAAGGTTTTCCCTGTGCGGTAAGTCCAAACATGATGAGTGCTTTGGTTTCGCCATAAGTAAGCGAATTACCCTCTAAGTTGTTGGAGTGGTAATTCCAGTCCAACCGAAACTTTTGCATGATTCTCTTCTCCTGCTCCCCACTTATAGGTCGGAGGGCATCTAACTCTGCCTTCAAACCTATCGCCTGTTCAATTACATTCATGTTCGATACGCCTATTTTAAATCTAACCCAAAGGAAACAGATACTGTTTCGAGCTACAATTCTCTTTTTTTCAAAGACTTCACTGCATGATCTACCGCGCGGGCCGTAAGCGCCATGTAGGTGATGGACGGATTGACACAAGAGGCCGAAGCCATCGCTGCGCCGTCGGTGACAAACACATTTTTACTGTCATGCACTTGGTTGAAGGAATTCAACACCGACGTTTTTGGATCGCGTCCCATGCGCGCCGTACCCATGTCGTGGATACCCAAGCCCATGTGCGTAGGTCGGTCGTACGGAGTTACGTTTTTGAAACCAGCCGTTTCAAGCATTTCAACCGCCGACGCAATAATGTCTTTCCGCATGGCCCAGTCGTTTTCCACAAAAGCCGCATCCATCACAATCATCGGAATGCCCCATTTGTCTTTTTTCTCTGGGTCGAGATACAAACGATTGTTGGGGTTGGGCAATATTTCCCCAAAACCTCCAATGCTAATTGTCCAAGCGCCAGGTTTGGTGAGACCTTGTTTAAAACCAGCCCCAAATCCATCCCCATTCACGCCACGGTTCCAGCCTTCGCGGCTTGCGCCACCTTGATACCCAAACCCACGGAGGTAGGCGGTTTGTTTATCGTTGCCCCAATTTCGGAAACGAGGGATGTACATGGCGTTGGGGCGCTGTCCATATACATAGTCATCTTCAAATCCATCAATCGTGGCTGTTGCTCCAGAGCCCAGTTGATGATCCATGAGGTTTCTGCCCACTTGGTCGCTGTCATTCCCGAATCCATTTTGAAAACGATTTGACTTAGAGTTGAGCATCAACGCGGCAGTATTGATAGAACCTGCGTTTAGGAAAATGATTTTGGCAAAATAATCGGTGACGAGATGGTTATGCTGATTAATAACCCGAACGCCAACGGCCTTATTTTTTTGGTCATCGTAGATAATTTCGGCCACAATCGAATCGTGCAGTATTGAAAGGCGTTTGGTACGCATGGCCGCGGGAATCGCCCCCGACAGCGAGCTATAATATCCACCATAAGGACATCCACGAGCGCATTTATTGCGGTATTGGCAAGAAGCACGCCCCAATTGGGTATGAATATCTTGCGGCTGCGTTAAGTTGGCTACCCGACCGACCGTTACAGGACGGTTGAATTTTTCGAGCATCTTACCCTTGAAATAGGCTTCGGGAGCAAACAATGGCATTGCGGGTAAAAAATGCCCATCAGGTAATACATCTAACCCTTCTTTGTTACCGCTTACACCCACAAACTTTTCGACGTGCGTGTACCAAGGTTCCAAATCTTCGTAGCGAATAGGCCAGTCGATACCGATGCCTTCTTTGGCATTGGCTTCAAAATCTTGTTTGTTCCAACGATACGACTGACGCCCCCAGTGCATAGATTTCCCGCCCGTATGGTAGGCACGAATCCAGTCGAAAGGGCGTTTTTCGATGTACGGATTTTCTTTATCGTTGGTCAAATGATTCACGACTTCTTCGCTGCCGAGTCCCCAAAAACGGCTATTGGCCCAGCGTTCTTCGGCCGACACGAGCGTGGTTTTACCTCGGTGTTCAATTTCCCACGGCTGTTTCATGGCCGTATCGTAATCTTGGACGTGCTTGATTTCTTTTCCACGCTCAATCATCAACACCTTCATTCCTTTTTCGGTCAGTTCTTTCGCGGCAAAACCGCCCGTCATCCCCGACCCCACCACGATGGCGTCAAAGGTATTTTCTTTTGTTACTTTTATATTCAGGTACATGATTTTCAACAATTTAAAATGAGCAATAAGTGATGAGATTTGAGAGATGATAATCAGGCTAAACGCATCAAAAAAGTAGCCTCAGCGAGGCTAAATCTTAGTAGAAAAAAGGGGGCAAGGCCCTCCAAAAGCCCCATCGGGGTGACATCTTTCACCGAACGTCCGCCGCCACGGCAAGTTTATAACTCTTCTGATTATCAATAGTATAAGCCTAAAACTTGCCGCGGCGGCGGACCGCAAAGTCTTTATATTGCACAAATACTTAATACGCGTACGATTTTTGATTGGGCTTGAGTTTGATATTTTCCAATTTCCCAGGAATTTGTACATACTCAAACGAAGCCTTAATACCCGCTTCCGACGTAAAATACCCCAACAGCGTCAGTTCTTTCATCAATCGCCAAAAGGGAACCGTTTTCGATGGCACTTTCATTTGTTCTTTGGTTTGCTGCTCCATCATTTTGAGCGCACCGCGTCGTTCGCCTTCGTTCAGTTCCAAAAATTTCAGTTGTTCCAAAGAAGTTAAACCCTCCAAAAAGCGCTGATGGTCGGGCTGCAAATAACAATCCTTGAGCATCATTTCGATAAACGCAGGCACACCCACATCTTTGGCACCCACGGTCTCGGTACGGGGAATAATCATTTCGGCTACTTCTGCCACTATTTTTCGCTGCTGCTCCGTCAAGCTAAATGCCGCGCTTGTCATGGGCTGGGTAGGCGCTTGTTCACATCGTTCCATTGCCATGAGCGTAGGGTTAGAAAGAGTCCCACCCAGCATTAAAGCCACACTTCTAATAACCTCTCTTCTGTTCATTTTTCTTCGAGTTGATTGGTAAATTGGGTTAATTACTTTAAAAGATGGGCGGGGCTGTTTTTTAACCGTTTGCGCATACCTTACGGCTAGTACAATATCAATATTACCCTCCCGAAAGTTTGAAACTTTCGGGAGAGTTTCATTTTTTCCTTTGAAAAAATGTATTACATCACACTTTTTCAAAGGAAAAAATGTAATTTTCCACATAAATTCAAACAAAAACATGGTAAGACACCTATATCAAGACTTACTAAACTGGAAAAATTCGGCCACAAGAAAGCCACTCATTTTACAAGGGGCACGGCAAGTAGGAAAAACTTGGCTGATGAAAGAATTTGGAAAAAAAGAATTTGAACAAGTAGCTTATCTTAATTTTGAAAGTAGCGAACGTCTAAAGACATTGTTTTTGGTAGATTTTGACATTTCACGGATTATTTCAACCATCGAAATCGAAATTGGGTATAAAATTCAAGCAGAGAAATGCCTCATTATTTTTGATGAAATCCAAGAAGCAAACAAAGGACTTACCGTCCTCAAGTATTTTTACGAGCAAGCTCCGCACTACCATATTATTGCCGCAGGCTCTCTGTTGGGAGTGTCACTTCAAAAAGGCACGTCTTTTCCCGTGGGGAAAGTGGATTTTTTACGCATATACCCCATGAGTTTTTTTGAATTTTTAGAAAACAATGACCAACAACTTCTACTAGAACAGCTTCAGAAATCAAATTGGGAGGTTCTTGCTTCATTTCACGACAAGTTAATAGGTTTGTTGCGGCTATACTTTTTTATTGGTGGAATGCCCGAAGCGGTCGCCAATTACCAACAATACCAAGATTTGAACCAAGTCCGTGACATCCAAGAAAAAATCCTACTTGGCTACGAAAATGACTTTGCAAAACATGCCCCCTTCGATATCGTTCCGCGTATCCGATTGGTTTGGAGCCATTTGATTAGTCAACTGGCCAAGGAAAATCGCAAATTTATTTACGGTCAACTCAAAAAAGGAGCACGGGCGAAGGATTTTGAAATGGCCATCACTTGGCTCACCGAAGCGGGTCTGATTTTGAAAGTAGCCATGGTCGAAAAGCCAGCACTTCCGCTTAAAGCCTACGCTGATATTGACATTTTTAAGTTGTTTTGTTTGGATGTAGGACTCCTCAATGCCATGGCCGAAAACAGCCCGCGAATCCTGCTAGAGAAAAATAGTATTTTGACCGAGTTCAAAGGTGCACTGACCGAACAATTTGTGGCGCAACAACTAACCCTCAAGCACGACATTTTTTATTGGTCAGCCCCAAACGCTACGGCGGAGGTTGATTTTTTGGTGCAAAAAGACAACCAAATGATTCCCATTGAAGTCAAAGCCGAAGAGAACTTAAAATCAAAAAGTTTGAAAGTGTTCACGGATAAGTTCCAACCTCAGCAAGCGATTCGATTCTCCATGAGCCCCTACCGCGAGCAAGACTGGATGGCAAACATGCCACTGTATGCCGTCAATGGATTATGAAATATGTGCCCCGACAATCTATCGGGGCACACAGGATTTTACGACTTCGGCTTCTCAATCTCTACCTTAAAAGGCTGATTATAATAACGTTTGCCCGTCGTTTGGAACAACGCATTGGCAACAGCCCCAAACACAGGTGGGAACGGCGGTTCGCCCAAGCCCGTTGGGTCAATGTCGTTTTGCACAAAATGAACGTCTATTTTCTTCGGTGCTTCGTGGTGGCGAATCATTCGATAGTTATGGAAGTTAGTTTGTTCAGGAACGCCATCTTTGTGCGTTAGGGCGCCATAAAATGAGTTCCCGATACCATCTACCACGGCTCCCTGAACCATGTTACGGGCTGCGTCGGGATTAACCACTACCCCACAGTCAACCGCACTCGTCACTTGCTCTACGTACGGTTGTCCATCTTTTATTACCATATCCACCACGTGCCCCGCGTACGAAGCGTGGCAGAAATAAGCCGCAACCCCGCGTTTTTTACCCGCGTTTTCGGGTTTACCCCAGCCTGATTTTTCCTTCAACAACTCCAAAACACCCATATATCGGTTGGCGTCATAGTCATTGTTTTTCCCCACAGGGTTTTCTTTGGCGCGTTTTAGTAGCTCCAACCGCATCTCAATCGGGTCTTTGCCCATTGCTTCGGCCAATTCGTCAAGGAAAGACTGTTCGGCGGCGGCATTAAAGTTGGAACGTGGCGCACGGAACGCCCCAATTGTAATGTTTGAAGGGATTTCCCAGCCTTCAGCCAAATAATTATCAACAGCACCCGCAGGGAAACGGTTGGCATGCACAGGATTTTCGGGGATACCTCCGCCTTTTACGTGAAAACCAATCAAGTTTTTGTTGGCATCCAACGCCGCGCGGTAAGTAGCAGTGTACATCGGGCGGTAAATTCCGTAGGTCATGTCATCTTCTCGCGTGTAGATAAGCTTGACAGGCGCTTTCATTTTTTGAGAAATACGAGCAGCCTCGTACACATACGACCCATACGCTCGGCGACCAAATCCTCCCCCCATACGGGTCATTTGGATTTCAATTTTGTCGGCTGGAAGGTTTAAAATCTTTGCAAGAGTTGGCTCCATCCAACCAGGGGCTTGCAAGGGCCCTACCACTAATGCTTTATCCTCTTGCACATGCGCAAAGAAATTCATCGGCTCCATGGTGTTGTGTGCCAAAAACGGCGCATTGTAGGTACGTTCGATGATTTGGGCAGCATTTTTGAACGCCGTTTCAGGATCACCGTCTTTTCTGAGCTGTTGGGCAGGTTTTTTGGCATATTCTGCCATCATCTCAAATTGTGCGCTTGTCGTTTCCAACCGCCCTAGCACAGTTACTTCTCTTTTTCCTCCCCTGCCTTGCATGGTTTCTTTTACGTCGCCCGCAGCTTCCCATTGAACTATCAGCTTTTTGCGCGCATTCATTACTTCCCAAGTCGAATTGCCCACAATGGCTATCATTTCGTTGAAAGCACGGGTATCAAAACCTGCCTGTTCAAATCCCTCATCGTAGAGTTTAATGCTAAAAACGTCCTTGATACCTGGCATTTTCTTGACAGCAGTGGCATCAAACGACTTCAATTTCATCCCGAAAGCAGGTGGGTGCTGAATCATGGCAATCAGCATACCATCTACCCGATAGTCGATTCCAAAGAGTGGTTTACCTGTCACCACTTTCACCCCTTCGGTATTTTTCTTTGAATTTCGGATAATTGTAAAATCTTTGGGTGTTTTCAGTTTTACCTCTTTTGGTACGGCAAAGGTAGCAGCTTTACTAGCCATTTCACCATAGTGAGCGGTTTTTCCACTCGAATGAGACAAAACACCCGCTTTGGTTGTAATTTCAGAAGCCGCCACACCCCACGTTTGCGCCGCCGCTTCGATGAGCATTTGGCGGGCAGCTGCCCCTGCATTTCGGAGAGGTTTCCAGTACATTCTGACCGAATTGCTCCCTCCCGTAAATTGTGCCCCGTATTTTACATTGTCGTGGGTAGTCATTTCTACTACCACGTTTTTCCAGTCCACATCCAGCTCCTCGGCCACCATCATGGGCAGGGACGTCATCACATTTTGACCAAACTCGGGGTTTGGACAAAGGATTTTCACCACGTTATCAGGAGTTATTTTGATGTAAGCCGCAAGTTCCGACCACTGTTGCTCAGGTAGGTTTAAGGCTTCCAGTTTTTCAGCGGCTTGGGCACTTGTAAACCAGCCGAAACTGAGCAACATTCCCCCACCAGCCAAAGCGGAAGATTGGAGGAAGGAACGCCGAGATATAGCCTCGTCACCACCAGCCCCCAAACCCCCAATGGGGGCTTTAATACCGTTTTTTTTATCTTGATTTTTCATGTGCATTCTAAAGATTTGAAAATTGTGAAGAATAAATAAGCTTCCAAAATTGATTCCCCATTGGGGTTAGGGGCTTATTTTTTCCCCCCACTAGGGGTTAGGGGGCTGGCTGCCGTTTTAATCGCCTCTTTGATTCTCAGATACGTCCCACAACGGCAGATATTTCCGCTCATAGCAGTCTCAATTTCAGCATCACTCGGATTTGGGTTCGATTTTAACAATGCCGTAGCGGTCATAATTTGTCCCGTTTGGCAGTAGCCACACTGTGCCACATCGTGCTCAAGCCATGCTTTTTGTACGGGATGCTCGCCGTTGGCCGAAAGACCTTCAATCGTCGTAACCTCCTGTTTTCCAATGGCAGATATGGGTAAAACACACGACCGTACCGCGTTTCCGTCCAAATGAATCGTACAAGCGCCGCACTGTGCCATACCACAGCCAAATTTCGTACCTACCAAATTGAGACTATCTCGCAATACCCAGAGCATAGGCGTGTTTGGGTCAACATCTACTTGGCGTGACTTGCCATTGATTTTCAGATTATACTTTGCCATGGTATGTTAGTTTTATTTCAATTCAAAAATTTAACAAAAATCTAAAAAAAACACAATAAGAAACAACGTTTTTCAAGCAGAAACTTACGAAAATCAAACAGACCAAATCTCTTTGGCTTCATTTATCCAACTTGATTACTCCGATGGCAGTAGAACATGTATGATTTATGTATATATTTGTATATCAATTATTATATACTTTAAAATGAAAACTACCATTGACTTACCCGATGAATTGATTGCTGAAGCGATGCTTGTAACAGGCTCCAAATCGAAGATTGAAGCCATTAAAAAAGCCCTAAATGAAGTTATTTTGCGAGAAAAGCGCCTAAAATTACTTAGCTTCAAGGGAAAAGTTGATTTAGATATTGATTTGAATAGCTTACGCGATAGAACTTCCAAACCATGATTTTGATAGATACATCCGTTTGGGTGGGGTATTTTCGGAAAGGCGAAAATACGGAATTACTAGAAAAATTAATCAATTTGGATTTGGTTTGTACCAACGAAGTCGTCCTTTCTGAACTCATCCCCGCCTTGCAACATACACGCCAGACGGAGGTCATCGAAAGTTTGAATGCACTACCTTGCATGCCTTATACTATTTTTTGGGAAGGAATTAGAGCATTACAAATACTGAACCTACAAAACGGTATCAATAAAGTAGGGCTACCCGATTTGATGATTGCCCAGCATTGTATTGATAAAAACATCGAATTGTGGAGTTTGGATAAGCACTTTCGGTTGATGGCTACGCATACAACATTAAAATTAATCGTAACTGTTTAGGTAGCCCATTGAAAAGAGCCTTGTAGGACAGATTCGATATTTTGAATGATATTCCGATTCATT
>NZ_JBYFCK010000021.1:0-85961 GCF_057652155.1 Runella sp. R0.1_18
TACTCTCAGTTTGAGAGTATTCCAAGTTATGATTTTCTTGGAATTTTTACATCGCACAAATCTAAAGGCCGAAGCGGCGTGGGGTTGAAGGATTAGATAGCCTGTCTAATTTTGCTTAGGTACTTAACCAATTAAAAAGCACTAGACACTTGCAATTATTAATAATTGTCTATAAAATTGTAAGTAAATTAATAATTAGTAAAACAATTAAATAATTTACACTTCATCAACAAACACAAATAAAGTCCTTAATTCCTTATTAATCAGTAAGCTATGAGTACCTTAGTCGCAAATATTGAACCAGCCTTGGAAGCATCAAGGGATTTTCTACCCTTAAATGGCACTGACTATGTGGAGCTGTATGTAGGAAATTCTAAGCAAGCAGCGCATTTTTTCCAGACAGCTTTTGGCTTTCAGCCGTTGGCATATGCGGGGTTAGAAACGGGCCTCCGCGACCGTGAATCGTACGTTTTGGTACAGGATAAAATCCGATTGGTGTTGACCTCGCCGCTTCAGGGTGGAACCGAAATCGGGAAACACATCGACAAGCATGGCGATGGTATCAAAGTGGTTGCTTTGTGGGTGGACGATGCACAGTATTCGTTTGAAGAAACGGTGCGACGTGGGGCAAAGCCGTATTTTGAACCCATCGTAGAAGAAGATGCGTTTGGAAAAGTAGTACGTTCTGGTATTCATACGTATGGAGATACCGTTCATATTTTTGTAGAAAGAGGCCAATACAAAGGCGTTTTCTTGCCAGGTTTTAAATCATGGAATCCTGCCTATCGTCCTGCCGAAATTGGCCTAAAATACGTGGACCACATGGTAGGAAATGTGGGCTGGAACGAAATGTTGCCTTGGGTGAATTTTTATGCCAACGTAATGGGATTCAATCAGTTGGTGTCATTTGATGACAAAGACATTTCAACCGATTATACCGCACTGATGAGCAAAGTGATGAGCAACGGAAATGGACGAATCAAATTTCCCATCAACGAGCCAGCCGAAGGAAAGAAAAAATCGCAGATAGAAGAATATCTTGATTTTTACGGTGGAGCAGGGGTACAACACATTGCGGTGGCTACTGACAACATCATCGAAACCGTAACCGAATTACAAAACCGTGGGATTGAATTTTTAAGAGTTCCCACTACCTATTACGATGATTTGTTGGCACGTGTGGGACACATTGACGAAGATTTAGAACCTCTGCGCAGGTTAGGTATTTTGGTGGACCGCGACGACGAGGGGTATTTACTCCAAATTTTCACCAAGCCCATCATGCCACGCCCGACCTTGTTTTTTGAAATCATTCAACGTAAAGGAGCAAAATCGTTTGGGAAGGGGAACTTTAAGGCGTTGTTTGAGGCCATTGAACGTGAACAAGAACTTAGAGGAACACTTTAGCTTATAATAAATTAGCTTGCAGAGGAGGTGAAAAATGAAACAAGACTTTCAAAATTATTCGCCCAGCGACCACCAAGTATGGAGGGCGTTGTTTGAACGGCAGATGGAACAATTGCCGCTCATAGCAAGTAAAACCTATCTAGCGGGAATCGATAAAGTAGGGTTTGTAGCTGACCATATTCCTAATTTTGAGACGGAAACTAATCCACGGTTGCGCGAGCTCACGGGTTGGGAAGTTGCGCCTGTGGAGGGTTTGATTCCCAAACGTGACTTTTTTGAGTTGTTGGCCAATAAAAAATTTCCAGCTTCAACTTGGTTACGAACACCCGAGCAGTTGGATTATTTGGAAGAGCCCGATATGTTTCACGATACGTTTGGACACGTACCACTGTTGGCGCACCAGCCGTTTTGTGATTTTATGTCGGAGTTAAGTAAAGTGGCGTTGCGGTGGCTAGATGTCCCCGAAGCCATTGAACAAATCGGCAGCTTATACTGGTACACCGTAGAATTTGGGTTGATTCAAGAAGAAAGCCGCCTTAAAATTTATGGGGGAGGTATTTTGTCGTCGATTGGCGAAAGTACTTACTGCCTCCGCGCAGATGTTCCCAAAATTCGTTTTGATGTAAGAGAACTTTTAGCAGCTTCTTATCATATCGACCGATTTCAGGATCATTATTTTGTCATAAATTCTTTTGAAGAATTGTAC
Source organism: Runella sp. R0.1_18 (assembly GCF_057652155.1). NCBI lineage: Bacteria > Pseudomonadati > Bacteroidota > Cytophagia > Cytophagales > Spirosomataceae > Runella > Runella sp. R0.1_18. The sequence continues at coordinate 2,114 of NZ_JBYFCK010000021.1, forward strand.
CGTTCAGTGCCTGATATTGAGGCTGTTTTAACAGAAATGCACTTTTTGGTGTAAAAAAAAGTAAGTTTTTTTGCGAAAAATTTGTTTTAAACATTTCAGAACCCCTATATTTGCGCCTCGATAAGCAACACACCAACGCGGTCGTAACTTATCGTTCAGCCTTTAAACGGAGAGATGGGTGAGTGGCTGAAACCAGCAGTTTGCTAAACTGCCGTACTCGCAAGGGTACCGAGGGTTCGAATCCCTCTCCCTCCGCTTGCTTGAAATAGCAGGAATCGGGATGTAGCGTAGTCCGGTCATCGCGCCTGGTTTGGGACCAGGAGGTCGCAAGTTCGAATCTTGCCATCCCGACAAAAAAGCCTTCCAAAATGGAAGGCTTTTTTATTTTCTGACTTCTTCTATATAATTCCATTTTTTAGGATCAAAAGCCGTTCACTAATACAAACTCAGATGTTCGCTGAAAAAGGGCTTCATTAAGCGATTCATCTGCGTAAATCTGTGCTCATCTGCGGGAAAAATTTTAAACAAACGAACTGAACGCCCTACTTTTTTATTTTCTTTGATTAATAAAGTACTGATAATCAATATTTTAAAAAATAATTTCAAAGAAATTTTAAGAAAAATAATCCTCCGCAAATCTAAGCGCTGACCAATCGCCGTAAGTCTGTTTGTAATTCAACATTTGAACAATCTATAAAAAACCAAATTACAAACACAATGAAAAAGCTAGTAATGTTGTTCGTATCGGCGTTTATTTTCAACGCATCTTTTGCACAAGAAAAAACAGTTGAAGTAGGTGGAGCTCCGATGTACCCGTCGAAAAATATCGTGCAAAATGCAGTTAATTCTAAAGACCACACGACGCTTGTCGCAGCTGTTAAAGCCGCAGGATTAGTAGAAACTTTGCAAAGTGCAGGCCCATTCACAGTGTTCGCTCCTACGAATGCTGCCTTTGATAAGTTGCCAGCTGGAACGGTTGAGACGTTGGTGAAGCCAGAAAATAAGGGCACATTGACGACCGTTTTAACGTACCACGTAGTGGCAGGCAAAATGGACTCAAAGGCAATTGCCGATGCGATTAAAGCAGGTGGCGGTACAGCTACGTTTAAAACGGTACAGGGTGGAACGCTAAAGGCAATGATGAAAGGGAAAAAGTTGATTCTTACTGACGAAAAAGGAGGAATGTCGACAGTAACTATCAAAGACGTGTATCAAAGCAACGGTGTGATTCACGTTATTGACACAGTCGTAATGCCAGGATAGGTATGTGTGGATGGTCGGCTTACGACCTGCGAGCGGTGGAATATTTCCACCGCTTTTTTGTTTTACCGTAATGATAAATGAAAAAATATAGGGTTAGTAAAGCGGCTAAAACAAGGTGCCCTGTAATCCCCCTTTTTCAAACTCTATCAGCCATTTTTTGCGCCAAAGCCCACCTGCATAGCCCGTAAGACTGCCGTCGGAGCCAATGATGCGGTGGCAGGGCACAATAAGCCAAATGGGATTTTTGCCATTGGCGGCGGCCACGGCTCGGATGGCTTTTTCATCGCCTAGTTGCCGAGAAAGTGCTAAATAAGAAGTGGTTCGGCCAAAAGGGACAAGCCGTAATTCCTGCCAAACGCGTCGTTGAAATTCGGTTCCTTTGGGGTTTAGCTTTAAGTCAAAGACTTGGCGTTTTCCCTCAAAATATTCTTTTAATTGGGCTAGACAGTCCTGTACCACCCCACAGATTGGGGCTTCGACAGAAGGGAAGGCTTCGTTGGTAATGGTTACTTTTTGGATGCCTTCGTCGTCACCTTCAATGTGAGCTACTCCGAGAGGCGTTTGCAAATACGCAATAGACATGGGTTGTAGTTGATAAAATTGAAATAAAAATAGGTTTTTTTTGCATATAATCGTAATTTTGCGCGCAAATTTTTTAAAACAACTTACTATGTCTGCTGTTGTAGAAACGGCCAGTGTTTTGGCCGACCGCATTAACGCGTTAGAAGAGTCTTCTACGTTGGGAATGACCAAAAAAGCGCGCGAATTAGCCGCACAAGGTCATAAAGTGATTAGCTTGAGCGTGGGTGAGCCCGATTTCAAGACCCCAAAGCACATCTGCGAAGCTGCAAAGCAAGCCATCGACGAAGGCTATCACGGCTATTCGCCAGTGGCAGGTTATGCCGATTTGCGCAAAGCCATTGCTGATAAGTTTAAGAATGAAAATAATATAAATTGGAAACCTGAAAATATTGTAGTGTCAACAGGGGCTAAGCATTCTTTGGCAAATGTGATTCAGGTATTGGTAAACCCAGGCGACGAAGTCGTGATTTTGTCACCGTATTGGGTAAGCTATTCCGAAATGGTGAAGTTGGCCGAAGGGAAATCAGTGATTGTGGACGGTAGTTTTGAAAATGATTTTAAAGTAACTCCTGAGCAACTAGAAGCCGCCATTACGAGCCGTACCAAGGTAGTAATGTTTGCTTCACCCAACAACCCAACGGGTTCGGTTTATAGTGAAGAAGAACTTCGGGCGTTGGCGGCGGTGATCGCCAAACACGAAAACGTGTATGTATTGGCCGATGAAATCTACGAATACATCAACTTTACACCTCAAGGGCATTTTAGCATTGGCTCGGTGGCCGAAATCCACGATCGTGTCATTACTGTAAACGGGGTAGCGAAAGGCTATGCTATGACAGGATGGCGCATTGGTTACATCGGTGCCGCGAAATGGATTGCTGACGGAGTAGAAAAATTGCAAGGTCAAGTAACTTCAGGTACGGGTTCAATTTCACAGCGTGCGGCGTTGGCGGCCATTACAGGCCCGAAAGACGCGGCCAAAGAAATGTGCGAGGCTTACGACCGTCGCCGTCATTTGGTGGTTGGTTTGTTGAAAGAAATTCCAGGATTTAAAGTAAATATGCCACAAGGAGCGTTTTACGCTTTCCCTGACATTAGCTACTATTTTGGTAAAACCGATGGTAAAACAGCTATCAACGATTCAGATGATTTCTGCATGTGGTTGCTCAACGAAGCGTTTGTGGCCACAGTGGCAGGGTCTGGTTTTGGAGCACCAAACTGTATGCGTATCTCTACGGCTGCTTCGGATGAGAATTTAACCGAAGCGTGTCGTCGTATTGCAGAAGCCGTAGCTAAGTTGTATTAGTCACAAGCAAGCTAGGACTGACGAAAATAAGTGTACCCCGAAAAAGCAAACGTGCTTTTTCGGGGTATTTTTTTGCCTATTGCTTTGGCATTTTTTTTAGGATAACCGCATCAATGTAAAACGTACCAAAAGGAATAAAACACGCCAGTAAAACTTTCCAAGTCACCCTTCGGAAGGGCCAATGCTGTTCGAGGCTTACTTTGAAGGTACTAAAAACAAAAAGTACAAAAAGGATACCATGGACGGGACCAACGGCTTTTACCCAACTTGGATCGTGCGCCATGTACTTGAGCGGAACCGCCACAAAAACTAGCACAAGTAGAGAAATACCTTCCAAAAAGGCAATAAGCCGCAATCGACCTACAGAGGTCGTGAAAAATGAGCTCATAAAGTATAGGAGGTTAGAAAGTTCTAAAAAGTGGCCGGGTAGAGAGCGGCGAAAAGGGCCAAGGTATGGCAATAAAAATAACCAAAAGGGTCAATGCAAACCAGAAAAACATGGTTTTGAATTTATCGTGGTCGGTGGCTTTTCGTTTTGCTAACGCTGAGCCGATGGTGACAAGAACAACCGCGATAAACATTAACAATGGATGAATCAATCCGAAAAATGTTAAATCAATTTTTTGAAAACCCATTCGGGCATTTTTCAAAAAATACATTGCTATGGGGCTTTCGCTGTAAATCCATAAGCCGAGCATCAACTGAATATGGGCCACAGTAGCTGTCCAATGCCGAAAAGCGTTATCGGCTCTTGTGAAAGGACGGGGTTGGCGAATTCCTAAATAAGCCCTAATCAGCGAGATAACTAAAGTAGCGACGACTAACCAACGAACCGTAGAATGTAGAAATAAAAGAAGTGAGTACATAAGTCTTTTTTTTGCAAAGGTCGCTGCTATCCGAATACAAAAGTAGGACGAGAAAAGCTGATATTAGGACAAATCAATCCTTTTACGAAATTCATTTGGACTGACTCCTACGTATTTTTTAAATAGCCTACTAAAATAAGAAGCGTCGAGTAAGCCAAGTTCGGCGGCGATTTCGCTGATGCTCAGTTTACTTTGAAACAAGAGCACTTTAGCCTCTAGCACGAGTGTTTCGTCAATCCACTTGGAAGGAGATTGGTTGGTGACGTCACGGATAACTTTGTTGAGGTGGTTGGGGCTAACGTGGAGCAGTTCGGCGTATTCACTCACAAGATGTTTACTGCGAATGTATTGATGTAATAATGCTTTGAAGCGATTGGTTAGGTGGAGAGACGTTGTGCTTTTTCCTTGTGCAAGTGGTTGATAGGCCCTATTTAGCTCGCATAGTGCCGTAATAAAATAGGGTTGAATCAACGAACTTCCCAAGCCGTATTGTTGGTATTCGAGCTGTACCCTTTGAAAAAGCATTTCCAAAAAAGGGGCACTTGGCGGCGTTGGACGAATGATGGGGTTGCCCCAAAGGGTAAGGAATTCAAATTGGTCAATCAGTTCTTTACTGCCAATTTTACCAATCAGAAAATCACTGCTAAAAACCACGATGTATCCCTGATTTTGCTCGTATTTGTCGTAAGAAAATACCTGTCCAGCGGGTACTATAAGGCACTCATTGGCTTGGATGCAAACATCGTGGAAGCCAATTTTCATGGTAGCTTCCCCTGACGTTAAGTAAATAAGCGAGTGCGTGGTTGAGCGAGAGGGAGGAACGGGTAACTTAGACAGTTTTATCAATTCCTGCACATCTACAATAAAGAAGCGCCCAAAGTCGGGGCGCATCATTTCTTGCAGCGGAGGCTCAGGATCAAAATACCTATCGACAAATTCGTAGGTAGAAAACGTTTTTATTTTCTTCGACACAGGCATTTTTTATTTATTCAACGGCCTCTTGGTACCATTTTTCAAAATTCAAAGGAGGTGTCCAATTGTACTTAGGTTCGTAATACGTCCAAAGCGCTTTTGCTACTTTTCGAAGTAAAACATAGCCTGCATTGTTGGCCGTCCAGCTTTCGTCTTTGTTGTTTTTAGTGATGACACAATAAACATACGCTCCGTGGGGAGCATGAACCAACACGGCTTCCGAACGAGAACGATTGACCGCTCCATTTTTACAAGCGGTTTTGATTTCGGGAGGAAGTTGAGAGAGTCCTTCTCCATCCCAGTACTGACGAGTAAGGTTGCGGTACATGCGGTCGGAGGCATCAGGGCTAATGGCTTTTCCCGCGCGAATCATTGCAATAAGTTCCGCCATCTCGCGCGGACTGGTTTGCCCCCAGCCGTAACGCGTGCGGTTGGCTTCGCGGCCAGGCGTGCGCGAATTGACGCGGGTGGCCGTGAAGCCGTTTTTGTCTAACCACTCGTTGATGCTTTTTCCGCCTCCCGCTAAAGCTTGACACCAAAGGCTGCCCGTATTGTCGCTGACGGTTTCCATGAGCATAACGACTTCACTTAACGGAATTTTTGCGCCGTCTTTGAGAGAACCGACGATACCATCATCGTAGTGTAACGAATCTTTGTAGGTAAGAATGGCATTGTATTTTAATTCACCTTTACTGATTTTGTCAAACAACCCGCACTGAATCGGTACTTTAATCATGCTGGCAGTTGGAAACAGCGTATCGGCGTTGATTTCAACGATTTTATTGGTTTTTAAGTTACGCACATACACTCCCACGTCCCCTTCGTGTCCTTTGATTACTTCTTGCAAGAGGGCTGTAAGTTTTTTGTCAATTTTGGTATTGGGAACGTTGGGTTGAGCTGAAGCTAGGTGGCAACAACTAATCAACAGCATAAGCGTAAGAAAGTAGCGAGGGTTGGTTGATGAAAACATGGGTTGAAGTATTGGGAATTAGGAATGGGGAATTAGGAATCAGGAACGTATGGATCGGGTTACTCCTAACCCGACCGCTGACGAGCGAACGGGGTTACTCCTAAACCCGTTGGACCAAAGTTGTGGCTGTAGAAAGCTGGTTATTCTCAAAATCCGCTAGGTTTTGCAACGTCACTTGGGCGATTTGGGTGAGGGCTTCTTCGGTAAAAAAGCCTTGGTGGGCCGTAATCAGCACATTCGGAAAACTCATAAGTCGCATGAGCATATCGTCTTGGATAATGCTTTCCGAAAAATCATTGAAAAACAAATCGGCTTCTTGTTCATAGACATCAATCCCCAAATAGCCCAATTTTCCGCTTTTCAACGCATTAATAACCGCTTTGGTGTCGATAAGCCCGCCGCGACTTGTATTGATGAGCATGGTGTTGGGCTTCATTTTTTCGAGCGACTCGCTGTTAATGAGGCGATTGGTTTGTGGGGTAAGCGGGCAGTGAAGTGAAATAATATCCGATTGGGCAAAAAGCTCGTCTAATTCCACAAATTGAATTCCTGCATTGATAAGAACAGGATTGGGATGAATGTCATAAGCCAGTACTTTGCACCCAAACCCTTTCATAATAAATACAAAAGCCTCGCCAATTTTTCCCGTTCCAACGACACCGACGGTTTTTCCGTACAAATCAAAACCCGTGAGGCGTTCCAATGAAAAATTCCCTTCGCGGACGCGGTTGTAAGCTTTATGCGTTTTACGATTAAGCGTCATGATGAGCGCCACGGCGTGTTCGGCTACGGCGTGAGGCGAGTAGGCAGGGACGCGAACGACGGTAATGCCTTGTTTTTGAGCGGCTTGAAGATCCACGTTGTTGAAACCCGCACAGCGTAGGGCGATGATTTTGATGTTTCGCGCGGCGAGTTGTGCAATGACTTCGGCATTGAGTTGGTCATTGACAAAGACGCATACCCCGTCGTAGCCGTTGGTTAAATCAACACTTTCGGCATTGAGGGGATTTTCAAAGTATTTTAACTCATGGTATGTATTGTAGCGGTTAAAATAGATTTTATCGTAGATTTTTGAACTGAAAAATGCAATTTTCATACCTTTTGTGTGACTTAAAACTAAAATAACGGTCTAACGATTTGCAAGGACTTAAAAAACACTTAGATTTGAGCCTTGTGAATCAAATATAGTATAAACCAAACAAAATCTTTTTCAACCATGGGACTCATGTCATTTTTTAAGGGTGTTGGAGAAAAAATCTTCGGCAAAGACGAACCAGCTGCAGCACCTGAAAAAGTTGCGGAACTCAAAGCGGGCGCGTTGTTACAACACGTAAAAACGTTGGGCTTGCCTTACAATAAACTTATTGTAAAAGTAGCGGGTCACACCGTTATTATCGAAGGTGAAGTTGCGAAACAAGAAGACGCCGAAAAAATCGCGTTGGCAGTAGGAAACGTTGAAGGCGTTGAAGCTGTGGATAACAATATGGTGGTGGTTGAACCAGCGCCAGAGGCTCAGTATCACACAGTTGTAGAAGGCGATTGGCTTTCTAAAATCTCGGCTAAGTACTACGGAGACCCAATGAAGTATGAAATTATCTTTGAAGCCAACAAGCCAATGTTGACTCACCCTGACAAAATCTACCCAGGTCAGGTGTTGCGCATTCCACCGCTTTCATAATTCAACATTTTCCCAACCTCCCGAAAGTTTTAAACTTTCGGGAGGTTATCCTCAAGCCCTTCTCAGCATCGTTTCTGAGAAGGGCTTTTTTGTTGTTACCACCCCCAAAAAAGTGAAACTGATTTTTGTCATGGTTTGGGTTAACAAAAAGTCATAGGAGGCTTTTCCACCTTCCCGAAAGTTCAAAACTTTCGGGAAGGTATTACGTTTCAAACTTTCGGGAAGGTGAACTTATGAGATGGATTTTTTTCTACGATATGCCTGCCATTGTTTGAGCGGGAAAGGCAACGCATTGTAATGAAGTACCCAATATTCTTCGGACTGCGCACCGAAGGAGGCATAAAAAGACGCAATGGACTCCTTTTCGGGGCTTTCAAAATCAAATACATAGCCCGAGTTAGCGAAGGCTTGAAAGCATTGGTCAATCAACAACGTGCGAGCGTTGCCCTTGCGCCCGACCGCCGAGGCGGCGTTGAACAAATACACAATGCGTTGGTCATAGGTGGCAAACAGCGCCCCCGCTTCTATCTTCCCGTCTTTGTGCGCGTACACGATGCGAGCGGCGTTGCGGTGCTGCAAGGCTTCCACCACTTTTCGCAGCAATTCGTAAGCCGTTTCGGCCACGCCCCCTTGAATGTTGGCCGCGTGGTTTTCCTGAAACAATTGAATCATCGGTTCAATGTCCTCGCTTTCGGTGATTTCCCATCCAAAACGAAGCGCGCGCACTAAGTTCATGCGGCGGTCGGTGGAGTAGCGTTGGTGGAGTTGTTCGTAAGGAACGTTGAGGGGAAAGAGGTGGGTAAAACACCGCTTTACCTCCCACGGCGCAGGAAAAAGGCTGCCGCCAAAACGCCCCGAATAGCTCGACACGTACCGAAAACGCGTAGAAAGGGCTTCCAAAAACGCAGTTTGCACCGAAGCAAGCTCGACCGAAGGTGTCGTAAAAATCCCTAAAAACTGACAAAAAAACGGCTGTTGGACTACGTTTAACCCCCATTTTTGCTGCGTGGGTAGGGGCATCAGGGCCTTCCAAACCCCGTCTTCTTCCAGCACCAATGCCTGCCATTGCGGCGAAACCACGTCCAAATACCACGCATACGCGTACATCACCCGCTGCGGAGAGGCGGCAATGAAGGCATCCCAACGACTAAGGGAAAAAGCAGTATGCGGGAGGAGGTGTAATTTACCCAAAATTACTCCGAATTTTTTGGAGTGCTTCTTTGACGGCTTCGTCTTGTTCCATCAAGTCGCTGATGGTCTGTACGGCGTGGATGACCGTGCTGTGGTCGCGGCCGCCAAAGTGATACCCAATGGATTTTAACGATAAGTCGGTGAGTTCTTTGGCAAAATACATCGCTACCTGACGCGGAAACACCAGCTCCTTTTTACGGCTCTTGCTTTTCAAATCGGCAATGGTCACGTCGTAAAAATCAGATACAATGTCTTGAATCGTGTCGATGTTGACTTCCTTTTCTTCGGTAGAAACAATGTTTTTTAAGACACTTTTTGCCAATTCTAGGTCAATATCCCGACGTACGAGCGATGCCTGCGCCATGAGCGAGATGATAACTCCCTCAAGTTCACGAACATTCGTATTTACACTATGCGCCACGTACTCAATCACACTTGCTTCGATATAAATACCTTCGGCTTGCAGTTTGCGCTGAATGATAGCAATCCGTGTTTCGAAGTCGGGCTGTTGGAGATCGGCCGTGAGGCCCCACTTAAAGCGAGAAAGCAAACGGTCTTGAAGCCCTTGTAGTTCACTCGGACGGCGGTCGGAGGTCATGATGATTTGACGACCTGATTGGTGCAAGTGATTAAAGATATGGAAGAAGGTATCTTGCGTTTTTTCTTTACCCGACAAAAACTGCACATCGTCCAAAATCAACGTATCGACACGCATGTAGAAATCGGTGAAATCTTGCAGGGTATTGTTTCTGATGGCGTTGATAAATTGGTTCGTAAATTTCTCAGAAGAAACGTACAACACCGATTTGTCGCCAAAATGGCCTTTGATGTGGTTTCCGATGGCTTGAACCAAGTGCGTTTTGCCCAAGCCCACGCCGCCATAAATCAGAAGCGGGTTGAACGAAGTAACTCCTGGGCGCTGCGCCACGGCCATACCTGCCGAGCGGGCCAGACGGTTACAATCTCCCTCAATGTAGTTGTCAAAACTGTAATTGGTATTGAGAAACAAATCCAGTTCGGTGGTATCGATGCCTCTAACGGGCGGTGGAGCAGGCTTTCGGGGTTCAGAAGCTGCTTTCTGACGTGCTTCTGCCGCTACGGGCGAGTTCGTCGTTGGTACATGAACCTTAATGGGCGGTTGACGGTCGGTGCCTGTGTCAACAATAATAGAGTATTCGAGCTGTCCGTCACGACCAATAGCGAAATCGAGTGCGCGTCGAAGAACGTGAATATAGTTTTCTTCGAGCCACTCATAAAAAAACTGACTAGGTACTTGTATGGTCAAAGTTTTCCCATCAAGCCGAAAGGGGACAATCGGCTCAAACCAGGTTTTAAAACTTTGTTCGGAGATATTTGCCTTGATGACTTGCAGGCATTTCTCCCATACCTCATCGACTTCGCGGCGTAATTGATAGTTCACTCAACTCTATTTTTTGGACAAAGGGCTGCAAAATTAGGGAAAACTTACGCATAAACAATAAGTATTAGATGCTGATTTTTGTCAGAATTGCAGAAATTCTGCAAAAAATCATGGCTTTTTTGCGCATCTATATCTATATAGCAGCAAATCCAGCACAAGGCTTGAAATGGAAAGTTATTCCCTCTATTTTTACCCAATCGTTTTAAAATTATTTTTTCTTTAAAAAGTACAAGACTTCATGAACTTACCTCTTTTCTCCGAATTTTCCCCCGCTCCGAAAGAAGTTTGGAAACAGCAGACCATCAAAGACTTGAAAGGGAAAGATTTTGATGCGACTCTCTTGTGGAATACGGCAGAAGGAATCGTAGTTGAGCCTTACTATGCCTCAGAAGATCTTGTAGATGAGCGATTTGTGGCTCTTCAAGCCTCTCAAACTCAAAATGCGGGTTGGCTAAATCAGCCAAATGTGGAAATCGGCGAGGAAAAAGAAACCAATCTACGGCTCAAGTCAATGCTGAAAAAAGGAGCAGAGGCGTTGATGGTGAATTTGGAAAAAAATGAGAAAGTGGAACTGACAAAGTTGCTCGATGGGATAAAGTTGAGCGAAACACCCGTTTTTTTTCAAACAGGAGGACGAGAAGTGGCTACCGTTTCTGAATTACTCCGATTTATTCCTTATCAAATGAAAGGCGGTTTGGCCGACGACGGCTTGGCGCGTTGGACACAAACGGGAGAACTATCAGCCTCGTATTTTAAAGAATTGGCCAACTGTATTCAACAAACTCAAAAATCGCCGCAGTTTCGGACGGTATGTGTGAGCAGTCATGTGTTTCATAACGCAGGGGCAAATATTGCGCAAGAGTTGGCCTTCACGCTTTCGTCGGCGGTGACCTACCTAGATAAACTTACTGATGAAGGGCTTACGGTGGAGGAGATTTTGTCAAAAGTATATTTCTCTTTGTCTATTGGTACGAATTATTTTCTTGAAATTGCGAAGCTACGCGCTTTACGGTATTTGTGGGAGCGAATCAGTGGGCAGTTTTTGAAGGAAGTTGTTCGGTATGACAAAGCGTACTGCTATATCCATGCGCAAACATCAACGTTTTATGATGCAGCCATCACGCCCAACACCAACATGTTGCGCGCTACGACCGAAGCGATGAGTGCGGTCATGGGCGGTTGCGATGCGTTGACGGTTCATGCGTACGATGCTGTATTTCAAGAATCGGACGAGTTTTCGGAGCGCATTGCCCGAAATATTTCCATTTTGCTGAAGGGCGAAAGTTATTTAGACAAGATCATTGACCCTGCGGCGGGAAGTTATTACCTCGAAAACTTGACACTTCAACTGGCTGACAAAGCATGGGAATTGTTCCTTGCTATCGAGGAAAAAGGAGGGTTTATGGAGGCCGTCACTCAAAATGTCATTCAGGAGTCGATTGAGGAGAATTACGAACAAACGCTTCGCGCCTTACAAGATGGAAAGCGCGTGATGGTAGGAGTGAATAAATTTAGGTTTGACGAAGGAATCCTTGTACCGCCTTCTACAATTGAAGAAAAACCCACTCAATCAGCGTTTAAATTACTAGCCAACCGTCGAATCGCCCAATTGTTTGAAGCATAAAAATAGGATGACCACACCTGATAAAGTAAGTCGTTATTTGCAAATCCTGCTGATGGGAGCAGTGATTATGTATTTCACCAAAGTGATTAGCATTCCGATGATGTTTGGGTTATTGATTGCGATGGTGTTGTACCCTTTATGCCGATGGCTCGAACGTCGGCGCTGGCCGCGAAGTACTGCCATTGCTGCCTGTTTGGCCATTGTGTTGGTAATTGGCGCGGGCTTGGTTGGGATTATGGTGTGGCAGGTGGTTGAATTACGGCAGGAACTACCGAGATTGAGCCTAAAAAGTGACAAAATATTGGTTGATTTTCAACATTGGCTCACAACGCAATGGCATATTTCGCTTGATATGCAAATCAATTGGCTAAGACAGACGGCTAATAATTTGGGTAGTCGGTTAGGTGCGGTATTGTTAGGAACTGTCAATGCGACGGCAAGTTTACTGTTCAATTTGGTGATGATACCGCTTTTTACGGCCTTGTTTTTAAGTTACCGAGAACTGTTGATGCGGGGCTTATATGAACTTTTTGGCGATGCAAACCGCGACCGAGTAAGGGTGGTAGCTATGCAAACAGTAGATACCTATTATAACTACATCAAAGGCTTACTCTTAGTATATTTGATAGTTGGCATTCTCAACAGTGTCGGCTTGGCCATTGTGGGGTTGAACCAAGCGATTTTGTTTGGTTTTATTGCCTCCATTCTGACCATCATTCCCTACGTAGGAATTGCGATTGGAGCGTTGTTGCCAATTTCAGTTGCGTGGATGATGCACGACTCTATTTGGTATCCATTGGGCGTGGTGGCGGTTTTTGGGATTGTTCAGTACTTAGAGGCCAATGTCATTTTTCCGTGGGTAGTAGGCGTACAATTAAAGGTAAATACCTTAGCATCGGTGGTGGCGTTATTTTTGGGCGGGGTCATTTGGGGGGTATCGGGCATGGTGTTGTTTTTACCTTTTGTGGCAATCTTAAAACTCATCGCCGATAATGTGGAAGAATGGAAGCCCTTAGCGACGTTTTTGGGGCCCGAGAAATAGCTTAAACAAAATTTCAATAGTTTTTATGTTTAACAAATTACGATTTAAAATACTAATGAAGCGTTTTTTTTTATTTGTAATATTATTTATTTGGGGTTATGTGTCACATGGACAAGACACTCAGAAAGGAGTCTCAAATGATTCTTTGTCATTAGACATGTTTCGAAAAATGCTAATTGGCTCAAACGAAATAGATTCGTTATATATTTTTGATAAGCGTTTGGTTTATAAAATTACATCATCAGATACAAATGGGGTTTTTACAACTTCAAACGAGGAATATTATTTTAGTTCGAAGAATCCTCACATACAAATGATATCATCGTTAGATATAGATTCTAGCCATTTATTTGTTGATTATAACAGAAAAATTGTTTTGTTACTTGAAACAACTGATTCTTTAAAGCGAGGAGTGATGATGCCTATACTTTCTGTAGTCTCTCAATTAAAAAATGATACAAGAATAAAAACATCTTTACTTATTGGAGCAAAAGAGAGTTTAGAAAGTGAAAAAATAAATTCCTTTGAATGTAAAAGATATGAGCAAATAATTGATACACTAAAAACTACTTTTTATTTATCATCCAATATGGAAAAAATGCCATTTTCTACTGTAGAAAAAGTAGGGATGACAAAAATGATTCTTAATGATTCTACTTTGAGTGGATTATTAGTGAAGTGGACAATTGTAAATAATAAAAGTAAAATTGTCGAAGAAAAAGTTCTAACCTCTATTGATGATGTAAAAATGGAGTTAAAAACCAAAGAATATTCTATTTTGGGTTTTTCAGGTGGACTTTTTAGTGGTCTTTTAGAGGGCTCAATTTCAAATATGGACACTACAATATATGTTTTACCAATAAGTCATGAAAATAAATATGGTATTATAAGATATCAAGGTAATAAAGAAGAAATCTTAGTTCCTCATGAATACGATGAAGATAAACTTTTAAGCGATAGTTTGATTGCATTGATGAAAGATGGTACTTGGAAAATATATCAAGTATCCAAAAATAAATTTTTGCCTAATTTAGATTGTATAAATATTGAACGAATGGGAGGGCTTGAAATGTCTACTATAGCTTTACAGTTTCCTAATTCGCTCTGGGGGTTAATAGATTCTTTAGGTAATGTAATGTTAAAGCCTACTTATGAAGATTTTTCTTATGAATCCTACTTTAATGTTGCTAAAGTTAAAAAGAATAATTTATGGGGATTGATTAATAAAAAAGGTGAGAATATTACTCGTCAAAAATATCAAGAAATTACTCTCTATGATAGTCCATGGCTAGCAGTAAAGGAAAAAGGTAGATGGGGAGTTATAAGTTATTCAGGTGAAATGATTATTTCTCCACAATTTGAAGAAATTAGTAGTATTGGCGAATTAATAACTGCAAAAAAGAATAATAAATGGGGTTTTATTGATGGGAAAAATAAAATTATAATACCATTTACATACAGTAAAGCGAATAATTTTTCGCAGGGTTTAGCATCTGTGAAAAAAAATGGAAAATGGGGGTTTATTGATAGAGCCAATAAAACTATTATACCTTTTGTCTATGATGAAGCATTCTATTTTGGAGAGGATGGCCGTTCAAGAGTTATAAAAGGTAAAAAAGAGTTTGTAATTGATAGGACTGGTAAATGTATTGAAGATTGTAAGTAACAGAAAGTTTATTATGAAACCCAACTTCCTCAACATAGAAAAAGAACTAGATGTTTCCTTGCGTCAGCAGGATAAACCCTGGGAAGGAGCAAAACCCTTTGTAACCGCCGAAGGCATCAAAGTAAAAACAACTTTTACCAAAGCAGACGTAGCCGATGCTGAACATTTGGGGTTTGCGGCGGGTATTGCTCCTTTTTTGCGCGGCCCGTACAGCACCATGTACGTGATGCAACCTTGGACGGTGCGTCAATATGCAGGCTTTTCAACGGCGGAGGAGTCCAATGCTTTTTACCGTAGAAACTTAGCCGCAGGTCAGAAAGGACTTTCCGTAGCATTTGACTTAGCAACCCACCGTGGGTACGATTCAGATCATCCGAGGGTAGTGGGCGATGTAGGCAAAGCAGGGGTAGCCATTGACAGCGTCGAGGATATGAAAATTCTTTTCGACCAAATTCCTCTCGACCAAATGTCGGTTTCGATGACCATGAACGGGGCTGTGGTTCCAATCATGGCTTTTTATATTTTGGCCGCCGAAGAACAAGGCGTTTCTCCTGAACAGTTGGCAGGGACGATTCAGAACGATATTTTGAAAGAGTTCATGGTGCGCAATACCTATATTTACCCTCCAGCGCCAAGTATGCGCATCATCGGGGATATTTTTGCGTACGCAAGCCGTTTTATGCCCAAATTCAATAGCATCAGTATCAGTGGCTACCACATGCACGAAGCGGGTGCCCCTGCTCACATTGAGCTTGCCTACACGCTGGCCGATGGGATGGAGTACATTCGGACGGGATTGGAGGCGGGTATGGACATTGATGATTTTGCGCCGCGTTTGTCTTTCTTTTGGGGGATTGGTATGAATCATTTCATGGAAATTGCCAAAATGCGCGCAGGGCGGTTGTTGTGGGCAAAAATTGTGAATAAATTTTCTCCCAAAAACAAAAAATCGCTGGCATTGCGTACCCACTGCCAAACCTCAGGCTGGTCGCTGACGGAGCAAGACCCGTTCAACAACGTGGCTCGCACGGCGATTGAAGCCATGGCGGCGGCCTTGGGCCACACCCAAAGTTTGCACACCAATTCGCTTGACGAAGCCATTGCCCTACCTACCGATTTTTCGGCGCGGATTGCTCGGAATACCCAATTGTATTTACAAAATGAAACGGATATTTGCCGCGTTGTGGATCCGTGGGGAGGAAGTTATTATGTTGAATATTTGACCAAAGAATTGGCCGAAAAAGCGTGGGCGTTGATCGAAGAAGTAGAGCAAATGGGCGGTATGACCAAGGCGATAGAGGCAGGTTTACCCAAAATGCGCATCGAAGAAGCGGCAGCCCGCAAACAAGCCCGCATCGACAGCGGAAAAGATATCATTTTGGGGGTCAACAAATTTAAACCTGATTCGGAGAAGGCACTTGATATTTTGGAGGTGGACAATCAGGCGGTTCGAGAGTCGCAAATCGCGCGATTGAATCGTTTGAAAGCCGAGCGTAACCCCGAAAAAGTACGAGAAGCTTTGGAAGCTATTACGGAGGCGTGTCATCAGCAAGGAGGAACAGATTTTGACTCTAATTTGCTCAGTTTGGCCGTAAAAGCGGCGCGTTTACGCGCTACATTGGGGGAGATTTCGGATGCAATGGAAAAAGTTTTTGGAAGATATAAAGCAGTGATACGTTCAATTTCAGGTGTTTATAGTGCGGAGGTTTCGGACGATGAGAATTTCCGCTTGGCCCGTGAGATGGCCGACCGTTTTGCCGAACTTGAAGGGCGTCGTCCGCGCTTGATGGTGGCTAAAATGGGGCAAGATGGCCACGACCGCGGTGCCAAAGTGATTGCAACAAGCTTTGCTGATTTGGGTTTTGACGTGGACATGGGGCCGCTGTTCCAAACCCCCGAGGAGACGGCACGTCAAGCGGTGGAGAATGATGTGCATGTGGTGGGTGCGTCTAGTTTGGCGGCAGGACACAAAACCCTTGTTCCGCAACTAATTGAGGAACTCAAAAAGCTAGGCCGCGAAGATATTATGGTGATTGCGGGCGGCGTGATTCCTCCCCAAGATTACGATTTTTTGTACAGAGCAGGGGTAAAAGGGGTTTTTGGCCCAGGGACCATTATCTCGGTGGCTGCTCAGAAAATTTTGAGGGAGTTGATGGGAGAGGGGTAGCGCTTTCCCATTCAAACCTAGAACAATACTCGTGCCCCGTTAGCAATAGCGGGGCATTTTTTGTTATTTTGAGACAGATTTAATCGCAAAGAGCAATGGAAAATTTTCGGATTGAGAGCTTACAAATTGCACAAGTTGGCCCTTTTCGTGATGTAGAGATGAACTTCAAGCCCAAGAAGGTAAATGACAAAGCGGAAATTCATATTCTTACTGGAGGAAATGGTACAGGAAAAAGTACAATTTTACAGTGCTTGTCATTTCCAAAGTATTACAATGGAGATTTAATCGTTAATAAGTTTTGGACGAATAAGCCGACAAGTTCATTTACCATTGGCTATTCAGTTTCTCCTGCATCTCCACCGATGAAATGGTATTTGAGTCAAGGTAATTTAGACTCTAATAATTGGGTTCCTAGACTTGTCGAATATTCCAATAAAGTAGGGGCAAAACCTGAAACGGTAGAATTTGATTTTATTATAATAGCTTATTCGGGCTATCGCCAGGTAAGCGACTTTAAGGTTACTGGGATTCAGGAAATACAGGAAAGACCACTGTTTAATGCGAATAATTTTACGAATTCCATCAATCCACAGCTCTTTTTTCAATGGCTTGTAAACGTTCAAACCCGTGAACTGATAGCCAAAGGCAAAGGGGATATACAAAAAGCAAATAAATACCGCTCAACGATTGAAATTATTGAAAATGCGTTAGGCGACATTATTGATTCAGAGGTTAAATTCGACTTAGAAGAGGAACCATTAGGCGTAAAAATCAAGGTTGATGGCCAAACCTTGAATTTCGACCAACTCCCCGACGGCCTGAAATCTATGGTAAGTTGGATGGGGGATTTGCTTATGCGGATGGATCGGCTAAAATGGGTCAATGATACTCCCGTTTTGGAAAGAAACTTTATCTTGCTACTGGACGAAATCGAAGTACATCTGCATCCCGCATGGCAGCGAAAAATTTTACCTGTCGTCCAAAAACTATTCAAAAACGCTCAAATTTTTATTTCAACTCATTCTCCTTTTGTAGTGGGTTCGGTGGATGGCGCTTGGGTGCATCGTTTTGAGAAAAAAGACGGTTACAGTGTCTTGGCAGGGCCGCCTATTTTATCAGAAGATGCCAAAAGCTATGATTATATCTTGGAAGAAATATTTGGTATCAAAGAGCGCTTCGGGGTTGAAGTGGAAAGGAAATTACAGGATTTTCAAGCGCTAAAAACGTCTTTTTTGGCTGAACAGCGCCAAGATTACGCTCTTCGACTGCATCAACTGGTAAAAGAACTTTCGGGACAAAGTACGGAGTTAGATAGTATTCTGGGTATGGAACTCCGTCAGTTAAAACGTCTTACTAATCAGGATTTTTCTTTGACCGAAATATGAGAAAGTTTGAACGTAAAGAAGAGCCAGAAGTGTTGTCAAAAACCGTCGAAGGAAAGCCTCGGTGGGAATGGTTTGGTGAACGTTACGCTCAAAATCGAGCTCAAAACCCTTCTTTTATGTTTCAATGGCCACAAATCGAAGGTAAAAAGCTGAATCAGCATCTTTTGCCTGATTTGATGGAAATGACCGAGAGTCATTGTTCTTATTGTGATGATTACCCTTTTCATAGAGGAGGTGATTCAATTGACCATTTTTACCCAAAATCACTTCCCGCTTTCTACGGACTCGTATGCGATTGGAGGAATTTATACATCGCTTGTAAACATTGCCAAGAAGCAAAGGGAAATCAACACGAGCCAGACCTCTTGCGTCCTGATGAAGTAGCGTTTGAGTTCAAAAAGTATTTTATTTATGATTTCATTCAGCATCGTTTACTGCCTAATCCTCAAGCCTTAGAAGAGGAAAAAGTAAAGGCAGAAGTTACAATTCGGGTGCTTGATTTAAACTATCCTGGAATGTGTACAAGTCGCCGTCACGCATTTCAGCGATTTATGAGGGATGATAATCCATTTTTGTCGGATTACAATTTTAGATTTATGTTTGATGATTAATTGAACCCTAACATCAACATTTAATTTCTTTGATTTGGGAACCCAACAGAGACGGTTAACGATTAACAGAATAACAATTAACGAATTTCAAATGCAGCAATACCACGACTTACTTCGCCATATTTTAGCCAACGGAACCCGCAAAACCGACCGCACAGGTACAGGAACCATTAGTGTATTTGGCTACCAAATGCGTTTTGATTTACAAAAAGGGTTTCCTCTGGTCACAACCAAAAAAGTGCATACCAAATCAATCATTCATGAATTACTTTGGTTTTTAAAAGGCGATACCAACATCAAATACCTCAAAGACCACGGCGTGAGTATTTGGGATGAATGGGCCGACGCCGACGGTAACTTAGGCCCCGTTTATGGAAAACAATGGCGTAGCTGGGAAGCCCCTAACGGACAGGTGATTGACCAGTTTATGGATGTGTTGAAACAACTTAAAAATAGCCCCGATTCTCGTCGGATTATCGTTTCGGCATGGAATCCTGCGGATTTGTCAAAAATGGCACTCAGCCCTTGTCATGCCTTGTTTCAGTTTTATGTCGCCGATAATAAACTTTCTTGTCAGTTGTACCAACGCAGTGCGGATGTGTTTTTGGGTGTGCCCTTCAACATCGCTAGTTATGCGCTGCTTACGATGATGATTGCCCAAGAATGTGGCTTTGAGTACGGTGATTTTATTTGGACTGGCGGAGATACGCATATTTATCTTAACCATTTGGAACAAGTTGAGTTACAACTTAGTCGGGAGCCTAGAGAGCTGCCAACCATGAAGCTCAATCCCGACGTGAAGAGTGTATTTGACTTTACATTTGAGGATTTTACCCTCGAAAATTACAATCCATGGCCAGCCATTAAAGCACCTGTGGCTGTTTAGTCGGACTTAATACTAAATCGTGATGAAGAATTGGTGGCGTTGTTTGATGGGAGTGCTGTTGCCTCTGTTTGCTTTCGCGCAAATTAGGGTCGAAATTGTACGCCATGCGCCGTTCAAAACCGCGAACCAGCGCCTTTTTTTAGCAACTGATTTTAATAATTGGCAGCCAGGAGATTTGGCGTATGAGCTAAAGCGCTCGGAATCAGGCGTGTATTACATTGATTTGCCCGATACCCTCACCGTTTTTAAATACAAAATTACGCAAGGGAATTGGGGATTAGTGGAAGGAGACGATAAAGGAGGTAGTCGGGCAGATAGGGTATATTATCGTTTTAAAGAAAAGAACCCTAAGCTAATTCAGCTTACCGTTGATGGCTGGGAGGCAAGGGCTACCTACCATTTTGTCGTTACTCAAATTCCTGAAAATACGCCCAAAGATGCCAGTTTGTTTATTGTGGGAAATTTCAATAATTGGCACGCTGGCGATGAAGATTTTCGCCTGAGAAAGCAAGTCGATGGTACGTATCGCGTAACGGTAGCTTCCGACTTACCGAGACTTGAATATAAGTTTACCCGAGGAGATTGGAACAGCGTTGAAGGACAGGAATACGGAAAAACGCGTCCTAATCGCCTACTTTATCGTGGTAAAGTGCTTAACAATGAGAATATTGAGGCAGAAATTCAGTCGTGGGAAGACCTTTCGGGGACATTTCGCTCCATTTCTATTTATGATCTTTTGTTGTTGTTTTCGGCCTTTCAAAGTATTTTATTAATCATTGCCATTACTTCTATGCAAGACTACAACCGACATGCGAATCGTTGGTTGGTGGTTTCGCTGGCATTTATGGCTGTGGTAGTGGCCATCAAAGTGGTCAGTGCATACCGTGAAGTAGCGCAAGAATATACTAAAATGCTACTTATACCCGATTTCGCACTGTTTTTGTACGCCCCACTTTTCTATTTTTACATTCAGAAACTGCTTTTCAAAATTCCCAAATTTCCACGACACTGGTGGGGACATTTTTTATTGCCAGCGGTTCAGTTGCTGGTCTATCTTCCTTTCTTTTTTATGGAAGAAAAGCGCCTTCAAATCAAAATTGTCAACCGTGAAACCGACATTGTTTGGTTGTTTTGGGGAACAGGAACGCTGGCGCTATTGACTAATTTGTACTACTGGATTGTATGTTATCGTGCCATTCGTTCGTATCGGGCATTGGCTGCCAATCAATCTTCTTCTGAGTACAACCTTCAATACCTTTCGACGGTTTTGGGACTACAATTGGTCTGTTTGGTGCTTTGGCTTTTTTCAGGCTTGTTATTTGGCGTGGGGTATTTTTTCAAAATTGAGACGGTTTCGATTGTCCAGAAGAGCATTGATACCATTTGGTTAGCGTTTTCGACTATTCCCTACTTTCTGGGGTATTTTGCCATTCACCAACCCGAAATTTTTAAAATTCAGGCCAAACCTCAGCCTTTCCTAAAACCTACCGAAGAACCTACCGTTACGATTGCTTTGCAAGATGCATTGGCTCCCGTTTTAGAAAAAGAGGCGGACACGCTCGAAAATTTAGGTGGGTACAAAAGCAAATTGGAAACCTACATGCAGCAA
Organism: Runella sp. R0.1_18; assembly: GCF_057652155.1. Classification (NCBI taxonomy): domain Bacteria; kingdom Pseudomonadati; phylum Bacteroidota; class Cytophagia; order Cytophagales; family Spirosomataceae; genus Runella; species Runella sp. R0.1_18. The sequence goes on from NZ_JBYFCK010000021.1 coordinate 23,352, forward strand.
CATAAGCCTTATACCAACCCTGGATTGACGCTCAATGAATTGGCCCAGAAATTAAAACTTGCGCCTCATTTATTGTCAAAAATTATCAATGAAGGCTACAACAAAAACTTTTTTGACTTTGTCAATGAGTACCGAATCGAAGAATTTAAACAACGTTTTGAAGACCCACGCAACAAACATTTTACCCTTTTGGCCATTGCCTTTGAAGTAGGGTTTAATTCAAAAACGGCTTTCAACCGCGCTTTCAAAAAAATGACGCAACAAACCCCGCGTGAATATTTCTTTGAGGCCAGGATTGAGGATGAATAAGCAGAGCTAGCTTCATAAATGTGTGCCATTTTATTGGTTAGGACGTGCCACCTTCTAAAAGTGGCACGTCCTTTTTTTTGTAATATTCTGATAAATAGTTGTTTATAAAGTATAGTAACTCATTTTGCCATTTTTGAAAAGTGGGACGACAGGGGGAGATAAGTATGGTACTTTTGCAAGAAGAAATTGATGAAACGCCGTGTTCACTCCATTTCAATCTTTCCAATTATCCAATTTAACTTACATCAAACCCCTATGATGATTTCGATGTACAAGGTTTTTGGCCGAACGAATGTTCGTCTAAATTTGATGATGTTGCTGTGGGCTTGTGTGTCCATAACGACCATGGCGCAGGACATTACTGTGTCAGGAAAAGTCCAAGAGTCCAACGGTGCGGTGCTTCCAGGCGTGAGCGTGTTGGTGAAAGGAACCACGCGCGGAACGCAGACTGACGCCGATGGTAACTTTAAAATTGCGGCACCAGGGAGCGCAACGTTGGTGTTTAGTTTTGTGGGTATGACCTCGCAGGAGGTTGCCATCAATAACCGCACGCAGCTTTCGGTGACGTTGCAAAACGATAACAAGCAACTCGCCGAGGTAGTCGTGATTGGGTACGGTACGCAGCGTAAAAAAGACTTGACGGGTTCTATCGCTTCTATCACTACGGCCGACTTTAACAAAGGTAACATTGCCACGCCCGACCAACTCGTAGCGGGTAAAGTAGCGGGGGTGCAAATTACGCCCAACGGCGGTGCGCCAGGTGCGGGAAGTACGATTCGTATTCGTGGTGGGGCTTCGTTGAATGCCAGCAATGACCCACTCATTGTCATCGACGGTGTGCCTTTGGACAATACCATCATCAACGGTGCTGCAAACCCTTTGAGCTTGATTAACCCCAACGATATTGAGTCGTTTAATATCCTTAAAGATGCTTCTGCAACCGCTATCTATGGTTCACGAGCTTCTAACGGGGTCATTATGATTACGACCAAAAAAGGGAAAAAAGGCGATGTGATGCGCGTAAACTTGAGTACGCAAGCGTCAGTTGGTCTTAAAACAGGCTTGGTGGACGTACTTTCGGGTGATGATTTTCGCGCATTAGTAAATCAATACGGTACAGCAACGCAAAAATCGTTGTTAGGTACGGCGAATACGGATTGGCAAAACGAAATCTATCGCGCAGCAGTAAGTACGGATAATAATTTGAGTATCACAGGTGCATTCAAAAACACGCCGTACCGTGTTTCGGTAGGTTACACCAACCAAAACGGTATTTTGAAAACCTCTAACATGGGCCGTACGTCTGCTTCAGTTGGCTTGACTCCGATGTTATTGGACAATCACCTTAAAATTGACATCAACGTAAAAGCCTCTTCGATTAAAAATAAGTTTGCCAATCAAGGGGCTATCGGGGCAGCGGCCTCTTTTGACCCAACCCAACCTGTGTATTCTGGGACGGAGGCGTACGGCGGTTACTATGAGTGGGTAAATGCCGATGGAAAACCTAATACGATTGCGACGCGCAACCCACTTGGCTTGTTGAATTTGACGGACGACCGTGCAACGGTCAACCGCAGCATTGGAAATGCGCAGTTTGATTATAAATTCCACTTCCTTCCTGAACTACACGCTAACCTGAACGTAGGTTATGATGTGTCGAGAAGCGATGGCAATAAGGTTATTCCTGCTTTGGCAGCGTCTAACTTTAGTAACGGCGGAGAAAAGACGGTTTATACCCAAGACCGTACCAACAAGTTGTTGGATTTCTACCTCAACTACGTCAAAGACTTGACAAAAGACACGCGCATCGACCTGATGGCAGGCTATTCGTACCAAGATTTCATGAATTCGACGACGACCATAACCAAGGACGAAGCCGAAACCAAAACCCTCAACGACAGTCCGTACAAGACGCAAAACACCTTGGTGTCGTTTTTTGGTCGGGCCAATTTGAACGTGCAAGACCGTTATTTGTTGACATTTACGCTTCGTCGCGACGGTTCTTCTCGCTTTGCCAAAGAAAACCGTTGGGGAACGTTTCCGTCGGCAGCTTTTGCATGGAAAATCAGCGAAATGGATTTCTTGAAGAGCTCTAGTGTGATTTCAGACTTGAAATTGCGCGTCGGATACGGGGTAACAGGACAACAAGATGTAGGTCAAAACTTCGCTTATTTGGCACGTTATACGCCAAGTACGGCCACTGCTCAGCAGCTTTTGGGAACAACTTACTACAACACACTCCGCGCCGAAGGATACAATGCGAACATCAAATGGGAGCAAACGGTTACGCAAAACGTTGGGTTGGATTTTGCGTTCAAAAAAGCACGTTTGTCGGGTAGCATTGACTACTACATGAAAAATACGTCTGACTTGTTGAACGTCGTTCCAGTAGCAGCAGGTACCAACCTGACCAACGAAATCTTATCAAATGTAGGTTCTATCGAAAACAAAGGTTTAGAGTTATTGTTGAACCACAACACCATCAGTCGCGAAGATTTTACGCTTGATTTAGGCTTCAACGCGACTTATAACGAGAACAAAATCACCAAGTTGACATCGGCCAATGATCCCAATTATAAAGGGGTATTGGTGGGTGGAATCTCAGGTGGGGTAGGAAGCACCATTCAAATCCACTCGGTTGGCTATCCTGCTTCTTCGTTTTTTGTAGCCCAACAAGCCTATGACGCTTCAGGCAAACCTGTAGAAGGCGTGTATGTGGATCGCAACGGCGATGGAAAAATTACGGTGGACGACTACTATCACTACAAATCCCCCGCACCACGCGTATTTATTGGCTTCAATGCCCAAGCGACGTACAAAAAATTGAGCGCAGGTTTTGTCCTCCGTGGCAATTTTGGCAACTACGTCTATAACAATATTCTTTCAACGAATGGCGTATTGCAAGCCTTCCAAGGAGCCAATAATTCACTGGGCAACGTGGTGCCAAACGTCCTTACTACCTTGTTTGCGACGCCTCAGTATTTCTCCGACTATTACATGCAAAATGGTTCATTTGTTCGCATGGACAACGCATTTGCAGGCTATGATTTAGGGAAAATATTTGGTGGAAAATCGACGGCACGCCTTTCAGCAACGGTTCAGAACGTATTTGTAATTACAAAATACACGGGCCTCAACCCTGAAGTGAGCGGAGGAATTGATAATAACATTTATCCCATTCCACGTACGTTTACCCTTGGCTTAAACATCGGATTCTAATCGAAACTTGAAAAAAAATGAAACATTTCATTTCTAAAAATACAGTATTGGGAGGACTCGTACTCACGTTGTCCATGTCCTCTTGTATCAAAGACCTAGACCGTCAGCCGTTCAATGAAGTTACTTCAGCAACGGTTTATAACGACCCTGCGGCCTACAAGCAAGTAGCGGCCAAATTATACGCAGGCATGATGCTAACGGGGCAACAAGGCCCCGCGGGCGACGACCGTACGAAGGATATCAAAGGGATGGACGAAGGGTTTTCTAGCTATTTGCGTAATTATTGGTACTTGCAAGTCTTGCCTACCGATGAGGCCGTAATTGCGTGGAGTGACGCAGGTTTGCCCGAAATTAACTACATGAAGTGGTCGTCAAATAACGCATTCATTCGTGGTTTTTACAACCGTGTCTTTTACCAAATCGCTTCTTGTAATGAATTTATTCGCGAGACCAGCGACGCCAAATTAAACGAAAGAGGTGTTTCGGGGACTATTTTGACCGAAACAAAAGCCCTTAGGGCGGAGGCTCGTTTCTTGCGGGCATTGAGCTACTGGCACGCGTTGGATTTATTCGGTGGAAATGTGCCTTTTGTAACCGAGAATGACGCTGTAGGTTCTGCTCCGCCAAAACAAACAAATGCAAAAAGCTTGTTTGAATACATCGAATCGGAATTGAAAGCGATTGATGGCGAGCTAGTTGAGGCTCGTAAAAACGAATATGCCCGCGCGGATAAAGCGGCAGCGTGGATGTTGTTGGCGAAACTGTACCTCAACGCCGAAGCCCAAGGCCAAGGAAATCGCTACGCAGACGCGGCTACCTACGCCAAAAAAGTGATTGACGCGGGGTATTCTTTGCAAACTAAATACGAAGATTTGTTCAAAGCAGATAACAATACTTCAACAGAAGTTATTTGGGCGCTCGCGGCCGACGGAACGCGTAGCCAAACTTGGGGTGGAATGACCTTTTTGTGCCATGCGCCAGTAGGTGGTTCGATGCCTGCTTCTGCTTACGGAATCGACGGTGGTTGGGGCGGTGTCCGTGTGACTCCGTCGTTTGTGAAGCTTTTTGCTGACCCAACGGGCAAAACCGATAAGCGTGCGATGTTTTATACAGACGGTCAGAAACTTGAAATCAACGAACTATCAACGTTTACGGATGGCTATGCCATGCCTAAGTTCAAAAACGTGACTTCGGCGGGTAAAGTAGGAAGCAATCTTACGCATCCTGATACCGATTTCCCGATGTTCCGTTTGGCTGATGCGTACTTGATTTATGCTGAAGCTGCCGCCCGTGGCGCTGGCGACAAAGCCTTGGCGTTGGATTATGTCAACAAAATCCGCGCGCGTGCCTATGGCAGTGCCGCTGGAAATATCACTTCGTCTGAGTTGACGCCTGATTTTGTGTTGGCCGAACGTGCTCGCGAGTTATCGTGGGAAGGAAGCCGTCGTACTGACTTGATTCGCTATGGTAAGTTTACGGGCGCGTCCTATTTGTGGGCTTGGAAAGGTGGCGTTAAAGATGGTGCTGGGGTTCAGGATTATTTGAAAATTTTCCCAATTCCATCCACTGACCTAACGGCAAATCCAAACTTGATTCAAAACACGGGGTATTAATCTTCAAAAATTGAAAAAACAAATGAAAAAGTGGTTTCATAAATACTTACTCGCGGTCGTTGCAACGACGATGCTGGCCTCATGCGAAAAAGACGAAATAAAGGCCGTCCTCAATTCGGGGGCAGTTCCTGTGGTCGCAGTTTCTTCGCAGACAGTAGTATTGACAAAAGAAAATGCGGACAAAGAGGCGTTGACGGTATCGTGGGCAAAACCCGACTACGGTTTTGAGGCACCTGCCAACTACACCATTTTGATTGACAAAAAAGGAGGTGATTTCTCCAATGCAGCGTCGATTGTGACGGGAACGGAGTTGAAAAAGACGTTCAAAGCCTCAGAATTGAACCCGATTTTGTTGAAACTTGGGTTGAAAGCAGCTACCGCTGGCGACATCGACATCAAAGTTCAGTCGTTTTTGGGTGGAAGCACGACCCTTTCTTCGACGATTATGTCCGTAAAAGCAACACCATATTTGGACAAACTTGACTTTTCGACCAATTGGGGAATCGTGGGAAGTGCGACTGTTAACGGCTGGAATGGCCCAGATATGCCGTTCTATAAGTCAGATAAAGCCAATGTGTATGTAGCGTACGTAACGTTGGTGGACGGAGAAATTAAATTCCGTCAAGACAACAAATGGGATGTCAATATGGGAGATAATGGCGCTGATGGTACACTCGAAGCAGGTGGGGCCAACATCGTAGTCAAACAAGGGAATTATAAGGTTACGTTTGATGCAAGTGCTCTAAAATATACCATTGATAAATTCTCTTGGGGAATCGTAGGTAGTGCAGCCCCAAGTGGCTGGAACGCACCTGATGCACCGTTTTTCTATGACCCTGCCACCGATCAGTGGCGTGCCATTGTGACCTTGAAAGATGGTGAAATCAAAATTCGTCAGAACGAAGATTGGGCCGTGAATTACGGCGATAAAGGGGCGGACGGAACGTTGGAGGCTGGTGGTGATAACATCGTGGTAAAAGCAGGTTTGTATTTGATTACGGTTGACTTCAAGTCACTGAAATACACGATTGTTCCTTTCAAAGTGTGGGGAGTCGTCGGAAGTGGCGCGCCAAACGGTTGGAATGGCCCTGATGCGAAATTTACGCCTGATTTTGGTAATGAGGGAATTTGGACATTGAGCGGCATTAAATTGGTGGAGGGAGAAATCAAATTCCGCCAAAACGATGATTGGGGAGTTAACTACGGCGATGACAAAGCCGACGGTGTACTGGAACCTGGTGGTGCAAACATTGCCGTAAAAGCAGGAACGTACGACATTGTCCTGGACTTTACGGTGGCAGCAAAGCCAACGTATAAATTAACGAAGAAATAACAATTGCATAAGTAACAAACTGAAAACTAATAGGTTGAACTGCAAAGCACCGATGAATTTTTGTCGGTGCTTTTTTCTAATACTTAACTCCTGTACAACCATCATGAAAAAATGTAGCTTGTTTTTGTTCTTTATCGCAGCGGTACTGCCGCTTTATGCCCAACGTGTTGAGCCTGCTTTTTGGTGGGTAGGGATGAAAGAACCGCGTTTGCAATTGCTCATCCACCAAAATGACATTGGTACCACCGAGCCTCAAATAACGTATGCGGGGGTAAAATTGACCAAAGTGACGCGTGTGAAAAGTCCCAATTATCTTTTTTTGGATTTAACCGTTGCCGCCACTACCAAAGCAGGAAGCTTTCCAATCACGTTCAAAAAAGACGGGAAAACGGTGGCGACCTATTCGTACGAATTAAAAAATAGAGAACCCAATTCGGCTAATCGACAAGGGTTTACCTCAGCCGACGCCATGTATTTGGTAACTCCAGACCGTTTTGCCAATGCGAATCCCGCCAATGATAACGTGGCTGGAATGGTTGATTTGTTGGACAGAACTGGCAAAGACAAACGGCACGGAGGTGATATTCAGGGAATTATTGAACATTTGGACTATATTGAAAAGTTAGGTTTTTCGGCGCTTTGGATTTGTCCGCTTCAAGAAAATAACCAAACGATGGGCTCGTACCATGGCTATGCCATGACTGATTTGTACAAAATTGACGCACGTTTTGGGAGCAATGAAGAGTACCGAAAGTTGTCGAAAGAAGCCCAAAAAAGAGGTATAAAGTTGGTGATTGATTTGGTTCCTAATCACTGTGGTTCAGAACATTGGTGGATGAAAGATTTGCCAACAGACGACTGGGTGAATTTTCAGGGAAACCCTAAAATAACCCACCACGCCCGCGAAAGTATTCAAGACCCATACGCGAGCGAATACGACAAAGAACTACACGCAAGCGGTTGGTTTGTTTCAAGTATGCCCGATTTGAATCAGCGTAATCCGTTGATGGCCAATTATTTGATTCAAAATACAATCTGGTGGATTGAGTACGCCGATTTGCACGGAATTCGGGTCGATACGTATCCTTATTCTGATAAAAACTTTATGAGTCGCTGGTCACAACGCATCATGCGTGAGTATCCCCGCTTTAGCATGGTCGGGGAAGAGTGGTCGGTTAATCCTTCGATTGTAGCATTTTGGCAAAAAGGGAATAAAAATACCAATGGATACGTGTCGGGAATGTCAAGTATGTTTGATTTTCCGTTGCAAAATGCCTTGACTGAAGCCTTAAATGAAGATGACCGAATTTACAACCGTGGTTTGGTGAAAATATACCAAACGTTGTCGCAGGATTTTTTATATGCGGCGCCCAATGATTTGGTTATTATGCCAGACAACCACGACATGAGCCGTTTTTACACCCAAATCCACGAAAATTTTGACCTCTGGAAAATGGGAATTTCGTTTTTGCTGACGACGAGGGGCACACCACAAATTTATTACGGAACGGAAGTGTTGATGACCAATCCGAAAAGTGATTCGCACGACGAAATTCGGGGTGAAATGCCAGGTGGTTGGACTGACCATACCGTGAGTGCATTTACGGAAAAAGGCTTGACGCCTCAGCAGTTGGAAGCAAAACAGTTTATGACAAAAATGCTGCAATGGCGTAAGACCAACGCGGCTGTTCAAACAGGAAAATTGAAACATTTCACCGCCCGCGATGGCCTGTATGTGTATTTTAGGTACAATGATGCCCAAAAAGTAATGGTGGTGATGAACAAAAATAAAGAACCCTTGAAACTGGATTTAAGCAAGTATTCGGAACTTTTAAACGGGGCTTCGACGGCCAAAAATGTGGTGACTGGAGAGACTGGAGTGCTGGCAAATGGCATTACTGTTAAAGGAACGTCGGCTTTAGTACTGGAAATAAAATAAAGTCAGAGACTTTAAACCGTGGGTGTCCCGACAACATGTCGGGACAAGCATTTAAACTGTGGTGTCCCGATAACATGTCGTAAACTGTGGGCATCCCGATAACATGTCGTGACAAGCATAAACAAGCATAAAACATCGACACATGAAGAAACTCATTTCTATTTTTCTAGGATTGTTGCTGAGTCAGTGGAGCTGGGGACAAGCTTTGGTCTTGAAACCAGAATTTCCAACCGCTGATGGCGAAGTAACGTTGACCTTTGATTTGACGCAAGCGAAAGATAGCCGCAAAGCCGCCTTGATGAATCAAGCCTCGGGGTTGTATATTTGGGCTTGGGGCGGTTCGGATGTTTCGAACCGAACGTCCGAATTTGGCCCTGCTGGTCAATCCAGTTTTTCACAAGCATACGCGCCTGGACTGTTGACGCGGATAAGTGATAACGTTTGGACGATTAAAATTACGCCTTCAAAATACCTGAGCGTTCCTGCGGGAAAAACGCTTCGGTGGATGGGAGTATTGGTAAAAAACGCCAACGGCTCAGGCCAAACTGAAGACTTTTTGTTTAATTTTTACACTTCTAATCAGTTGTTTGTACGATTTTCGACTCCGACCGAGAAAACACTTTTTGTGGATGCCAATGCCTCGTTGCGCGTTCGGGCAAGCGCTTCCACGAGTGCACAGCTCACGCTGACACTTGATGGAGTGGCTGTCGCGTCTGCTAAAGATACCGCCATTTCGACTTCAATTTCGGTGGGAAATACGCCCAATCAGCGTCGGACAGTTAAAGTCACAGCAAGTGCTAATAACCAAGAAGTCACGGATGAGTTTTCGTTTACGGTGAGTCCTACTCCAAAAGTGGCAGCATTGCCTTCGGGGGTTCGGAATGGTATCAATTACACTTCAGCTACAACGGCTACACTGGTACTATTTGCCCCCAATAAAAAATTCATTTACGTTACGGGCGATTTCAATAATTGGGAAACGCGTACCGACTTTTTGATGAATAAAACGCCAGATGGGCAGACGTATTGGTTAGAAATCAAAGACTTAACGCCTCAAAAAGAATATGCGTTTCAATACCTGGTAGATGGTGTAACGCCCATCAGTGACCCGTACAGTGAGAAAATTTTGGATGCGGCCAACGATAAATTTATCCCCGCTACGACTTATCCAAATTTGATGGCTTTCCCCGTGAAAGCGTTGGGAAATAGTGCCTCAGTGCTCCAAACTGCTCAAATACCTTACGTTTGGAAAACCACCAATTTCAAACGTCCCGCCAACGAAGATTTGGTGATTTATGAGCTACTCGTGCGCGATTTTGTAGATAGTCGTTGGTACAAAACCGTCGGTGATTCGCTGAATTACCTCAAAAAATTGGGCGTCAATGCCATTGAATTGATGCCAGTTATGGAGTTTGCGGGTAATGATTCGTGGGGATACAATCCAATTTTTCACGCTGCGCCTGACAAAGCCTATGGTACGCGCGAAGACCTAAAAGCGTTCATTGATAAATGCCACGAAAACGGCATTGCAGTGATTTTGGACATGGTACTCAACCAAGCCGATTATGAGTTTCCGTACGTAAAAATGTACTGGGAGGGCAATCGCCCTTCGGCCGATAATCCCATGTTTAACATTCAGGCTACGCACCCGTTTAGCGTATTTTTTGATTTTAACCACGAATCTGCCGCGACCAAATCGTACGTGGAGCGGGTCAATGAGTTTTGGTTGAAAGAATACCGTTTTGATGGCTATCGTTTTGATTTGTCCAAAGGATTTACGCAGGTAAATTCGGGAAATGACGTGGCTTTTTGGGGGCGATATGATGCCAGTCGAATAGCAATTTGGAAACGGATTTATGATCAAATCCGTAAAACAGACCCGACGGCTTACGTAATTTTGGAGCACTTTGCCGACGATAACGAAGAGGCTGAGTTGACCAATTATGGAATGATGGTGTGGGACAACCAAAACGGTGCCGTACGCGAAGCAGTAAAAACGGGGAAAGGAAATTTTAACCGATTGTCGTGGAAAAATCATGCGGGTTTTCAAAAACCAGCGGCGATTGGTTACATGGAAAGCCACGACGAAGAGCGAATTGTCTATGATGCCATCACCAATGGTAGCGCCGAGGTGAAAAGCGTAGGCACGGCCATTGAGCGAATAAAAGCGGCAGCGGCGTTGTTTTTTCTAACGCCAGGCCCTAAATTGATTTGGCAATTTGGTGAACTGGGCTACGATGTGTCGATTGATCAAAATGGTCGGACAGGGGCAAAACCCATTCGTTGGGAGTATTTTCGGGATAATAAACGTCTTCAACTCTACAACGTCTTTTCGGAGCTTATTCGTTTTAAAACGACTCAAGCAGTCACGAAAACAACGGATTTTACGCTGCAAACCACAGAAACAATTAAACAATTGATTCTGAATACGCCAACGATGAAAGTGCAGGTCATGGCCAACTTTGGGCTTACCGACCAAGTCGTTGCTTTGCCCGTAGGGCGTTGGTTCGACTTTTTCTCGGGCGATGAAATCACGGTGACTTCTTCTTTGCCACAATACGCGTTTCGGGCGGGTCAGTTTCACGTACTGACCTCCGAAAAAGTAGCCGTTTCCTCACAAAATACCGTTTCGTGGAAAATACAGACGATTACATCGGCAGAACCTTCGCCAAAAGAGACAGCACTGAAATTGTCACCTAATCCTACCCAAGATTGGTTAAACGTGGAGTGGGAAAGTGCCTACCGCGGAGAGGTAAGAATGGAAATTGTGGATATGACAGGACGGGCACTGCGCTATTTTTTACCCCAAAAATCGACCAACCAAATGCAGCAGCGCATTTCGGTGAAAGAAGTGCCATCGGGTACTTATTTCTTGAAAATAGGGGAAGGAGCAGCAACCCAAACCCAACGCTGGATAAAGCAATAGATTAAAAAGCTTCGATGTACAGCGCATTGCCATCGGTGGTGCGCTGTATTTTTTTGCCGTTGATAGTCACCGTAAACTGCACTGGTTCAAAGGCTTCTGCGAATGTGTCTTGGAATAAAAGCAACATTTTGCCCGTTTTTGGGTTTCTCCACACTTGCAGCCAAGGCTGATTGTATTTGAAAGCCCGTGCAAATTCCCCCGTATCGTTTTGCCAAGTAGCTTTTTGGGGTTTTTGAGTAGAACGTTGGTATTCAAAAGCATAACTTTCGCGTACTTGACTGCCATCCAAAATGAGTTGATGCTTCGCAAAAAGCTCGTGGGCTTGTACCATCGCCGCTACGCCAAGGGCATCTTTTCCCATATAATCTTCGGCCACCGTGGGGCAAGCGGGCTGGTCGGGGCCTTGGTAATCATACACAAAATAACCCCCTGTATTTTGCGAAACACAAGACAAATTGCCGTTGATTTTGGCATAACGAAGGGCTTGGTACGGGTCGTATGATTGGCCAAAAATCCAGTAGTTGGTATAAAAAACGCGGGGATTGCACAAGTGAACAAAAACCGCATCGCGAACCAAATTCATGGGGTACATCACCCGATTATCCAGTTGCCGAATGTAGCCTTTTGACCCGTGCCCCACTTTAAAACGTCGCGTATGACTTCGGCGCGCATCGGAAGGTTTGTCTTCGTACGGCCAAAAAAAGTTGATAAACTTCACCGTTGGAGGAGCCGTGAGCGACTTGATATTCAGCATATCGAGGGTACGCAAGTACCAGTTGACGGGCGCTTTCCAGACGTGAGCAGGTTGATCGGTGGCGTCGTTGGTGTTGACAGTGCTGCTGGTATATCCAAAACCCGTCATAAGCACCACGGGCGAAGGAACCTGTACTTGCTGTATGTCTTTGGGGTGTTCGTGAAGTGCTAAGTAATCATCTATTTTTTTCTTATCGGCACTCCAATTGTCATTGGCGTAGCCATCAAGTTTGAAATTTTTACCTTGAAACGTGAATGTCAGCGGATCACCAATCCACGAAAAAAAGAGTTTTCCGTGTTTTTTGTAGATTCTATCCGACAAATCGTACATGGTTTTCCGAAAAGCAGGGTCGCTCATGTCCCATTGCCAACCATCGGCGGCGGGGTTGGCAGGCTCAAAATCGACGGCAAAGGTGGAGGAAGGCAGTCGTTTGGCTAACCAATCGGCGGCTTGGTCGAGCTGACGGGCATCAAATCGGGTAATGCCTCGGCGGTCTTTGGCTCGACTGTGGTTCATGAGTTCGAGTACTTCGCCCGCGTACAAAAGTTTAAAACGGTCTTCGTTGATGTTCCAGCCCACTTTTCGCAAATTAGCCACGGGCTCGTCGAGCGGTTTAGATTCCGAACCGTATTTTTTTTGAGAAGAAAGGGAAAAAGCGGGAGTTTGCTTGAAAATTTTACTATCACCCACGGAGCCGTTGGTAGGCCAAAGTGGTTGTGTATAAGCAAGTTCTGTAGTCGATTTTTGTACGGAATCTCGTACCCAAAATATGATTTCTGATACGGACGAATATTTGGTCTGTCCTGCCACGGTATTCGTTTCTGACGTAAGCCACGCTTCCGAATTGATGTTGTTGATCTCGGCGGTATATTTTACCAAATGAATCCAACGAGAAGGCTGAATCGGCAAGTCGCTGAGGCGTCGGGCGTCGGTGGCATTGACACTACCGTTGAGGGCATAATAAGTTATTCTTCCTTGTTCGGGCTTGGCATCATCGACGAGGTAGAGCCGTTGGTCACTTCGCCGAACTACCCGCAGTTGAAGCTGCTGGTCTTCGTAGCTTTTTGGGTCGGGCTCGTGCTCAAAATAAACGATGGTAGCTTGCGAACGCGGCAATTCGGGCAGGAGCGGAGCGGGGGACGTAATGACAGGTTCGGGAGAACTAAACAGGTTATTTCGTTGATAATAAGCTACTAAGCTTACAATCGCTGCGAGTGTAATCCCTATTTTAACCATACGTTTCACGTTAATACCTCTTTCAAATCTTCTAAATACGCCTTTACTGTTTCTAACTGTTCGATGGCCCGATTTATTTTATTCCGCTGACTTCTGCCCGATTCTATCAACTGACGAGCAGCGGCCAATTGATGCCCTTTGTACTCGACTAAATACACGATTTCGTCCAAAAGCTCGATGTCACCACGGTTATAAATGCGATCCCCTCCGCGTTTTTCGGGGCGTAACATGGGGAATTGAGTTTCCCAATAACGTAGTTTGGATGTATTTTCAAATCCATAACGCGCCGCCACCTCGTTGATGTTAGAAAGTAATTTGGGTTCGGGGTAAATGGGTCTTTCGCCCTTGTGGGGTAGTTTCTTTGCCTTAGTTGTTGCCATAATACTGCAAATAAGTGGCCAATCGCTCAAAATTACTAAGCTCAGTTTCATTGGCAAACTTCGTGAGGTAATTTTGGTAAGTGGTGGCAATTTGGGCGTACCGTGGGTTGTCGTTGAGTTTGGCCGCAATCAGTCCCTTGTAGCAGCGATGAACCTGGTTATAAAGGTATTTTGAAGGTTTATGTGCCTGACCGTTCAAGATTTGGTCGATGTCGCTGAGTTTAGTGACCGAGTTTAAAAAGCTAAATCCTGAAAGATTCATAAATTCCATGATGGAATCACAGGCATCGTTGAGGTCTTCGTCGTTCTGGATTTTATACCGAAAGTATTTTACGTTGTTATAGTTGCCTGTCGAAATAATGAGGGTATTGACATCGGCCCGAAAGTCAATGAGGTTTGCATTCAAAAATTGTTGGGCAATCTGCTCAATCTGGTCATTACGGCATCCTACGTGTACTTCTACCCAAGCGTCGGCGTCTTTTTGGTATTCCGATACTGAAAAAATCACGTTGACAAACCCCGAAGGTGTATTTTTCCGAAACTGTTTTTTATCCATCAACAAATGAAATTCTGCTGATTCAAAAAAATCGTAGAGTGCATAATACAACTTGGCTTCGGTGGTTTTAATGCTCATAGATAGAATAGTTTAAACGATAACCATTTCCTCACGGAACAAGTTTACGGTTTTGTTAAAACTATCCAAACGCGTTTTATTGAAAATAATTTTGCTTCGTGTACAGGGTGAAGGCATTTAGCTCGATTGCGCCATAGGAGCTAAATCTTGGTAGAATTTGTTTTTAATGAGTTAAACCTTAATGTAGAACGATAGGAAAATCTTCAAAATTATTGATGTTTGAACTAAAATCCGCCCCTGTACATGAGACAGAAGTACCATCAATACTATATGAAAAGCGATAAACTATTGTATTGCCCGATAAATTGCCGATTCCTTCTTCTTGAAACATTTGGAGTAAAACATCTTGCCTAATAATGACAGGTTTTGTCCAGTCATTGCCTTTTCTGACTAAAAACACATAGTGGGTATTGATTGGGCCTAAATTCCTAATATTCGAAAACGAAGCACTGAAATGAGCATAAAACCCTTTTTGAGTAATGTTTGCAGTGGCTGTTTTGACTTGAACTTTTCTCAATGTCCCTTCACTGTCTTTGACTACAAAGATATCGTCGCCAATATCAACTTCAGGTATAGCAACGTTCCAGCCTCTCATAAGAAATTCTGCCATGATGTGTAAGTGACCTGCTTTCCCTATAAACTGGTTAAATCTTTTCGACACTTGGATGGAAGGTTTTAAGTATTTTACCTGATTTTGAATCTATAAATTCAATTACTTCAAATTCCTTAATCTCATCGTCATCATTTACCCCCAACAGAGCAGGGAAAACTAATCTTTCTAGTTTACCAATATAAGTTTCAAAATCAGTTTTTAAGTCGTAGCCCACTGAAATACTATTTGCTGGCATTGCCCCAGGTAATGATTTTTTTATTAGGTCGCGAACAGATGGTAAAATGCTAAAAGTGTAGCCGTCCATCTGCTTGTTTACATTAATTTTGATTGCTTTCATGAGTTTGTTCTCTGATTTATCTAAATGCAATATACAAAAAGTGCATTCTCAATAAACATCAAGCTAATGGTAAAAGTTATCGAAGCACATTTTTTGAAGTTAGCCACCAAAAAAATGGCATTAATCAAGGCCGATGCCGTACTTTTGCGAAAAAATCGACAATGAAGCCCACCTTAAAATCCATTATTTTTCTTTGTGCTTTTTCTTTGAGTTTGATTATCAATGGGTTTGCTCAAAATACCCTTACCCAAACCCTCCGAGGGCAAGTGGTAGATGCCGATAACAACCAGCGACTGAGTGGAGTAAGTCTCAAGCTCATTGGGACTGAAAAAGGCACATTATCAGATACATTGGGTCAATTTCGGCTGATTTCAGTACCTATTGGTCGTTATTCGCTCCAAATAAGCCGAGTGGGGTACGAAACGTTGGTACTACCCGAAATTCTGGTAGAAGCTGGAAAAGAAAAAGTAGTAACAATTTCGTTGAAAGAAACCACCCAACAGCTTTCAGAAACGGTGGTGCGGTCGTCTAGGCCGTCATCCCAAACTAGCCTTCAAACGATTACCATTGAACAAACCCTGCGTTTTGCGGGGACGTTTTTTGACCCAGCCCGTTTGGCTACTTCTTTTCCTGGAGTGTCAGCGGCCAACGATCAAGCCAACGGATTGGTCATTCGAGGAAACTCACCGACGGGTACGCAATGGCGTTTGGAAGGGGTCGAAATTGTCAATCCTAACCACCTCAGCAATGCTGGTACATTCAGCGACCGACCCACGCAAACGGGCGGTGGAACCAATATTTTGAGTGCGCAACTCATGGAGCGCGCCGATTTTATGACGGGGGCGTTTCCCGCCGATTATGGCAATGTACTGGGAGGAGTGATGGATGTACATTTGCGAAAAGGGAATGACCAAAAACACGAATTTACGGGCCAAGTGGGTTTGATTGGGGTCGATTTTGCCGCTGAAGGGCCGCTTTCACGCCAAAATAAATCTTCCTATTTGGTCAATTACCGCTATTCGTTCACGGGTTTGTTGGCTATGATGGGGGTTAAATTTGGAGGAGAAGACATTCGTTTTCAAGATATAGCCTTCAATCTATCGTTTCCTACCAAAAAAGCGGGACACTTTACCGTATTCGGAATGGCAGGAGTGAGCAGCAATGTTTTCCAAGCCGAACGCGATACTACCCTGTGGAAATTCCAGAAAGACGGGTACGACATCGAGTTTAAAAACCGAATGGGGGCAATGGGCGTTACTCATTCCCTGAATTTGTCCCGAAATACCCTTTGGAAAACCACCTTGGCGGTGTCGGGGCTGGAGACCCGCCGCGAAGGGTACCAATTGAACAAAGCTAACTTTGTCCGTACCTTGACCCAAGTAGATGCGTTTCGGAAAACCCGCTATTCGCTTTCAACGTCACTGACGCACAAAATCACGCCTAAAGTTCAGTGGAAAGAAGGCGTGATTATTACGTACCAACAAGATTCGGTGCAAATCAGCAACGGAGGTGTATCCAAAGGAAAATTAGAAGGGTTGATTCTTGAACCGTACGTTGCTTTGTCGGGGACGTTGGCAACGCGACTTACTTTCCAGGCGGGACTGCATTATTTGAATTACACCTACAACCAAACGCAATCGCTGGAGCCCCGCATTTCTTTCCGTTACAGCGCTACGGGGCGGACGGCCTTCACGGCGTCGTATGGTTTGCACAGCCAACTCCAATTGCCACAGACGTATTTGTCACTTTTTAACTCAGATGCGCAATTGAATTTGTTTCCCAACAAAAAATTGGGCTTTACCAAAGCGCACCATTATGTGTTGGGATGGGAACAGCAATTGACGGCGTTGCCGAAACAATCGTCTTTGAAAGTAGAAGCTTATTATCAGTCGTTGTTCAATGTACCTATTGCCCAAGCCAACAGCCAAATTGCTGGCAGCAATTCATTTTCGGCGCTGAATCTCATTGAAGGATTTACCAATGTGGGTTTAGAAAACAAAGGAACTGGACGTAATTACGGGGTAGAAGCGACTTATCAGCAGTTTTTGAGCAAAGATTTTTATGCCTTACTAACGGCCTCGCTCTATAATTCTACTTACAAAGGTCAGGATGGAATCGAACGAAATACGCGTTTTAACGGTAATCATACGTTTAGTTTGGCAGCAGGGAAAGAGTTTCACAAACGGGTCAATCGTACCTTTGGGGTGAACGTTCGTGTGTTATGGCTAGGAGGCTACCGCGACACCCCGATTGACGCAGATGCCTCTAAATTAGCAGGAAGAACCATTTACAAAGCATCGGAACTTTATACGATTAAAGTAAAAGATTATTTCCGTCCCGATGTTCGTATTTTCTGGAAACGCAATAAACCCAACTACACCCGTACGTGGTCGATTGATATTCAGAATTTGACCAATACAGAAAACGAAGCGTTCAGCTACTACGATACCTATCAGCGTCAGATTGTCCAGCAATTCCAGTTGGGGATGGTGCCTGTGATCAACTACCGTGTAGAGTTTTAGAAAGTAGCACTATGTGTAAGACCAAACGCAATGCCGCCGTCGATGTCGGGAATACCTTCGCCAAAATTGGGTGGTTTGAGGGAGAGAATTTGACGGAAGCGGTGTCAAAAATCCCCATAGATGCGCTGGAGGAGCACCTTCGTGCCAATCCACCAGCGTATGCAATATTTTCGTCAACAAGCCAAGATACCACAAAATACACTGATCAACTGCGTGCATTGGGCGTAGTTTCGTTTCAGCTGACCCCCACGTTGGCGTTGCCTATTGAAAAGAATTACGACACTCCCAACACCCTTGGCGCCGACCGAGTGGCGGCGGCGGTGGGAGCCAAAGTGCTTTTTCCCAACGACCATTGTTTGGTCATTGACATGGGTACTTGTGTCACCTATGATTGGGTAAGTGCTACGGGCGTTTTTGAAGGAGGAATAATTTCTCCAGGCTTTCGTATGCGATTTCAGGCCATGAACGCGTTTACTAAAAGGTTGCCTATGATAGAAATCAACTCAACCGACTTTCAGGTACCAAGTTTAGTGGGTAAAAGCACCCGTACAGCCATGGAAAGCGGCGCATTTAATGGCCTTTTGGCCGAAATGCAAGGGTTTATCGAACGCTATCGTTCCGAACGAGGTGAATGTCAGGTGCTTTTATGCGGAGGCGATGCGCCTTTGTTTGAAAATAGCCTCAAAAATCGCATCTTTGCGGCACCAAATGTAGTCTTAACGGGTTTAAATCGAATTTTACAATATAATATCAATTTACAAAATGCGTAAGCTTTTCCAGTGGAGTTGGGTCGTAGGGGTTTTATTTATTCAATCAAATGTAATAGCGCAAGGGTTAGGTAATGCTCCTTATTCTGCCATCGGAGCAGGTGAGTTAATGAGCCCTGGCTATGCTCCTAACAATGGAATGGGGGACGCTGGCGTGAGTACTGCAAATCCGTTGTATATCAATTCGCTCAATCCTGCTCTTTTGGTAACAAACCGCTTTACCATGTTTGACGTTGGGGTGGTAGGGCAATATAAAGGACTCCGTGATGCAAAACAAGCGCAACGCGATTTTGGCGGAAACATCAGCTACCTGGCCTTATCATTTCCTGTGGCACCAAAATGGTCGGTTGGGATAAGTCTCAAGCCGTATAGTTTTATCAACTATCAACAAAATTCGTACTCGCGTATCGGTACTTCTATTTATGAAGCTCAGTACGTTTATTCAGGCAAAGGCGGGCTCAACCAAATCAACTTCTCTAACGGGGTTCAGATTACAAAAAACTTGAGTTTGGGGGTAGATGCTTTTTACCTGTTTGGAAATTACAACAAGAGCGTTACTTCGCAAGTGCGTATTGGCGATAGTCGTGACTATATCGTTAGCCGCGACGACCGTATCAATATGAAAGATTTTAATTTTAAGGGTGGTTTGGCTTGGAAACAAAAACTGAAAAAAGACCACTACCTCAACTTTGGCGCAACTTATAAACTAGGCTCAACAGCATCGGCCATCCGTAATACCACGATTGAGGTGCAAAGTAGCAGCAACTCGCCTGTGACCAATCCCGACACAATAACTCAGACCGACCTGAAAGTAACCATGCCTTCTGCTTGGCGGGTGGGTATCAGCTATGAGTATCTATACCGCTTGACGGTTTCGGCCGACTATGAGCGCCAAAACTGGGCCAACTTTGTAGGAATATCAGGTACCAATGAAAACATGAGAAATGGCCAAAGTTATCATTTTGGAATAGAGTACATGCCTAAATTCAATTCAACGAAATACATGGATTTGGTGTATTACCGTGCAGGTTTCACCTTTAATCAAACTCCTGTGGTTATTGGTACAAAACCTATCGACGATATGAGTGTTTCCCTGGGGGTGTCGCTACCAGTAGGGCGAAATTTTGTCAACTTGATTAACCTTTCGGTTGTGGGAGGGCAGCGAGGCAGTATTTCTTCCCAAGCTTTCCGAGAACGATACGCCCGCTTTGTGATTGGATTCTCACTGAAAGATACTTGGTTCCAAAAATTCAAAGTTGATTAATAATATTCAATGCTCTTTCCGAAGAGCATTTTTTTTCGCCTATCGTTTCGAGTTTTGAAAAAAAATAAAAAAATGAGGGGTAAAATGAAAATATTTTTTCGGGCATAAACGCTTTATTATCAGTATATTCGTATGCTTGCATACAAATCTGTGCTAAAAAAAATGAAAAAAAATCTGATAAAAAAACAATTGCTTTTGGAAAGTCTTTCAAAAAAGACTAATTTTACCGCCAAGATGTTAAGGTGGGTTAATACAACATCTGCAAAGATGCAAATGGGAGATAAACTTTTATCTCCTATTTGTTTTATATTACTTCTCACTTTTGGGATGGCTTGCCAAGAAGAAAAAAAAGCAACCAAGTTTGTTCCCTACAAAGGTCCCCTCGAAGAAGCAGAAAAAATAGAAGTACTCTACAGCGAAGAAGGTTTGCTGAAAGTGCGGGTGAAAACTGCCAAACAAATCAAGTCAGGGTTAGACGATAAAATTTTTCCAAAACAAATTTTTGTGGACTTTTTTGGGCCAAACGGCCAAGTACTTACAACCCTTGTGTCGGACTCGGGTAGGTACGATTCCCGAACGGGCATGTATCGCGTCATCGGAAACGTAAAAGTGGTTAATACTGTGAAACAAGAGCGATTGCTAACCGATGAGCTTACGTGGAACCCAAACACCAAAAAGATATATACCGAAAAACCTGTCACGGTCGAAAACCAATTGTCAGGGGAGCAATTAAAAGGAATTGGGTTAGATGCAAATCAGGATTTTACTCAGTACAGTATCCGCCGACCGACTGGCTTTTTCAACGCTCCAGCGGGAATGGCGCCGAATTAATCTATTTGAGAAAGAATATTGAAGAGAAGCGAGGAAAAATCATACTTTCCTCGCTTTTTCTATGTAATTCCATCCCTCCGTTTCTCAAATGAAAAGACGAATTTTTATTCAAAATGGGGCAACTGCCTTGGCAGCTTTGCCTTTGGTTTCTTTTGGTTCAACTACCCATCAAATGGCCGATAAACCCGCTTGGCTCGTTGAATGGATTAAAATTTACGATGAGTCAATTGCGAATTACCGTGCTTTAAAAGTCACCGATGCCAACCACGTGTATGCGGGAGGCTACAAAGACGATACCGACATTCCCAATCCGCACACTACCTGCGGTTTTCTCATAACGGCATCTATGCTGATGTCTTGTCCAGAATCCAAGCATTACCAATCGCCAGCGCTTTTAAAAGAAATAGAAGCCGCTGCACAGTGTATGTTGAAAATGCAGCATTCGGATGGCACGATTGATTTACTTTCTACGAATTTTCACTCGACGCCCGATACGGCTTTCGTATTGGAAAACATGGTGCCTACTTACCGCTATTTGAAAAAAATGTCGGTCAAAGGCCGTGAAAAATCCATTGAGTTGGTTACAAAATTCTTGCAAAATGCGGGAGAGGCGTTGATTGTTGGAGGGATCCATACGCCCAATCACCGCTGGGTGGTCTCGGCGGCATTGACCAAACTCAATGAACTTTTTCCAGATGTTCGTTATGTAAAACGGATTGACCAATGGTTGGCCGAACACATCGACATCGATCCCGACGGTCAGTACAACGAAAAGAGCACTAATACGTATTCGCCTATTGTCAATCGTTCGTTGATTATCATGGCGAAAGGGCTGCGTAAACCCGAATTATTGGAGCCTGTTCGCCGCAATTTAGTAATGACGACCTACTTTGTACACCCAAACGGTGAAGTAGTAACGGAAGCTTCCAATCGACAAGATAAAGGGACGATTGGCAACATGTCGCGTTACTATTATTGTTACCGTTATATGGCTTTGCATGACAAAGATGGCCTGATGGCAGCCATGTGTCGTCAGATTGAACAAACCAGCACCAAAGCGCAGTTGGCGGGTTATTTGGACTATTTTCTTGAAGACCCAAGCCTTTGGGACGAACTTCCCGCCAGCAAACCACTTCCTACCAGCTATGCCAAAGCCTTTCCGTATTCGGGCGTAGTACGGATTCGTCGGGAGAATTGGGATGCAACCATTTTGGCAAAAAATGCCGCTTGGTTGACCTTCCACAAAGGAAACTCGGTGCTTCAGGCGATGCGAGTAGCGGCTTCTTTTTTTGGAAAAGGCCAATTCCAAACCGAAAAAATTGAACAAGAAGGAGATACTTGGTTGATGACACAAACATTGGAGGGGCCTTATTACCAACCATTGGCGGCAGACAAAATTGCGCCCGACGGAGATTGGGATAAAATGCCGCGCGCTGATAGACCCCAAAGCGAGGTACAAAAGCTGACATCAACAGTCCGTATTAAAGAAGTAGCGGGTGGCCTTGACGTTCAGGTTGAACTGACAGGAACGGAGGGCGTGCCTGTGTCGTTGGAATTGATTTTTAGGGCTGGAGGGGAGTTGTCGGGGGTAGTGCCGTATGCTAAACGCGCAAACGCGTATTTGTTGGAAGGTGAGCAAGGAACTTACACGTTGAACGGCGATGTCATTCGTTTTGGAAAAGGGAAAGCGGAACATAAAGGCGTTGTACTTCGCGGGGCGCTGCCACCGATGGAAGCCCCAACGGTTTATTTGACGGGTTTTACCCCCTTTACCCATACGCTAAGATTAGGATAATTGAAGTTTTATATCATACTAAACGCTTACACCGAATGAAAAAAGAATCAACCGTTTCTAGGAGGGAGTTTGTTGGCAAAGCTGCTTCCGTTTTGGCGGGTTTTACGATTGTTCCTCGTTTTGTTTTGGGAGGAACTCGTCCCGATGGCACCAAATACATTGCGCCAAGTGATATCATTTCGTTGGGTTTTATTGGCACTGGAAAACAAGGACGTGGGCTTACGACCTCTTTCTTGGGGACAAATGAAGCAAGAATTGTGGCCTTGAGTGAAGTGTACAAAGCAAAAGCCCAGCTAACCCTTGATCGAATTAAAGCGCATTATGAAAAAAACACCCAGTTGGGCGCTTATTCGGATATTCCTGTCTATGTCGATTTTCGGGAGTTGTTGGCCCGTAAAGACATCGACGCCGTGGTGATTGCTACGCCTGACCACTGGCACGCAGCCATGTCGGTGAAAGCGGCTGAAGCAGGAAAAGATATTTATTGTGAAAAACCCCTCGCCTTGACCATACGGGAAGGGCGTGCGATGGTGAATGCCGCCCGCAAATACAACCGAGTGTTCCAGACGGGAAGTATGCAGCGCTCATGGCCTGAGTTTCGCCAAACCGCCGAATTGGTGCGTAATGGTTACATTGGCGAAATCAAAAGCATTAAAGTAAACGTAGGGCCACCGCCAAAACCTTACGATTTGTCGGCTGAAACCATTCCCGAAGGCTTGGATTGGGACAAATGGCTAGGGCCAAACAGCCCCGTGGCGTTTAATTCAGAATTAGCGCCTCCCATTTCTAGGGATGTCTTCCCTAACTGGAGAAACTACAAGGAGTTTGGTGGAGGTATGGTGACCGATTGGGGCGCTCACATGTTTGATATAGTGCAATGGGCGCTGGACATGGACAACAGTGGCCCCGTAGAAATCATTGCTCCCGATGGAAAAGATCATCCGTTTTTGACCTACCGATACGCAAACGGAATTACGATGACCCACGAAAAATGGGATTGGAGCAATGCGATTCATTTTGTGGGCACAGAAGGCGAAATAAAGGTTCAGCGTAAAAAACTAGAAACGACTCCTGCATCGCTCAAAGAAAAAGTGATTGGCGAAACCGAAAAACACGTCTATAAGAGCGAAAATCACTATAAAGATTTCTTGGATGCCATGCGCAAACGCAGTAAGCCGATTTGTGACGTTGAAATCGGGCATCGCACTTCGTCGGTGTGCAACTTGGGCAACATCGCTTACGAATTGAAGCGCCCCTTGCAATGGAATCCTAAAAAAGAACAGTTTAAGAACGACAAAGAAGCCAACGAACTCTTGGGACGTTCGATGCGACCAGAGTGGGGAATAAAAATTTAGAAAATTTTTCTTGACTCTTACCTTACGTGATAGCCTACATTTGTGCAGTCAGTCAAAATGAAGGCAGTATGATACGTTATTCGGTTAAAAAATTGGCAAAATTGGCAGGTGTGAGCGTGCGCACGCTCCACCTGTACGATGAAATTGGGCTTTTAAAACCAGCCATCCGTACGGAGGCCAAGTATCGGATGTATGGCGAAAATGAGCTGTTGCGCTTGCAGCAAATTCTTTTTTACAAAGAACTGGATTTTCCATTGCAAGACATTGGGCAGATTCTTGATGCGCCTGGTTTTGATTTACTTACTGCATTAGGAAACCACAAAAAAGCCCTTGAAGCCAAACAAAGCCGAATTGAGACATTGCTTTTGACGGTTGACAAAACAATGTTTAATCTAAAAGAAGGTATTATGTTGAAGCACGAAGAATTGTATGAAGGATTGTCGCAAGAAACTGCCGATGCCTATCGAAAGGAAGCCATCGGTGCGTATGGTACTGAATGACGTAATTCGCAAGTTTTGGGGGACATCAGGTTCGACTGACCCACAAGCAGAGGCGTATAAAGGACTAGGAGATTTGTGCGTCAACGATGAGCGTTTCACTCAAATAGATGGTCAACCCAATCCTATTTTTGCGCTATTCATGCAAAAAGCGATGGCCTATTTTGCAGAAACGCAACTGGTATAAAACAAAAAAACGGCGGGAACCCCGCCGTTTTTCTTATTTTGGAGGACATTTTTCTAAAGCAGCTTGGACGGTTTCCACGGTCGTAATTTCCGTTTCTTTTCCCCAAGTGGCATAGATATAGGTCATAATTTCAGCAATTTCTAGTTCCTTTAAACCAGGATTGGCAGGCATAGCTCGATTATAGCTTTTACCATTAACAGTCATCGGTTGATGAACTCCATTCTTAATCCAGCAAATTACCTGATTTTTGTCTTTGAGGTAGTCGGCAGAGAGGGCAGGGTAGAGGTTTTCCAAACCTTTTCCATCGCGTTGGTGGCAATTGGCACAATGCGTTTGAAACAACGTAAACCCTTCGGCTACATATTGCTCGTGTTTTATGGCGCTTCCGCCTTGGCACGCGAGTATCAAAACCACAAGGAAACTAGCCAATAGAAGACTCAATTTCATATCAGTTCTATTGTTTTTCATCTTTGTACTCTTTACGAAGGCGCTCAATATCAGCAATTAAGCGTTGCGTGCCCGCTTCGTCCGTACCATTGTACATACCTCTAACGCGTTTTTGTTTGTCAACCAACACAAACGCGCCACTGTGAATGTACCCACCTGGTGCAGTTGAATCGGCTCCTGCTACAACCAAATATTGCTTCTCGCCGATTTCGTAGATTTTTTCACGATTTCCCGTCACAAACATCCACTGCGTTCCAGATACGCCCAAATCCTTGGCATATTCTTTCAAAACTGCGGGTGTATCGTGTTCAGGATCAATGGTGTGTGACAAAATGGCTACTTCGTTTTCCCCTTTAAATTTCTCATAGACTTTCTTCATTTGCTTTTTCATGACGGGGCAAATGGTGGGGCAGGTGGTAAAAAAGAAATCTGCCACGTAAATTTTGTCATTGAAATTTTGAGCGCTAACGGTATCGCCTTCTTGATTGACAAATTTAAAATCGGGGATGGTATGGTAAACCGTATCAACGACTTCTTTCCCATCCACCATTTTTTTCACTGTGTCGCGTTCTCCCAAAATTGGTAAACGTTCGGACGACCCACTGCAACTCCAAAGCGAAAACAGTGCTAGTACTATGATTAATTTGTTCATTTTCCTAAGAAGGTCTTGGCTTTGTCCATTCCTTCGCGCATTTTGTCGCGGACAGTATTTATTTTTGTTTTTTCGGCACTCATGGCTTTGATGGCTTCTTCGCTGCCCAAGGCTTTGAGCGAATCACCACGGTAATCGTGCATCCAATCCATCATCCCTTTATCGGCTTCTTGGAGTGTAGTGCTGATGGCCAAGGCTTCGTCTTTGCGTTTTTGAAGGCTATCGTTTGATTTGATTTTCAGGAGGCTATCCAATTTGGCAATTTCGACCGACAGGCCATTTTTGTATTCCATGAGTTGCGACATTTGGGGCATGATTTCGTCATGAACCGCAAAAACTTCTTTTTCAGCTTCTTCAACGGCGGCCTTGTCCTGGCCGCAAGCTCCTAAAATAGCCACACAGCTCAATGCTAAGAGTATGTTTTTCATTTTGATTTTTGTTTAAAAAATAACTAAACAGTTATAACCTCTGTTTTCTCAGGTTCTATTAAAATAAACTCGTCTGTCCTTTTTGTTGTTGATTTATTTGGGTTTGAAGCATTTCACGCGCATTCTGAACGATGGCTTCGCTTGGTTTTAGCCCCCCTATCATCTGCGCAATTTCTTGAACGCGTTCTTCAAAAGTTAATTTTTTGATACGGCTGACGGTTTTTTCGGCTGAATTATCTTTATAAACAAAATAATGGGCATGTCCGTAAGTAGCGATTTGGTGCAAATGAGAAATAGCAATCACTTGGTGATTTTGGGCAATATCATTCATCATTTGCCCCATTTTAATGGCAATTTCGCCCGAAACGCCCGTATCAATTTCGTCAAAAATAATGGTAGGGAGTTTGCGTTTGGTGGCCAAAATATACTTGATAACCATCATCAAACGTGAAAATTCTCCTCCCGACGCCACATTTTTGAGCTGTTGTGGTTTAATACCTTTGTTGGCACTGAACAAGAAATCAACATCGTCAATGCCATCTTCGGTCGGCTCGATGAGGGTCTGTTGGATGTTCAGCGTAGCGTTCGGCATTCCGAGGTCAAGCAGGTATTTTTTTACCTCTTTTTCAACGGGTGCAATGGCCACTTTACGCGAATTGGAAAGCTTTTCGGCGCTTTTTTGGAGCTTGGCCTTGGTCTTTTCCACAGCCGTATGGGCTTTTGCAATGTCTTCGTCAAGGTTGAGAACGCGGCTCACTTTTACCTCCAACTCATCCCGAATGACGATGAGTTCCGCCAAGGTTTTTACTTGGTGTTTTTGCTGAAGATGATAAAACAGATTCAGGCGCTCACGTACATCTTCGGCGCGCGCATCGTCAATCTCAACGTTATCTTGTTCGTCACTAATTTCAGAGGCCAAGTCTTTTAGCTCAATGTATGTACTCTGCGTCCGTTCGCGAAGTTGTTCGTATTGAGGTGCAAATTTACTGATGGAATTTAGGCTACTAACTGCGTTTTTGAGCAGAGAAAGGGCCGATTGTTCGGGATTATCGAGGTAATCGTTGGCCAACTGAAGGCGTTCTTTTACGTCGGCTGCATTTTCAAGAATGGTTAATTCTTGCTCCAATTGTTCCTGTTCTTCGGCTTGAAGCTGGGCTTTGTCCAACTCATCAAACAAAAATTGATTGTAATCAGACTCTTTACGAAGCTGTGCTGCTTCTGACTTGAGCCGTTCGAGGACTTGCGTCGCTTTGCGGTACGCCTGAAAATCAGTGTGATACTGACGAAGGATGGACTCGTTTTGGGCGTAGGTATCAACGATTTGCAATTGAAACGCATTCGAACCCAACAATAAAGTATCGTGTTGCGAATGAATGTCCATCAATTGCCCCGTAATTCGGCGGAGTGTCTCCAGATTGACGGGGGTATCATTGATAAATGCCCGCGATTTTCCCGACGGACTTATCTCCCGTCGAACGAGGCAAGTGGTCGAAAAATCAAGCTCTTCTTCTTCAAACAGATGCTCAATAAAGTACCCATTTAAGTCGAAAGTACCTTCAATGACACATTTTAGGGAAGGGTTGTACAGCACTTTGGTATCAGCACGGCTACCGAGCAATAAACCAATGGCTCCCAACATGATTGATTTTCCTGCTCCTGTTTCCCCCGTAATAATATTGAGCTGGGAATCAGGAGTCAGTTCCAGATGTTCAATTAAGGCGTAATTTTTAATCAGCAAATGAGCAAGCATACAGCATATCTCGGTTGAACCGCCGCGAAGTTAGTCAACTATTCAACAAAAAGGAATGCCTTTGGGTTTGGAACTACTCAAAAAGTAGCTGATTTATCATAAATCACTGATTCGATTTGTGTAAAAGCCAGTTGATGAGCGTGCTTTCGGAAATCGCGTAACACAAATAAGGCGTTTTCGATACGTTCACATTGCCCATAAAATGTCTGATTGCTTTTTAAAACAACATTGACCGTTTTCCCGATAAGTTCATTGGCGTGAGCGGGCAGATCATGCAGCGGAATTTTAACCAATCTTTTGCTCATTAGCGCATCAATTTACGGTACATTTCGGTTTTGGCAGGGTCGAGTTGCGAAAGAATTGCAAAGGCTTTCTGTCGGTCTTCTTTACTAGCTTCTGCCATAATTTTGTAAATTTCTTCGCCTTTGGCATCGAAGAGCGTGTTGATATAGACTGCGCCTGGCATTCCTTTGCTTGCTTGTTGGACAGCATTCAACAGGTTCATCACTTGTTGACGAGCGGCAACGGGGTTTTCGGTAAATTTATCCAACCCTGTTCGATGATAAGCGTACATAGATTCGCGGACAGGAAGCATGATTTGATTATTATAATTATCTATTAACCAATACCGATTCCGTCGGTCGCCTCCTGTAGAATTCCAGCCTGCGGGTGCGCCTGCGGGGCTAACTCCCGCCGCTAGGTTTGCGGTTTGCAGGGCTTTTTGTAAGTAAGGATTTCCGCCAAGTTTACTAAAAGAATCATAGTCAACGGCTAAAATTAGGTACGCATAAAATGCCAATGTCTGGGTTAATTCATCACTGTATGTGTTTTCATTATAGTACATTGGGTTGCTTGGTAAGTAGCTAAAATTAAAATTACGATCAATGAAATTTAAAATAACACTTTCGTAATTAGTGCCATACACGGGGCGGGTTGCTACCACTTGGGCGGTGCCTTCGTATAAACCTTGGGCGGGTGAGCGAACAAGGTTTATGTTGATTTTACAGTTAATGCGTTCTTCAGGGTTGTAGTTGTCGTTGGTCCAACGGCGGGCATTGATAAAATCAGCAATCACCGAACGAAGCTGATTGAGGTTGCTGTTGTCGGTATTTTGCTGAGAAACAAGCTGATTGAAATTAAGCGTTACAGTGCAGTTAAGTTCTTGCGCTTCTGCTGATTGCGCAGGTATAAATGGGCATAAAGCAACCAAAAACAACCAGCTATATTTCTTAATCATATTCATAAAGGCTATCATCAATGTTTAAATCACTGAAATTTCGAGTACTAAATTAGGACAACAATTTTGATACCACAAGTGCTAAAATATCCTGGGCCACTTCATTTTTAGACTTTAGCTCAAATTGATGCACCGTGGCATTTGATTCAATAACGGTTATTTTATTGGTATCGTATGCAAAGCCCGCTCCTTTGTCGTTGAGGGAGTTGAGTACAATCAGGTCAAGATTTTTGGAGGCTAATTTGCCAAGTGCATTTTCAAACTCGTTGTCGGTTTCTAGGGCAAAACCAACCATGAGTTGATGGCCTCCTTTTTGACGACCAAGTGTAGCCGCAATGTCAACAGTTTTGGTTAGTTCAATCGAAAAATGAGTTTCCTTTTTCTTGATTTTTCTATCCGCAGGCTGGGTAGGTGTATAATCTGCAACCGCAGCAGACAAAATAATAACATCGGCAGTGGGAAACTGACCAGCCGTTGCTTCATACATTTCTTGGGCTGATTTAACCCGAATGACATTGATAGATGAGTCGGCTAAGGTTTGATTGGTAGGGCCACTCACCAAAGTAACGTCAGCTCCCGCCAATGCAAACGCTTGCGCAATCGAATATCCCATCTTTCCCGTTGAATGGTTGCTAATGTAACGTACTGGATCGATGGGTTCTTGGGTAGGGCCAGCAGTAATAAGTACTTTTTTCCCCTTTAAAACGGGCTGTAACGAAAAGTGCTTCTCAAGAGCAGTAGTGATATGTTCTGGTTCGGCCATTCTGCCAGTACCAACAAGCCCACTGGCTAACTCACCGTGTTCGGCTTGAATAAGATGGTTGCCAAACGCTTCAAGTGTTTCAAGGTTCTTCTGAGTAGAGCCATGCTGATACATATCTAAATCCATGGCAGGAGCAAAAAAAACGGGGCAACGTGCTGATAAATAAACGGCCGTAAGCAGGTCATCACACAGCCCAGTGGCGCATTTTGAAAGGGTATGCGCGGTGGCTGGGGCAATGACCATGGCGTCGGCCCAAAGCCCTAAATCGACGTGGTTGTTCCATTCGCCTGCTTGGTTCTGAACAAACTCACTAAGCGCGGGCCGTTTAGACAACGTGGCTAAGGTAAGGGGGGTAATAAATGATTGAGCGGCGTTGGTCATGATTACTTGCACTTCGGCACCTGCTTTTACCAGCAACCGAACAAGCAAGGCACTTTTATAAGCAGCGATGCTGCCCGTAACCCCAACGATAATTTTTTTGTTTTGTAAGATGGACATAGCGGCTGTTGAGAAAAAACAAAGAAAGCCGCACAAATCTAAGGATTGGTGCGGCTTTTTACTACGTATTTTTCAGATGTTTGTTATTTGGCGTCGTCTTCGTCGTTTGCACGCCAGTACAACTTATCTTCCATGAACTCTTCGATAGCGATGCTCGTTGGTTTTGGCTGACGCTCATAAAACTTAGAGATTTCGATTTGCTCACGGTTTTCAAACACTTCTTCAAGGTTATCGATGCCAGATGCAAACTCAGCCAATTTGTTGTTAAGTTCTTCTTTTGTTTTAGAAGCAATCTGACGCGCACGACGAGAAATAATTGATACCGACTCGTACAAGTTGCCAGTTTTGGCGGCAAGTTTATCGGAGTCGCGTGTTATGATAGAAGGTGAAGCTGCCATATATATTAATTGTTACAGATGAATTACTTGTTTTGAGGTGTCGTTGAAGACGGAGTTGAGAGCTTTCCAGTGTTGGACGGAGCGGCTTCTTTGGCGGCCTCCTTAGCGGCTTTTTCAGCATCTAAAATCGTCGCCAACTCCTTTTGGGTACTTTCGTAGAAGCGTTCTGCCTGACGTACGAACTTACTTTTGGGATACTTATCAAGGAAAGCAAGATAGTATTTGTTTACATCTTGGTAGCGTTCCTTTTGTTTTTCAGCAAAACTCAATTTGGCAAGTTTGTACTGAGCATCAACCCGTAAATAAGCGAGTTCTTCGTTGTATTTTGAATCAGGAAATTCTTTTTGGTAATTGTTGATTGTCACAACTGCCGAACGGAAGTTAGCAATATTGGCTTCGCTTGTTTGGTAGTAGAGCTTTGCTTTTTCGTAGGCTTTTTTCTCCAACTTATCCCGAAGTTCTAATATGAGCCCCGTACATTCTTCACGAAAAGCACTTTCAGGGTAAGTATTGATAAAATCCTGAAGGGCCGCAATCGCCGTCAAAGTACTTGTTTGGTCTAAGTTAAAGTTAGGAGAGTCTTTGTAGAGCGAGTAAGCGTGCATGTACAAGGACTCTTGAGCGTATTCACTTCGTTGGAATGTCTCATAAAAGTTCTTGAACAGAAACTGAGACATATTATAATTGGCTTGCTTAAAATTACAATACGCATTGTAAAACTGAGCAAGTTCCGCTTGTCTGGCATCTTTTCCATTGAGAAGAGGAGTGATCTCTTCAAAAAGAAGACCAGCATGATAGTAATCCGCTTTTTTATAATATTGGAGAGCGGCCTCGTATTTTTGTTCGAGGGTTCCTTCTTTTTGAAGTTTTGAAAACTTACTGCACGAACCCAAAACGAGGGTAGTTAAGAAGAGCAGTGTATATCCGAATAGGGTCTTACGCATAGCAGGCACAAAAATACAAAAATAGCTTTATATCTCCCAACGAAATATAAAGCTATAAAAGTATGCTTTTGTATAGAATTCGATACTAATGGCGAATCAATAATTTTTTTGTTGCGGTTGCTTTTCCTTCGAGAAGTAAGCGGTAGAAATAAACGCCCGTTGGCATTTCACGGGTTGAGATGCGGAGCTGACGGTCGTTTTTATCCAATTCGTACTCTGCAACGCTGTTACCAATCACGTTAAAAAGGGCAATTTTAGCTGTTCCTGCCGTACCAGAAATTTGATAATCAATTTCAGTGTAATCATTGGCAGGATTAGGATACGCATTTAAAACACGGATTTTATCGCTCAAAAAAAGCAAATCTTCCGACTTCGTTTCATCAAGTGAAGGCCGTGAATCGGTAGCGATAAAGCTTGCAGACTCCTTGGTTGTACGGTTTTTGTTAACAGTTGCGTTGCCAGCTGCTGCGGGTGTATTAAGCATTACCGAACGATAATAGGCATTAATAGCCGCACTTGGGCGTAACTTGATACTTCTATCGAGCGAACTTGGAATCTTCGTTAATGTTGCCGCAGTACTTTCTGCGGGCTTTTTACCAATATTCAATCGGCTTTTGTTTCGATTGGCATCGGTTTGGGCGAATACATTACCAAGCGTCAGTAAACTGAAGCAAGTGAGCAATGTATATGTAAGTATAGTTTTCTTCATAGCTGATCTTGGACGAAATGAGCATAGTGTCGGCTCTAATGGTTGGACAAAAATATATTGAAATTAATTGAAAATCAAAAAACGGAACTTAAAATGTTGTTAAAAATTATTTTGCGGTTGTACAATATATACGACGAAAAAACGTAAAAAAGTTTCACTCTTTTCTAAAGTTTTTTTGACTTTGTTTTTACTTTCGGTTTACCCCCTCCTTTGTTTACCGTTGTCTTGGGTTTTTCGGGGGCTTTTTCTATCGCTTTGACAACCGTGGGCGGGTTAGGTTTAAAGTTAGCCCTAGAAAAAATTTCTTCTTTTGTTGGCTTTTCTTTGTCTCTCCAGCTAAATCCTTCTAGTTGTTTTTCGTCGCCTTTTATGTTTTGTGGCGGAATAAATCGCCCTTCAGGCTGTCCAACAAATTGTATTCGCTTTACTTGATTTTGTTTGAAATTGAGGGTCATTTTGGCGCACTCTACACGGTTCATGCCCATGGGTTTCATGGCGTCATCGGCGACAAAATAGACACTTTCCCCGTTGCCCTCTACAAACACTTTTTGTAAACGAGTACTGTCGTCAAAAGAAGCGGTAATTCGCCTGCCTTTGACTTGGTTATAATTTAGCAGTGTATCCCGTGCAATCACAAATGATTTTGCCTTTAGATACATCGTTCTTAGCTTTTGGTCAACCAGCTGCGCAATGATGGAGTCGGCCTCCATTTGATATTGTTTAGACCAAATAATTGGTTTCTTTAAAAATGTGATATTTGAGTCTAATGAGTTGTAAATCAAAGAGTCACACTTGCTTTGTAAATCTTTCTTGTACAACAAAACATTTTTATAACCAATCAATTGCCGTGGTTTTTGTTCGTTTGTCGAATCGCTTTCAACGTTTTTTTGTCTTAGGTTCTGCCGCTTTGATTTTTGTGTAAGCGAGTCAGACTTAATTTCAACCGAATACAGCGTGTCGGCGGTCATAAACAAGGTATCTTTGGAGATAACTGTGCGCGTGAGGGCGTGCCCCCAGACCTTCGATTTGCCAAGTTTGCCGTCGTATTGCCCAAAATCACCGTTCAAAATGGTTTCGTCGTTTTTGGCTACTAACTCTACTTTGCCTTTGGCAAAACCCCGTTTGTTAAGGTTGTCAAACGTTAATGAGTCGCCAGTAAGGGTATAATCTGGATTGTTGATGGTGGTTCTTGTTCGGAAAATCGACGCGCCTGTCTCGGTATTATAAGAACCATTTTTAGCAATAATTGTTCCGTCTTTACTCACTACTTTTGTCAAACTCCTAAAGTCAGCAATTTTTGTTAGTGAGTTGTAAACAAGCGTATCGGTGGTAAGGGTATATTTTTTATTAACCAGCTTCACGTCTCGGTAATAGGTCGAGATTTTTGTTCTGGTGTCGTAATACCCCTGTTTACTTGTTAACGTATTTTCGGCATCTACTGTTTTTCCACGGTTAGGATAAAACGCAATGCCGCTTGCCATGTCATACTCAATTCGATTGGACGTAAGGGTTCGTTTTTGGTCTTTGAGTGTGACCGTTTTTCCCGAAACTTTTGCCAAACGGTTATTTCCGTAGTAAAACAACGTATCGCCCGTTACTGTTACCGTATCCCCTTGTACAATTTTTACATTGCCGTAAGCTTCAAGGGCATTTGACAACACATTGTGAATGGCCAAATTACAGTACATGATAGCCCCTTTGTGCTGAAAAGTTACTTTGCCTGTTACACGACGAATTTCGCTTCCATCGAAAAGTTTACTAATGGTAATGCTATCGGCACCTAATAAAAATACCTTTTCATCGCCTACAACCGTTGGGGTTGGGCGTTGGGCGTTGGTTTGTAAGGTAAAAAGTAAACCCATGAGAACTACGAGGTATTTTACTCGTAATACGCACAAAAGACCTTGAGGGTTGCAACGGGTATGTCTAAATCGTAAAAAAATCATTGAGTGCGAAATAACAAGATTGATTTCTGCTACAAAATTAGCTAAAAACGCTTGGGACTGTCATTCTTAACATACATTAACGAATACAAAGAAGCCAATAGCCGTTTTGAAAATACGACCATTGGCTTCTGGTAGGGGTGAGGAAATAGGCTAAAACGAAGGGGCTTTCAAACGCAAACCAGCATCTTCAGCCAATCCAAAGAGTAAGTTCATGTTTTGAACGGCTTGTCCTGAAGCGCCTTTTGTTAAGTTATCTATTTCGCTCGTAATCAAAAGGTTATTGCCGTGTTTTTGCAATTGAATCAAACACTTGTTGGTGTTTACTACTTGCTTCAAATCAATGTCATGGGTCGTTACGTGAGTAAATGGATGAGACGCGTAAAACGATTGATAAAGTGCAACGGCTTCCTCTAATGTCCCTGTAAAATGTGTGTAAACGTTGGCCATGATACCGCGCGTAAAATCGCCACGGTAAGGAATAAAATTAACTTCTTTGTCAAAACCTTCTTGCAAACTCGCCAAACTCATTTTGATTTCTTTGAGGTGTTGGTGCGTAAAGGCTTTGTAAATCGAAATGTTATTGTTGCGCCACGAAAAATGGGTGGTAGCGCTCAAAGATTGTCCAGCGCCCGTAGAACCTGTAATGGCACTTACGTGGATGTCATCTGTTATCAAGCCTACCGATGCCAATGGGAGCAATGCAAGCTCGATACTTGTGGCAAAACAACCTGGGTTAGCGATTTTGGTCGCAGTTTTGATTTGCTCCCGCTGCAACTCAGGCAAACCATAGACAAACCCTTCCGATTGATCGCGGAAATCGGTGCTGAGGTCAATGATTTTGACAGTTGCTGGAACTACATATTCTGCCAAAAACTTCTTCGATTCGTTGTGTCCCGAACAAAGAAAAATAACATTTAGTCCTTCAAGTTGGAGCAAACTGGCAATGTCTTCGCCCGAAAATGCTAGTTCTGTATCGCCGAGCAAATCGGTATGGGTAGCATAAACGGGCTTGCCCGCTTGGCTTTTAGAATGTGCCCAGCGAATAGCTGCGTGGGGGTGATTGACTAAAATACGGAGCAGTTCGCCGCCAGTATAGCCTGCCGCCCCGACGATTCCTATTTGTATCATTGGTGGATGGTGAGTTTGAACTTCATCGAACATTACTTCGCTGCTTGCATTTCTTTTTGGAGCCGTTTCGTAAGGGTCAAGCCTACTTCGTCGATTTGGGCAGCCATGATTTCATCGCCAGTGGCATTGCGTAACGTATCAGCTACACAGCCAAGCATTTCAATACAAAAACGTTTCATTTCAAACACTTCCATTTCTTTGGTCCAAAGAGGAATGAATAACGTGCCTTTGTGGAACTGATCCCACACACCTATTGCAATGGCTTTGGTTTCATCTAACCCTTCATTGGGGTTATCGGTTGCCTCCCAATATATTTTTTCTGGGATTTTTTCAGCGTCTTGTTCAATGGTGAACTTAATTTCTTTTTGTGACATGCGGAGGATGAACTTATTTTGGGGGCGTAAAATTACGTAAAATTGGTAAAGAAAAGGTGTTGATAGTTGCCTACCAACACCTTTGGGAACGAAAAAACGTTCATTTAGATTCCTTTAATTGACCGACAAGGATGTACTTTCCTTTTTTTCTTCGGGCAAAATAAACTGCATTGGATTTTTAACTTTCTCGGGCAACAAAGCAATCGCTAATACATCTTGAACCGTGTCCACGTAATGGAACGTCAGGTTTTTGATGTAACTAGCATTTATTTCTTCAACATCTTTGCGGTTTTTTGAACACATAATAATGTCTTTGATGCCCGCGCGGCCAGCGGCCAATATTTTTTCTTTGATACCTCCAACGGGTAATACTTTGCCACGAAGGGTGATTTCGCCCGTCATGGCCAAATGTGGCTTGATGCGACGCTGGGTGAAAATCGAGGCTATCGACGTCAGCATTGTGATACCCGCCGAAGGGCCATCTTTGGGCACGGCTCCCGCAGGAATGTGGATGTGAAGGTCGTAATTATGGAAAATACGGTAGTCGATGGCCAAGTCGTCCGAATGGGCTTTGAGGTAAGAAAGCGCCGTAACGGCCGATTCTTTCATGACATCTCCGAGTTGTCCAGAAAGGGTTAATCCTCCTTTTCCTCGGCTCAAACTTGATTCGATAAACAAGATTTCGCCGCCAACGGACGTCCACGCCAAGCCCGTTACAATACCTGCGGTGTCATTGCCTTGGTAAGAATCTTTGTCAAATATTTCGGCACCTAACCATTTTTCAATGTGCTCTGCCTTGATTGTTTTAGGATATTCTTCTTCAAGCGCAATCGACTTGGCAATCTTACGAACGAGCGTGCCAATTTTTTGTTCGAGGTTACGTACTCCCGATTCACGGGTATAGTTTTCGATTACTTTCACCAATGCCTTGTCGTCAACCGAAAACGATTTGTTTTCTAAACCGTGGTCTTTTCGTTGTTTTGGAACAAGGTATTTTTTGGCAATCTGCAATTTTTCTTCCACCGTATAGCCCGTCAACTCAATGATTTCCATGCGGTCGCGCAGGGCAGGATGGATGCTTTCCAAGGAGTTGGCAGTGGCAATAAACATGACCCGCGACAAATCATATTCTACTTCTAAGTAGTTGTCGCTGAAGGCATTGTTTTGTTCGGGGTCGAGTACTTCAAGCAAAGCAGAAGCAGGGTCACCTCGGAAATTAGAGCTTACTTTGTCTATTTCGTCCAAGATAAAAACTGGGTTGGAAGAACCCGATTTTTTGATATTTTGGATAATCTTTCCTGGCATTGCCCCGATGTATGTTTTACGGTGCCCACGGATTTCGGCTTCGTCGTGCAAACCACCCAATGCCATACGGATGTACTTACGTCCGAGGGCTTTGGCGACTGATTTTCCTAACGAAGTTTTTCCTACCCCTGGAGGGCCATACAAACACAAAATAGGTGCTTTGAGGCTATTTTTAAGTTTAAGAACGGCAAGGTATTCGATGATACGCTCTTTGACCTTTTCTAGTCCAAAGTGGTCAGCATCAAGGATTTTTTGTGCTCTTTTTAAGTCAAAATTGTCTTTTGTATATTCGCCCCATGGCAAATCAACCATCAATTCGAGGTAGTTGAGTGTCACTGGGTAATCAGGTGCCATTGGGTTGATACGCTGGAGCTTTTGTGCTTCTTTGTCAAAGTGTTTTTTGGCATTTTCTGGCCATTTTTTCTTTGAGGCGCGAAAACGGATGTCTTCTAGCTCGCGTTCGGGAGTTTCCATGCCCAACTCATCTTGAAGCACCTTGATTTGCTGACGCAAGAAATAGTCGCGCTGTTGTTGGTCAATGTCCGAACTGGCTTTCGACTGAATGTCGCGTTTTAGTTCGAGCATTTGAATTTCTCGCATCATCAGCTCAAGCAATTTGACAGCTTGTTCAGAGATGGTAGCTTTTTCAAGTAAGTCTTGTTTTTCGGCTACTTCGGCATTGAGATTTGACGACAAGAAGTGGGTCAAAAACGTTGGACTTTCTATGTTGTCCAAAGCGATACGGGCTTCTTGTGGAATATCTGGATTGAGGCGAAGAATTCTATGAGCTGAGTCGCGGAGCGACTGAATGAGGGCTTTTGACTCTTTTTTGTTCTGATTGGGAAAGTAATCTTCGATGGGAGATACTTTGGCAATCATATAAGGTTCTTCGCGAACGTAATCACTAACTCTAAAGCGTTGGCGTCCTTGTAAAATAATCGTAGTATTACCGTCGGGAAGGGTAATCATTTTGATGATGTATCCCATCGTCCCGATGTCGTACAAATCAGTACTAACGGGTTCGGCTTTATCCTGATTTTTTTGGGCAATTACCCCAATAATTCGGTCGCCTTTGTACGCCTTCTTAACCAAACGAATGGATTTTTGGCGTCCGACTGTCACAGGGATGACCATGCCTGGGAACAAAACGGTATTCCTAAGGGGAAGAATGGCTAGTTCATCGGGCATTTCAATCGGCTCATCGTCGCCTTCAGGACCTCCAAGGGGAAGTATTTCGAGGTTATCAATGTCTGATTCCGCCAACATGAGTCGAGTATATAGTTCGTTTGGGTCAATTTTCATGATTGGGCTGTCATTTTGACAGTGCTTATTTAAAAACTTAAAATAACAAAATTTTAACGATTTTTTAGCTATGCTAAGGGCAGGAGAAATGAAATCAATTGTTTGTTAGACGGAAACTAATAAAAATGTATTGGTGTAAAGTGAAAAATTTTGTTATTCTAACTACTTAAGCAAGTACGAATACTGGGTATTTTCTACACAAAACTACTTAAACGCTTTCAGGCGCAATTAACACTGTGTGTAGGTATTGGTCGAAATAAAAGCCCCCGGAAGTCCGAGGGCTTTCGTTGTATGCTACTATGAGGAAGCTCTTGATTACATCATGCCACCCATGCCACCACCGTGACCATGAGCACCTGCACCTGCGCCAGCGCTTTCTTCTGGTTCGTCAGCAATCATACACTCAGTTGTCAACAACAAACCTGCGATAGACGCAGCGTTTTCAAGTGCCAAACGAGTTACTTTCTTAGGGTCGATGATACCTGCTGCGAAAAGATCTTCGTAAGTGTCGTTTTTGGCATTGTAACCAAAACCACCTTTTTCATCTTTGATTCTGTTGATTACCACTGAACCTTCGCCACCTGCGTTGGCAACGATTGTACGAAGTGGAGACTCCAACGCTTGACGAATGATGTTGATACCTGTGATTTCGTCGTCGTTAGAACCTTGAACGGCATCCAACGCAGAGATTGCACGGATAAGCGCAACACCACCACCAGTTACGATACCTTCTTCAACCGCAGCGCGAGTTGCGTGGAGGGCGTCATCTACGCGGTCTTTCTTCTCTTTCATTTCAACTTCCGTAGCAGCACCGATATAAAGGATAGCTACGCCACCTGACAATTTCGCCAAACGCTCTTGCAATTTTTCGCGATCGTAGTCAGAAGTTGTATTTTCGATTTGTGATTTAATTTGGTTTACACGGGCCTTGATTTGCTCTTGGTCACCCGAACCGTTCACAATCGTTGAGTTATCTTTGTCGATGATGATTTTTTCGCAATGACCTAGGTAAGAAAGGTCAGCGTTTTCCAATTTGAAACCACGCTCTTCGGCGATAACAGTACCACCAGTCAAGATTGCGATGTCTTCCAACATGGCTTTACGACGGTCACCGAAACCTGGCGCTTTTACCGCACACACTTTCAAGGCACCACGGATTTTGTTTACTACCAACGTTGCAAGCGCTTCGCCATCTACGTCCTCAGCGATGATCAACAATGGACGGCCAGTTTGAGCAACACCTTCCAATACAGGCAACAATTCTTTCATTGAAGATACTTTCTTCTCAGAAATCAAGATGAAAGGTTTCTCCAATTCGGCTTCCATTTTTTCCGCGTTTGTCACGAAATAGGGTGACAAATAACCACGGTCAAACTGCATACCTTCTACTGTTTTTACTTCAGTTTCAGTACCGCGAGCTTCTTCAACAGTGATTACACCTTCAGTACCTACTTTTTTCATGGCGTCAGCAATCATGTTACCGATTTCTTCGTCATGGTTAGCTGAGATAGTAGCTACTTGAGCGATTTTGCTGAAGTCGTCGCCTACTGTTTGAGCTTGAGAAGCAAGGTTGGCAGTTACGGCCAAAACAGCTTTGTCGATACCACGCTTCAAATCCATTGGGTTTGCGCCAGCGGCTACGTTTTTAGAACCGATAGCATAAATCGCTTGTGCCAATACCGTCGCAGTCGTAGTTCCGTCACCAGCAGCATCGGCTGTTTTAGAAGCAACTTCTTTCACGAGTTGAGCACCCATGTTTTCCATCGCATCTTTCAATTCGATTTCTTTCGCTACTGTTACACCGTCTTTGGTGATGGCTGGTGAACCGAATTTTTTGTCGATGATAACGTTACGGCCTTTAGGTCCGAGGGTTACTTTTACTGCATTTGCAAGCGTATCAACACCTTTCTTGATTTTGTCGCGTGCTTCTGTATCGAAGAATATTTTCTTTGCCATTGTTTTTTTAATTTGAAAATTTTAGAATTTGGAAATTTGAAAATAAAACAATTGAAAGTTTGGGTCGGTAGCTGATTAATAATTATCCAATTACCGAATTTTCAAATTGTCACATTTGCATTAGAAAACTTAGATAATTGCGAAAATGTCAGATTCGCGCATGATAAGGTATTCTTGGCCTTCAACGGCGATTTCAGTGCCAGCGTACTTACCATACAAGATAGTATCTCCTACTTTTACGGTGAGGGGCTCGTCTTTTTTACCTGGGCCTACCGCTACTACAGTACCACGTTGTGGTTTTTCTTTCGCAGTATCTGGAATGATGATACCAAATGCAGTTTTTTCTTCAGCAGGTGCAGTTTGCACTAGAACGCGATCAGCTAATGGTTTAACTTTTACTTCTGACATGATTATCAGGGGTTTTGATGGTTTTACAACTATTGGAACTTAGTACTAAGTTTTGTCGTCTCTTCTCTACTCATTTTCTATGCCAGCCCAAAAATTGAATTATAGTCTGACATTTTTACAGTTTTTGTAGTAAAGGCTTGGAAAAATCGGACATTGTCAAAATAATCATTGGTTTTTTGTAAAAATACCTTTGATATTATTTGGTCGTACTGCTTTTTTTTGTAATTTGGGTCAGTCGAAGGCCGTGGTGGTAGGTAAGTCGCTCCGAGCATTTTGGCCTTTGATAAGCGTAGGTTTCCGAATGTTTTTAACCACTGAATGTTTTAAGGCATGAGAAAATTGAATCATAACTGGCTCACGGAAGGATTGATAGACTTTGAGTACAAAAAGTACGTGTTAAAGGCTTATTTACAGGGAGTTAATTCGCAGTTTGACGAGCATAAACTGTACCCAGATTTGCCCGAGGTCGAAAAACATTATAAACTTTCGACGCAGTTGAGGCAGTCAAAAAAGCAATTTTTAGCCTCTTTCCGAAAGCGCATTGTGGGTGTAGATGTACAAAAAATGGAATTTTTATATGAACAAGTGGCACAGAGTGAAGAAATGACCGAAATTGACAGCATTTTAGAATATTCTCTGCCACTTTTTCAGAAAACGCTGACACGGGGACAAGACCAATCCGAAGACATCGCCTCGAAATTGGTATTTGCTCCTGTAGGTATCATGCCCTTGTATTTGAAAGAAGGGTATCTGTTTATTTACCGAACGACCCAAAAAGCAACTGACATTTTTCAATACAACGTGCGTTTGTTTGAAAGTAACGAAGAGCAAACCATTAAAACTAAGTACATTGAGTCGGTGCCAAAGAACATGGCAAACACCTTTGAAAATCTCAAGTTGACCCTTATTCGCAAGCGCCGTGAATTGCCCAATCCTGCCACTTATTTGGTCGAATCACCCATTGATTATCCCGTGCAGGAAACGCTTTTGCCTTTGGCCAAACAAATGGTATATCGGGTGGTTTGTCAGCCAGAGAAATCTGCCTAACTAAGCCCTCGTACAAACCGTCGGACTGATTCCATAAAAATAGGTTCGAGGTTGGGAAGTTGTGGACGAGGCTGCGTGACAATCGAAATGAGCAAGAAGCCGTACGTCAAGCACCACCATTCGTAAAAAGTCTTGGAAACCGCGTCCGCAGACCTCGGGCGGATTTGGGCCAGTGCTTCCCAAACGGGGTGGGTGTTAAGTTTGGCAAATTCTGCTTGATATACCTGTTTTGAAAGACAGTTGGCGCCGTCTATGTTAAACATGACCTGAAATACCTCTGTTTGTTCTAAAGCAAAACGCCACTGGATTTGGGCAAACTCCGTTAG
This sequence comes from Runella sp. R0.1_18, assembly GCF_057652155.1. Lineage (NCBI taxonomy): Bacteria > Pseudomonadati > Bacteroidota > Cytophagia > Cytophagales > Spirosomataceae > Runella > Runella sp. R0.1_18. Next base: position 65,481 of record NZ_JBYFCK010000021.1, read on the forward strand.
TAGTTTTTCGGGACTTCGGTAGAGGGTCTTTAATTTTTGCAATTCCTCGTGTAGTGCCGCAAAGCCATCGTTGCGAATGGTTTCTAAAATTTTATCCTTGTTGTCGAAATATTCGTAGAGCATCGGTGGGCTGTATTCAATCACATCGGCGATTTTACGGATAGAGACTGCCGCCCAACTTTCTTCCCGCGCAATGTCCCTAGCGGTTTTTAAAATATCAGCGCGTAATTGCTTTTTCATGCGCTCTCGACGTTCAACAATTCCCATTTTGACCTTAGATTTCTATTAGAATTTTCGCAGTTGGAACACTTTACAGTGTTAAATATTCTACAATTAATAACTTCGGGAATGGAAATCCAAATCAATAGGCGTAAAAAAAGCCTCGTAATGACTTGATTACGAGGCTTAATATGTCGAATATGTTCGCGATTAAAGCGATTCAAGGGTGGCTTTGATGGCACCAAAATCAGGTAAATTACCTGCACTTTCGAGGACTTCGGCGTATTGGATGGTGCCCTCTTTGTCGATGACAAAAGCAGCGCGTTTTGCGACGCCATTCATGCCAAACACAAAATTTTCGCAGAAAACACCGTAGTCTTGAATCATTTTTTTGTTGAAGTCTGACAACAAGTCGAAGGTGTAATTTTGCTCAGCACGGAATTTGCCCAAGCTAAAAATAGAGTCAATAGACACACCTAAAACTTCGGCATTGAGGCGTGTATAGTACTCAATGTTGTCGCGCATGGTGCAGAGTTGGGTAGTACAAACCCCCGTGAAAGCCAATGGGAAAAAATGAATAATGAGGTTTTTACCTTTAAAATCTTCGAGAGAAACCTCTTTTTTCTCCGTATTGAAAAGTTTGAAATCGGGTGCTTTGTCGCCTTTTTGTAATGACATGGTGATATATTTTTTGATTTGTTTCGGCAAAAATAGAAATACCCTTTGAAAACTTGACAAATGCGTAAATGTTCGTAATTATGCCAAAAAATTAGCTTTATACTAAACACCAACCATTTACAAAAAATGCAGACCATTTGGGGAATAGACCTTGGCGGAACAAAAATTGAAGGCGTTGTATTGTCATCACCTTCTCCTGATTCAGTTTTGATTCGTAAACGTATTGATACAGAAGCACATAAGGGATATGAGCACATCGCTAATCAGATTGTGAGACTTGTCAGAGAACTGGAAGCTGAGACGGGTTTTAAGGCGGAAAAAATAGGCGTAGGTACGCCAGGGACTGTTGAGCCTTCGACGGGGTTAATGAAAAATTGTAATACAACATGTTTGAATGACATGCCTTTGCGCAGTGATTTGATGCGTATGTTGGGCATACCTGTAGAGATAGCCAATGATGCCAATTGTTTTGCGCTTGCTGAGGCGGTCATGGGGATTGTTCCTGATGTCGTTCCAACTTTTAACTGTGTTTTTGGCGTCATCATGGGAACAGGCGTTGGTGGTGGTGTGGTTTTGAAAGGAAAAGACGGCCAAGCGTTTGTGCTCAACGGTGTCCAAGGAATCGGTGGTGAGTGGGGGCATAACGAACTAGAACCCAACGGAGACGATTGTTATTGCGGCAAAAAAGGGTGCGTAGAACAAGTGCTTTCGGGGCCTGCGTTGCAGCGTTTTTATGCTAAAATTAGTGGTGAACAAATCACCATGAAAGAAATTATGAAACGCTACGAAGCAGGAAATGACCCTTACGCTGCCCAGACCATCGACCGAATGTTGGAGTACTTTGGCAAGGCGGTGTCGGTATTGATGAATATTTTAGATCCTGATGCGATTGTACTTGGTGGTGGCGTTGGAAACATTGATTTGTTATATACCGAAGGGGTTGAACGGGCTAAAAAATATATTTTCAACAGCGGAAGAGTCGAAACCAAAATACTTCGACCCAAGTTAGGAGATAGTGCAGGGGTATTTGGCGCGGCCATGCTCGTTAGCTAATTGCAACAACACTCTCAAAAATAGCGTAGTAGAAAAGTAAAGAAAACAAGATGAATTATTGGTTGGTCAAATCAGAGCCCTTTGTATATAGTTGGAATGATTTTGTAACGGCAGGAAAAAGTGTGTGGGATGGCGTGCGTAACTACCAAGCCCGCAACAACCTCCAAGCCATGAAAGAAGGGGATTGGGTTCTGTTTTATCATAGCAATGAAGGCATGGAAGTGGTAGGTATTGCTCAGGTATTGAAAGAAGCATATCCTGACCCAACCACCGACGATCCGCGCTGGGTGGTAGTGGAGCTAGTGCCTGTGCAGCCCTTGGTACAACCCGTGACATTGAAGCAAATTAAAGCAGATAATAGATTGGATCAAATAGCGTTAATTAGGCAATCTCGATTGTCGGTAATGCCTATCCGACCCGAAGAGTTTGATGTCATACTAAGTTTAAGCCAAAATGAAAGCACATAAAAAGACGTCCATTGTGGACAGCCCAACATGGGTTTTTAGTATAGTTCTGATTGCGCTATTGGGAGCACTTCTGACGGGAGTTCAAGCCCAAACCATAAAACGCGTGGAGTTGCCAACGGTGGGAACGAGCGAGTCGTATCACACGATTTCGTTGGGCGCGCGTGGGGTGATTTTAGTGTCACAGATTGCGAAAAATGCCTTTAATCTCCAGAAACTAAACTCAAATTTAGAACGTGATTGGAGTATAAACGGAACGATTGAGGAGAACCTTGATTTTGTGAAGTCATCATTTGATGGCCAGTCGGTGTATTTGCTGTTTACCCGTAGCCGTACCGATTTTTACCAAGTAGTGAAAGTTGGTTTGGCGGGGTATATGGAGACATTTTATCTATCTTCGGTTGATAAATTTCAAATCACCGATTTTCAAACCCTTGGTTATTCGGTCTTCATGGCAGGTACGGTTCGTGATGAACCCATGCTTTTATACACCAATTTAGCTTCTAAGCAGAGCAAAGTTTTGGCAGGCGTTACCCAAGCAAACACCGTCATTCAATCGGTGGATGTGGACACGATGCGCCACGTTGTTAATGTGTGCTATGCCGCTCGAAAAGGAAAAGAAATCAAGCTAATTTCACGTACGTTTGATGAATATGGCCAGTCGATTGGGCAGGTCACAATTAGTCCAGAGCCTGACTATTCGTTACTAAACGGGCGTTTGTTTATCCTTAATGATTCAACCCAGTTGATGATTGGAACTTACGGGTTCAGAAACATGCAAGGAAATAACAACAGTGCCTCACAGGGGTTATTTTTGAGCAAAATTGTCTATGATGAGGTAGAGTTTACGCAATATCACAGTTTTACGGACTTCAAAAATTTCTTCAATTTTATGTCGGAGCGGGAGCAAGAGCGAATGCAGCGTAAGATTGAACGAAAACGCGAAAATGGGGATGATGTGAAGCTGAATTACCGCCTCCTGGTGCATGACATTATTGAACAGAATGGCAACTACTTGATTTCGGGAGAAATTTTTTACCCCGAATACAAAAATAATAACATCGGCCCATACGGTACAAGTTCGTGGTGGGGCACGCCGATGTTGTCTTCTTGGGGCTATGGCGGAATGGGCATGTATCCGACGATGGGGCTTCTCAATCCCTTTTATTGGGATCCTTGGTACGGAGCTCGTCGGATGAATAATGGTCAGATATTCAACGGATTTGTCTATACCCATGCCATCGTGGCAGGTTTTACGGCCAAAGGCGAATTGATTTGGGATAACTCATTGCCTTTTGAGAACGTTCGTAGCATGGAACTCAAAGAAAAAATGCGGGTAAAACCCAACGATGACAAAACGGTCTCGATGTTTTACAGCAACCGTGGTGCCATAAAAGCTAAAGTATTTGATCGCGATAAAGTATTGGAAGATTTACGCCCGATTCCTATCATGACGGCTGATTTGGGTGAAAAAGTACGTCAAACATCGACCGATGAGGTGGTGTATTGGTACGATAATTATTATTTGGCTTTTGGTTATCAGCGAATTACAGGTGACGACGGACGTCGAAATGTGTTCTATTTGAACAAGATTTCGTTTTAATTTTTTGGATAAATGACAAAGTAACTCTGCAACGGAATGAAAAATTTCGGTTTGCAGAGTTACTTTTGTGTTTGAATCATTCTAAAAAGCCCATTCGTACAATGGGCAGACGACTATTATATGCAACTTCTGACTCCTCTTCACTGGAAAGAATACGAACTGATTGACAGCGGGAATTTTGAAAAATTAGAACGCTTTGGGACGTATGTGTTGGCACGGCCAGAGCCACAGGCTATTTGGGATAAATCCCTTTCTGATAATGAATGGAAACAAATGGCGCAGGCAACTTTCCTGCGTGATAAAGGCTCGCCAGAGAAAGGAGTGTGGAAGCTTGCGCCCAATATGCCCGAAAAATGGTGGACGCAGTACCGTCATGGTGGATTAAATTTGCGTTTGAAATGTTCGCTTACGTCTTTTAAACACGTTGGTATTTTTCCAGAGCAGGCAGCCAATTGGGACTATTTAGATACCAAACTTCGCGCCATGAAGGTGGAGCGCCCGACGGTGCTCAATTTGTTTGCTTATACGGGGGCAGCTTCGGTGGCGGCCCGCCAAGCAGGTGCCGACGTAACGCACGTTGATTCGGTGAAGCCTGTGGTGACTTGGGCGCGCGAAAACATGGAAGGCAGCGAAACGGATAATATTCGCTGGATGGTGGAAGATGCCTTTAAGTTTGTGCAACGGGAAGTACGCCGTGGCAAAAAATACAATGGCCTCATTTTGGACCCACCCGCCTACGGCCGTGGTCCTTCGGGAGAAAAATGGGTGTTGGAAGAGCAATTGAACGATTTGTTAAAATCTTGTGCAGAATTACTTGATAATCAAGATTTTGTTTTTATTTTGAATTTGTACTCACTCGGTTTTTCGGCGTTGATGGCCGAAAACTTGGTGCTTGATAGTTTCGGAGACGTTCCTAATGCTGAGAGTGGTGAACTCTTTTTGCCTGACCGCGCCAAACGCAAGCTTCCTTTGGGTATTTTTTACCGTTTTGCGAGTGTGTAATATCAGAACCTTCCCGAAAGTTCAAAACTTTCGGGAAGGTAGATAACTTTCGGGAGGGTGATTTACCCAATTTTAATCTCCATCGAACGGCCATTTTTACGACTTTCTTCGGCCATAAAACCCATCAAATGACTTTCGATAGACGCCTCAATGGTAGAGGTTAGCAAGGAAGGATTATTTTGTGAAACGGCTTGTACAAAGTTTTGCATTAAGCCATAGTCACCTCCTCCGTGTCCCGAGTTATTAAACTCTTTTTGGGCGCTTGCTTTCCAAATCGTTACTTCTTTGGTGCGAAAATCAGTGACCCTTATGAGGTCGTTGTCGCCCTCTATTTCTCCCATGCTAAACATGACGCGGGTTTTGCGCGCTTCCCAGCCTGTAAACGCTTCGAGCCCGAAAGTGGCTAAGACGCCTTTGTCGAACTGATAAATGCTGGTGTAGTGGTCGGGTTGGTCGTTGTTCATTTTATAGACGCAGCGACCGTAGTTGGAGGTTTTTAAACGTTCCAAAATCGCAGGCCCTTGTAAGGCAGGGTCTTCGGGTACGTCCAAAACGTGGATGCGTTTTTTCTGTTCGTAATATACTTTTATGGCCGAAAAAGGGCATTCGCGTTCTACTTTACACCCTTCAACGCATCGTTCAGTACTTCCTGCGGGGGCATTTTCGGCTTTAAACCACTTCAAATTGCCATAAGCAGAAACCGTTTTGGCGGGTTTGTTGGCAATCCAGCGCATGATGTCGAGGTCGTGGCATGATTTGGCCAAAATAATAGGGTTCGTTTTTTTCGATTCATGCCAATTCCCGCGCACATACGAGTGCGCCATGTGGACGTGTTCGATACCTTCGAGGTGGTTGATGCTAATCATTTCACCCAAATCTCCCGAGGCACACAGTTCCTTTAGTTTTCGGAAATACGCGGTATAGCGCAAAACGTGACAAACAGCAATGATGCTTTTGGACTTTTTGGCGGCGGTCAAAATCTCCAAACACTCTTGCATGGAGGGCGAAATTGGCTTCTCAAGCAACACATGATAGCCCATTTTTAGTGCTTCAATGGCAGGGCCGTAATGCAGCGTATCGGGCGTAGAAATGATGACAGCATCGGCAAACTTAGGTACTTTAAATACATCCTCCCAAGTGTTGAATCGGTGTTTATCCTCAATTCCGTGCGTTTTTGAAAAACGTTCATTCCGAAACTGATTAGGCTCAGCCACGCCTACCATTTTGAGGTCGGAGGGGGTTGCTACGGCGTAGCGCCCATATACATTGCCTCGGTTGCCTGCCCCCAACACGATGGCCGTGACAGGCTGAGCGATAGGGACATAGAGTGGATTGGGCGAAAACGTAATTTCTTTGACAGTACTTGCCTCAGCAGAAGTTCCGATGGCCGAAACACCAGCCGAGAGGCCAAGGGCTTTTAAGACAGTGCGGCGATTAAAGGTTGGCATAACAAATTCAAGTAGATAGTCTATGGCCTAAAGTACCACATTCTTTAGCAATTACATAGCTTGCATGATAAAATTTTAGATTCCATCAGTAACAATAAAAATAAGCTACTTTTTAACTACAAAACCGATCTAAAAATCAACAGCTAAAACCTCTATCATGTCTTTCTTCAACATCGATTCGGTCAAGGAACGTACTTTTGATGCCATTGTGGTGGGCTCAGGAATCAGTGGAGGCTGGTCTGCCAAAGAGCTTTGCGACCACGGTCTCAAAACGTTGGTCTTGGAGCGTGGGCGTGACGTCAAACACGTAACCGATTACCCGACGACCCTCAAAAACCCGTGGGAGTTTCCGCATTTAGGAACGATGCCCAAAGAAGTGACCGACGCCAATCCCATTGCGAGCCGTTGCTACGCGTTTGGGGAAGATTCGGCGCATTTTTTTGTGAAGGATAATGAGCATCCATACATCCAAGACAAACCTTTTGACTGGATTCGGGGATACCAAGTAGGTGGAAAATCGTTGATGTGGGCACGGGGAACGCAGCGATGGTCGAAGTACGATTTTGAAGGCCCTGCCCGTGATGCATTTGCGGTGGAATGGCCGATTTCCTACGCCGAATTGGCGCCTTGGTACAGCCATGTGGAGATTTTTGCGGGGATTTCGGGAAATAAAGATGGGTTAGCACAATTGCCCGACGGGGAGTTTTTGCCTCCATTTGAGCAAGCCTGTGTGGAAAAACATTTTGGTCAACAAATGGCCAAACATTACAAAGGAGCGCGTCCCGTCATCGTAAGCCGATGCGCGCATTTGACCAAACCACAACCGATTCATTATAAGCAAGGACGAGCACAGTGTCAGCAGCGCGATTTGTGCGTGCGGGGTTGTCCGTACGGAGGGTATTTTAGCAGTAATTCTTCGACCTTGCCGTGGGCTGCGCGGACGGGGAAAATGACCCTTCGGCCGCATTCGGTTGTACATTCGGTGATTTATGACGAAAAACTGGGTAAGGCGACGGGCGTGCGGGTGATTGATGCCAACACCAAAGAGATGATTGAGTATTACGCAAAAATCATTTTCTTAAACGCCTCGACGCTGAATACCAATTTGATACTGTTGAACTCTACGTCCAATCGTTTTCCGAATGGTTTGAGCAACGATAATGGCTTGTTGGGTAGATACATTTCTTTCCACAACTTCCGAACGACCATTTTTGGCGAATACGAAGGGCTTTTAGATACCACTCAGGAGGGCACACGCCCAGGAAGTAGTTATATTCCTCGATTTAGGAACGTGTTTCAGCAAGAAAAAACGGATTTTCTACGTGGCTATGCAGCAGGTTTTTCGGGCGAACGCGTGATGGATTATGACACATCGGGCATGGGCGAAGCACTTAAAACTAACTTGGCCAATCCCAAATACGGTAACTGGCGCGTAGGCTCTTGGATGATGGGTGAGACGATTCCAAAAGAAAGTAATTTTGTGACGTTGGACAAAAACCAGAAAGATGCGTGGGGGATTCCGTTGTTGAGAACGTCTGTTGCCTATGACCAAAACGACGATAATATGGTCAAAGATTTTCACGAACAGATGACCGAAATGTTGACCTTGGCGGGCTTTAAAAATATAAAAACCAACGATGTGCCTAGCAAAGCTCCAGGGTTGGATATTCACGAAATGGGCGGGGTACGAATGGGGAAAGACCCCAAAACCTCGCAGTTGAACAAGTGGAATCAGTTGCACTACTGTAAAAATGTCTTTGTGACCGATGGTGCTTGTATGACTTCCAATTCTACCCAGAACCCGTCACTTACGTTTATGGCGATTACGGCACGGGCCACCAACTACGCAGTGAAGCAGTTGAAGGCAAAGAGTTTGTGATATTATTTTGTCGAGCCAGAACGGGTCATGGTTTTGTTATTTATCTTTGTGATTATTGGTTAAAAACAAAACTATGGTTCAGATGGAAAAATCGTTTAGTGATTGTACGTTGCTCTACCTTGAAAAAAACTTTGGGTTGGAGCAAGTAGATACCTTGGCGGGACTCACCAGCTGGCTACAACTTTCGGAAGATATGGCCTTATCAGATTTTGAAAAAGAAGAACTATCGCTTTTTCAAAGTTTGCTGAGAGACAATATTTTGCACTGGAATGAGCAAGAATTATCGTTGCATTTTATAGGCCCCATGTTTTCGTCGGTACGTTTTACCAATCGTCAACATTATTTTAATCTTTTTGCAGAGCGACCCATCGAAACTATCGTCGAAGACCTGAATCATCAATCTATTCGTCTATATGGTAAGCCCGATGGTCTGATTGCCACAGGCTACCGAGAACCTGAGTCGCCTTTTTTTTGCTTTACGGAATATAAAAAACACCGAGAGCCCAATGGTGAGCCCGAAGGGCAATGTTTGTCGGCGATGCTGGTTGGGCAAACAATGAACCAAAAACCTGGGCAGGTAATGTATGGTTGCTTTGTGATGGGGAGAGATTGGTATTTCATGGTGTTAGAAGGTCAATTCTATTGCATATCAAGGGGGTATGATGCCACTACCGAACACTTGTACGTAATTTTTAAAATGCTTAAAGCTTTGAAAGAGACCATTAAAGTGCTTACCTCTTAATTTTTTTCGATTATGACATCATAAAAAAGCCGTTTGCAATCGCAAGCGGCTTTTTGTTTTCAACCCTTTAAGATTCCCAAAAACTTGTACTAAGTGATGATGCAAAAATAGACTTTCCAAGTTTCGGGCTTATGCTATTGATAATCAGAGAATTTATAAGCTTGGAAAGTCTCGACTAATTCTGCTTAATTACTTAAGTACTATGTAATGTTGATGAAGTGAATTGTGAGTACAAAGGTAGGGCGAGATAATGGGATAAAGGAGAGAAATGTTGGCAACTTGGTATAGAGACTTTTTTGAGGGCTTTGGCCTTGAATTAAAAGTATGAAACAGGGTTAAAACACTTTTAAAAGAAACATTTGTCTTTCGGAAGTATGTCAAATTTTAATATAGATTCTATCAAAGAACGCACCTTCGACGCCATTGTGGTAGGGACAGGAATTAGCGGTGGCTGGGCGGCCAAAGAGCTTACCCAAAAAGGACTTCGTACGCTGGTATTGGAGCGCGGACGGGATGTGAAGCACGTTGTTGATTATCCCACGGCCATGAAAAACCCTTGGGAGTTTCCGCATTTGGGGGATGTGCCTTTAGAACTGAAACAAAGAAGCCCTGCGTCAAGTGGGCATTATATTTTCAAAGAACCGACATTGCATTTTGTGGTGAAAGACTTTGAACATCCTTTTGTCCAAGAAAAACCCTTCTCGTGGATGCGTGGGTATCAAGTGGGTGGGCGCTCGCTTTTGTGGGCGCGCCAAGCGCAACGTTGGTCAGATTTTGACTTTGAAGGCCCTGCGCGCGACGGTTTTGCGGTTGATTGGCCCATTCGTTACAAAGACATTGCCCCTTGGTACAGCTACGTCGAAAAATTTGCGGGAATTTCTGGAAACAAAGACGGCCTACCGAACCTTCCCGATGGCGAGTTTTTACCACCGCACGAGTTAAACTGCGTTGAGAAGCATTTTAGCCAACAAGTAGCCAAAAATTACAACGATCGCCAAATTATCATTGGCCGTACGGCGAACCTATCCCAAGCCAAGCAAATCCACCACGACCAAGGCCGTACGCAATGCCAACATCGGGTGCTCTGTGAGCGCGGTTGCCCGTACGGGGGGTATTTTAGCAGTAATTCTTCGACGCTACCTTGGGCGATGAAAACGGGAAAAATGACCCTCAAACCTCATTCGGTGGTGCATTCATTGATTTATGATGACAAATTGGGCAAGGCAACGGGTGTACGGGTGGTAGATGCCAATACCAAACAAATGACAGAATACTACGCCAAGGTGATTTTCCTAAATGCCTCGGCGCTTAATTCCAACTTGATTTTGCTAAACTCAAAATCAAATCGTTTTCCGAATGGTTTTGGCAATGATAGTGGGGTGTTGGGCAAATACATTGGGTTTCATAATTACCGTGGTCGGGTATCGGCCGAATTTGATGGTTATCACGATTCCACCTACGAAGGAAAACGCCCGAACGGTGCTTATTTGCCGCGTTTTAGAAATGTGACCAAGCAAGAAACGGATTTCTTGAGAGGATATGCGGCCTCGATCAGTGCTTCAAAATTGGGTAATCCGACTGAAAATAGTTGGGGAGAAGACCTGAAAAATACGCTTGCAACGCCTTCAACCTCAGGTTGGAGCATCGGGGCGAATATGATGGGGGAGGTGTTGACCAAAGAAAGTAACCACGTACGCTTACATCCTGATTTAAAGGACGATTGGGGTATTCCACAAATGGTCATGTCGGTCGATTTTGACGATAATGACATGAAAATGGTGAAAGATTTCTACGAACAGTTTTCAGAAATGTTCACCAAAGCAGGTTTTATCAACGTCAAAACAGCGGATACGAAACGAGTTCCTGGCAATGAAAACCACGAAATGGGCGGCATTCGGATGGGGAATGACCCTAAGACGTCGATGCTAAACCGCTGGAACCAGATGCACGCCTGCAAAAATGTGTTTGTTACCGACGGCGGGTGTATGACTTCAACCTCAACCCAAAACCCATCACTGACCTACATGGCACTCACCGCCCGCGCGGTTGACTATGCCGTGAAGGAGTTTAAAAAGGGGAATCTGTAACCGACAACAAAACAGACCAAAAGGAATCTTATTGGCGAGGGTATTCGTTTATACCAAAAACGAATTAATTGTATGTATCGAATTACCTGCATCTTGGCGATGATAAGCTTTTGGGGGATGACAAGCTGTCAAAAGCAAACGTCTAATTCAAGTACCAAAACGAATGAGATGACCATGAAAAATCCGTATTATTCACGAACTGATACGTTACCATTGAAGGTATCAGACGAAGAATGGAAAAAAGTACTTCCTGATAGTGTGTATCAAGTTGGCCGTAAAAAAGCGACTGAAATGGCCTTTACGGGAAAATATTGGAATTTTTCGGGGGTTGGAACTTACTCTTGTGCGGTTTGTGGAAATGCCTTGTTTCGATCGGGGGCTAAGTTTGCAAGTACTTGTGGGTGGCCTAGTTTTTTTGAAACCATGCGACCCACAAGCGTGATTTATGCCCCCGATAAGTCATACGGAATGGAGCGGGTAGAGGTACTTTGTGGACGTTGCCATTCGCACCTCGGCCACATCTTTGACGACGGCCCCGCCCCTACGTACAAAAGATTTTGTATGAACTCCATCGTACTAGATTTTGTCCCCGACGATAGTACTCAGGTGGATATACCTTAAAGCTTACTCAAACAATTTTGTCACTCTTCTTTATGAAGAATACTGTTTTCGTGGTGGCGTATCGTATCCATTGTATTTTGGGAAAGTTAATTGTTGAGCATACCCGAGTCAATCCACTTTTTGACCAAACCAATCTGGCAATCTGAGAGTTTTAAACTACTACTAGGCATGGGCTGATAGCCCGATGCGTGCGTGATTGCCCCGTATAGCTTGCCGTTTTTGGCCAAAGCTTGTACGTTAGCGTAGCCTGTTAAATTGATGTTTCCCGATTGTGTGGTGCTATTGTGGCAACCCGTGCAATAATAGTCAAAGATAGGCACTAAGTGCTTTGAATAACTCGCTACTTGTGTAGAATTTGTGGAACCGCTGGTTTCGCACGTGATATTTTTGGCACCTTGGTCAATCCATGACGCTATCAGTTGAATTTTATCGCTGCTCATGGGTGCATTGGGTGGGGGTGGCATTCGATCTCGGCTGGTATCAATGATGACCTGATACAATTTACTTTTTTTTGCGTTTCCTGCGGTAATACCTTTACGGACTATTTTTTCGTAGGAAGTAAGGTCGTAGCCTTCCTCGGCGGTTTTGGAGTCGTGGCAGCCACTGGTCGCACAGTTGGCTAGAAAAAGCGGCAAAATTGCCGTGTTAAAACAAACCTGATTCTGGGCATTGGTGGTTGTAGGAGCGCCGCAAGGCAATGAATCAAGTGCTGCGGTACTCCCACCTCCCCCGTTAGTATCGGTTCCGCCGCTGGTACTTGTGTCAGCTGGAAGTGGCCCACCTTTTTCGTACAAACAACCTCCCAGTAAACTCATTAAAACAGCGAAAAAAAAGGTGTTGAGGAATAGTTTCATGTGCTTACTTTTTTTGTTCGTAGGGGACAAACGAAAAGTTGGTTTTGACCGCGATGACTTCGGCAATTTTCTCAAAAACGAGTTTGGGAACTTCAATTTTGTGGTCGGTGAGAGGAACGGTGAAGTCGCATACCAAATTTGCGCCTGTTTTGGTAATGGTTAACTTACCCGTGAGCGTTCGTTCTTTGGCGACTCCGTGCATGTTCAACACTCCTTTTGCCGTGATTGCTTGCGCTCCTTCTTTATTAAAATCAACCTTCTCCTGAATTTTTCCCGTAAAAGTAGCCGTCGGATATTTGTCTGATTCTAAGTAGTTTTCGTTGAAGTGCTCTTGCATCAACTTGTTTGGAAATTCAAATTGGACTACTTGCATTTTTACGGCTATGTCGTTGGATTTGGTATTCAAAATAGCCGTAACGTTTTTGTTCAAACCCGAAATATTTTCAAGAGGTGTTTCTGAAAAAAAACTGATTTGGGCATTTCTAGCAATCAGGACGTCTTGGGCTAAGACATTGCTCATTACCAAGGAGAAGAAAAAAATCAGTGGAAATTTCATAGTGGTAGTTATTTGTGCGTTTTTTTTGCGTCTCTGTCAAAACTAAATACGCGTGAAATGTTGAATCCGTAGAAAATATCGCCTTTGCCCCAGCTCCCTGTAGTGGCGCCAATGAATTGGTTTTCAATCATCCCGCGTGAGTTAGATAAATGCAGCTGGAAAACGTGCCCGCCCGTTTCGATGTCAAAACCAAGCGATAAGCAATCTTTATACTGTGGGTCACGAACGTAGGCTGTACCGATTTTTTTGACAGTATAAAAATATTCGGCGTTGAAAGAGGTACGTTTGCTAAGTTTGAAACGCCCCCCAATGCCCGTTCCAAAAACATCATTTTCATCGGTTTGACTTTCGGTTTTGTTGCGGTGTAAAAACGTGGGACTCAGTTGTATCGAAACTCGGTCGTTGAACTTTCGAGCGATGAGCAACTGACCCACGTACATTTGGCGTTCGAGGTTATTGAAAAACTTCATGTCGGGTGATGTGGGCATGGTATTAGTATATGCCCCCGCAAAAACGGCAATGCTCACAGGTTCAAACCAGCGATTGGATTGCCGTAGCATCTTGTATTTAGCAAAATAATCATACGTTTTTTGGTACGAACTCCGCCCTGCTCCAATCATCAGGCGGTCAGTAACGCCATATTCTAAACCAATTCGAATGCGTGATTCGTCGAGCCCCCACAAATTTGAAAACCCTGAGTTTAAAGCCCCAAATCGGTGAGAAATCCGAAAGTCGAGGTGTTTTTTGGCGATGGTTTCAACGGATTGACCATTGATGACCCGCGTCGATTTGAACGTTGCGGTGGCATACAGCGGACCTGTCGATTCGTTATCAAGCATTTTGAGGAGGTCATCTTGGGCCATGGCGCTGCCATAGCTCAAGATGAATAACATTAGAATGATTTTCTTCATGACTGATTGTCGATTAGGCAGCTTTAACTGTGAGGGTCGAATTCAAAAGTGTAGTTTGGTAAATCTTCAACCCTTTTTTCCCTTCCGTATTTAATCCTTTGCCCGTTTGGTCGAAGCGAGCGCCGTGGGCAGTACAATACCATTCGTTGTTCCTAAACGTAATTTGGGTTTTACCCTCGTGACTACACGTAAGGGTAGCGGCAATGTAAGTGGTTGCGTTTACGCGGGCAATCACCACCCCGTTTTTAATGACATAACCACCGTTCGTTTTCAGTTGGGCGTTGGACGCATCGGCTAAATCGACGGTAATATCACCAGTGAGGGGAGCCACGTTTGATTCATTTTGGCAGCTGTCGAGGGTGTAAAGGGCAAAAAGAGCCGCGCCTGAGAATCCAAGTTTTTTCAAAAACTCGTTTCTTCTAATTTTTTCTTGCTGATTCATAAAATGTATTTGGAAGTTTGTGTAAAATAGGGAGTGGTAAACTTTGCCCAAGAATCGCTGCCTTGGGCAAAGTCGAATTCAAGAAACCCTACTAAGCAAATGTGTCTGACATCAAGTTGTCAAACCATTTGAGCATATCTTCGTGAAAATCTTTTGATGCACCGTTTGATTCCACAACGCCTTTGCCAGTGGGAAGCATAGTCGCAGTGGCAGGGTCGTAACGGAACACTACCGACAGCCAAGAGGCGGTTGTTTTGGTGATGGGGGTAAAACAAGATGAATTAGTGATAGGTGCTTGATTTACAGTCTCTCCACGGAACAATTTGATCATGGCATCCACACAAACTTTCGCTTCAGCATTGGCAATGTGGCCTGCTTTGGGCTGCGTAGTTGAGGAAGCATCACCGATAATATGAACATTTGGTACGGCCGTTGATTCGTACGAAAGCACATTTACTCCCGCCCATCTTCCGCCACCTGCATTGGCCAGTCCAATGCCCGATTGGGTAATCAAGTTACCCGCTTTGTGGGTTGGAATAGCGTTGATGACTTTACCCTTAAACGAACCCACGGCCGTATTTACCGTACCTGTGTTGGCATCAATGTTGTTGATAGTAGCACCTGGCACGTATGTGATGATGCCTTTATGGGTGTTGTTAAAGGCATTCGTAAAGTTGGTGGGTTGCGCCTGAATCCCTGAGTTCGCATCCAAAATAACCACTTTTCCGCCGCCTTTCACGCGTTTTAGGTAATCGGCTACTACGCAAGCACGCTCGTAGGGGCCAGGCGGACAGCGGTACGGTTTGGGCGGGATGGTCAAGATAAAGGTGTCATTCTTGGTCATCGACTGAATTTGCGCTTTTAGGGCCGTTGTTTGGGCACCTGCTTTCCACGCGTGCAAAATCTTGGCTTGATTGTCGGCTGTTCCTGAAAGTGGAAGTGGATCAAAATCAATGCCTGGTGCTAAAACCATACGGTCGTAGGCCAGCGTTTTTCCGTTGCCAAGGCGAACATTTTTCCCGATGGGGTCGATGTTGGTCACGGCACTGGTTTCGAGTTTTACGCCGTATTTGCTAACAAGTGTATTGTAATTAAATGTAATTTGGTTCAACGTACGGTCGCCCGTTAACACCATGTTACTGAATATGTTAGAGTAATATACGGCATTGGGTTCTACGAGTGTGACTTCTACGCCCGTTCCACCCCACAAACGTAGGAACTTGGCGGCAGTAGTACCTGCCATACCTCCTCCCACCACAACTACGCGGCCACTTACGCCCGTATTGGTGGGTATTTGAATGGGCGCATTGGAAAGGATATTGCCATCGGCGAAGGCTTCCTGTATAGCAGCTAACCCTAAGGCAGAAGCCCCAAGATGATTGATAAAATCGCGTCTTTTCATAATCTGTCAGTAGTCTCTAGGTTAAAAAATTGGTTAAAAAGGTTTCCTGAAACCGTCAGGAAAGCACATGAAGATTCGACTTACACCTACGCAGCAGGGAAGTTTAGAAGAAAAGAGGAAGGTGGAATTATTGCTTTGAAAAAAAATCGGCGATTAGTTTGATTTCATCAGTGGTGTACGCTTGGGCGTGTACATTCATAATGTCCGCACCTACGTTTTTGCTTTTCATCTCATTCATTTCACCAATGAGTTCATTCACTTTCATGCCTGCTAAGTGTTCCATACCGTAGCCGTTGGTGCCGTGGCATTGAAAACAGTTGGAAGCCATGAGCCTGCCTGGGTGCTCAGTAACGGCCGCCGCACGGGCACTTTGCTGACTAAGTCCCGTAGTCGGGGTTTCGGTGAGAAATTGTTCTTTACAAGATGAAAGAATAACCGCGCTGACCAGTACGCCTACGGCAATTTTAGGTTTAAAAGAGGATAGATTCATAAAAAATTAATTTAATGGTTAAACAAGTGTAAAGGAGGAAGGTCACTTATCATAGCATACGCTGCTAGGTATATGAAACGCTTCTTCGGTATCCCATTATTTTTTTTATTTTTTTGAAGAAGCATTCTACGTATCTTTCTCGTATAGGTTAATGTAAGAACCTCAACGCAGCAACAAGGGTGATTTTCAAAAGAAAAAGTAGCGCTACTACGTGGCAAGAAATACTGGAAGGGTGTCTTAGGCGAGATACAAAAGCGCAGCGTCAGTTGTATGAACGCTACGCCAATTTTGCCAAGAATACCTGCCTTAGGTATGCTCAAAATGAGGTGGAAGCGGAAGAGATGGCCAGTGACGGGTTTTTAAAAGTATTTGATAAAATAGAAAAGTACGACCCTACTCAGCCGTTTGAAGGGTGGCTGAAGCGGATTATGATTAATACCGCTATTGACCATTATCGACGGAACTCGCACAAAATCAGTTGGTTTGATTTGGACGAAGCATCGCAAGTGCCTTATTCGGATAGTTATTACAAGGATGAACACCTGGTAAATATTACTGCTGACGAAATAATGACGTTCGTCCAACGGCTCCCAGCATCGTACCGCGCAGTTTTTTCACTGTCGATCGTCGAAGGATACAACCATAACGAAATCGCAGAAATGCTCGGAATTAGCGAAAGTGCATCACGCTCCAACCTGTCGAAAGCCAAGGCAAAACTGCAAAGTTGGATTAGTGCGTATGTTGTTCAACAAGATGAAATCACACACAAACATGAATAATGATTTTTTTGAACGGAGAATCAAAGAACAATTGGAGTCCGTCAACCGCCCGATGAGCCCCGAGGGCTGGGAAACGGTCAAAAAGAGATTGCCCGTTCCTTGGTATTTGTCGTTTTTAAGAGAGTGGGGGTTGCTGACCATGGGCGGACTTATTTTTACGGGTTTGCTCGGGAATCTTTATTATCAGTTTAAAAATCAGCAGCTTATAAAACGACTCTATGAAGAAAATTCTATCTTAAAACAAGATGTAGCAACACTGCGCCGAACGACTTCCTCATCGGCACAACTCGTCACCGCTCACCAAGTGGATACGGTGTATATCATCAAAAAAATGGTGGTAGAGCACCGCTATGTGTCTAACACTGACGAAAACGGTTATCAATTGGCCAGTACGAATGCCAGTTCAGAAAGGACTAAAAATCAGCGGTTAAAAAAAGAAAATTTAAAGAAAAGCCCAGCGCAATTATCGCTCGAAGCTCGTGGCGCAAAAGCTACGGATGCACTGGCGGCAACGACTACGGAGAAACCGCTCGAAGCGCAGCCGACGGAAGCTGTACCAACCGAGCCAACACCGAATGAAACCACTGCGAAGGAAGATTCTTTGACTACAGAACCAAAACCAGTGGCGCAGTTGCCTACCTCAAAAGACACCACGGCCAAAGCTGCACCTCCCTTGGCAAAGAAAACGTTCAAATTCCCAACACCACGCGTACGGGTAGGTGTAGAATCGGAGTTTGGGCTTAGAAAAATAGGCGTCGGGCCGAGTGTAGAGCTGTTTTTATCGCCCAATTTTAGCATTTCAGCAGGCTTACACGCCCATTCATTTTTGAGCCAAGAGTACCAGACTGTCAAAGAGTATAATGCAGCAACAGGGCTAGATTTTGTCAAACAATTTGCCGATGTCATTCCGCCTAATGATCATTTGGAAGAAATTGAAATGCACGTTTCAACGGTTGAAATGCCGATTGGTTTCAAATATTATTTGCCATTGCGGCGCGATTTCTCCTTGGTTTTTGCCACGTCCACCAATGTGGATTTGCGGGCTTTTAATCAAGTAAAGTTTGAAGCGTACAAAGACGGAGCAGAGCAATACCTTTCCGTCGAAACCAAACACGTATCCAAATCATTTTACGAATATACGTTTGGGCTGGGTATTCAGAAGAAATGGAAACAAGGTATTGCGCAGGTACAGCCTTTTGCCAACTTTTCGTTTCGTCAGCCCGAATATGCCGTTGGGGGGAACAATGTATTTGGAATAAAAGCGTCGGTTTGGGTAGAGTTTGGGAAAAAGTAAGTTGCTTCTTTGGCTAAAAACAACGGCTTAGGCGCTCATTTTGAAGGTTCAATGGAAAAAAATTGAGCGAATTGTTTTCGTATCGCAACTTTGGCGTCATAAAAAACGGACTGCACAAAGCAAACGACTGGCGGATGAAAACGAGCGAAATTTCTTGGAGTTGGGTAATTTTTAGTGGTGCCTTTTCACTGGTAGGACTGGTGTGTTTGGGGTTTACCTACTATTTCTGGAACAAAAACAGAAAACTAAAATCAAGCGGGGTAGAAACAACCGCTTTGGTGATTGCTCATTATAAAAAACCGCAAATTCCCCCTTCAACGGCGAAGGCCGTTGTGATTCAATACACCGATAATCATAATCAAACAAGGGTATATTACTCAACACTTTACACAACTCCCGTTCAATTTCAAGTGGGTGAAACCATCCGAATTTGGTACCAAAAAGGCAACCCCAACGAGGTATTGATGGAAGGCAAAGACGAATGGCTACTTCCTACCGTGTTGGGGGCCTTTGGGGTAATATTTTCGTTGATTGGGCTACCTAGCCTACTCAAGGAATTATTTTTCTAACTATTCTTCCGACTTGTTTTTCAAGCTCATCAAAAGCGTATAAGCGCCTTTTATTACAAAATTTTGCTGACTGGGTGCTGGAGATAAAATCTCAGTAAAGCCATTTTCGGTATTGCCTACTTTGACTTCATTCATCAAATATTCTTTATTTGATTTCTGGACAAAAGCGTACTGTTTTCCTTGGTATCTGACGATGGCATCTTCGGGAAGCACATACGCTTGATTGTTTTTAACCTCCACTTCAGCGTTCATGTACGTGCCTGGAATGAGGGCTTTGTCGTACTGTCGAAAATGGCATTGTACTTCCGTCGCACGGTCAGAGGTGAGGTCTTTCCCAATCATAATTACTTCTGAAAGGTGTTTTCGCTCGGGCTGATTGTTGGTGTAAGCCCAAATTTTCTGCCCGATGTAGAGTTTATCCACGTCTTTTTCAAACACTTTCAGTACCAAGTGAATATCCGAAGGGTTCACCAATTCAAACATTACTTCGGTAGGCGAGACGTACTTACCGATGTTGGTATTAATTTTAGACACATAGCCGTTGATGGGTGAAATGACCTTAACCGTACGCGTAATGTTATTTTCGCTCAAATGGTCGGGATTGATGCCAACCAACCGAAGTTTTTGGGCCAAGGCACTAATCAATACTTTTTGGCTCCGAAACTCGGCCTCCGAAAGCTGATACACTTTGTCGCTGCTGGCTTTGCTTTGGTTGAGGTCTTTTTGGCGTAAATACTCGTTTTCGAGGAAGTTGATTTTTGATTTTGCCGTCAAATAATCTTGCTGCAATTGGATATATTGTTGATCTTCCATTACCGCCAACACCTGCCCTTTGCGAACGTTCATTCCCACCAGTAAATCGGTTTCTTCTAAATAACCACCCGTAGGCACGCTAATAGAAACCACGTTTTGGGGAGGAACTTCAACGCGTCCGTTTACTTTCAACACCGATGAAATAGGCCGTTGGGTCAATGTTCCCGTTACAATCTCGGCGTTTTTGAGCTGGGCATCGCTGAGTTGAATCAAGTTTTCATCCGCTGGGGCAGCGGTCGTGTTGGTCTCGGAGGTTTTCTTACTGCAAGCTATTAGAACAAAAACGGCTGATACGAAAAGGAGTCCACTCAAAATTGAGGGAGCGAAAGCGATTTTATTAAATTTTATTGTACGTTTCATTGGAGTTATTGTTAAGCAGGTTGAACGCATTAAAATATAGAGTCATATTCATTGCTCCAGAGGAGCTACATCTTAGTAGAAAAATGAATCAGATTCCCCCCAAATCCCCATCGGGCGGCCCACCGGCGGGGAAATGGTCCACCCAACGGCGGCCGCCCCCAAGGGGGGGTGGGATTGCCGCTGGGCTTTTTTGTTGTAAGAGTTATCCGCGCGGG
>NZ_JBYFCK010000021.1:85971-105484 GCF_057652155.1 Runella sp. R0.1_18
CCCCCCACCCAACCCAACACAACCCAAACCCCCCCCCCCCCCCCCCCCGGCGGGGCCCCCCGCGGCCGCCCCCCCCCCCCCCCCCCCCCCCCCCCGCCCCGATGGGGATTTGGGATGGCCTTTGCCCTTTTTTCTACTAAGATTTAGCCTCGCTGAGGCTACTTTTTTTATGCGGTCAGCCTAGTTGTTAAGAAAATCATTTGATTATTTCACCCGTAGAGGTTCACTGAAAAATGGCCACTCATCTGCGTTTGTCTGCGACGCTAAATCTGCGCAAATCAGCGGGTAAAACTTTAAAAAAATTAGCTAGCACGCCATTGGAGTCGGGAAATTAATTGGTTTGACTAAAATACTGGAGCTGGATGGCAGCGTTGTTGAGGTTTTTGACCGCTTCTACGTAGTCATTTCGCACCGTGGTGGCTTGGTTGACGAGCAAAACCCACTCCAGATAATTGATGTTTCCTGCCAACAATTGTTGGTTGGCGGTGGTCATAATCAATTGAGCATTGGCCAAAGCCGTATTTTCAAAATAATTGACCGTATTCAAAAATTTCAGATACTGGGCTTTGGCCGTTTGGTAATTGGTTTGAAGCGACTGGACACCTACTTGAACGTTACTTTCGGCGATGAGTTTTTGAACTTTGGCGCTGTTGATTTGGGCTTTTTGAGCCGCTGCGAAAATCGGGATTCCTACTCCCAACTGCACCGACTGAAAGCGATGAAAGCCTGTATAGGCTTGATTGTCAGCGCCCGTGCCTCGGATACTCCCGTTGTTGTACAGTACCGAAAGGTTCGGTAACAACCGCGCTTTTTCAACCTGAAAACTAGCCTCAGCTACTAGTTGTTGTTGTCGCAACCACCGTAAATAAGGGTGCTCGTTGAGGGAAAGGAGCTGAGAAGGGGAGGCGAGTTTGAACGCCAAAACGGTCGGAGTAAAAATGGTCGTTGTATTCAACAGCAGTTGAAATTGCCATTGAAGCGCCTCCGAATCAAACTGAAGTTGGTTAAGCTGCGTCGTAATTTGTCCCAATTGCGTTTCGGCCGTGGCTTTTTCAAGGATGTTACTTTCGCCTTTGGCAAGCCGTAATTCCGCCCGTTTTAAGAAGTCGGTATAAAGGGTATCGGCAAACTGTAGCAACCGTTTCTTTTGTTGTAAATACACCAATTCGTAAAAAACTTGGGCAACTTGCTTCCGAACGTCCACCTCCCGAACATTGATGGCCAACACACTGCGTTGCCACTCGGCGTTCAATAAGTTTTGTTGGGTTTGATACACTTTCGGAAAGCTAAACGATTGGCCAATACCGACTTTGGTGTCAAAATAAACGCTATTGATTTGGCCCAATTCGGCCGTGACGGTCGTTTGGGGGAGTGCTTTGGCGGTTTTCGTTAGGGCTTGTTGGTAAGCCGAAACGAGCTTCTCGTTTTTGATTAACAAGTTGTTTTTCAATGCGGTATCAATCGCTGCCTCCAACGTAATGGGCGTTTGGGCTTGCGTTGAAAAACTAAGAAACCCTAACACTACGAGAACAGCTAAGGGAGGCTTTTTCCCAATTTTTTCAAACGTAATGTATAAAATAGGCAAGACAAACAATGTCAGAAAGGTAGCAATCATCAGGCCGCCAATCACCACCGTAGCAAGTGGGCGTTGGACTTCGGCGCCTGCACCGTTGCTAATGGCCATGGGCAAAAAGCCTAAAGAAGCCACAAATGCCGTCATCAATACGGGGCGAAGCCGAACTTTGGTGCCGTTGATGACAATTTGTTTGACATCTTCTATTCCGCTCGCTTTGAGTCGGTTAAATTCGGCAATGAGTACAATTCCGTTTAAAACCGCTACCCCAAACAAGGCGATAAACCCAACGCCCGCGCTGATACTAAAGGGCATTCCGCGCGCGGCCAAGAGCAAAATACCCCCAATGGCGGAAAGAGGAATGGCAGAATATATGAGGAGCCCGTGCTTGACCGAATTGAAGGCGAAAAAGAGCAACAGAAAAATCAACGCCAACGAAACAGGTACGGCAATCATCAACCGCTCTTTGGCTGCGTTGAGGTTTTCAAACGCCCCTCCATAAGTAATATAATAGCCCGTTGGGAAGCGAATTGTTTGGGCTACTTTACCTTGGAGTTCATTGACAATACTTTGAACGTCGCGACCACGAACATTGAACCCTACGACAATGCGTCGCTTGGCGTCCTCCCGCTGAATTTGGTTTGGCCCTTCTTTGATTTGAACATCGGCCAATTGATACAGAGGGACTTGCGGGCCGTTGGGCGTGGGGATAAGCAAGTTTTGAACCGAGGTCAGGTCTTTCTTTTGCGCGCCACTAAGGCGGACGACCAAGTCAAAGCGTTTTTCGCCTTCATACACCATGCCGCTACTTTGCCCCGCAAAAGCTGTGTTTACCACCCGATTGATGTCAGTAATGTTGAGGTTATATTGGGCAATGGCGTTTCGGTTGTATTGAATGACAATTTGAGGAATCCCCGACACGGTTTCCACGTAGAGGTTTTTAGCCCCGTCGATTTTTTCGATGAGCGAACCTAGTTTATTGGCGTAGGTGGCAAGGGTATCTAAATTTTCTCCAAAAATTTTACAAACTACATCTTGCCGCGCGCCCGTCATCAATTCGTTGAAACGCATTTGGACGGGAAATTGGAATCCTGCCGTTACGCCAGGAATTTCGGCCAAGGCAGCCCCCATTTTTTCAGACAATTCACTAAACGATTTGGCAGAAGTCCATTCTTTTTTGTCTTTCAAAATCACCATCATATCGCTGGCATCCATGGGCATGGGGTCGGTGGGCACTTCGCCGCTCCCGATTTTAGTGACCACTTTTTCCACTTCTGGAAAGCGAGTTTTGAGAATATGTGCTGCTTTTTGGGTGCTTTCAACGGTTGTAGAGAGGCTACTTCCCGTAAGCACGCGGGTGTCCACGGCAAAGTCACCTTCTTCGAGTGCAGGGATAAATTCGCCACCCAAGGTGCTGAAAACTAGGATTGAGATAACAAAAAGGGAAATCACACCGACTAAAACCATTTTTGGCAACTCAATGATTTTGGTGAGGGCGTTTTGGTAAAACATTTCCACTTTTGCCATAAATCGGTCGGAGAAATTGGGAACGTGGTGAATTTTTTTACTCAAAAACACCGAACTCATCATTGGGATATACGTCAGAGAAAGTAAAAATGCTCCCAATAAGGCAAAAGCCACGGTTTGGGCCATGGGCTTAAACATCTTTCCCTCAATGCCTTGAAGGGTAAAAATGGGTAAATACACCACCAAAATAATGACTTGCCCAAACACGGCACTGTTCATCATTTTACTGGCCGATTGTTGTACCTCATCGTCCATCTGGGGTTGGCTGAGGTGTGTTAGTTCGGTAAATTTTTTGTTGTGGGAAAGTTGATGCATGACCGCTTCCACAATAATCACCGCCCCATCGACGATAAGCCCAAAATCTAATGCGCCCAAACTCATTAGGTTGCCGCTTACGCCAAACAAATTCATCATTATGATGGCAAAGAGCATCGCCAGCGGGATGACCGAAGCTACCAATAAGCCCGCGCGGAGGTTGCCCAAAAAGAACACAAGTACTAAAATGACGATTAAGGCACCTTCTAGTAAGTTTTGTTCAACCGTTCCAATGGCATTATTAACCATTTTCGTTCGGTCCAAAAACGCTTCAATGACCACACCTTCGGGCAGGGTTTTCTGAATTTGGGCAATGCGCTCTTTGACGTTTTTGATCACCTCGCTGCTGTTAGCGCCCTTGAGCATCATCACGACTGCACCCGCTACTTCCCCTTGGTCGTTGTACGTCATGGCGCCAAAGCGGGTGGCATATCCTAGTTTAACATCGGCTACGTCTCCAATAAATAAAGGCGTACCGCCGCTGAGGCTCTTGATGGCAATGTTTTTGATGTCATCCAACGTACCTACCAGCCCCTCACTGCGAATATACAGCACCGTAGATGCTTTTTCGATGTAAGAACCGCCTGTATTTTGGTTGTTGGTTTCGAGGGCTTTGAAGACATCATTGATGGTAATTCCGTACGCTTGTAGCTTGTTCGGATCTACCTCAATGGAATATTGTTTGAGTTTGCCTCCAAAGCTACTAACTTCCGCAACCCCCTTTACACCAAGGAGTTGACGGCGGACTATCCAGTCCTGGATGGTTCGTAAGTCGGTTTCGTTGTACTGTGATTTGTAGCCTTCTTTGGGGCGTACCACGTACTGATAAATTTCTCCTAAACCTGTGGTGACGGGGCCTAATTCGGGCACGCCAATGCCCTGAGGTATTTCGGCTTGGACTTTTTGTAAACGCTCAGCGACCTGTTGACGCGCCCAATAAATATCAGTTTCGTCGTCAAAAACAATGGTTACCAACGATAATCCAAAACGTGAGAAGCTACGGATTTCAATAAGGCCAGATATATTGTTATTGGCTTGTTCAATTGGGAAAGTCACAAGTCGTTCAATATCAGTTGCGCCCAACGACGGCGCAATCGTAATGACTTGTACTTGATTGTTGGTGATGTCGGGAACGGCATCAATGGGAAGCTTGGTTACTTCGTAGGTTCCGTAACCGATGAGGGCAAGGACAAATAGCCCAATGATGA
Organism: Runella sp. R0.1_18; assembly: GCF_057652155.1. Taxonomy (NCBI): domain Bacteria; kingdom Pseudomonadati; phylum Bacteroidota; class Cytophagia; order Cytophagales; family Spirosomataceae; genus Runella; species Runella sp. R0.1_18. The sequence goes on from NZ_JBYFCK010000021.1 coordinate 90,595, forward strand.
GTTTGTTCTTAACAGAAAACTCAATAATTGAATTTAGCATGGCAACAAGAAAAATAATGAAACAATAGCATCAGCCCACTGCTAGTTGGTAGCAGGGCGGGTGTGCGCAAAAAAGAGTCATCGACGACTCAGAGGTGTTTCATTAAGCGCGTTGGGGCGGTTGCCAGATAGCCGAGAGATAGGTGGCTAAAAGATGAGAATCCGAATAAAATGAAGGCTTTTCGGCCTGTAAAATGACTACGTGAGGCGCAAGCGGCTCAAACGTCGGAAAGAGGTAAATGGGAACTTGAAACGACCCACAGTCATCGTGTGATTGAAAGGGCAACTGCTGGTCGCGGGCGGTATCGCCATCATCGGCATGGTGGATGGCGTAGTGGTGATAAATAAAGCTCAGAAAGGAAGTGGATGCATCGCGGTGCTGGTGTTCTTGAAAGTGCATCACAAGCACAGGCAACTTTAGCAACTGACTACAAGGAGTTGCGGAAAGCATATATATTGCCAAGAGGAGCCTTGAGATGAATACTTTCACAGAGGAGGTTGATGTCTTAATCTTCTGATTATAAATAGCGAACGTGCGAAAGAATAAAAAAGTGCTGAGTTGGTCAAATTTAAGGGAGAAAAATTTAATTTTACTTTTTAACCTTACCCCCTTACCATTATCATGCTTCTCAACAAACGTGAATTTCTCCAGTCTGTGACAGGATTGGTCGCATTGAGTCAAACAACAGTAGATACGGCTTTGGCAGCTTTTCAACATCAATCACCCGAAGAAATAGCTCAAAATGAAAATTTTTGGGCAGAAGTTCGCAAAGGCTTTACCGTAACTTCGGAGTTTATTCACCTCGAAAATGGCTATTATGTTTTGGCCTCCGATGAAGTACTAAATACGTATATTCAGCACGTTAGGGATATAAATAAAATTTCATCGCGTTATATGCGGACGCGGCAGTTTGATGATAAGCTGGCGGTTCGGAAACAACTGGCGGAGCTGGTGGGGGCGTCTCACGAGGAAGTGATTATTACGCGCAATACCACCGAATCGCTCGATACCATCATCTCAGGTATTGACTGGAAAGCAGGCGACGAAGTGGTGATGGCTTTACAAGACTATGGTGCCATGGTTGATATGTTTAAACAACAAGCGCGCCGTTATGGGATAGTGAACAAATTTGTTTCGGTACCTAATCATCCCGCCTCCGACGACGAAATCGTGAAGCTTTACGAACAAGCGATTACGCCCAAAACCCGTCTTTTGATGGTTTGTCACATCATCAATATTACAGGCCACATTTTACCCATTCAAAAAATCGCTGATATGGCGCATGCCCGTGGGGTGGAAGTCATGGTTGATGGCGCACACGCGGTGGGTCATTTTGACTTTAAAATTCCTGATTTGCACTGTGACTATTACGGCAGCAGCCTTCACAAGTGGTTGGGATGCCCGCTGGGAGCGGGTTTGTTGTACGTCAGAAAAGAAAAAATAAAGCAAATTTGGCCTTTATTGGGAGAAACAGGCTATCCCGACGACGACATTCGTAAACTCAACCACACAGGGACGCATCCCGTTCATACCGATTTGGCCTTGGCCGATGCCATTAATTACCACAAAAAAATAGGCATCGAACGAAAAGAAGCACGGCTGCGGTATTTGCAAACCTATTGGACGTCCAAAGTCAGGAATCATCCAGGTATTGTTGTCAATACTTCTGCTGACCCTACTCGCCACGGTGCGATTGGAAACGTGGGTGTGACCAAGCTTTCGCCTGCCGATTTGGCCAAAACGTTGATGGAAAAATATAAAATTTGGACTGTCGCGATTGACTATGCCAACGTTCACGGGGTGCGCGTAACGCCGCATTTGTTTACCACCACGCAGGAGTTGGACGTGTTTGTGAAAGCGTTAAAGGAACTAGCAGGCTAAAAAAAAGACCTTCCAAGTTGACGTTAAACTTGGAAGGTCCAATAAAAAAGTAGAAAGTGATTATTTACGACTTGCTTTCCAAGCGTTGAAATCTACCATGTTTACTTGGCCACGAATTTCTCCACCTTTGTTTACTGCTGTGTGAATGTTTGCATAAAGCAATCCTGAAAAGAGCAGATTTTCTTGTTGTTGGTTTAAATCCCAAGAACCAGAAATAGGAGAATTTAATGTACTGCCAAAGTTATAAACTACTGGCCCAGCTTCCCAGCTATTGCCGCTATGGAAGTGCCCCGCAGTAGCAGTAAGACCAGAATAAGTGATTGTATAAGTGAGCTTTTTGGTCTCTTTGTTGTAAACACCCTCCATACGGCCTGTGGCACTGGTAGTGACGGGAGGTACTTCATTGGCACCTGTCAGCGTTGCTTCAAATTTGACCTCAGGATTAGTGTGTGGACCTTTTTCAGTACAGCTGACCATAACTCCCACAATCAATAGAGCGATGAAAAAGGGTAGAGCTTGCGTCAATTTCTTCATGGAATTTGCTGATTTGTTTTGTTTGATTATGCAATAATATTGTTTTCCGTGTCAATATCCAATAGTTTAGGGAGAAAAAATCCGTTATTGGATGGCCCAAACATCTAACTTTCTGGCATAGAGCGCGTGTTCGTCCCACCAAATTTGTAACCATTCATCGGTTTCACTGAGGACAATGACTTTATTTCCGCGAGAAATCGCCTTTTTGACGGGTGCTGCCGAGGAGGGGGATTCACGCAGAAAAGCAGTCTCCTTGTTAATAATACCAATTTGGTAAAAGTCAGGCAAGTTGAGTAGTATAAGCAGGGTACTTAGATACAAAATCACTACCCAAGTGTGGCGTCGTTGTATGAGTTCGTTGTGCCTTTTTTTCTGTACAAGCACCACAAAAGCGTATATCCCAACAATCAACAAAAACAACGTAAAGTAAAGGGAGTATTTCCTAAAAAATAGAAAAATGAAACTAAAGTCATCAACTTCGTAACCCGATAAATTGTAATTAGCGGCTGTTTCCGTAATTTTATTCAAAACAGCTTGCCTCGGTTGGCGGTTGTAAATCATACTCAAATAATACAACTCACGGGCATAGTCGTTTTGCTTTTCGTTGATGTACGCCAATTTATAATAAATAGGTAGGGGAGCGAGCGTTGTGTTTTTGAAACTAGACAAGTAGCGTTCGTACAACACCTCCGTTTCTTCGATTTTACCATTCAAAAACAACGAATCAACTTTACGTAAATTGACGGGCTGGGCCTGCGCCGACAAGGCACAAATACACCCTACCAACGTCCATATTTTGATGAACGTTTTAGCCGAAAATTCGATGTTTTTAAAAAAAATCAAGACCTAATTATTAGTTGTTAAGTTTTACAAAACCACCATCAATCAAATAATCGCAACCTGTAATGAAACCAGCTTCATCTGAGCAAAGATAAAGCGCGAGACTGGCGATTTCAGACGGTTTTGCCATACGTCCAATCGGCTGAGATTTTGATAGTTTCTCAAACATTTCGGCTTCTTTGCCAGGGTAATTTTTGGCAATAAAACCATCTACAAAGGGCGTATGAACGCGGGCAGGGGAAAGACAATTGCAGCGAATATTGTCATGCAAATAATCTTTGGCCACCGAAAGCGTCATCGCAATCACCGCACCTTTACTGGTCGAATACGCAAACCGATCAGGAATACCGACGGTGCCCGCAATCGAAGCAGTGTTTAAAATGACGCCACCACCTTTGCTTTGAAAATGAGGAATGACCGTAAAGAGACAATTATACATCCCTTTGACGTTGACGTTCATCACCCTTTCAAAATCACTTTCGCTGGTTGTATGGGCTTTCCCAACGTGCGCCACCCCCGCGTTGTTGACCAAAATATCAATGGGATGCTTTTGGATAATGGCTTGAATCGTTTCGACCACATCTGCTTGTTTTGAGACATCTACCGCGTGTGCTTCTGCCTGAAACCCCTTTTGTACCAACTCGTCGGCTACAGTTTGGGCTTGGGTCTGATTGAGCTCAAGAATGTGAACATAAGCGCCTTGTTGCGCAAACAACTGGCTGATTGCGAGTCCGATACCACTGGCTCCGCCAGTTACGAGGGCTACTTTATTTGTGAGTGTGAACATGAATATTGAAATGCGGCTTTATAAAAAGTAAGTCATCAAGTGGGCAAAAATACCGTGATTTTGCCGAAAAGACCTATATTTCAGGAGCAATTTTAAAGAAAGCCAGCAAAACACTGATTTAATCTTTCTTTTCGTTTAACCCGTATATATATTGAACGTAGCACACACCAACCCAATGGCGCAGGCCACACAGACTGAACGGATGAATATTTGTTTAAAAATGACTTGGAAACTTAGCCGTGTCTTATTGGCTTTTTATTTGGTGACAATGGCCTTGTTTGGCTGCCAAAGCGAAACGCTAACCCCTTTTATTGATGAACAAATTGCTTCTTATAAAGACCTTTACGACCAATCGTATGGTACTGATCCACTGCAACGTTTTGATATTCATTACCCCGAAACTGTTTCGGGAAAACCATCTGAAGTGTTGATTTTATTGCACGGAGGCTCTTGGTCGGGGGGCGATAAATCGTTTTTGACTCCAACTGTAGAACAGCTAAAAAAAGCGCAAAAAAACCTGGCCATTGTCAATGCCAACTACCGCGTGACCAGCAAAACAGGGGTAAGAATTGGGCAGCAAATCGAAGATATTCAACAATTAGTGGCTTTTTTGAAACAAAAGACGGCAACTTATCACCTGAATGAGGGGGCTTTTGTTATCGGTGGAGTGAGCGCGGGAGGGCACTTGGCGATGCAGTACAGTTATACACATCCCACGGATGGCGTACGGGCGGTAGTGGGCATTGTTGCACCCACCGACCTGACTTCCAAAGCGCTGCGTGAAGCAGGTTTAGAAAAATCAATTGTGCAGCTCATCGGAAAATCGTACGAGGAAGCACCGCTTGATTTTTTGCAAGCAAGTCCCTTAAATACGATGACACCCTCCGCACCTAGAACCATCCTTTTTTACGGTGGGCAGGATAACATCATCACGCCCGAGCAACGGGTATTGACCGAAGCAAAACTGACGCTTTACGGCATCAACCATCAAGTTTATTTTTACCCCGAACAAACCCATGATTTTTCAGCCGAGTTGCTGGCAGATAAACTGATTGATGTGTTTCGGGGGAGGTATTAGCAGAAAGTGGTTTAGACTTTCCAAGTTTTATAAACTTGGAAAGTCTATCTATTTTATAACCGCTAATGTTCCTTTAATGGTTTGATTGGTAAATTTTAAACCATAGTAATATTGGCCAGATGGTACGCCATCAGCACACCACTTAAATTTTGTGTCAATAGAACTATAAACCAATTTTCCCCAACGATTAAAAATTTCTATTTTCTCAAATTGAGGGCCACAAGCTACGCTCGAAATACCCTCAATAAAAAAGCAATCGTTTTTGCCATCGCCATTGGGTGTGATGACATTCGGGGTATTTTGTTCAACATTGGTAGCCGTCGGTAAATTGCCTAAGCGCATTCTTACGGCGAGGGTGTCGTTTTTGTTGGTACCGCAGCTATTGTCTTGGGTGATAAAATGCACCACCATTTCTTTGCCTGCCATTGCGGCATAATCAGCACAATTGGGCTTCCATTCAAAACGGGAAGTGAGACGAGGATTGCCCGTTTTTTCGTCAAATTTCATTTGGTATTGTGCCAAGTTAAAGCCTTGCCCTTGGGCATACAGACGTAATTGGTCGGTTTTGTCGGCATCGTCAGAATAAACGTCAAAAACCACCGAACCACTCCCGTCGGCGGCGGGCAAAGGAACGTCAATAACGGCTGAAGAGGCAAGACTTGTCGATACCTTGGGCTTATTGTTGGGTAGGGGAGATGCTTGCAGCCGAACCGTGACTGTATCCTTCACTTGGCGATTGCAGGCCACGTCGGTGACGATAAAGTCAACAATGTACTCTTGCCCGACGGCGTTGCAAGGAGGAGTCCACGTAAAAGGTTGTGTCACAGTGCCTTTCCCCGTAGCGTTGTTGAAAGTCATTCCCACCTGATTGAGTTGAAAACCCCGCCCGCGTGCTTCCAGCACCAATTCATCGTTGTCTTTATCGCTGCCTATTACATTAAAATTGAGGGTTGTCCCCTGGGCTATGGCCGCACGATTATTGGTTAAGTTGGTCACCACGTCAGGGTTGTTGTTGAGGGCACCTTCAATAAAGACTCGGATCCGCAACGTGTCAAGCAGCGGTTGGGGACAGCCGTCGTCGGCCACGATGACTTCGACAATAACGGGTTGGTTATTACGGCTTTCGACGCATTTTTCAAAGCAAATTTGCGCCTTCAAAGTGTCAGTCGTCGATTTGGTGACGTAAGTAAGCGGATTGGGTGATACACTGGCGTCGTCAAAATTGATACCAATCGTACGAAGTGTCAGGCGTTGATTGGGGTCGCGGTCAGTTATCAATATATCCAAACATTTCGACTGGTCGCGCTTGATAGTGAGCGTTTCGCCTTCTTTATAAAAAGCGGTTTTACCTGCTTCTCGGTAGAGGGCGGTTGGCGCAAAATTTTGGGGACAATCCACCACTTTAAATTGAAATTCTCGCCTAACAGCCCCAATTTTGACACCTTTTCGGTATTCCTCTACCAATACCGCAAAAACATAAAGCCCTGCTTTGTCGGCGGTTACGTTGAGGATTCCCGTTTGCCGATTGATTCGCAACGGAACGGGGCCTGGAATCATGTTTTGGTCGTTGATACCTGCCGTCCAAACAACCTGTGGATAAGCACTGCTTCCACGCGCAACGGGCTCGGGATTACTGGTATTGGCATAACCTGCCCAAGGACGTGTGAGTGAATAAACTAAGCTGTCACCGTCTGCATCTTTCCCACTAAAATCGAACGTAAAAGGGCGATTGAGGCAAATATAATCGCCTTTCAATTCGCCAAATTTTGGGGTAGAATTGGTATAAGGTTGGTTGTTTTGTACCAAAGCAGGAAATTCGGTATAAAAAGTTTCGCCCGTACTTGCTGGATTGAGAATATTGGTAATGATGCTATTTCGGCAGCAGCGTTCCCAGACGATGTAATAACCACGCGGGTCGTTGAAGTTTTGGGTATTGATAATAATTTCGCTGGAGTACCGAATAAACAGCGTGCGCAAATCGGCGTTCAACGCGCCGCAAGTAGGATTGGTATAGCTAATGAGCTTTCGGGTTGTTTGGGGAAGCTCAATACTTCCCATGGAGGCATTGTCAGATTTGCGGAAGAAATAAAGCGTAACTGTTTGAGTCTCTGCGGCGGGACGACCATTGGCTTGGTCAAAATAAAAATTTAGCCCAATATAAAAACGGCTGGCAGCTTGGTTGGTTGGGTAGAACTCAATTTCGCCTCCCACTATGTGCGACGCCCACGAAAGGCTTGGCACAAACATCAAAATCCACAATGTGCGAAGTAGAATTTTTTTCATTTGGTTTTAGGGCTAAACTTCTCGTTGTACTTTTGTCGCGGTGTATAAATCGGATATTCAAACTGATAAGTAATTACGCAAGAATGTTCTTCGGCGTTGCTTAAACAATACGATGAAAAATTACAAAAAAAATAGACAAGTTGTAGAAAATCTACTCATTGAGGATTTTGCGGCTGAGGGCAAGTGCATCGCCAAGCACGAGGGTGCGGTGGTATTTATCGAAGGAAATGCGGCCCCAGGCGATGTGGTGGACGTTGAAATCTTGGCTTTCAAGAAAAAGAAATTTTACGAAGCGCGGTTGCTGCATACCCATTCGTGGTCAGAAAAAAGGGCTACGCCGTTTTGTAGTTATTTTGGTACCTGTGGTGGCTGCAAATGGCAGCATATTCAGTATGCAGAACAACTTCAATTTAAGTGGCAGCAAGTAAGTGATCATTTGCACCGAATTGCCAAAGTAGCGTTGCCAACCATTGATCCCATTGTTCCTTCCAAAGAAACGACGTTTTACCGCAATAAACTGGAGTTTACATTTTCAAATTTCCGTTGGTTTACTTTTGAAGAAATGGGTGATGGCACCGAGCTCGACCGCGACGCTTTGGGCTTTCATATACCAAAACGCTTTGATCGAATTTTGGACATCGAAAAATGTTACCTCCAGCCTGACCCATCCAACTTAATTCGTAACGAACTCAAAGCCTTTTCCAAATCAAAAGGATTTCGGTTTTACGACCAAAAACACAACGTTGGTTTTATGCGGAATGTGATTCTGCGCACAGCCAATACGGGCGATGTCATGGTGATTGTGCAGTTTGCCGAACCTAATCAAGAGGACATAGACGCGACGATGGAGTTTTTGAAAGACCGTTTTCCCGAAATTACGTCTTTACAATACATTATCAATACCAAAGGAAACGATTCGTATTACGACCAAACGGCCATTTTGTACGCGGGCAAACCCTACATCGAAGAGCGAATGGAAAACCTGACGTTTCGCGTGGGGCCAAAATCGTTTTATCAAACCAACTCCGAACAAGCGTACGAACTTTACAAAGTGGCGCGCGAGTTTGCGGGCCTGACGGGCAACGAACACGTCTATGACTTATACACTGGAACGGGCACCATTGCCAACTTTGTGGCGCACCAAGCCAAGTCGGTGGTGGGGGTAGAGTACGTGGCGGAGGCCATCGAAGACGCCAAGGTCAACGCCCAAATCAACGGCATCACCAATGCGCGCTTTTACGCGGGCGACATGAAGAATGTCTTGAACGAGGAATTTATTCGAGAAAACGGACATCCCGACGTCGTCATTACCGATCCCCCGCGTGCGGGCATGGACGAGCCCGTCGTACGTACCCTTTTACGCATGGAGCCGACCAAGATTGTCTATGTAAGTTGTAATTCGGCGACCCAAGCCCGCGACTTGGCGTGGCTCGACGAAAAATACGCCGTTACCAAAGTGCGTCCAGTCGATATGTTTCCGCATACACATCACGTCGAAAATGTCGTTTTGTTAGAGAAAAAATAAAAAAAGCGGTTTTTAGCGCATAGAGGCTGTTTTATAGGTGTTTTTATTGAAAAATAGGACTGCGGGAGGATTTGTTCTTCTACCGTTTGATAAATTCTTCAATAAAAACATCCTTTGTGTGGTTGATTTTCAAAACGAATAAATTATTATTGCAAGACATAACGATACTTTTATAAGCTAAAACCTTCTATTGGGCAAAGAATATTCTTTGGCTAAGAATGTTAATGCTTTTTAAGAGAATTGTACTATGTCTTGTTAAAGCACCACATCAAAATAGAATGCGCTATGACTCAGACCACCTCATTGCCAATGATGGCACCGAGTTATTCGATTGAGACGAGCCACAATTACACCAAGTTGTTGGCCGACTTGCTGATTGTAATGTTTGCGTTTTTGCTAGCCACCCAGCTTTCCCACCGCGTTTGGATTGGGCGAGACTTGCTGGTGATTGGCGGTCTCTTGGTGGGCTGGTATGCAGCCTCCAAATTTACACCACTTTACAACGACTTCCGAACCCTCACCTTTATTAACGAAGTGTGGGCGCTACTCCCCAACCTGCTTTTCCAGTTTGCAATCCTGACCGTTTTCTTATTCTTCCTCAATGATACCAACCATGCCCGCACTTTTTCGCTGACGTACGTTTCGGTGCTGGGTATGCTGATTACCCTAAAAATGTACGGGCTGCGAAAAATATTTCATTATTGGAATGGCAAAGGCATTTACCAAAAAACGCTGGTCGTGCTGGGTGATTCTGGTAAGATGAACGGCTTTGTTGATTTTGTCAAAAAAAATAGCCAATTTGGTTACAAAGTGGTGGGGATAGCTCCGCTACCTAGTTCAGTAACGCGCACGGATCAATGGGAGGAGACCCTTCGCTATTTGGAGAAAGCGCACGCATTACATTTGCTAGATGAGCTGATTGTTATCTCAGAAAATTTTGAAGAAGATATCGCCAAAAAAATCACCCAATGGGCTGATTCTAAGGGCGTATTGTTGCGTTTTACCCCCCGCTTTCTTCAGTTTCGGTCATCCCGTTTTACGTTGGAGTTGTTGGGTGGAAAACCCCTCATTTCGGTACGGAATACCTTGCTTGATACTGATTATTACTGGTTGATAAAGCGCTTGGCGGATGTTATTTTAAGTACGAGTGCACTTCTTTTGGTAGGTGTGTGGCTTGTGCCGCTTATCAGTCTTGCCATTGTATTGGAGTCGAGCGGGCCGATATGGATTAAAAAGAGACTGCTTGGCCAAGGAGGAAAAGAATTTGACTCTTGGGTGTTCAGAACCCAGATTGAAAAGCAAAAAACGTGGATTGGACGCATACTTTTACAAACGAAATTGGACAAATTTCCGCGTTTGTTGAATGTTTTACGCGGCGAGATGTCGCTGGTAGGGCCTCAGGCGCACAAACGCTCAGAGTATTACCAATTACAGTTGGCCACCCAAAATTACAAGGTTCGCTATCGGGTAAAACCTGGTTTGATGGGATGGGCAGAAACCAACGAGGTTGAGATACAATCGGGAACCGACCCTGCCGTACTCCAACAAAAAGTGGATTACGACATTTGGTACATCGAAAATTGGAGCTTATTGCTCGACGGAGAAATTATGGTTAAGACCTTTTACAAGGTTTTAAGGAGTGTTATTTTTCGGTAAAAAAGTTTACAAAAGGGCATTTTTGAAGTTTTCTTTTTGGAGCAATTTGGCAAGGTCGGCATCAAACTGATGGGCGACAAAAAGCTCCAAATGGCGGTCGTGGTGCAAATCAGTCCCCAGAAAATCAACCAAATCGAGCTTGATGAGCTGTTGGGCGATTTTTTTGGTGGCGGGGCCGTAGTAGCCACACAACGAAGGTAAATTTACCTGCAACATACACCCCAATTCGTGGAGGTGTTTGTAGGTGTTCATCGAGTGGTGGAGGTAATTGTAGCGTTCGGGGTGTGCTAAAATTGGTTGGTATCCTTTGGTAAGTAGTTGAAAAATAACGGTTTCTAGTTGTTGGCTAGGGGCAACAAACGACATTTCGATCAGGACATACCGACGAGCTCCAAACGACAACAAGTCGTTGGCCGCTAGGAGTTGTTCAAAATGTTTGTCCACAAAGTACTCGGCAGCGGCTTCGATTTGAATGCCTAATCCTTGTTTTGTGGCTTCTTTTTGAAGTTGGGCAAGGCTCGATTGAATGATGGACGTGGTATTGTTATAAAGGCCGTCGTAGATGTGCGGTGTGGTAATGACGCGTTGAAGCCCCATCTCCTGAAAACGTTGGAGGTAGCGGAGGGAAGTGGCGAGGTCAGGACTGCCGTCATCGATACCAGGGACAAGGTGAGAGTGAATATCCGTTTGGAGGAGTTCAAAAATGGATGTTGTAGATTTTTTCTTAAAGAAAGAGAACATAGAGTTTCTGATAAGTTGTCAAAAGATAGGGTTTTCTTTTGACTGGAATAAAGAACAAAAATAACGGTTTAAATTATCATTTATTTTCACTGAATGAATTACTCTCATTTTACGCGAAGCAAACTAACTGTTTTTCTGTTAGGATGTATCTTTTTGAGCTCACTCTACGGATGTATGAGCCCCAAGCAAATTGTCTATTTCCAATCCTCAGATTCAACGCAGACAGTCCTGCTACCTCCAATCAAACCAGTGGTTGCCCGAATCGAACCCAATGATATTTTGGCGATTACCGTGGGGAGTTTTAACCAAGAATCCAACGAGATTTTGAACTTCGCCAACGTTAATTCATTGACTACCAGTAGTTATCCTGGCCTTCAGTCGGCCATGCGGGGGCAGCCTTTGGGTTATTTAGTGGATACCAGTGGGCACGTTGAAATTCCATTTGTGGGTAAAATAAAGCTTGTAGGACTGACCCTCGACCAAGCGGCTAACCTTGTGCGGGGAGAGGTGAGTAAATCGTTGAAAGATCCTGCAATTAATGTGCGCTTTCTCAACCACAAATATTCAATTTTAGGGGAGGTTAATCGCCCTGCTACTTATAACCTCCTTGATGATAACACGACATTGCCCTCAGCGCTGGCCATGGCGGGAGATTTGACGGTTTATGGGCAACGAAACAACGTGATGTTAATTCGAGAAACTGAAAAAGGAAGAGAAATCGTAAGAATTAACCTCCTGAACCGCGACGTCCTCAACTCACCCTACTACTACATCCGAAATGGAGACATTATTTACGTAGAACCTAGCAAAGCAAAAGTTACGTTTAACGACCGCACTGTTCAACTTATCCCCATTGTTACGAGCATTACCACGGCTTTTGTAGTGGCGTTAAATCTCTTGTTGAGGTAGTTGTAAGTGCTTGATTCATAATAATATACTATTTGTTACCGATTTTTAACTCTATGGAAAATCTTGAATTTTGGCAAGAAAAAGAAGAAGACTTTAACTTAAAGTTGTTTCTCTTAAAATACCTCCGCTATTGGTATTGGTTCGTCATTGCTTTGGTCGTATCATTATGTGCTGCTTTTTTTTACCTCCAGTTTACAACTCCTATCTATAAAGTGACTGCTTCTATACTCATCAAAGATGAAAAGAAGGGGATGGGAGGTGGGAATGAAATGCTCAAAGAACTTGATTTGTTCAACGGGAACAAAATTGTTGAAAATGAAATGGAAGTATTGAAATCACGGTCTCTGATGGAGAAAGTGGTGGATGACCTTAACTTGAGTGTTTCTTATTATGAAGAGGGGACTTATCGTGATTCGGAGCTTTTTCAACAATCTCCTGTAACAATCAATTATACGCAACTACAAGATGTTGCGTATGATAAACCACTATATATAAAAATGGTTGATAACCAGCATTTTGAGTTGCTGGATGATGGCCAAAAGGTGGTTGGAAGTTATATTTATACGCAACCCATTTCCTCTGTATATGGCCGTTTTAGAGTGTTCCTCTCGAAGCCTAAAACCCCAAAAGGTACACTCATCAAAGTTAGATTTAGCCATAAAGAAAGTCTCATAGGGGCACTTATAGCACAAATTCAAGTAGAACTTATCAATCAAAAAAGTACGGTATTACTACTTTCAACAGAAACCTCAGTGCCTGAAAAAGGTAAGGCTATTTTGGCAAAGCTCCTGGATGCTTATACATTTTCGGCGCTGGAAGACAAAAACTTGGAAGCAAGCAATACCCTACGCTTTATTGAAGATCGCCTTAAACTTATTACAGGGGAACTGACAATCGTCGAAAAAGATGTTGAATCGTACAAAACTTCGCAAGGAATTACGGATTTAAGTACGGAAGCGAATCTTTTTCTCGAAAAAGTCAAAGAAAACGATACCAAACTTAACGAGGTGGACATCCAATTGAAAGTGTTGGAAGGGGTAGAGCGTTATCTCCAAAGCGGCCAAGGTACGGTGGCGCCCGCAAGTTTGATGGTGACTGACCCAATTTTGACTTCTTTTATTGAGAAATTGAGCGAGTTAGAACTCCAAAAAGAAAAAATGGCGCGTACTGTACAGCCAGGTAACCCATTTCTAGAAACGCTTAACACGCAGATTTCCAATACAAAACAGGCAGTTAGGGAGAATATTAACAACCAAAAAAATGGCTTATTGGTGACTCGGACAAGTTTGGCGGGGTTAAACAAACGCTTTGAAGGGTCAATCAGTCGCATTCCACGCAAGGAACGGGAGTTTGTGACTATCCAACGTCAACAAAACATTAAAGAGAATCTTTATTTGTTGCTCCTTCAAAAACGCGAAGAAACCGCGCTTTCGTATGCTTCTACGGTGACTGACAGCCGTTTGGTGGACAGACCGTACGCTACGCCACTTCCTATTAAGCCCAATACCAAAATGATTTATTTGGTGGCGTTGCTATTGGGAATTGTTTTGCCCGCAGCCGTGATGAACATCAGAGAATTACTCAATGACCGAGTTCAATCACGTAAGGAAATAGAATCAGAGACGGGGTTGCCAGTTTTTGGAGAAATTGCGTTAAAACCTAAAGAAATTAAAACGAATTTACTCGATGTCCAAAGCCGAACCTTTATCGCAGAGCAGTTTCGCCTCCTTCGTACCAACCTGCAGTACATCAACCCCGATAACAAACACAAGGGAAATGTCATTTTATTGACCTCTTCCACCAGTGGGGAAGGCAAAAGCTTTATTACCCTCAATTTGGCCATTAGTATTGCTACTTTGGGTAAACGGGTCGCCGTTTTAGAGCTAGACATGCGGAAGCCCAAACTCACCAAATACCTTGGTCTCACCCGCGACAAAGGCATCTCCAACTTCTTAGCAGGCGCGGCAGACCCCATGGAGATTGCCCAAAAAACGGACATCGAAAACTTATTTTTGGCCTCTTGCGGGCCATTGCCACCCAATCCAGCCGAATTGCTCTCCAATGGAAAAATAGAGACGCTGCTAGCTACCTACCGTGAATACTTTGATTATATCTTACTCGATACCCCACCCGTAGGTTTGGTGACAGATGCCTTGGTACTTGCGCCTTATATCGATACTTGTTTCTATATTGTGAGGCATGAGGTGACGGTCAAAAAAGACTTGACCATTTTGTCCGATTTGAAGAAGTTTAATAAGTTTAAATCCATTAATGTCATTTTCAACGGTGTTAATTACCGCAATAGCCAAGAGTACCGCTATGGGTACGGCTATGGATACAAGTATGGAAAAGGATATTATGGGTAGCCAAAAGGCATATACGCTTTTGAGCTAAGTTGCTGATCCCAATTCCATCGAAGAGGTGACTGTGTACATAGTTTAATTCTTTCTTAGAATGTTTATGTATTTTTGCCACTTGATAAATATCTTGAAAAAATTAACAAAAAAGCATAGGTACTTACTTCTTTAGTATGTATATTATACTAAATTTAAACTAAGGTGACGTATTTTTAATATAAGGGAAACAGGTTAAAGAAATAACCTTTTGAGCAGATTC
>NZ_JBYFCK010000022.1:0-104872 GCF_057652155.1 Runella sp. R0.1_18
AGTGTCACGGTTTCACCTGGACAACCCGTCGTTTTACTCACAGTTACTTGTTGGGGAGGCACAGGAGGCACACCAATTGTCAAGGTAATCACGCCCGAGTAAGTTGATTCACAACTAGCATCACAAGCCGCTTGGTAGCGGTGGGGTTGGTTATTGGATGGTTGCGAAATGGGGGCAGTGGCCGACCAAGTACTCCATGCGCCGCTACCCACTTGCATCTGCCAAACGGGATTTCCCACCACACACAAACCCGAAACATTAAACTGTAAACTGTTAACTGGATTGGCATCTGTATCACACAAAACAGGATTATTGCCTTCATTGAGCGTTTGCTGGAGCGTTGATAACGTAATTGTGGGCTTGCCTTGCACCGTCACCGTGAACGAGCATGTACTACTTTGACCATTCGTCGCCGTCACTTTATACGTATTCGTCGTTATTCCTACGGGATAAACACTGCCCGTGGGTAAACCCGCTATCTGCGTTGTGACTGCACCCAAACAATTATCCGTACCTACTGGAGGAGTGAATGTAATCGCCTGTCCCTCACAAGCTGTGATATTGGCAGGACATACAATCGTGGGCGCTATGTTGTCAAGAATTGTATAGACAAAACTCCAACTCCCCGTGTTCCCTTCACAATCCGTATAGGTATAGGTATAAGTTCGCGTACCTTCGCACACTAACGGATTAGGACTGTTGGTAATGACGGGAGCACTTGGGGTCAACGTTTCTCCGCACTGACTCAACACCGTGGGTGATGTTGGAGCCACCGCCAAACTAGGGTCATACACTGTCGCCGAACCATTCGGTGTATTCACCGTAAAACCCTCCCGCTCAATTGTATATACAAAACTCCAACTCGCCGTTCGTATGCCACACACATACGTGTAGGTATAGGTTCGTGTTCCTTCGCAAGTCAACGGGTCTGGGCTATTGGTAATGGTGGGGCTAGAAGCAAGAATTGGAGTGCCGCTGCAATCATTCACCACGGGTGGGACGGGTGCAGTAGCTAAGGCAGGACATGAAACCACTGCTGAGCCATTGGATGGTACCACCAACGCAGGTACTGTCCCTGGTACGGTCGTCACTGAAGACTCAGGGCTAGTTTGGTTGGCGTTGCTGTTGCACACACAACGCGTTTTAATCGTTTGGGCGGGACCTGTTTGCACATACGTTGGCAAGGTCGTACTCCAATCCCCACCATTTAACTGATATTGAAGGATTGAACCCACAGGACAGCTCGTGCTGGGAGCTGCAATGCTACCGCCTCCAATCACACATCCTGTTTGGCAAACGCTGTTGGTCACTTGTACCGATGGCGCTGCTACCGTCAAATCGGGACAAGCTGGGCATGTACCTGGAACGGTCGTCACGGTGCTCGTCGGACTTGATTTACTCGCGTCGGCGGTACAGTTACAGCGCGTCAAAATCGTCTGTCCAGTGCCCGTTTGGGCGTAAGTCGGTAAGGTTTCGCTCCAATTACCACCGTTGTCAGTTGAATATTGTAAAGTCGAACCTGCGGGGCAACTGCTGCTTGGCGCACTGATAACGCCACCCGAAGCAGTGCCCCCAAAAGTTGTACAAACGCTGTTCGTCACTTGTACCGCTGGCGCTGCCGACGTCAAATCGGGACAAGCTGGGCATGTGCCTGGGACGGTCGTCACGGTGCTCGTCGGACTTGATTTGCTCGCGTCGGCGGTACAGTTACAGCGCGTCAAAATCGTCTGTCCAGTGCCCGTTTGGGCGTAAGTCGGTAAGGTTTCGCTCCAGTTACCACCGTTGTTAGTCGAATATTGTAAAGTCGAACCTGCGGGACAACTGCTGCTTGGCGCACTGATAACGCCACCCGATGGCGTGCCACCAAAAGTAGTACAAACGCTGTTGGTCACTTGTACCGATGGCGCTGCTACCGTCAAATCGGGACAAACTGGACACGTGCCTGGAACGGTCGTCATGGTGCTCGTCGGTCCAAAAGTAGCGGGATTCGCGTCGCATGTACAGCGCGTTAAAATCGTTTGCGCGGGACCTGCTTGGGCGTAAGTCGGTAAGGTTTCGCTCCAATTACCACCGTTGTCAGTTGAATATTGTAAGGTCGAACCTGCGGGACAACTGCTGCTTGGGGCGCTGATGACCCCGCCCGATGGCGTGCCGCCAAAAGTTGTACAAACACTGTTCGTCACTTGTACCGCTGGGGCTACTACCGTCAAATCGGGACAAGCTGGGCATGTACCTGGAACGGTCGTCACGGTGCTCGTCAGGCCAAAAGTAGCAGGGTTCGCATCACACGTACAGCGCGTTACTATCGTTTGTGCGGGACCTGTTTGGGCGTAAGTCGGTAAGGTTGTGCTCCAGTTACCGCCGTTATCAGTTGAATAATAAAGCGTTGAACCTGCGGGACAGCTGCTGCTTGGGGCGCTGATAACACCACCCGAAGCAGTACCCCCAAAAGTAGTACAAACGCTGTTCGTCACTTGCACCGCTGGAGCAGCCGACATCAAATCGGGACAAGCTGGGCATGTGCCTGGAACGGTCGTCACGGTGCTCGTCGGACTTGATTTGCTCGCGTCGGCTGTACAGTTACAGCGCGTCAAAATCGTCTGCCCAGAGCCTGTTTGGGCGTAAGTCGGTAAGGTTTCGCTCCAGTTACCTCCGTTGTCAGTTGAATATTGTAAGGTCGAACCTGCGGGACAACTGCTGCTTGGGGCGCTGATAACCCCGCCCGATGGCGTTCCCCCAAAAGTCGTACAAACACTGTTGGTCACTTGTACCGCTGGCGCTGCTACCGTCAAATCGGGACAAGCTGGGCATGTGCCTGGGACAGTCGTCACGGTGCTCGTCGGGCCAAAAGTAGCGGGATTCGCATCACACGTACAACGCGTTACTATCGTTTGCGCAGGACCTGTTTGGGCGTAAGTCGGTAAGGTTGTGCTCCAATTACCGCCGTTATCAGTTGAATAATAAAGCGTTGAACCTGCGGGACAGCTGCTGCTCGGGGCGCTGATGACCCCACCCGAAGCCGTTCCACCAAAAGTCGTACAAACACTGTTCGTCACTTGTACCGCTGGGGCTACTGCATCAAACGTGCCCTGATATTCGTATGCGCCGATATCTATCCTACCACTATTATAAAACCGTGGATTTCCTCCCAAATCTACATTCCCCACCGTAGCTGACGTAGTAGCAGGGTCTCCCGCATTGATGGCTGGCGAGCAGAGGCGCAGGCGCAGGTCTCCGGCGGTGCCTAAGCCCAACGAGGGTTGGCTGGCAAATAGGGGGTTGTTGTTGGGATTTGTACCATCCAAATTGCCCGTACCGCCGGGGTTCAGCCCCTGTATCAGGCAGTAGGTATAGACAGGATTGCTATTGTTATTGTTAAACACTTCGCTGCTGTTGCCCCAGAGGATACTGTTTTTCAGGACGGGATTAGAGTTGTTGTCGTTATACATCCCGCCGCCGCCGAAGTTAGTCTGATTGCCAGAAAAAGTGACATTGCTGAGACTGGGCGAGGATCCTCCGTTATACATCCCGCCGCCGAAGTTAGCCTGATTGCCAGAAAAAATGACATTGCTGAGGCTGGGCGAGGATCCTCCGTTATACATCCCGCCGCCGACTTCATTAGCGATATTGCCAGAAAAAGTGACATTGCTGAGGCTGGGCGAGGATCCTCCGTTATACATCCCGCCGCCGAAGTTAGCCTGATTGCCCAAAAAAGTGACATTGCTGAGGCTGGGCGAGGATCCTTCGTTATACATCCCGCCGCCGACTTCATTAGCGATATTGCCCAAAAAAGTGACATTGCTGAGGCTGGGCGAGGATCCTCCGTTATACATCCCGCCGCCGCTGAAGTTAGCCTGATTACCCGAAAAAGTGACATTGCTGAGGCTGGGCGAGGCTCCTTCGTTATACATCCCGCCGCCGACGGTGTTCGGGAAGCTCCCATTGGCATTTCCGCCCGTAACAGTAAATCCGTCTAAGAGGGAGTTGGTGGTAGTCAGTCCGTTGTTATTAAAAATGACGTGGTAGCTGTTTCCGCCATTTCCCGTAATGCTGCCGGTGCCGCTTACGGCCAAGGGGTCGGTAGTGCGGTCAATGTCGCCGCTGAGCGTCGTCACGTTTGTAACCCAGTTCCTGTCGGCAAAAATTGGATTACCTGTGTTGGGGAAGCCGCCGTAGATGGCGAGGCCGTTCTTCATCACAAAAGAAATATTGCGGTCTGTGCCGGTGGTGGGGTAGTAAGTGCCTTTGGCTACCCAAATCTGAGATACACACGAGGGAAAATTACGAGCCACGCTGAGTGCTGCTTGTAAATCCGTAAACGCATTTGCCCACGAACTGCCGTTATTACTCCCGGAAGCCGATGCATTGACGTACACGATGCCTCCCGAGATACCAGCACAAGCTGTACAGACATCATACGTTGATTGATATTCATACGCGCCCATGTCGGCATTGCTCACTCCAGTCGCATTAAAAGGCCGGGTATTTCCCACAAAATCAGTCGTCGGAGCATTGGAATTCGTTCCATTATCTATCGCCGGTGAGCACTGCTGTAAGCGAAAATCTCCCCCTCCGGCATTCACAAAACGGGGGTCGGTGTTTAGGTTACCCGTACCGCTAAAACCACCCTGCACGTTGGAATACGTCACCGTACCATTCGAGATTCCGCCTCCATTTCCCCAAACAATGCTGTTAGTGATGGTGACATTTGATTGATTATTGATGGTGTTGAGACCTGTGTTTCCATAAAACGTACAATTCATTATTTTAGTAGAGGCAGTACCCCCGCCATTGGCAATCCCCGCCCCCTCGGAGGTCGTTGTATTGTTGAGAAACAGACAATTGCTAATGGTAGGCTGCGCATCGGCATTAAACATTCCGCCACCAGCTACGGCAAAGTTGTTGCGAAACACGCAGTTCCGAACCAGAGGTGCAGCATTCGCATTCCACATCCCACCGCCAAGTGACAGCGGAAATCCACCGTTGGCATAGCCTTTTTCCACAATAAACCCGTCCAATATCGCCGTATTATTCAATGGAGAGCCCGAGGTAAAATTATTGTTAATCACTCGGTAGGTATTGTCCGTATCCACGCCCGTGTTCCCAATATTCCCACTCAGAATGGTGGGGTTAGTAGCCCAGTTGCGGTCGGTTAGGGTTGGGTTACCCGTGTTAGGGAAACCACCATAAACAGCTACACCGTTGACCATCACAAAAGAAATACTGCGGTCAGTGCCGGCAGTAGGTTTGTAGGTACCTGCCGCTACCCGGATTTGTGCTCCTGAACAGGCAGCGGAGAGGGCATCTTGTAATGAAGTAAAGGCGTCCGTCCACGAACTGCCGTTATTGGCTCCCGTGGCGTTGGCTTTCACGTAAATCGTCCCCGTTAGTTTAGGCGTAAGTGTATAAGTTCGGTCAGTAAAAACGTCGGGATTATATTTAAGTCGAATCCTTACCGTGTATGTACCAACCTCAGTGCCTGTACCAGTATTCACGTTAAAAGGTTCAGCCGTAATACTCGTAAATGTAGGATTTCCTGAAAAACTCCCCCCCGAGATAATAGCATATTCAATATCACCATTGGTATAGCCATTGAGGTCGCCCGTCAAATCAATACTCACACTTCCCTGATTGGAAGCACAGGTAGGTTGCGTCGGGGTCAGCGTAGCCGAAATGGCCGCCGTGCCAAGGCATTCGATGATGACTTGGCCGCCGCCACTATTATTACCCGCAGAATTATTTTGATTCAGTCCAATGTTATAGGAACCACCGCCGCCACCACCGTTCCAACCGTAACCTCCAACGCCACCACTGTACCCACCGCCGCCGCCGCCAGAGAAATCACCAGTGTATACTGAACAGTCTAAGTTACATATATGTCCGCCACCACCACCAGCTCCAAAACCGCCACCACCAAAACCGGCACTACTGTTACCATAACCACCTATTCCGTTAAATCCGCCACCGCCACCACCACCAGAATAGCCCCCACTACTGTTTTGACCATTACCAAGATAACCGCCGCCACCGCCGCCACCATTGTCTGCGCTACCGCCGCTGGTTCCTGAATTAGTAATCAAGCCATTGCCGCCGTTACCTCCAGACGTTCCTGGAGTCGCACCACCACCACCACCAGCGCCAGCTAAAACGAGCAATGTAGCGGATGCTTGGATTTGGACTCCCGATCCGCCACCACCGCCGCCTGTTTGTGAACTTGACTGACCCAGAGCCCCAGCCATCGCCTGAAGTATTTGACCAGAAGTTACAAAAAACTCACCACTCATCAAAGCGCCCTTCCCACCAGAGCTAATTGGGTCCATGGTTTTTCCTCCCCCAGCAGCTCCTTTTGCTGTAATCTTTATCTTATAGGCGCCCCCAGCAGGTACTTGCCACCAACCAGAAGAACCACTGGTATTGGGTGTAGTAGCCGAGATATTAAGTACTTCGCCCGTACAAGTCTGGGCGTGGGTATGCTCGATGAGCACAGCTGAAAAAAGTAAGAGTAGGGTAAATAATCTGAGTTTCATACAACGTTTTTAAATAGGTGAAATAGCGAACTGGGTTTGCCTTAACTGCTCAATTTTTCCCTCGAAGTACCACCATATCAACACACAGGCACTGAAGGCTATGAGCAACAACCATAACCACCATAATCTGCGAATGGCGTCTTTGAGTCCAGTAGAAAAAATCATACTGTAAGGTTAGGCAACACCGCCCATACCACCAAATTTGGGGCATCACAAAAAAATCACAAATTACAAGACACTGTGTAACAGATATTTACACAAAAAAAACCTCTACAAAAAACTACAAAAACGGTGTTTTCTATGTTTTTTGTAGAAAATACAAAACGAAGAATAAACTAAATTTGCTTGACCAAATCGTGCCAAGTAGCATCGTCAGGAAGGTCCACTTTTTTTCTCAATCGAAACCAAACGTTACGAACGGCATTGACCGAAACCCCCAATGAGGTTGCCATTTCACGGGTACTTAGTTGTAGTTTGGCCAAGGCCATAAAACGAATTTCAGCGGGCGAAATGCCTGGTATTTTCTCTTTCAAGCGTTGCAAATACCCCACGTGAACTTTATCAAACAATGCCTTAAAAGTCGCCCATTGTTCGTCCGTCACTAAGGTATTATTCAACAACTGCTGTACACTCTCCGAATGCTCTTGCTGACTCTCGGCCAACTGAAACAATTCAATTTGTTTGTTTTTGGCGATGATGATATTGGTAAACTCTTCCAATTTCAGCTGGGCAATGATTTGCTCCTGCTTCGCTTTTTCTTGTTCGAGCAACAGCTTCTTTTCCGCCTCTTGCTGTTGAATTGTCAGCTCTTTGTCCTTCAATTTCATCAATAATTGATACCGCAACACCAAGACAAAGGCAATCGCTGTCAATAGTCCAACGATTACAATAGCGATAAATCTATTTGCTTTTTGTTGTTTGATGTTTTCTTGCAGCGTTGTTTCTAAATGAAGGCGCCGCTCAGTCTCAAGCCGTAAATCAGCCTGTATTTGCACGTTTTTACCCCTTCGTTTTTCGATCACGGCTGCCCAATATTGCGCAGAATCTTTGTGTAATACCACCCGATGGATTTGGCCTAACGCCGTGTAATACTTCGTCAGCAACCTATGCAACTGCAACTTATCCTCTTCATTACCACTACTTTGCGTAGCTTGTCTAGCCAAGGGAATTAATTTCTCAGCCTTGGCTAGTTCATGTCTATCCACAAATAAATCCGCCAAATTGATGGCGAAGCCGCAGGTATTGTCTAGCAATTTATTTTTATACGTATCCTCAATCCCAATTTCATAACAGCGAATAGCACTGTCCAGTTGGTTCGTTGCCTTATACACATGTCCTTTTTTCCCTACTAATATTCCATACCAACCTTTTCTGGTTTTGTCATATTTAAATTCTGAACTGAGCATTCTTAGTCCCTTATCAAAATAAATCAACGCACTGTCGTACTTTTTCAATTTAAGGTAAGACGCCCCAATAACATCCAACGTCAGAAATTTCTCTGTTTTCTCTACCTTACTTTTTTCCACCTCTTTCCCAAACTCAATCGCATGAGGGAAGTCGTCAAATTGGTAATAAATTCTAGCTATTCCGCTAAAAAACAGCGCTCGTTGTCGGTCAGTCACCTCTTTAGCAAGGTAAGTATATTCGACCGCTTTATTTAAGTAATACAGCGCAAGGACATCTTTTTGATAATTCGACTTCAAATTAGCCGCATATAAAAAGGCTATATTGACCTTTATTTCCGCAAAATTGATTCTATCGGCTTCTTCTAAACTTCGTTGGTACCATTGATCAAATTCTTGGATTGGAACCTGGCTACTACGTTGTAGATAATCCATTTTGGCTAACTGAGCGATCAGCATCGCCTTCTCATCTTTGTGTTGCTCGGCGGCCAATTCTGCAATCTTACTCCTAAAGAGAAAAACTTCTTTGGTATTAATGTCATAATGAGCAAACAAAGTCGTTCGAATCGAATCAATCATCTCCCAACGTTTGGGATACGGATGCTGATACGCGGGGTCATATAACCGAACGTACCTTTCGGGATGGATAAATTTTTGAGCACTCACTCCACCCATTTGAATAAAACACCATAAAAAAAAACAATAACGAGTAAAAGTGCGTCTGCTTTTATGTAAATCCATACAAATCCAGGTATTTTGTTTTATTCAATGCGTATTTTACAAATAAGTTCTAAGATTTCAATTTGCTTAATTGGATAGAATTGGGGGTTAAAGTTCGGGAGAAAGAATATAAATTGCTATATTATTTATCCAAATAATTACTTTATGGTAAAAAAATAGGTAGCCCTACTTCACCCATTGGGCAATAGAGCTACCTATAAAACAATAGAAAATGAGGGTTTTTAATCTACTTTTACCACTTTTAATATACTTTTTTGACTATCCGTAGTTACTTTCAAGAAATACATACCATTTGGTAGCTCACCAACCCCAAACTCTTCTTGGTGCGTGTTAGTTTCAGGTATAAATTGACGGCGCAAAACACTTCGACCCGAAGCATCCGTCAACTCCGTTTGCACTACTTGACCTTTGCTGTTGGTGACTACTGTTCTTAACTATACCCACTCCCACCCCGTCTTTCGACTGAATTCTGAACCAGTATAGCAATCATTATCCGCACACTATCTACCCAATTTACTAATCTTGAAATCTTGCCTATGTTCAGAGGATATAACCCGTAATACATAACTACCCGCTACATAGCCTTCCATTGAAATACTCTCCACATGACCAGATTCCAAATCAAACAATGAACGCCGATACAACTCCTCACCTCCCAATCCAACCAACACCAACAAAACCTCCCCCTTAATCGACTGGTTGAAACGTAACGACAAAATACTACCCACTGGATTACCCAAGATACTCACCCAAGAGTCAATAGATGAATCAACAGATATCCCAAACAAATCATCTACCCCAACTCGGAGACCACACGGAAAATTCGTCACCAATACCCCATTCTGCATCGTCAAAACACAGCCCGAGGACGATATACCTTCTACCGTGTACGTCCCCGTTTCAAGCGTCGAACCAAAGCTCAACTTCTGACCTGTACCTGATAATACATTGCTACCATATAACCCTCCATTGCGCTTCAACTGGTAATTAACACCTACTTGGGAACTGGATAACCCCAAAGTAACACTTCCGCTTCCACACAAACTGCCCCCACCCGTCACTTGAAACTTGCTCGGCTTGCTAACATTGTAGTAAACCACCTCCCCACTCGACTCTGTAATACATCCACTCGTCTTATCCTTGGCGATCACACGATAAACACCCCCAAAACTCGGAATACCAAAACTTAAAACGCCTCCATTCCCATTCACTTGCTGGCTAGTCCCCAACGAATTGTAGTACAACTGGTACAAGGTGTTCAATTCTGAACCAGAGGTTAAAATAGCAGAAACGTTATTACAGCCCAGATAGCCTCCCCCTGTGATACCAAATGGCGCTGCGGAGGGCTTGGCAACAATCGATGGTGCTGCTACTTTAACACTCTCACAACCAAGTGAACTTACACAACTCACCCAGTAACTAGGCATCTCGCGCCTAATCGTTATGGTAGAGCTTGGAAGGGCAGAATTAGGTGAATCTGATGAGTACCACCGTACCGCATGAGCTCCACAATGAGCGGAGAGTGTCACGGTTTCACCTGGACAACCCGTCGTCTTACTCACAGTTACTTGTTGGGGAGGCACAGGAGGCACACCAATTGTCAAGGTAATCACTTCCGAGTAAGTTGATTCACAACTAGCACCACAAGCTGCTTGGTAGCGGTGGGGTTGATTATTGGATGGTTGCGAAACGGGGGCAGTGGCCGACCAAGGACTCCATGCGCCGCTACCCACTTGCACCCGCCACACGGGAGAACCTGAAACACACAAACCCGAAACCGTAAACTGCAAACTATTAACAGGATTGGCATCCGTGTCGCAGAAGGTTTGGGAATTGCCTTCGTTTAACGTTTGTTGAAGGGTATTGAGCGAAATAGTTGGAGGACCAACTACAGTCACGCTACTCGTTGTATCACTGCAACCCGTTGAGGTTTCAGTAAACGTAAACGTCACATTACCAGCAGCTACGCCTGTCACTACTCCTGCGTTAGTGACCGTTGCTTTTGTATCATCGCTGCTCGCCCATGTACCGCCGCTCGTTGGACTTAACGTGATTGTGCTACCTACGCAAACACTGGCAGCAGAAGCGCTTACGACGGGCAATGCTTTTATGGTCACTTGGATCGATACCGTTTTGGGGCAAGGGTTGCTGGCATCATTGACTGAGAAATACATCGTTTGAATACCTAACAATGCCAAATTTGTCAATGTAAAAGTATTAGTACCTTGGTTATACGTACCTGCTGGAGTCGTCAGCGAAGCATCGCTGTACCACATACTGCCAGCGGTAAAGTTATTGGTTCCACCGATTTGCAAAGCGGGACTGATAGAGGTACCACAGATAGCAATTGGGGCTACCACTATATCATTATTGGTAACGTTCGCTATCGGATTCCCCAATGGATACTCAATGACACCATCATTGGTCAATGCCGTATTGGTATGTGTTTGCGCCGTATTGACGGTAAACAATCCTGTATTGGTAAAATTACCTGCATTGTTGAGGTTATCAAACATGGTCAATTTTGCGCAAGCATTATTGTTGAAGGTAGAATTTGTCTCATTCCGAATCCCATCTACCGCCGTTTGTTTAATACTGATGTCTCCCCCCGCATTGTTGTTAAATACCGCATTAACTCCTTGTACATTGGCTATACCACTACCTGTCAAAGGGGCATTTTCTCCCATCTGAATCAAACCTGCATTGGTAAACGCGCGGGTAGAAACAATTCCACTTTGCACTTGGTCAATGTAGATTTTTGCACCTGTCGTATTGGTAAAAGGCGCTGTACTAAGAATACCTGTACTGAACTCCCCTTCAGAAACATTAAAGACATTACTAATCGTAATTTGTCCCGCATTTTGGAAAGTACCAGAAACATTCCAGATGCCATTACCCCAAGGTTTAGAAATAGAAATGATTCCCGTGCCACTGTTGGTAAAACTGCCTGCATTGTAAATACCGTCTTGTACGAAAACAAGTCCAATATTTCCAATGGTAATTTTCGCATCGTTATTGAAAGTTCCACCGTTGATAATACAAAAAATCATGTTACCACTAATACCTATTCGATTAATATAGATATCCCCGCCAACCTTGTTATTAAAAGTAGAACCATTTCTAATTCCATCTCCTTTTACATCTGACTGACTGCCGATTTCGATGAGGGCTTCATTATTGAATATGGTGCCACTATTGACTAATCGAATGCCATGACTGCCCGTTTGGTCAATTTGGATGCTACCACCCGTTTTGTTATTAAAGGTATTGCCCTCCAACCTAATTCCTTCCCCCGTAACGGCCGCATTGCTGCCAATTTTTATGAGGGCTTCGTTGTTTACTAACCCATTAGAATAAAAAGCTTGAGCCCCTCCCGTTTGGTCAATGTAGATAGCAGCATTGGGTTTATTATTAAACGTACCACCGTTGCGATGCACAATTCCGATGGCCCCAACAGCGCTGGTATTGCCTACGCGTATCGTACCGCTATTGTCCACTGTTCCATAGTTGTCTAGTCCATGACGAGGTGATATAGCGCCATTGATTGCCAAGCTTCCCGTGGCGTTAATCGTCAATACCGCTCCTCCTTGCACCAACACCGACTTGGCCACGGCGGCTGTCCCTGCTCCAACGACGGGGTCATTTGCTACATCAGGAATATTTACATCGTCAGTGGCCGTGGGAACGCTGCCATCTTGCCAGTTTCCTGCCGTTGCCCAGTCGGTAGAGACGCAGCCCGTCCAAGTATCAATGGTGGTTGCGGTGAAAGGCGAAGAAAGCACTATGGGGTTGCTTCCATAAGTCGTCTCACAAGTAGGGCTACTGCCCTGAATACGTACTTTGATGTTATAATTTCCCGCAGCTAAATTATTGAAAGTCGCATTGGTTTGCCAATCGGTACCGTTGTTGATGCTGTATTCTAACATACCGCTTCCTGTGGCGTTGACTACAATAGTCCCCGTGGGTACGGCGCAAGTAGGTTGGGTGACGGTGGGAGCACTGATGTTGGGGGGAGTACAACTCATGGTAAAGTTCAAACACCAGCCTCCAATGCTTCCTGTATTAGTAGCGGCCTCATCTACTGCGTACAAAAACCAAGTGCCATTTGGATTGCTATTAAAAAAAAGTGTTCCCAAAGTTGCGTTGCTCGCGGAGGTATAAGGTCCCGCCGGAGCAGGGGCAGGGAAAACATCGGCACTTACCTCAAAATCAGTCGGTCTGAAAGTTCCGCTGACCAATGTCGTGTTGTTCGGTAATTCACTTCCTGCACTTGAGTCGAGAATCAAATTAAGGTTTGTGACGGCATTCGTACCGCCAGCATCAGACATAAAAACATATTTTTGACCCGTCGGAGAGTACAGCAGTAAATCAATGTCATCAGGTGCGGTGTGCGTTAAGTTTTTCAGCGTAATCGTTACTCTCTCAATCGTACCCGTTAGGCCCGATACAGAAATGCAGGAGGGATAAGGCGTAGCCAACCCATTATCATTGATTGTAATGCCGCCTTCGTTACAAAAGGTAGTACCGGTGGTGACAGTACTACTGCTTGAGCAAGCCGCATCATCATTCGTGATTGTTCCAACACCTTGGGCATCCGTAACGTTTGCCCCCGTTACATTGGTAACATTGACAAAAAAAGATTCGTCTGACTCAAATTTTGAATCACCATTGACAGATACCGTAAAGGTGGATGTCGAAATACCTTCTTGAATCGTCTGACTTGTCAATGATTTTGCCGTATAATCATTATCAGCTGTAGTGGCTGTATTATCAGCCGTGGCAATATCAAAGATCACACCACCTGCATGTGCAGGTTGATCAAGGCTAATCGTAAAAGTATAAATAGTATTTCCGGCGTTGCCCTCCGATTGACTGACATCATTGATACTAAGATTTGGTGTTGCCAGCCCCAAACATTCAATCACCACTTCCCCACCGGCAGCATTTGCCCCGGCGGCGTTGCTTTGGTTGGTGCCCGCGTTGTAGGAGCCGCCACCCGCACCACCACTAATACCATTACTACCATTACTACCTCCACTATATCCACCACCACCACCACCACCACTACTAGGACCACCACCATCACCGGCACCACCACCACCACCGGCACCACCACCACCATTACCACCACCACTATCACCGGCACCACCACTACCATTAAAATCAGAAACACCCAAATTAATACCACCACCACCACCAATAGCAGAGGTACCGGTAGGCCCACTTGCACCACCGCCACCAACGCCAGAAATACCACCACCACCACCACCACCACCGGCTACAACCAGCAATGCGCCGTTTTGAAAGCGAACCGCTGAACCACCACCACCACCACCACCAGCAACAGGACCAATAGAATTACGACCGGGCGCACCGGCTATCAGCTCCAGCACCTGCCCCGCCGTCACGCTAAACTCCCCCGTAATCGTAGCACCGGCACCACCGCTATCCCTATAAGAACCATCCCCGCCTTTTGCGCCTTTGGCCGTAATACGGATGAGGTAGGGACCCGGGGCTGTCCAGGTGGCAGTGGTGCCGTTGCGGCTACTGGTGGTAGCCGAGATACTAAAGGTTGGGCATTGGCCGTAGCTAGTTTGGCTAATCAGGCTGTTACCTATCAGCACCATCAGAAAGTAACTGCTAAAAACCGATGGGAAGCCCGACATACGAGCCAAACCTAAAATAGATGCGTAAAAATGAGTCATGGTTGGGTAAACGTGAGAGGGTATGTAGGGTGATAAATATAGAGACGGCTGATTTTTTGGTTTTCAATGGTAAAAATGGTACAACTCGAACGACTGAGTAGAATGCTATCGGAGGCCATACCTTCGGCTATGGTCTCCACAATCACGTGGTGCGTACCAGCGGCGTAGAGTTGGGTAATGTGTTGGGAGAGTTGAGGAAAGGTTTGTTGCATTTTGCGGTAATTGTTAATGCATTGTTGTTTGGATTGTCGGATGATTTGGCTTCTGGTGGTCGCCCCTTTCAGGCTGACACTATCAGCAAACAGCTTTTCCAACTCTTTCCATTCGTGTCGGTTGATAAGCAGGTGAACTTCTTTGACCAACTCTATATTATCGGCTTGGGCAGTACTTTCGTCACTTGTACAACCCAGGCAAACCAATCCCGCCAACAGTGCACTGAAGAGCCTTCTTAACGTCATGGTTGAGGGGATAATTAGCGTAGTTGATTTGAGGACAGAATACGCAGAAAAAAATGCGTTTACCGATGGAGCAAAAGTAGGGCTGGGGGAAGAAAAACCGTTGGTGTATTGTTCCGAAAACTTAGTGTATTGTTCCAAAAACTTAGTCTATTGTTCCAAAAACTATATTGGAAGCAAGACTGAAGCTAGTAATGGGAAAATCTGAGATTATTGAACAGTCGCAGAGGCGGGCAGTCCGAATTGTCTGAGCACGGACTGGAAGCGAGGGTCTTTGCGAATGGCTCTGTACATGGGGGTCACTAAAATCTCGGAAGAGATACGCCCCATCGAAGCTGCCTTTTCCAGGCAGATCAAACTGCTGTCTTTTTGACCTAAGCCCGCATAAAGCATGGATTTGCTGACGAAATCCTGCGCTTGGTTGCCCATTTTATTCAACAACGTACGAGTAGGGATTGGATTTCCCAACCTGGCCGCGCAGAAAGCACTGCTCACACTCCCGTACTTAATGTTCGGATTGAGTTGTTCCATTTTCGTAAACTCCTTCAGGGCTTTATCGTACCGATTGTGGTGCAGCTCATACTCGCCTCTCGCCATGTAATACACAAAGGAGTCATCAAAAATCAATTTTCCGTCAGTAAGGGCTTTTTGAGCTAAATCGTCCCGATTGGCATAGGCACAATTCCAGATATGACCAGAGAGAATCACGGGATACAATGGATCCAACAAAACAGCCTTGGTGCTATACCGCAAGGCTTCGCTCAGTCGGCCCATGGAGCGCAGCAGCAGACTGTACCAGTAGATGGTTTGGGCATCGTTAGGACGATATTTGAGAGAGATTTCGTAGGCCGTTTTCGACTGTTGCCATTTGAAATTCCCTCGATATACATTACCTAATGTCGCATAAGCGGTGCTGTTGTGGGTATCCAGTTGAATCGCCTTGAGGGCGTGCTGTTCAGCAAGTTCTAAACACGTTTTCAAGTCCTGATAGCCCATGTTACCCATAAGCAGGTAAGCAATGGATTTGTAGGCTTGCGCTTCGGCAAAGGTGGTGTCTAAAGTCAGGGCTTTGTTGAAACGAATCAGGCTTTCGTTCAATTTTTCTTTGGTACGGGTAATGAGTAACGTTCGCCCAAGCAGAAATTCATTGTAGGCTTCTAAATTACGAGTGGGTACTCTTTCTAATTGCTGCGATTGTGAAGGCGTAATTTTTTGACTGAGTTGTGTCGCAATATCCTTTACCATACCGTTCATCAAGTTGAAAAGCTGTTGCAGGTTGCCTTCATACCGTTGACTCCACACCTCAATATCATCCTGCGTTCGTATCAACGACAACACCGTTTCCACTTGGTTGGACTGTTCCTTTACTGTTCCTTTCAACACGTACGCCACCTGCAGCTCGTCCCCGATTTGCCAGTTGGTTTTGTCAGTGTCACGGTATTGACTGGACGAACTTTGCGAAATCACTTTTAAGTTTTCAATCAGCGAAAGCGACGAATGGATTCCTTCCAGTACCCCATCGGCCAAGGCAGTTTCTTGGTTAAGGCTTTTGAAAGGCAAAATAGCAATGGAGTTATCAAAATGTGGTAGATAGTTTTCAGAGCTATTCCCCGACGATGCCTTTCCTTTGATCCAATAAGCACCACCTATTACTACCATTACCACAAATAGGCCAAACAAGGCCCACTTCCAACGCCCCGTTGTTTTGTCCGAATCAGGCACTGCTACAGGCTGCAATTCTTCTTCCACAACGGCTTTGATTTCTTCAAGAGATTCTACATTGTCTTTTCTTTTTCGGTACTCTGTAGGACTAAGGCCGTAAGCTTGAATGAAATATTTGCTAAAATTTTGGGGGCTGTCTATCCCTACTAAGCTCGCTATTTCGGTAATCCGAAGGTTGGAATCATCAAGCAATGCCTTCGATTTTTCGAGGCGAACATGCCTTATATATAATGTAGTAGAAAGCTGTGTATTGTCTTTCACAATACGGTGAAGGCGCGTTTTGCTTACCCCCAACTCTTTGTAAACCGTCTCTAACGAAAAATCGGAATTACTTATATTGTTCTCAATATACCGAGTTAGTTTTTCTAAAATCTCACTATCCAAACGGTTCATAAAAGGCATATAACAATCTTAGAGTCAGCAAAAACGCTAGTAAATATATATTTTTAACGTAAGCATTCACAAAAAGCAAAAACGTATATACTACGTTTAACCGCTTAACGAAGCCTTATTTTTACCATCTACCTTCCCCTTTTTTCTTCATTCTTTGGGGAAGGGCAAATCTTCTTGAATAATAATCGTGTAAAATTGACACTTTCTAAGAAGACTGAACATTTGTACCGCTTATTTGGTGAATTGTGCTATTCTATTTTTGAGTCACCCCCTTACTTTGCAGCAGTAATATCATATTATTTATCAAATAAATTATGTTTTCATTGGTTTATGAGAAACATTAACTTCTACATTTCCACCACTCAGAAAAAGCTGTGCCTGATCGTCTGCTGTGTATCGCTTTTGATTGGGTTTTCGAGCTTTTCGTTAAGCGCACAAACGGCAAAAGCCCAAACAGTGAAAGGAACGGTGAAGTCCACCACGGGTGAAACCATTCCAGGCGCAACGATCGTCCTCAAGGGAACTACCCGAGGGGTTAACACAAATGCGGAGGGAGAGTTTAGCATCACTTGCCCCCCCAATCAAACATTGGTTGTTAGTTATGTTGGTTACAAAACCAAAGAGGTCGTGGTTGGAGCTAAAACAACCATCAACATCGTCTTGGAAGAGTCGCTATCAGAACTGAACGAGGTCGTGGTGGTTGGATACGGCAAACAGCGCAAAGAAGGCGTTGTGGCATCCGTAACCCAAACCACCAACAAAGAGCTTGAACGCGCTGGGGGCGTATCGAGTATTGGTGCTGCATTGACAGGAAACGTGCCAGGACTTATTACCAATGCCAGCACGGGACTTCCAGGAGCTGAAGACCCTCAAATTCTTATTCGTGGTCGTAGTTCATGGAATAACTCTGAACCGCTTATTCTTGTCGATGGCGTCGAACGCCCCATGACGAGCGTGGACATCAGTTCTGTAGAAACCGTCACGGTTTTGAAAGATGCCTCTGCAACGGCGGTATTTGGGTCGAGAGGAGCAAACGGTGTAATCCTGATTACAACCAAACGGGGACAAACGGGCAAGGCTTCTATTAGGGCCACCGTCAACACCATCGTGAAAGCAGCCTCTAAATTGCCCAAAAAGTATGATTCGTACGATGCGCTTAGAATTAGAAACGAAGCCATCGAATATGAGCTTGCTACTCGTCCCGAGGGATGGAGAAACTATCTACCAGAAGCTATTCTGGACAAATACCGCAATCCAGCCAACGTCACAGAAGCAGAGCGGTATCCTAACGTGGATTGGGAAGAAGCCTTGTTTAAATCTCACGCCATTTCCAACAACGCCAACCTGAATATCAGCGGGGGAACGAATTTGGTCAAATACTTCACCAGTGCTGATTTTTTGCAAGAGGCCGATTTGTTTAAAGTATATGATAACCGTCGCGGCTACCAACAAGGATTTGGTTTCAACCGTCTAAACGTACGTAGTAATTTAGATTTTCAGTTGACCAAAAGTACGGTATTAAAAACCAACCTTGCGGGTTCGTATGGCGTAAGAAAAAGCCCTTGGGGCTTCACAGGTAGCGAATATGGCCCTTGGATTGATGCTTACAACGCTGCTCCTGACTTGTTTTTGCCAAAATATTCCGACGGTTCATGGGGCTTTTATT
Source organism: Runella sp. R0.1_18 (assembly GCF_057652155.1). Classification (NCBI taxonomy): domain Bacteria; kingdom Pseudomonadati; phylum Bacteroidota; class Cytophagia; order Cytophagales; family Spirosomataceae; genus Runella; species Runella sp. R0.1_18. Next base: position 18,613 of record NZ_JBYFCK010000022.1, read on the forward strand.
CTCCCAACCAAGCAAGAGCCGAAAACTCCGCATTGAGTCTTGCCATTGGTGGTGTTCAGTACCAAACTACCGCGCGTATCACCACCGATTTTACCCTCGAACAAGACCTAGATATGCTTGTAAAAGGCTTGAGAGCGGCTGGTACTGTGTCGTTGGACAATACCTTTGTTGAGTCGAACCGTGGTATCAACGATCTTTACAATAACACCCAGCGCAAATGGATAAACCCCGAAACGGGCGTTGAAACTTTCCAGCAGGCAGTGGACGGCATCACTGGTTTCGATTTTCAGGAAGGCATCAAATGGTCGCCAGCAGCAGGTAGCATTGGCGCCAGCCAGCGCCGCTTGTTTTATCAGTTCCAACTGAATTATAACAAAACCATTGCTGGCAGACATAACATTAACCTGATGGCGTTGACCAACCGAAACGTTTTTGCCAGTGGTAACGCCATTCCGTCTTACCGCGAAGACTGGGTATTTAGAACAACCTATAACTACCACAACCGCTATACCATCGAATACAACGGGGCTTACAACGGCTCCGAGCAATTTGCCAAAGACTACCGTTTTGCATTTTTCTCTTCTGGAGGTGCCAACTGGGTTATCTCAAACGAGCAATTTATGAAGCCCATTCGGTTTGTCAATTCTCTCAAACTTCGGTTGTCGTATGGCCAAACAGGGTTTGATAATTTGGGGGTACGCTGGCCTTACTTAGAACAATGGGCGTATGGCGGTCGCTCAAGACTGGGAGTCAATGGAGAAGGTGCCGAACAAAGCCCCTATACATGGTATTCGCAGTCCACCGTCGGTAACCCTACCGTACAGTGGGAAGAATCTGAGAAATACAACCTAGGGTTGGATTTTGAGCTTTTCAAAGGTTTTGTCAAAGGGAAAGCTGACTATTTCCAGGACAACAGAAGTAAAATCTTGTTGACAGGCAGAGCCGACGTACCAAGCTACTTTGGGGCGGCCCCTCCAGTTGCCAACCTTGGCGCGGTCAAAGCCAATGGCTACGAAGTAGAACTTCACTTCAACAAAAACCTAGGCAAAACACGTTTGTGGGCCGATCTCAACATGACCCACACCGAAAATAAAATCCTTGAACGTGCGACGCCAGAGCTACTCCCCGATTACCAAAAACCCGAGGGAATGCAAATCGACCAAGCCTACTCGTATGTCAGCAAGGGATTGTACAACACTTGGGACCAGCTGTACGGTAGTACAATGCACAATGTGAATGATAACCAAAAATTATTGGGCAACTACTACTTAGTCGATTACAATGGCGACGGAGTGATAGATTCACAAGACCGAATTCCGTACGGACACACAGGTTGGCCACAAAACACCTACAACGCGACGTTTGGTTTGGACTGGAAAGGTTTTTCGGCTTTTGTTCAGTTCTATGCAGTCAATAATACAACCCGCCAGGTGGTATTTACAAGTTTGGGCTCACAAAGCACCACTGTGTATCACGAAGGAGAATACTGGTCTCCACAAAACCCGACAGGAACCCCTATCCCACGCTGGCTCACTACTCCTTTTGGCGACTATCGCGGCAACCAGTATATGTTTGACGGCTCGTATTTGCGCCTAAAAAATGCGGAAATCGCCTACAACTTCACACCCGAACGTAGTCGCAAACTTGGCTTGAACAGCCTGAGAATCTATCTAAACGGCAACAACCTCATTGCGTGGAGTAAAATGCCCGACGATAGAGAGTCCAATTTTGCAGGAACAGGCTGGGCATCTCAAGGCGCTTATCCTACCGTGAAGAGATTCAATTTAGGTTTAAACATTACTTTCTAGTAAATCAATCATGAAAAAGAGAATAAAACTTTTCTGCGTAGCGGCAGTTTGTTCCCTGACTTTTGGGGTTACTTCATGCTCACATTTTTTGGATCGTGATCCACAATCGCTCGTATCTGAAAAAGATGCGTTTAAAAACTTTGTCAACTTCCAAGGCTTTACCGAGGAGCTTTATCATACCATTCCCGACTTTTCAAATGGCTACTGGACCAATTCTTGGAACTGGGGAGAAGACGAAATCCAATCGACCGCCCAAAACTTCCACTTTGGTGTCAAAATCGAAAACGGTGATTTCTGGGGCTGGCAACGCAATTTTGACGGCTGGCAAGCTGGTTGGATGGACAGAAACAACAACTCAACCAACGACGACCGCTTCACCAAGTCGCTTTGGGGATTGGGCTGGTATGGCATCCGAAAAGCCAACTTGGGACTCGCCAATTTGGATAAACTAACCGATGCTACCCAAGAAGAAAAAGACTTGATCAAAGGGCAGTTGCTGTTTTTCAGAGGCTGGTATCACTTCATGTTTATGCAGTACTTTGGTGGGCTTCCCTACATTGACCAAGTGCTCCCTGGTGATGAAAAACTCACCCTTCCTCGCCTCAAATACAGCGAATGTGCCGATAAAGCCGCCGCTGATTTTAGAGAAGCTGCCAACTTATTGCCTACTGACTGGGACAATACAACCGCTGGAAAAAGAACCCTAGGCAAAAACCAACTGCGTATCAACAAAATCATGGCGCTTGGGTATTTAGGGAAAAATTACCTCTGGGCTGGTAGTCCGTTGATGAATTCTGTATCGGGTGGGGGTACTTCGTACAATGCCGATTATTGCAAAAAAGCAGCGGAAGCATTTGGTGAACTACTTAAACTGTGTGAAAGTGGCGAAGCACCGCACAAATTGGTGCCTTTTAATCAGTTTTATACCAATTTCTATACCACAGGACAAAACTGGCAAATCCCAGGTGCTACTGAGGCCATCTTCCGTGGGCCTTATTATGGCGCTAATAGCTCCAACTGGGGCACAAGCAAGCAATATAGCCCACTGATTATCAGCGAAGGAGACGTCAAATTCTTGCCAACCTCCAACTACGTCAACTACTACGGAATGGCCAATGGCTTGCCTATCAAAGACATTACAAAAGCCGACCCTGAGTCAGGTTATAACCCAGAATATCCTTGGAGAGGCCGCGACCCACGTTTTTACAACGACATTGTTTTTGACGGCGTCCGCATGGTTGCAGGGAGCATCCCTAACGCCAATGAGGCCAACAACCGTTATGCCAACTTACACACTGGAGGCTCCTACCGCGACATCGCCACGGGAAGCCGTACGGGCTACTTGTTGTTCAAATTTGTGCCACGTACTGCCAACAAGTACGACCAAGGCTACGGCTACGACAAAAGCCTTCACGTTCACTTACCCTACATGCGTTTGGCCGATATCTACTTGATGTATGCCGAAGCTGCCGCCCAAGGCTATGGCTCATCGGCGGGCAAGTCAACAAACTACAGCAAAACCTCCGTCGATGCCGTCAATGTCATCAGAGAACGTGCTGGTGTTGGCCGCGTAGATGCACAATTCTTGGGTTCATTGGACAAATACATGGAAGAACTACGCCGCGAGCGGGCAGTTGAGCTTTCGTTTGAAGGCCACCGTTTCAACGACCTCCGCCGCTGGCTTTTGATTGCCAAAAGCCCTTATACGCTCAAAAAATCAATTGAATTTGACCGTGCTACTCCCCTTGACCCTGCCAAAGACCCGAAAGATAACCGCGTCCTAAACCTTCGCGAAAGTGTCATCCTCGAACGCAGGTTCACCGAAAAACACAACTGGTTGCCCCTCAAGGTAAACGATGTGAATTTGTACTTGGAATTCCCTCAAAACCCTGGCTGGTAACAGGTTTGCGACTTTCTAAAACGAGATAATCAATTGATAAACGAATAAGCAATGAAGTTTATAAAAATCGTGTTGGGCTTGTGTCTCCTACTGGCTTTACCCAAAGCCCATGTGATAGGACAAAACACTGCGCCTATTAAAATCAAAGCCACCATCGTTGGCACCAACAAACAGCCCATCAGTGGTGCTGTGGTAAAAAGCTCCGATGAAGTCGGAAAAGCAACTGTGACCGATGCCACGGGTACATTCACCATCGAAGTACCGAAAAACGAAATGCTCTCCATCACGGCCCCTGGCTTTAAAACTAAATTCATTACCTCAACGAGCCCTGTCAATGAAATCGTAATGACCCCCGAAGAAATCAACGAGCAAGTACGCATTGCTTTTCGTGATGTTGATAAAAAGGACTTGCTGGGAGGCGTGGCTTCGGTAAACGTACAAGAACTGCTTTCTAAAAACTATTTCACCTATACCCTTGCCGACATGGAAGCCCTGATTCCAGGTTTTAATGGCAATAGTAACTGGGGGATGGGCAGTTACTTGTTTATGATTGATGGCGTACCTCGCGAAACTGGCAACGTAGCACCCACTGAAATTGACCAAATTGTCTTTTTGAAAGGAGCTAATGCCGTTGCTTTGTATGGTAGCCGTGCCGCAAAAGGCGTCATCAACGTCATCACCAAACGAGGAGGAGTTGGGCAAAACAAATTTGACCTGAGAATCAACAGCGGTGCCAATGTACCAAAAGCATTTCCGCGTTATTTGGGCTCGGCCGAATACATGACCCTCTACAACGAAGCACGCAGAAATGATGGATTGACGAATTTGTACACCGAACAAGACATTTACAATCATGCTTCGGGTATCAACAAATACCGCTATCCAAACATCGACTTTTACTCGCCAGAGTACCTCAAAAATGCCTACGGAAGCTACGACGCAACGGCGGAAATTTCGGGTGGGAACGAACGCGTAAGGTACTATACCAACTTAGGATATGCGACCTCAGGCTCACTCCTCAACTTCGGCGAAGCTAAAAACAACAACAACTCCGACCGCATTAATTTCCGTGGCAATATCGACATCAAGTTGAACGAATTTATCAGCGTAAATGCCGATGCTACGGCCATTTTCTTTACAGGACGTGGGGTAAACGCAAACTTTTGGAACAGCGCCACAACGGTTCGCCCCAATCGCTTTTCTCCCTTGATTCCCATTGACCTGATTGAGAAAGAAGACGCGGCTTCTCAGGTATTTGTTCAAAATAGTAACAACATTATTGATGGAAAATATTTACTTGGTGGTACACAATTAGACCAAACAAACCCCATCGCTACGATTTATTCGGGGGGAAACAATCAATACGCAAACCGACAATTCCAGTTCAATACTGGCATCAAAGCCGACCTTAGAAACGTCCTCAAAGGGCTTAGTTTCAAGTCTGCTTTTGCCGTCGATTATGCCACCGAATACAGCTTGGCGTACAATTATTCGTATGCCACCTATGCCCCAACTTGGAACAAATACAGCGGTACTGACCTCATTAGCAACCTTACCGTTTATAACCAAGACGCACGCTCAGGTACCCAAAACGTATCGGGAAACCGCTATCGCCAAACCATCGCCTTTTCGGGTCAGTTCAATTATGACCGAACCTTCAACAGTAACCATCATTTGTCGGCGATTCTCTTGGCCAACGGGTTTCAGCAGTCGGAGTCGGCCATTTATCACCGTACCAGCAACGCCAACTTGGGTTTTTTAGCCAGCTACAACTTTAAACACAAGTATTATCTCGACCTCAGTGCGGCCTACATCCATTCGGCCAAACTCCCCCCGAGCAATCGTCAGGCGCTTTCGCCCTCAGTTTCATTGGGCTGGAGAGTAAGCCAAGAAGATTTTCTCCGTAACTCAAGTGTCATTGATGACCTGAAACTCACCGCCTCGGCCAGTATTTTGCACACCGACCTTGACATCCAAAACTACTTTTTATACCAAGGCGTTTACACAGGCGCAGGGTCGTGGTATGGTTGGAAAGACGGAACAGGGATTCAGGCTACCGAGTCGAGAAGAGGAGATAACCCAAACATGAAATTTCCGAAAAGAGAAGAAATTACCCTTGGATTTGAAGGGACATTTTTCAAAAAACTCCTGACCCTCAATGGTTCGTTCTTCATCAACAAACTCTCTGGAAACATTATTCAAGCCTCAGTTTTGTTCCCGAGCTACTTTACCACTGGCTGGCCAGTGTCATCGTTTATTCCGTTTGTCAACTACAACGACGACAAGCGAGTTGGCTTTGATTTTGGCGCAAGTTTGAACAAAAAATACGGTGAAGTTCAGTGGACGATGGGCCTCAATGGTACGTATTACGAAGCCATTGCCAGCAAAAGAGCTGAATTGTACGAAAACTCGTACCAAAACCGCCAAGGCAAACCACTTGATACAATGTGGGGATTGCAAAGCTTAGGATTGTTCCAAAACCAAGATGAAATCGTGAACGCTCCTACCCAAACGTTTGGCCAAGTAAAACCTGGTGACATTAAGTACAAAGACCAAAATGGAGATGGCATCATCGACACCCGCGACGAAGTTTACCTTGGAAAAGGTGGCTGGTTTGGTTCTCCGCTTACGTTGGGCATAAACCTCACCGCTCAGTGGAAAAAACTTACGTTTTTCGCGCTTTGTACGGGTCGTTTTGGAGGAAATGCCATGCGTAATAGCTCTTATTTCTGGGTGGATGGTGAAGATAAGTATTCTGAAGTAGTGAGAGGACGATGGACAGAAGAAACAAAATCGACCGCCAACTATCCAAGATTGACCACCTTAAACAGCGACAACAACTTCCGTTCTTCTGATTTCTGGATGTACAAAACCAATCGTTTTGACCTGACAAAAGTCCAAATCTCTTACGACTTGTCAGATGTCCTCAAAACGAAATCGTTTGTGCGTGAGCTAGGGGTGTATGCCAATGGCTTTAACCTGCTGACCGTTTCTGAAAATCGACAAATCATGGAACTCAACGTAGGCAATGCACCACAAACTCGCTTGTTCAATCTTGGGATAAAAGCCCAGTTCTAATTTTTTAAAAATCATTTTTGACTGTTACACTATGTTCTGTATCAATAAAGGAATAGTAAAGATGCTGGTTTGTGCGACTGTTTTACTGACAGGCTGCCAAGACCTCCTAGAACCTGCCATTGAGAATAATAGGCAGCTAGACGCCAGTGCGTACTTACCAAGTGATTCAAGATTTCCATTTGGTATTTTGCTCAATGGCTACAACAGGATTCCTACCAACTCATGGTCGTTCAATGACGTCGCTACCGACGATGCCGTCAGCAATGACCAAAACAACGGATACCTCAAAATGGCAACGGGCCAGTGGACGGCCAACAACAACCCCGCCAACCAATGGACCAACTGCTTTGCGGGGATTCAATACCTCAACATCACACTCGGGGAAGTTGATAAGGTACAATGGGTAGCCGATCCCGTGGCAAATAAGCTATTTTCGACCCGAATCAAGGGAGAAGCCTATGGGCTCCGTGCGTTGTTGATGTATCATCTTTTGCAAACACATGCAGGCAAAGGGGTGAGTGGGCAAATGCTCGGTGTACCTATTTTGACCAAAATACAAACCACAAGCGATAACTACAATTTGCCACGGGCTTCTTTCGACGATTGCCTCAAACAAATTTATCAGGATTTGGACAGCGCTGATATTAAGCTCCCACTCGACTACCGCGACATTGCGCTGGGACAAGAGTCGCAGATTCCTGCCAAATACGGAAAAGTGACGCTTGAGCAGTACAATCGGGCCTTTGGGGTGACCTTCAGCGGTTTGTTTACGGGGCGTATCGCCAAAGCAGTAAGAGCACAAGTTGCCCTATTAGCGGCAAGTCCTGCTTTCAACACTGGAAATGCCACCAAATGGACAGACGCAGCCAATGCCGCCGCAGCCGTCCTCAACCTAAACGGCGGGCTAAATGCCATTCCAAGCACTGCCGCTAGTGGCCTTACTTGGTACTCGAATACCGCCGAAATCGGTAGCTTAAAAGACGGTGCCAACCCACCCGAAATTATCTGGCGTAACAACTGGGGCGAAAATAGAGACTTAGAACAAGCCAATTTCCCGCCTACTCTATTCGGCAACGGGCGCATTAATCCTACCCAAAACCTAGTCGATGCGTTTCCAATGCTCAATGGCTACCCCATTAGCAACCCACTCAGTGGCTATAACCCCGCAGACCCTTACACCAACCGCGACCCGCGCTTGAGAATGTTTGTGTTGGTAAATGGGGCAACGGCAGGCGTCAACAACACCGCTATTAACACCACCGCCAACGGCACCACCAACGATGCCCTCAATCGGGTAGAAACCTCAACCAGAACAGGTTACTATTTGCGAAAACTGCTCCGCCAAGACGTCAACTTAAACCCGACATCGGCCACCAACCAGCGCCACTACAAACCGCACATCCGCTACACCGAAATCGCCTTGGCTTACGCCGAAGCGGCCAACGAAGCCTTTGGCCCTACGGGTACAGGCGCCAATACCTACTCAGCCTACGATGTCATCCGAGCCATTCGTAGAAGAGCAGGCATCGGCCTTACCAACAACGACCCTTATTTGGAAAGTGCCAAAGCAAGTAAAGAAAGCATGCGTCAGCTCATTCGGGATGAGCGCCGTCTGGAGCTTTGCTTTGAAGGGTTTCGGTTTTGGGATTTGCGCCGTTGGAACGCCACCCTGACTGAGCCCGCCAAAGGTGTGAGTATTCAAAACGGTGTTTATACCATACTGCCCGCAGTTCAAGACCGGGTATTTAAAACCCACATGAAATATGGCCCTGTTCCGTATTCAGAAATCTTGAAATACTCCGCACTTGAACAAAACGAAGGCTGGAACTAATCATCAACGATTCTTTTATCATTGACAAAATTTTTAAATTTATGAAGAGATTTGTTTTAATAATGGTACTGTTCACGGTTGGGCTTGCCTCTTGTAATCAGGAAAAGATATTTCCTGATTACAAATTCCAAAATGTCTATTTTGCCTACCAATACCCCGTACGAACAATCACTTTCGGCGAAGACACCTACGTCAATACTGACTTAGACAACCAGCGTAAATGCCAAATATACGCAGCAACGGGCGGGGTTTACGAAAGCCGAAGAGACATCACTGTCAAGGTGGCGGTTGATAACTCTTTGCTAAAAAGTGGAATGTTGTTTGGAGCTGGCAAAGACGAAATACTCGCCATGCCAACCAACTATTACTCCTTGGCATCTGACCAAATTATTATTCCAAAGGGAACATTATCAGGCGGAGTGGACGTGCAGCTAACCGATGCGTTTTTTGCTGACCCAAAATCCATCAAAAATACCTACGTCATTCCCTTAAGAATAACCCAAACCGATGCCGACTCTATTCTTCGTACCAAAAATTTTGTGCTGTACGCCATCAAGTACGTCAACGCTTGGCATGGAAACTACCTCAGACGCGGCACAGACGTTGTGACGGGAAGCGTAAACCAGACCATCGTTCGCCACGCGCAGTTTGTTGAGAAAGACGAAGTAAATAAGCTTTCCACTAAGTCGATGAGTGAGCTTGAATTTCCTGTGGTCATCAAAGACAAGGACGGCAAAAACGTCAACGTTACGCTCTTGATGCGATTTGAGGGAGAGAACAAATGCACCATCACGTCGGCCTCCCCCAACTATACCGCCATTGGAAGCGGCACTTTTGTCAAAAAGGGCGAGAAAAACAGCTGGGGTAATAAAGACCGCGATGCGTTGTACCTCAAGTACGAAATAACCATGGCAGGTATGAAAGTAGCCACGACCGACACCCTCGTGATGCGTGACCGCACCGTGGCATTGGAAACTTTTACACCCGTGTCGAAATAACTTTTGACCCCATTAGAACAGTAATCTTATGAAAAAAATACATAAACTTGCCCTGGGGCTAACCACCTGTGTGGCAGCCTCATGTACCACTTTTGAGCCCGTTGACTTCAAAGTCGATAAGCCTGAAAGTGCCGCTATTCAGGAGAATATTGATGCCTATCCCGCATTAAAATCTTACATCAACCGTAATGCTCATCCAAATTTCAAGTTGGGCGTTGCCCTTTCGTTGGCCGATTACAACAACAAAAACGTGATGTATCGGTTGGCCAATAAGAATTTCGATGAAATTGCCCTCGGCTACGAAATGAAACACGGGGCTGTCGTACAGTCAAACGGCAATTTAGCCCTCGACAACGTGGCCAAACTTTTGGAAACGGCCAAAGCAGCAGGAACATCCGTCTATGGGCATACGCTGTGCTGGCACGCCAACCAAAATGCGACCTATTTGAAAAGTGTCATTGCTCCCGATATTTTGTCGTCAACGGGGCCTGGGTGGGATTTGATTACTGCGGCCGATTTTGAAACCGATGCAGCCACTAATTTTCAAAGCAATGCCAATGCGGTACTCTCTTATACGACAGCTGGCAGCGGGGCCAACGGCACTGGAAGAGCACTAAAAATAACCAACGCGAGTGTTCGGGCCAATGATTGGGAAGCACAGTTTTTTGTACGTTTTTCTCCTGCAGCTGTTCAGGGTGAAAAATACATACTCAAAATGGATGTGAAAGCCGATGTTGCCGCTTCGTACCCAACTCAGGCCCACGTAACGCCTGGTGCATACAAGCACTGGGACTTTTTCGGAACGATTGCCGCTACACCTACTTGGACTACCTATACCAAAGAAATCACGGTTACGGCCGATATGGCTACCTGTGGTGCCATTGCTTTTAACCTTGGCAAAACGGCTACTAATTATTATTTTGATAACATCTCTTTGACAAAGTACAATGCCACAGGAAGTGTTCAAACAAAAGAAAAAGCACCCGAATTAAAGAAAACACTTATTACCAATGCTTTAGACAAGTGGATGTCGGGGATGTTGGCCGTTTCTAAACCCTATGTGAAAGCGTGGGATGTAGTCAATGAACCCATGGACGACGCCAAACCGTTTGAGCTAAAAACGGGCGTAGGCAAAACCCTCAAAGGTGACGAATTTTATTGGCAAGATTACATGGGTAAAGATTATGCCGTCACTGCCTTTCAATTGGCAAGGAAATATGGCAATCCCAACGATATTCTTTTCATCAACGATTATAACCTTGAGTATAATTTGGATAAATGTAAGGGAATCATCGAATACGTAAAGTACATCGAAAGCAAAGGCGCAAAAGTGGACGGTATCGGTACCCAAATGCACATCGACATCAATTCGGACAAAACCAAGATTTCCGAGATGTTTAAACTTTTGGCTGGTACAGGCAAGTTGATTAAAATTTCGGAATTAGACATTGGCTTAGCGGGCGTAAAAACGGCAGCGGCCACTCAAGAGCATTACAAAGCCCAAGCCGAAATGTACAAGTACGTCATTGACAAATACTTTGAGATTATCCCAGCTGCGCAACGCTACGGCATCACCATTTGGAGCCCCTTGGACAGCCCCGCAAACTCAAGCTGGAGAGCCGATGACCCCGTAGGACTTTGGACACAACAATACGTACGAAAATTAGCTTATTCGCAGGTAGCTGAAGCGGTAAAAGCAAATATGAAGTAATCAATCGTCAAGGCACAAGGTCTTTTTCAATCCCCCACATGTAAAAAATGATGGGGGATTGCTTTCATTAGGTATGAACATGAAAAAATTTTCCTTTTTATTCGCCTTTTTCGGTCTTGTACACCTGCTTTATGGACAGCAGAAAGAGTATAAATTTATTAATTTCAGCAGTAAAAATGGCCTAACGTCCAATTCCGTCAATGCTATTTTAAAAGATAAACATGGCTTTATGTGGTTTGGCACAGAAGATGGGCTCAACCGGTTTGATGGCCAAAACTTTGTTGCCTATCACCACAATGACCGTGATAGTACGAGTATTGGCCGTGGGCCTGTAGTGGCAATGACCCAAGATAAATCTGGAAAAATATGGTTAGCTACCAACCTTACCCTCTCGGCTTATAACCTTAATTTAGATTCGTTCATCAATTATGATTTTTCAAAGTTAGGTTGGATTATAAGCCTATGTGCCGACCAAAGTGGTAAAATATGGGTAGGCACCTACGCTGGGCTGTTTATTTTCGACCCTAATACCCAAAAAATCAAGGCTTTACAAGCCAACCCTAACAACCGCACCAAGCTAAATTCAAACACCATTAGGTGTATTTTTGAGGACAGCCGCCACGCTATGTGGATTGGCACCGACAATGGGCTGCACCTTTATAACAACCAAAATGACCAATTTACTCGATTTCTCAGTGACCCCAATCGCCAAGGCTCCATCTCTGACAACCATATAACGTGCATTGCCGAAGACAAAAATGGGCAACTTTGGATAGGAACTAATAAAGGTGGGTTAAATGTGATGAATGGTACAAAAAATAGTTTTACCAGTTATAAATCAGACGCTAATGACGCCAATACCCTTTCCAATAACCACATCCATAAAGTAGCATTCGACAAAGATGGACACCTATGGGTGGGGACAGAAAGCAACCTTGACATCCTAAACCCCAAAACGGGCGTCGTCACCCGCGTTAAAAGCGTCCTGGTTGAACAATCAAGCTTTACACCAAGCATCGTGGGGCGGTCGGTGCGAGATGTGTATATCGACGATGCTGGCATCTATTGGGTGGCAATTAATCAAGGGGGAATCAATAAATATGACACCAATCTCGCTTTCTTTAACCATAAACAATTTAAGCAATTTGACCCCAATGGCCTAACTGGCAGCTCGGTTATGTGTTTCGCTGAAAGCCCCACTGGCGACATTTTTATTGGGACAGAAGGCACAGGAATCAATATTTTCAACCGAAAAACAGGTCAAATTAAGCCTTACAGATTACCTCAGCAACGGGCCAATGTGTCGTCTGTTATTGCCCTCGAAACAAATCAAAATACCCTTTGGGTAGGCACCTACCAAGGTGGCTTGTATAATGTTAATCTCGCCACAGGCGCTTCTACTTATTTTCACATCTCAAAAAACGAAAAAGATACCAAAGATGTACCTGTCAATTGTTTCAAAACAGATAAAAATGGAAAAGTCTGGATGGGGACAAACGGCATTGCGGTAGTTCGCTACGACCCTGCGACCCGTAAAATTGAGGATGGCGAAACCATTTTTGGAGCTACAGGCACCAAATTCCCCCTCAATAATTTTATCACATCCATCGAACAAGACAAATCTGGCAACGTATGGTTTGGCTCAAACGGGACAGGTATTGCCGTTTACTTTCCCAACGAAAACCGTTTTCAGGTGCTTAATTATGGCAACAGCGGCCTTCCGATGGACCGAGTTCAGACCATCCACTGCGACAAATCGGGCAGAATATGGGTGGGCTGTTTGGGCGGTGGGCTATGTTTATACAAACCAGAGACCAAAACCTTTGAACGTTTTGATGAACGTTATTCTTTGTCCAATGATGTCATTTATAAAATAGTGGAGGACGAAAAAGGGAAACTCTGGGTCAGCACCAACAAAGGAATAAGCTCATTTGACATAGCTAAAAAAACCTTCAAAAATTTTACTCCTTACAACGGTATCCAACAAAGTACATTCAACATTAGCGCTGGTTTTATAACGTCCGATAAAACAATCTTTTTTGGCGGACTCAACGGCTTTAACTACTTTAAATCTGCGGATATTTTCCAAAAAAAGAACATTCCCCCTTTGGTAACTACTGTACTAAAAATCAACAATAAACAGGTAAATGCAACAGAAAATGCCGAAATAACAGAACCTATTTTAACGGCCAAAGAGATGGTATTGAGCTATAAACAAAACTTCTCTATTGATTTTATTGCCTTAAACTATACCGCCCCGCACGAAAACAGGTACGCGTACAAACTGGATGGATTTGATAAAGAATGGAACGATGTTGGCACCAAAAACACGGCTGTTTATACCAATTTAGACCCAGGAGAATATATTTTTAGGCTTAAAGCCCACAGCGAAGATGGCTCTTGGGAGACCCCCGAAAAAGTGATTAATATTACCGTAAAACCTCCTTTTTGGAGTACCTATTACGCTTATTTTTGCTATTTTCTCCTCACGTTACTGGCCATTTGGGCCATTCGGCGCAGTTCTATTCAAAAGCTTAAAAATGACTTCATGCGAAAACAAGAACGCCTAGAAATGAAGCATTTGATAGAAAAAGAACGGCACGATGCCGAGCAAAAAATGGAACTTGAAAAAATCAAAATCAAGTTTTTGACTAACCTAAGCCACGAGTTAAAAACACCGCTTACGCTCGTTTTAAATCCCATTGAAAATTTAATGTTTCAGGAAAATAGTACTGAAAAACTCGAAATGTTAAATTTGATAAGTAGAAACGCCAAAAGGCTACTGAATTTAGTCAATCAGTTATTGGATTTTAGAAGAATAGAAACCAACGAACTTACGCTTTACAAAACCGAAGGAGATTTGGTGACATTCGTTCAAGAAATCGTAGATGCTTTTAAATACATTGCTACAAGAAAAAACATTGCGTTGCATTTTGTGTGCGCTTTTAAAAATTATAATACTACTTTCGACAAAGATAAACTCGAACGCATTCTGATTAACCTCCTCTCCAACGCTATCAAATTCACTAACGATGGCGGCAATGTAAGTCTTCAACTTACTGGCGACGGCGATGCTGGCGTAAAAATGATTTTACGCGATACGGGCATTGGATTACCCGCCGACATTCGAGATAAAATTTTCGAGCGTTTTTTTCAAGCCAATAATCACGCTGATATTCTAAATCAAGGCAGCGGCATTGGGCTATCTATCGCCCAAGAATTTGTGAAGCTTCACGGTGGCGCCATCAAAGTAGAAAGTGAGGAAGGTGTTGGAAGTGCTTTTATCATCACTCTCCCGTTGGTGCCTCTTTATTTTGAACAATCAACCCCTTTGCACCTGCCCAACGAAAAACTAGATTCGGTCGGAAGCTTTGCCACAAAAGAACCACCTAAGCTAGAAAAACCCATTGTGTTGATTGTTGACGACGATGATGATTTGAGGGCCTATTTGGTACAAAGCCTAAAAACCAAATATAAAATCATTGAAGCGTCTGACGGTCGTCAAGGCTGGCAAAAAGCATTGGCCAACCACCCCCAAGTCATCATAAGCGATGTCAATATGCCAGGCGTCGATGGGGTTGAAATGGTGCGAAAAATCAAAAATGACACCCGAACCAAACACATTCCTGTGATTATGCTGACGGTTTTATCAGAAGAAACGGAGCAGCTAAAAGGGCTCGAAGCAGGCGCAAGCGACTACCTAACCAAGCCCTTTAGCTTCCATTTATTGAGCATAAAAATCGAAAACTTGCTCAGTTTGAACAGTTTGCTAAAAAATACGTACAGCAAACACATACAGGTAGAAACCCCCGAAATAGAAGTCGCCTCTGAAGACGAGAAGTTTTTGTTGAAATTTACGCGCTATGTGGAAGAAAACATCGAAAACCCCAACCTCTCGATTGAAGAATTGAGCAAGGCCATGTTTGTCAGCCGAAGCACGCTGTATGCCAAAGTACTAAACATGACGGGTGAAACCCCCGTTGAGTACGTCAGGTCGCTGAAGTTGAAAAAGGCACTGTCTCTTTTGCAAAAAAACGACATGAAAATAGCCCAAATCGCCTACGCAGTCGGCTTTTCTAATCCTAATTATTTTGCCAGGGCGTTCAAAGCCAAATACAACGTGTCGCCATCTGAATACCTCACGCTTAACAAAAACGCCGTTGCGTAGCCATACTCTGCCTAATTTGGTGGCCATTGGCCTTGAGGATGCGGTTTCGGCTGTGATTTTTTGTCCGTTGCTTTTTTCTTTTTCTTGAAGTATCTAAACGGCTTGAGTGAAAACTCCATGTCTAAGCCAGCAATGTAGTTGGCCAGTTGGTATTTTTTGTGCGAATAGTCTGGTTGCCACATAAAATAGGGATTCAGACGCTGGTTTTTGAGGTATTCGTACTTGAGGCCAATGGAACTTTGGATATTATCAATTTTAGTACCCTTGTTGGTAATGGCAAAAAACGGCTCTGAGTACGTATAAATATCCCATTTTTTATTCAGTTTATACTTAACCGTAAAACGCGGACGGAAGTAGGTGTCGGTATCTGTCCGAATTTCATCGTCGCCCGTAAATCGTTGGCTTTGGTACTGAATGGCAGGGCGTAACATCAACGTAAAATCTCCCACTTTTGCCTTGGCCGCCACCCCTAGAAAGTACCGATGATACACGCCTTCATCGACCAATGCCAAACGGTAATTTGTGATTGCCTTAAAATGTTTATTAAACTCATACTCCACCGCTCCAAACAGATAAGAGCCTTTGTAATAGGTCGCATTGTCGATAAATCGGCTTCGGTATTGCACCGTTACTAGCCACTTTTTGGGCAAATCCAGTTCTAAAGACACGCCAGGCCATACCTGAAAATCGGTTCTGTTTTGAGCAAAAGCAACTAGGCTACTTAACAGCCAACCAATGAGCATATAGCCTGAACGTGTCTTGAGTTTCATTATTCTAAATCTTTGATGGTATGTACGTGATGACGATAGAAAAACCGATAAATAATCGGGAATATCAGTAAAGTCAGCACAGTAGCGGTGATGAGCCCACCAATGACGACAATGGCCAGTGGTTTTTGGGTTTCGGAACCAATTCCCTTTGAAACCGCCGCAGGTAACAACCCAATAGCCGCCATCATCGCCGTCATCACAACGGGTCGAATCCGTGATTTTACCCCTTCTCGGATTGCTTTGTCCAGCGGCATTCGTTCGGAGGTATTTTTATTAAAAACCGAAATCAGAATCACCCCGTTTTGGACACAAATCCCAAACAAAGCAATAAACCCAACCCCTGCCGAAATACCGAAGTTCATGTGTGTAAGGTGCAAGGCCAAAATCCCTCCAATCAACGCAAATGGCACATTGACCAATACGAGCCCCGCGTCTTTGGCGTTGCCAAACGTGATAAAAAGAAGCACAAAAATAGCCACAATGCTAATCGGCACGACTTGCCCAAGACGGTGAGTAGCACGCACTTGGTTTTCAAATTCCCCCGTCCAGTCAATCGAGTAACCTTTGGGCAATGTTTTCAAGATGGGGGCAACTTTGCTTTGGGCTTCAGCAATGGTGCTTCCCAAATCGCGCTCACGTACTGAGAATTTGACCCCAATAAACCGCTTATTATTTTCGCGATAGACAAAGGCAGGCCCTGTCACTTTACGCAGCGAAGCGATTTCTTTCAACGGAATTTTGTTGCCTTTCAGCGTCGGCACCATCAGACGAAGAATGTCATCTTCGGTGCGGCGATAGGGCTCTTGGTAACGCAAACGAATATCAAACTTACGTTCACCCTCGTACAAAATAGAGCCCGTTTTGCCGCCAATCGCCATTTCTATCACCGCTTGGGCATCGGCGGTGCTGACGCCATACATGGCCATTTTGTGGTCGTGCAATATCACGCTCATTTCGGGTTGACCCGTATTGCGCAAGATACCCACGTCTTTTACGCCCGGAACGTCCTTTATTTTCCCTAAAACCTCATCGGCCAACTCGTCCAATTTATCCAAATCATCACCATAAATCTTGATGGCATTTGAGGCTTTTATCCCCGCAGCGGCTTCGGCGACGTTGTCAATGATTGGCTGCGAATAATTAAAAGTAATCCCTTGTATTTCCGACAAATCATCGTTCAATTCTTCGATAATTTGGTCGATTGTTTTACCTCCCAATTCTTCTTTTGGTTTCAAATCGACTTGGAATTGTAGAAAGTTGAAGCCATTGGGGTCGGTTCCGTCGTTGGAGCGCCCTTCTTGCGAGAGTACTTGCCTGACCTCTTTGTGCTTCGCTACTTTTTCCCGCAAAACTTTCGCAATTTTCACACTTTCATTTTGCGAATAACTCATGGGCAGTTCGGCCGTTACCCACAATGCACCTTCATTAAGTTGGGGTAAAAACTCTGTACCGAGCCATTTTGCTGAAAACAAGGTCGTTCCCAAAAAAATCATGGCGGCCAAAACGCTCATTTTTTTGCTTCGGTAGCACCACTCGAACCCTTTAGAAACAACACGGTCGAAGAAGTTGACAATTGGGTTGTTCTTTTCCCGAACGTTTTTCCGTAGTAAAAATGAACACAACACAGGCACCAACGTAAGGGTGTAAAGCAACGCCCCCAACAACGCAAAGCCAAGGGTATAAGCCAAGGGGCTAAACATTTTTCCTTCGACTTTTTGGAAGCTAAAAATCGGAATCAAGGCTGTAATGATGATGAGTTTGGAGAAAAAGACGGCTTTCCCAAGCTCTCCTCCCGTTTTTTTGATAAGCCCCAATTTGGCCAATTTATTAAACCGCTCAATGCCTTTTTTGTGGGCAATGTGATCGAGCGAGACAAACATTCCCTCCACCATCACCACCGCGCCGTCGATGATGATACCAAAGTCCACTGCGCCCATGGAGAGTAAGTTGGCCGACATACCCTTGAGCCGCAAACACATAAAGGCAAACAACAGCGCCAACGGGATGATAATAGACACAATGACGGTGGTACGCCAGTCGGCCATAAACAAAAACACGATGACCGTAACGAATATAATTCCCTCAAATAAGTTATGCAGTACGGTGTTGGTACAGTACGTAATGAGGTTGTCGCGGTCGTAAAAAGTGACCATTTTTACGTCAGGGGGAAGAATTTTGGTGTTCAATTCTTCAATTTTTTCCTTCACCCGCGTTAGCACTTCACTGGGATTTTCGCCTTTGCGTTGTACCACAATTCCTTCCACCACGTCGTCGTTGCTGTTGAGACCCACTTGCCCGACGCGAGGCAGGTTCGACTCTCTGACATCGGCCACGTTTTTAACCAACACAGGATTATCGTTCACGTACTCGACGATGATATTTTCAATGTCGGGAATTGAATTCAGCAACCCAATACCGCGCACCACATAGGCTTGGCCGTTTTTCTCAATCACATCTCCCCCCACGTTGACGTTGCTTTTGGTCACGGCTTCATAGACTTCCAGCGGCGTGATGTCGTATTTGGCGAGTTGCGTTGGATTTACTTGGATTTCGTACATTTTTTCGCGTCCCCCAAACGCCACCACGTCGGCTACGCCTGGCACACTTCGGAGCTGGCGATCTACTACCCAGTTTTGGAGGGTCAACAACTCTCGGCTGTCTCGGTCTTTACTTTCTAACGTATAGCGAAAAATTTCTCCAGTAGGCCCGTAAGGCGGTTGTACTTCGGGATCAACGCCGTCGGGCAACGACACCGTACGTAGCTGATTATTAACCTGTTGTCGGGCAAAAAAATCTTCTACGTCGTCTTCAAAAATGATTTTGATGATACTCAGCCCAAACATCGTGACACTGCGCACGTTGGTTTTACGCTGCACAGAATTCATGGCAACTTCAATGGGCACCGTCACAAAACGCTCGATTTCTTCGGCGCTTCGTCCGTTCCATTCCGTCACGACAATAATTTGTGTATTGGTTACGTCGGGAAATGCTTCAAGCGGAGTATTGAGATAACTTACCACACCCGAAATGACCAAAATACCCGTCATAAAAAAGACGAAAAAGCGGTTTTTGAGTGAAAAACCTACAATTCCTCGAATGAATTTATTCATAATTTAGTCGTTCAGTGCGTCGTACACTAATAATTGATTTTTTGAAATAACCTTCTCCCCTTCTTTCAGCCCTGCCTGTATATAAGCCACGTTGTTTAGCATTTTGTAAACAGCCACTTCACGGGTTTCGATTTGGGTGCGACTCTTAAACACCATCACCCAATTTTTACTACGGTCAAAAATCACAGCACTGGCAGGAATCGCCATCATACTTCCTCCTTCTTCAAACTTGAGCGACACCGTTGCGTGCATTTCGGGCTTGAGTTTGTAGCCTTTGTTGTCGAGTCGGATGCGCACTTTCATGCTTTTTGACTCGGGGTCTAGTACGTTATAGATTTTATCAACTTTTCCATGAAAGAGTTCATCTTTATAACTAATCGTCTGAATATCAGCCACCATCCCTAACTTTACTTTGGGTATATCACTTTCATTGACGTTGGCCATTACCCACACTTCGCTGATTTGACCCACGGTAAAAATCTGCTCGGCATTATCAGAACGCAGCTGCATTCCTGGGTTGATGTTTTTGCTAATCACAAAACCGTCAATCGGTGCTTTTACGGTGTAATGCGTAGTTTTTCCAAGGCCATAAATGCGAAAAACTTCCTTGATACGGTTCAATTCGGCTTGGGCATTTTCTACTTCTTTTTTGGCTACATTGACCTCTCTTTGGGAATTAAGTTTGCTCTCAAAAAGCTCTTCAGCCGCTTTTAGGTTTTTTTCGGCCACCAACACTTCCGACTGTGCCTGAATCATTTGTCGCTCAAAATCAGCCACTTCTCCCGACCGAATTGTGGCTAACACTTGGCCTTTGCGAACATAATCGCCGAGTTCGACGTTGGCCGACTCCACATTTCCACCCACCAGCGGATACACTTTAATGACGCGGTTTTCGTCGGCACTGATTTTTCCTACCAGTGTCAGTTCGCTACGCACAGGCGCAATGCCCGCGTCGGCTAGCTCAATGCGTTTCATCATCGTGTCCGACAATGAAAACGCCTTTTTTTCTTCCGTAGCTTCTTTTTTCTCTCCGCACGAAACGAGCACAACAGCACTCACCAGCACCAGTACTCCTATGATAGCTTTATTCATTTTTCTTAGTTGAAAAGTTCTTGTCCTACAGTAAAATTAAGTTCTTCGTATGCCCCTATTCGGTCGGCTTTGAGGCGGTTCAATTCCTTAACGCTCTCACTATACGTTTCGATGAGGTCGATAAATTCGAGCAGTGTAAGGTTTCGTTTTTGGAAGTTTTCGACGACACCTTTGTTGAGTTGCTCAAATTGATCGGTGAATTTGCTATCTACACTTTGTACCATATTTTCAACGTACCGCACCTTTTGAAATGCCTCCGCTACTTCGTTAGAAACCGCATTTGTTTTCTGATTTTGTACTCCTTTTTGGTACTCAATCAAGCTTTTTGCCGTTTTGATATTCCCTTGGTTTTTATTGAAAAAAGGCAAATCGGCCCCAAGCGTGATACCCGTATAATGGTTCACATAACTTCCTGATTGGTCATACACCGCCCCCAAACGGAGATTAGGCACCGCCAATGATTTCTGGAGTGTATAGTTTAACTCGGCCTGCCGCTTGAGCGATTCCACCACTTTGACATCACCTCGGTTTTGAAGTGCCAACTCACTTAGCGCAGCCACCGTATAGCTATTGAGAAAATAGCGATTCAGGTCTGCTTCGTTCACCAATGGTACAATCTGAAGGTTGGTATTCAGCAGTGTTTTTAACCCCTTTTGCTTCTCAGCAATTTGAAAAAGAATTTCAGTTTTGTCGTTATTAAGCTGAAATAGAAGGGCTTTGAGACGAAGTAATTCCCGCAAGGAGACGTTATTTTTTTCGTACTGTTCTTCAAAAGCCGTGACCGTTGTCTGTAGCGTATTGATTTGAAGCTGGTAACGATTGAGGGTATTTTGAAGGAAAAACACTTCAAAAAAACTGCTTCTCAGTTCAAATTTGAGCGTACGGAGCAAGTCCAAAAATTCGTATTCGGTCATTTGGGCATTTTCGATGGCCAAGGCCACCTGTTTGCTACGTTTACCAGCCGTTAGCAAAACTTGCTCAATCGACACAATTTTTTGTCCACCTTTGGCCACATCAAATACCCGTTTTTTATCAGGATTAAACGCATTCCATTCCGTAGAAAGGGTCGGATTATCCCACAAACGAGCCTGAATAACAGCCGCTTTGCTGGCTTCTATCCTAAATCGCTCCGAAAGTAGAATGAGATTGTTCTGTAAAAATAGACTATCGACTTGCTTGAGCGAAAGCCGAAGTGCGTCTTGGGCAAAACAATAAAAAGGCAGCAAAAAAGCTGCTAAAAACAGTTTACTCCTCATTTTGGTCTAAAAAGATTCGAGGCAAAACTGCGGCTGAAAGATTAATATGTCGTTAATTCTGGATTAAAAACCCCTTAATGGACTTCATAGTAGTTTTTTAGCAATGATTCCTTAGATTAGGGGCTGGGTCGAAAGTAACGAAGCCAACCTAAACACCAAACCAATAAACGAATGTCGCAACAACTCCAAAAACAAATCACACTTTTTAGTCTTACCATGATTGCCGTCGGGTCGAGTATAGGCTCGGGGGTTTTTCGTACACCGTCCGAAATTGCGGGTTATTTGCCCACCACGGGCTGGATGTTGGGCGTTTGGGTGGTGGGTGGCTTCGTGGCACTTTGCGGCGCGCTTACCTTCGCCGAAATCTCGTCTTCGTTCCAAAAAGCAGGCGGGTTTTACGTTTTTCTCAAGGAAGCCTTCGGCGACCTTCCCGCTTTCTTGTACGGTTGGTCGATGCTACTGGTCATCAATACGGGTTCGTTGGCGGCGCTTTCGTTGGTATTTACGTCTTATCTTAATGAGCTGATTCCGATTTCAGAAAGTTCGCAACTTATTGTGGCCGTTCTGACCATCACCATCCTGACCATTATGAATGTTCTGGGGGTCAAATGGGGAAGTTTTTTTGCGTCGGTTTTTACCTCTGCCAAACTTATCGGTATTGCCATCGTGGTCTTGATTGGTTTTTTGATGGCTACCCAGGCGTTCTCGCTTTTTGATTTTAATTGGACGACCAACTCCCACCAACTGCCCCTAGTTTCGTCGTTTGGATTGGCACTAATCGGGGTTTCGTTTTCGTACGGTGGGTATCAGCACGCAACCTTCATTGCGGCCGAAGTAAAAGACGCCGACCGCGTAGTACCAAGAGCGATGTTGCTCGGCATCGGCATCGTGTGTTTGGCTTATGTCACCATCAACGTAGCCTACCTTAAACTACTCCCCATCGAAAAAATAGCGGCTTCAACGGGTGTGGCTTCAGAAGCTATTTCGACCGTGTGGGGGTTAGGAGCAAAGTTTATTTCATTTCTGATTGTGTTGTCAGTACTGGGCACGATTGGTATTTATATTCTTACCGCTCCCCGTATTTACTTTGCCATGGCCGAAGATGGGTTGTTTTTTAAACAGTTTGCCCAGATTCACCCCCGCTTTCAAACGCCTTTTTGGGCTATTATTTTTCAGTCGTTCTGGACGATTTTATTGCTTGTCTTTTGGAAAACATTCTCTAACCTCATTACCTACGTCGTTTTTGTGGATACGGCCTTCTTCTTCTTGACGGCGGCTACCATTTTTACTTTTCGCAAGCGTAAACTTCCTCGCAATTACAGTACGTTGGCCTACCCCATTACGCCGTTGGTATTTATGGCCATGTCGGCGTTTGTAGTGGTCAATACTTTGATCGAAAAGCCCGAACAAGCCATCGCAGGTTTGCTCTTTTTGGCCTTAGGCGGAGGTGCTTATGTGTATTTTAAGCGGAGTGGGAAGTAGTGAGAGATGAGAGGTAAGTGATGAGAGATGAGTGATACCTCCTTCGTTG
This sequence comes from Runella sp. R0.1_18, assembly GCF_057652155.1. Lineage (NCBI taxonomy): Bacteria > Pseudomonadati > Bacteroidota > Cytophagia > Cytophagales > Spirosomataceae > Runella > Runella sp. R0.1_18. Next base: position 41,866 of record NZ_JBYFCK010000022.1, read on the forward strand.
GTATCAAAAACAGGAAACACAAAACCCAAAACAGGAAACCAATATGCTTTCAACAACATTAACGGCGCTTTTTGAACGGGATTTACGAAGACTGAAAGCGGAGCTTTTGGCCTACAAAAACGAGGAAAACATCTGGAAAGTCGCGGAGCAGATTTCCAATTCGGCGGGAAATTTGGCGCTGCACCTCATTGGCAATCTCAATACGTACATTGGGGCTGAAATTGGAAAAACAGGCTACGTTCGCAACCGTCCGCTGGAATTTAGCGCCAAAAACGTAGCCAGAGAAACAATTATCAGCGACATCGACGCCACCATTGAGGTCATCAGAACGTCGTTGGCTACCCTTACCGACGATGACTACCAAGCCGAATACCCGCAACTTGTGTTGGAAACCAAAACCACTACTGAGTACTTTTTCATCCACTTAGCGACTCACCTTGGTTATCATTTGGGGCAAGTCAATTACCATCGGAGGCTGTTGGAATGACGAGGGACGAATCATGAAGTTCGGTATGCTCGCCCCTCGTTTATCATTGAAACTTCTGCCCTTCGGTTTTGCTTTTCCAGTCGTCGGTACGGAAAGGCCCTGCGGGGAGACCTTCTAGGTTGAACAAATTGGCATCTTCGGGGGCATCAGCCCAAGCATAACGCACCGCGATAGGTTTCACGCCTTTCGGATGGTACACTTCTACCTTATCGCCAATGATTTCGGCTTTGGCATAATAAAAAACTTTGTCATCGCCTGCAATCTCAAAGCCTTTGACGTACCCAAACTTATCTTTTACCATCAAGCCTTCTCCCACGTTTTTGAAAGATACAACAGCCTTGTCTTCGTCAAATTTTACCGAATCGTAAACAGGCCCTGTATGCAAAATATCTTGCCCAAAATCCATTTTTAAGGCATTGAGCGCAAGGCGGTGACCGACGTCCTGCTTGTTGGTCGGGTGAATGTCTTTCGGGTTTCCAACGTCAATCGTCACGGCCATGCCTGTTTTGGGCAGTGACAGCGCCATGGTCTGCGCTTCGCGAAGTTCGGCCCAATTGCTTCCGTTGTTACTGTTTTGGTAGCCACCGTAGCTTGATAATTGCACAAAATAAAACGAGAAATCGTCGTCCCACTGCTGCCGCCAATCATCAATCATCAACGGAAACGACTGTCGGTATTGGTATGCTCGCCCCGCATTCGACTCACCTTGGTACCAAAGCGTCCCCCGAATGCCGAACGGAATGAGCGGCGCAATCATGGCGTTATAAATCGTCGTCCCGACGTTGTTGCAGCTATGGTTGTAGGTGTGCGGTTCGGCAAAAGAAGGCAAAAGAAACCAGTCAGAAGCGATGCTTACTTTGGCAGTTTTGGAGCTAACAAATAAATCATCGGGCGTGCCATTTACCCCCAAACCATACCACGGATGCTCAATCATATTCCCAAATTTTATGACAAGTCGATTGGTACCAGCTTTCCACGCATCGGCAGGAAGGGCTATTTTGCGAACTCCCTGCATCATACCCGCATAGACCAGCTTGCCATTGATGTACATTTCGTTGAAACTATCTTGAATACCCAGTCCTAAGGTCGTCGTTTGCCCAACCATATCTTCTGGGATATCAATCGTTTTCGCCATAAAACCTTTGCCTCTAAACATCCAAATCCCTTTCCAATCCCACTGCCCCAAAGGACTACCCGCCGAGCGCCATTTCGAGAAATCGTAGCCCGCTTCGGTATATTTTTTTTCATCCGCCATCGTAACCTCCGCCTCACTGCCAAGCAACTGTTTGCGCGTTTGGCGGTCGAGTTGCGCATCAGCTTCTTCCCATGTTTTGGGGAGGGCATTGGCGTAGGGTTTCAGTTCATCGTTGGTTTGCATAGCTTCTTTGCTAATCCACCCTTCGATTTGCGAACCTCCCCACGACGAATGAAGCAAGCCAACGGGCACGTTCAATTTTTGGGCTAATTCTCTGGCAAAAAAGAACCCAACAGCCGTAAAATTACCCACATTTTCTTCGTCACTCACCTTCCATTCGCCCGAGGCAAGGTCAGTTTGAATGTCCATCGTTACGTTATGTTCTACGTAAAAATGGCGTATTTGAGGGAAATTGGCATTTTTCTTCTCTTGGCGAAAGTTATCGGCTTGTTTGACGGGCCATTCCATGTTTGACTGCCCCGAGCACAACCATACTTCCCCCAGCAACACATCCTCTACTTCGACTTTGCCCGTCAGCGTAGTAGCCACCAACCGATGAGGGCCGCCCGATTCCATAGGTTTGAATTTTACGCTCCATTTTCCTGCGTCATCGGCCGTAGCCAAGAGTCTTTGGTTGGCCAGCGTCACTGTAACCTTTTCCTTAGGCTTAGCCCAACCCCACACAGGAATTGGCTTTTGGCGTTGAAGCACCACGTGATTTGAAAATAAGCGGGCAAACTTTAGCTGGGCAATAGCCTGAAATTGAAGCAGTACAAGGTAAAAAAGTAGCAGTCGTTTCATAACAAAAAAGGAGAAGTATAGGGGTTTAGATGAACACTTAAAAATAAGGCAAATAAGCCGCTCCACGGGCATTATTGACATAAAAATTTAATACCACTGCAAGAACGTTGTGTATTACCCAAAATCTGTGTTATTCTGCGGCATTACATCCGTGAACATCTGCGAGAACAACATCAAACCATTTTTTTCAAAAACTTCCAATTCCCTGAATTATATACTTTTACCCAATGAACCCCAATGTCGTCGGGCAATAGTCGCTCGGCATAATGTCGTTCCCAGGTGTCAGGATTGACCCAAAAAATGTGCGGAGGTGTTGCCCCCATTCGTTCAAAACCCAACCGTTCGTAACTTCTCCCATCTGACCAATCGCGGTCGGCGTAAGTCATAATATCATCGGGCTGTAGTTCGGTCATAAAAGCTTTCAGTAATTTATCCAATCCCCCAACCACCGTGCAGTCAAGATGATTGGCAAAACGAATCAACTCAAACGAGCGGAACGTTTCCCCTTCTCTTAGGATATTTTTTCCCCCACTAAACGAAGCCACAGCCACCAAGACTTCTCCTTGAATCGTCATTTGTTGGGTCAAAAACGGTGTCGCAGGGCTATCATCTTTTAAAATACGCTGGTAGTTTTGGGGCAAAAAAAGGCCATATTTAAACTTTGCATTGGTCGAAACTTGCAAATGATTAGCATCCATAAACCGCTCCAAGGTAGGTTTGTCAATTCGGCGAACCTTTGTAAGTCGGGCTGGAATGCGTTGAGAAATACCAAACGCCGCCCGCAACCTCGACTGAACCACCGCTTTTTTGGAATGCCACACATCTTCCCACAAATGAATCACTTTGATGCCTTCAGCTGCCAAAGTATCACTCAATTGTACAAAAGTATCGGATGAAAGTAGGTTGGTTTTTTCCAACGAAATGAGGTGAATCGCCAGCAAACGTTCAGGAAAATAAAGCACTGGACGGTAAAATCTTTGCCCCAAAATGGGTAGCTCATGGTCTTGTTGAAAAGACAAAAAAGCCCTTACTTCTTCCTCAAATCGTGTTTGTGTTATCAAGTTCTTTTAAGTTTTCGACGAATGTTTGATTAGAAAACTACCCACTCAACTCTTTATAATAAGTTGACAGTACAATAACGCAAAATTAGGCATGGTTACGGAAAAATGGCTCGCTCAAAAAACAATTGTCGTCATTGGCGGTACCACGGGCATTGGGCTTTCGGCCGCGAGTACATTTATTCGGCACGGTGCCCAAGTGGTCGTCGTTGGTCGTAACCCCGAAAGCTGCGACGAGGCCCAGCGTCAATTGGGACCTTCGGCGTTGGTCATCTCGGCCGATGCCACGCACGAAGATACCGCCCCTCATGCCATTGCCCAAGCGATTCATACCTTCGGAAGTTTTGATGGGCTGTACCATGTGGCTGGAGGAAGTGGACGAAAGTTTGGCGATGGCCCTTTGCACGAGCTTACGTTGGAGGGCTGGAACAAAACGTTTGAGTTGAACCTTACCTCTCTCATGCTTTCCAACCAAGCAGCAGTACGTCAGTTTTTAGCCCAAAAAACGGGTGGTGCTATCCTGAATGTGGGTTCGGTGCTCGGTTTTTCACCCTCCCCTACCTACTTTACCACCCACGCTTATGCAGCGACTAAATCGGCCATTATTGGCTTTACCAAGTCCATTGCGGCCTATTATGCCAAAGACAACATACGCGTCAATGTACTCGCTCCCGCATTGGTAGAAACCCCCATGAGCCAACGTGCCTCTCAAAATACGCTCATCATGGATTTTATAAAAACCAAGCAACCCCTCGACGGTGGCCGCAACGGACAACCCTCTGATTTGGACGGTGCGGCGCTTTATTTCCTGTCTGATTACGCTCGTTTCACCACAGGCCAAGTCCTCGCCGTTGACGGCGGCTGGTCAGTGACGGAGGGGCATTTGTGAAATGTCGAGTGTCGAATGGAGAGTGTCGAATTTTTAGTGTCGAGTGCAGAATGTCGAATAAAATGCCCAATTCGACATTTTGCACTCTGCACTCGACACTAAAAAATGTGACAATTTATAATCTCTTGTGGTCAAAGAATTTAAAAGCGCTAAACACTTATGACCATGAAGCCTAAACAAGATTTAAAACAAAGAACAAAACAGTTTTCATTAAGAATCATCAAACTAACTCAATCACTTCCAAACACTCAAGTTAGCCAAGTTATTGGGAAACAGTTACTACGATCTGGCACTTCAGTAGGAGCAAATTATCGCTCAGCTTGTCGAGCTAAATCTCCCGCTGACTTTATAAACAAGGTTCATATTTGTGAAGAAGAAACAGATGAATCTTTATTTTGGATGGAATTGCTTACGGAGGCAGAAGTTATTGATATTAAAAGAATTGAAGATTTGATGAAGGAAACGAACGAATTACTCGCTATTTTTTCTGCCTCCATCTTAACCGCAAAAATGAATCATAATAAACACAAGTAGGAATGTCGAGTGTAGAGTGCAGAATGTCGAATAAAATACCCTATTCGACATTCTGCACTCTACACTCGACACTAAAAATTTGACAGTAAAAGAATGAAAACATCCATCGGCATCGACCTTGGCGGAACCAATGTAAAAGGAGTGTTGGTCAATGAAGCGGGGGAAATCTTGAAGCAACATTACGTGGCAACGCAAGACGATTCCGAAGGACACTGGCGCGAAAATGTGCTAGAAATGGTTACGTACCTACGAGATTATTGGCAGGCTCCCATCAATACCATTGGCCTATCGGCACCTGGCCTACCCGACGCCCGTAATGCCTGTATTTCCTTCCTTCCTAATCGCTTATTGGGCCTGGAACACTTCGACTGGAGTGCTTATTTCGGGCAACGAGCCTACGTCCTCAACGATGCCCACGCAGCACTGATGGCCGAAGCCCGGTTTGGAGTGGCTAAGGGTTTTCAAAATGTAATTTTACTCACCCTCGGCACGGGCGTTGGGGGCGGAATTCTTATCCAAGGAAAACTATACCAAGGACTTAACCAAATGGCGGGGCACCTTGGGCACCTCTCCCTTCATGCCACCGATGACGAAGTAAGCATCGTCGGTGCTCCAGGGAGTTTGGAGTACGCCATTGGCAATTATTCCATTCAAAAAAGAAGCAAAGGGAAGTTTGACTCCACCTGGGCGCTGGTCGAAGCCTATCGCCAAGGCGATGCGTGGGCCAGTTTGGTTTGGCTTACTTCTGTTCAGAAATTAGCCGTGGCGTTGTCGTCGCTTGTGAATGCCCTCTCACCCGAACTCATTGTCCTTGCAGGAGGAATTACCTTGGCCGACGATGCCTTATTTGAGCCTTTACGTCAATTTATGGACTTATACGAATGGCGGCCTGGTGGCAAACAAACCCCCATTGTTCAAGCTCATTTTGGCGATATGGCAGGAGCCATTGGTGCCGCAGGCTTTGCATTATCATCCATTTAACCCGTTCAATCCGCGTTCTAAACCCTTTTTACACATGACTGTTACCGAGGTTTATCTAAGTAAATGTCAGCACATTTTACAAACCATTCAACAACAACAAACCCAAATCCAACAAGCTGCCCAATGGTTTGCCGAAAGCATACTTGCGGGGCGAATGGTACACGTTTTCGGTAGTGGCCACAGCCGAATTATGGTCGAAGAAATGTGGCCTCGCTACGGTTCTTTTGCGGGTTTTAATCCCATTGTGGAGCTATCGCTTACCTTCCATAATTTGGTGGTAGGCGCCAACGGGCAACGTCAAGCCATGTTTTTAGAAAATGTATCGGGTTTCGCCGACCGCATTTTACGGAATTTTGACTTGTCTTCTCAAGATACCGCCTTGGTGATTTCGTCTTCGGGCACCAACATTGTCCCCGTTGAAATGGCCGAAATTTTCCAAAAAAATGGCATTAAAGTTGTCGCTTTAATCACCAAAGAACACTCCAAAGCCAGTTCGTCTAAACGAACGGATGGGAAAAAACTAACCGATTTTGCCGATTTAGTACTTGATACAGGTGCTCCCGTGGGCGATGCTATGGTTACGCTTGATGGCCTTGATACGCCCGTTTCTCCTGGTTCGACGGTAGGCGGGGCGGCGATTGTCAACTGCCTTAAAGCCGAAACCGCCCAGCTTCTTACCCAAGCAGGCCGCCCTCCCAAAGTGCTAAGCGCCGCTGCGGTGGTCGGAAGCAAACGCGCCGCTGAACTGTTTGAAGCTGCCTACGACGAGCACGCTCACCGTCTTTCCAAAATGTACCAGAAAGTAGGTATCCCAAGCTACGTCAGTGATTCTTTTTAATGCCATGACCTTAAAAATTCGCCCTGTCCTTCCCACTGATAAAGAAGCCCTTTGGGCCATCATCGAACCCGTGATTCGGGCGGGAGATACTTACATGTACGCCCCTAACTCATCGCGCGACAAAATGCTAGGAATTTGGTTTGACCCCGAAAAACATGCGTACGCCGCCGAAGAAAACGGCGAAATCGTCGGCACGTTTTTTCTAAAAGCAAACCAGCCTGACTTGGGAAATCACGTTGTCAACGCAGGTTACATGGTCCATCCCGAAGCACGAGGCCGAGGCGTCGCCGAACAAATGTGCCGCTTCTCGCTCGTCGAAGCCAAGCGATTGGGTTTTCTTGCCATGCAATTTAATTGCGTCATTTCCACCAACACAACCGCCGTGCGTTTATGGCAAAAATGTGGGTTTGATATTATCGGTACTCTTCCCAAAGCCTATCGACACGCGCAGCTTGGCCTCGTCGATGCCCACGTCATGTACCAATGGCTATGAATAAATAACCCTAAACAGTAAAATTCTAAACTCAGAACCATGCAACCTCACCCCATAAAAACCACCGTCGTTGGCTCGATGCCGTTTCCTGGTTGGCTCGAATTTGCGAGCATGAACCTCGATAAATTTGGCCCCGCCGACATCGCCGAAATGATTGACGATGCGGTCATTACGGCCATTCACGACCAAGTAAGCGCAGGGCTTGACGTCATCACCGACGGCGAGCAAACCCGCCTTGATTTTAACCTATCATTTTATGGGTTTATCAATGGCATTCAGAACGATAGTTCAGAAACCAGAAAATACGGCCCACCCGCCCACGACCAACGCGGCAAAAACAGCATTGTAGAGCCCCTAACAGCGCCCAAGGGGCTCGGAGTGGTGGAAGAGTACAAACGACTAAAACGCCTTGCCCCCGAAGGCCAACGCGTTAAAATGTCGATTCCTGGGCCTTATACCTTGTCGGGGCGTTTGAATCCAGGGCATTTGTACAAAGACCGTTGGGAAGTGACCGAAGCTATTTTGCCCCTTGTACGGAAAGAAATTGAAGAATTGGTGGCCTTGGGCGTTCCCGAAATTTGCGTGGACGAACCCTCCATGAGTTGTTACGCCTACCGAGAAGATACCCAGCGATTTGTCGATATTTTCAACCGAACCGTTGCACCTGCCGTGGGGAAAACGCGCCTTTCGATGCACCTCTGCTTTGGCAATTATAAAGGCCGTTCGGTTGGTAAGAAAACCCTAGCTCCTATGTTGCCCAATTTTTTGGACATGACTGTCGATGAACTGCATTCTGAAATGACCGTCCTCAACTTTGCCGATGTGCATCTTTTGGAACGATTTGCCGAAAAACTAGACGTAGCAGTGGGCGTGATTGACGTGAAAAGTTATTACATCGAAACGCCCGAAGACGTCGCCGAGCGCATTCGGAAGGTATTGCCGTACGTTCCTGCCGAAAAACTGGCCATCGCCCCCGACTGTGGAATGAGTCAGACGGCGCGCTGGGCAACCAAACAAAAATTAAAAGCCATGTGCGAAGGTGCCAAACTCGTCAGAGCTAGTTTGTAAAGGCTATACCTCACTTGCGACTCACAAAACGATTTCCTGCCACATAAAAACGATACGGCAAATCAGCGCCTTTGGTAAGGCCAATACGCGTAGTGGTTACCATTTCAAACTCCTTTAGTACCGACGGATAAATTTTCAGATTGCCTGTCAAAAGCGAAGAACCATTGTGTTCTTCAATGCTGATTCCCATGGCTTTCACCAACTTGGCAGGACCATTGCATAAGTGTCGAGGGGAGAGTGTAGAGTGTCGAACAGGCCCCCCATTCGACATTCTGCACTCTCCCCTCGACATTCCCTCTGCCCTTCTTTCTTCCATGAGCTCGATACCTTCGGTTGGTTCCAAGGCCCGAATCAACACCGCTTCGCCCACCCCTTCGTCGCTACTTGCGATGTTGACACAATAATGCATTCCGTAAATTTGATACACATAGACCGTTCCCGCAGGGCCAAACATTGCGGCATTTCTTTTTGTTTTCCTTCGGTACGCATGACACGCGGGATCGCCAGTCAGATAAGCCTCCGTTTCGACGATGATGCCTGCTGTAGTACCCTCTTGATGTTGATGTACCAACGTACAGCCAAGCAACCTTTGGGCGAGGGTTAACGTATCGTATTTTTGATAGAAGTCGAGTGTAAGTGGCTGCATAAAACTTAATAACTGCTTGGATATTACCTGTTAGTAGATTTTTAGATACATTTGATTTTAATAATAGTCCTTAACCAAAGTAATGCGCAATCTCGTTGGGTTTCTTCTCGTTTTATTGGCCAGTTTTGGCTCCGCATACGCCCAACGTATTTACGGTGGACAAATAGACCGTCGTACCATCAATAACAATATTCCTTATGCTTACGGGGTAGGTTGTACTTTTTTCACGGATAAAGCAGGCTACGATGCCCTTCCCGCCCAGCTTCGGTTTGGACTGTATCGTAAAAAAGACAATCAACTCATGCAAGAATATACGGCCGACAAAAGTAACGATGTCAGTGCTTCAAGTTTCTCGTTGTCTTGTGATAAAAGCAAAAAAGTCGAGTATCTTTTTGTCCGCTACAATTACAATTTGGTATTAAAACCCCAAGATTATAACGACCCTGAAGGCTACTACATTGTAAACAGCCCCGTTGGCCCGCGCAATCCCACTGACAACATTATTTCATCGCAGATTGTTCTGTACCATTGGTTTTCACCCGCTTATTTATGGGAATATTTTGAGCCTGCCGAAGCAGGAAAAACCACCCCACAGTGGGTACCTCAATCGTACAACTTTTTTTGTGCAAATCAAGAAACGAACTTTAGCCTTCAGGTGGTTTCTGAACCACTAAAATCGGGGCTTACTCGGTCAAGCTTTAATTTAGTTGTCTCAAATACAGCCCCATTTACGGGAGCCAGCGGTCAAATTCCTTACCAAAAAGTAAGCTGGAAAGCTGGCTTTTCAGAAAATCAGATGCTCCCAGGTGGCAACTTTGTTCTCCCTCCGCTTGCCCCCAATATTTTTACGAGTCAGGGTCTTACCAACATTCTTGTTTCGGCCAAACCTACTAAAGTGGGGGTTTATTCAATTGGTTTTTTACTCCAACACAGCCGTTCGGGAGTCAAACTCAGCGAAACCTACCGCGAGTACCAAATTGAAGTAGAAGAATGTGTGTCTATCCCCCCCGCAGTCATTCGCGTTTCTGAGGTTGGGCGGCCAAATGTAGCAGCGCCAACCACCCTCTGCGAAGGGAAATCGGTGCAACTCAATGCAGGAGCCAATCTTCCAAATACTTCTTTTGAGTGGTACAAAGATGACCAACTGCTGGCAGGTAGCAAAGACTCGGTGTTGGTTGTCAAAGACCAAGGGAATTACAAAGTAAAAGTCACCCGAAAAAGTGCATGTGGCGCAGGCGAATCGTCGGTCACAGCCATTAAGGTTGTACCCAATCCAAGCGTAGTTGCTACCTCTTCCAATCCATCTGGGCTATTTTGCCCAGGCACGCCACTCACTTTAACCGCAGCCCCTTCCGACAAAAATGTAACATATCAATGGTTGCTTGATAGTTTACCCATCCCCAATTCCACCAATAATTCTTTGGTTATCAATCAAATAGGCAACTATTCAGTCAAAATCACTGACGCAAACAATTGCACGGGTCAATCTAAACCCGTAGAAATTAAGGCATTTACCGCTGCTTCGATTAGGATACAACCCATTCCTGTACGATGTGGCAACGATACAACCGCCCTCCTCTTGATTGCCACACCCGCAGGTGGTACTTTCAGCGGAAAAGGGGTTCTTGCTCCCAACAAGTTTGTCCCACAACAAGCTGGCGCAGGAAAACACGAAATCACGTATTCGCTCAAACAGACTGGTACGTGCGTAGATGGTTTGGCCAAACACACAGTCGAAGTCTTAGCAGGGCCTACTTTAGAACTTGGCACCGACCAAGACTTAGCCGAAAATGGCAGCATTCAATTAAACAAAAATGGCGGCACTTCGGGCTACAGCTATCAATGGAGCCCCCCCACTGACCTAGACAACACGCAAACTGCTTCTCCAACGGCCTCACCCCACAAAACTACCACCTATACCCTCAAAGTAACCGATGCTAATGGGTGTTTTGCTATCGATAAAATCACCATTGGCATCATGAAAGGCGTGCACATCCCTGACGCCTTTAGCCCCAACGGCGATGGCATCAACGACACTTGGCTCATACGTGGTTTGGAAGAATTTCCCGAAGCGACAGTCACGGTTTATAATCGCTGGGGAGAAGCTATTTTTTACTCTGATTCGGGAAAAAAGGCCGTGTTTGACGGTTTTTATAACGAAGTTCCGTTGCCCGTTGGCGGCTACGCTTTTGTTATCCAAACAGCCCCCCAAGGGCACGCTATACGCGGAAAACTCCTGCTAATTCGCTAGGCCAACAACTCCAAAATATCTTCTTTACTCAATGACTTCACAAACCCTTCTTCGTTGGTAATCAACTCATTGAACAACTTTTGTTTACTTCGCTGCAAATCCAATATTTTCTCTTCTACCGAGTTTTTGGTAATAAATTTATACGTAAAAACTGTGCGCTGTTGCCCAATTCGGTGCGCGCGATCCACAGCCTGGGCTTCAATCGCGGGATTCCACCAAGGGTCTAAAATAAAGACGTAATCTGCGGCCGTCAGGTTAAGCCCTACCCCACCCGCTTTCAACGAAATTAAAAACACTTTCACCGATTCGTCTTGCTGAAACAGCTCTACTTGTGCTTGTCGATTGACAGTACTTCCATCGAGATAAGCATACTTAATTTTCTGATGATGCAAGGTTTTTTCCAAAATAGCCAAATGGCGCACAAATTGACTAAAAATCAAGACCTTATGCTCTCCGCTGACCAATTCTTCCAGTTTTGCTTCTATCTCTTCTAGTTTACCCGATGCCCCGTCGTACGTTTCGTCCACCATTCGGGGATGATTGGCCAGTTGTCGGAGTTTGGTTAACCCCTGTAAAACAACCATTTGCGATTTGGCCATTCCTTCCTCTTCGATGTGTTCCAGGATAAAATTTCGGTAGTACGACTTGGTCTCTTCGTAACGTTTTTCTTGTTCTTCCGACATTTCACAATAATGAACACTTTCCACTTTGGGAGGCAAGTCTAGCGCCACCTGCGACTTGTGCCGACGAAGCAAAAACGGTTTAATCAGGGCATACAGCTTTTGGGTGCGTTGCGCATCGTTTTGTTTTTCGATCGGTACCTGAAAATGAGAACGGAAATACGACTGGCTGCCCAAAAGCCCAGGGTTAGCAAAGGTCATTTGAGTCCACAAATCCATCGTTGTGTTTTCCAACGGCGTCCCCGTCAAAATCAGTCGAAAATTCGACTCCAGCTGCATCACGGCCTTTGTCACGTGCGACGAAGGGTTTTTAATCGCCTGCGATTCGTCCAAAATGATGTAATTGAATCGGTAATATTTGAGCAGTTCAACATCAATGCGAACGATGCCGTAAGAAGTCAGTATGAGGTCGTAATCGTCAAAACGGGTAGTATCTTTTTCGCGGTAAGTACCTTTATAGACCAAAACCCGCAGCTGCGGTGTAAACTTCCGTGCCTCCAATTCCCAATTGTACAACAACGACGTTGGCATCACCAGCAACGACGGTCGGTCGGCGCCCATTTCTTTTTGTCGCTGCAACATGGCTAGGGTCGTCACGGTTTTCCCGAGCCCCATGTCATCGGCCAAGCAGCCCCCAAAACGATACTGACTCAAAAAAATAATCCAATCGTAACCTGCTTTTTGGTATGGTCGCAACGTTCCAACAAACGCCTCAGGAAGTGGCTGCTCATCTATTTCATCAAAATCACGCAATTTTTCCAATTTCCGATTCATCACCACCTTAGCGAGGCTATCTTCGGCGTATTCTTGCACCAGCGCTAGGTGGTGTTTTCGGAGCGTAAGCTGATGACTTTCGGCATCGTATTCGGTAAAAGCAAACAGTTCAGAATACTTCGTCAGCCATGCCTCTGGAATGACTGCTACTTCTCCGTTGGGCAAAGTAAACTCCCGTTTTCGGGCTAAAATCAGGTTTTTGAGCTTCACAAACGGAATTTCAAATTCCCCAAAACGTACTTTGGCATACACATCAAACCAATCCCGCGATTCTTCAAACGTAATATCAATCGACGAATAACCCAGAAAATAGCGTTTGGCACTTGATTCCGTTGCTGTTTGCTGCAAAAGAATTCCTGCATCTTTCAACGTAATGTTATGCGTCTGAATCCATTCAAATGCTTGATTTTTAGACACAACACTGCGGCCTTGCCCCATCACCAATCCCCATTCTTTGAGGCGAAGAAGGATGTTTTTCTCAAACCCAACGTTGCGTCTTACTTTATGGAAAATGTAATCATCTCCTTGTTTTTCAAGGCTTACGTTGGCATGATTAGCAAAGCTGTCAAACTTAAAATTAAACTGTCCGTATTGAAACGACAACTCAAAAACCACTTGGCTCTGGTCGTAATCTTCGGTGACTAAGGCAGACTCCGAGTTGTCCTGCGCATTGAACATCGTCAACGACCCCGATTTAACCAACGTCGTTTGTTCGGTAATCGTCAACACAGGCACCACCGCCTCCTTTTCGTACCTGATTTCGAAGCCTTGCCCTTGGGCATAAACCTCATAACTGGCAATCAGGGGAGCAACGAATTTTCGATAATATTGCTCCTCCACATTTCGCGGAATAACAATATGGTTCTTTGAAAGAAACGGACGGATTTTTTTTCCATCCACGCTTTTATCAAAATGATACAACTTATTGTCAATCAATAGCCAAGCTGGTTCATCACAAATCAACATGGCGTTTCGATGCCTAATTTGAAGCCGCTCTGTGTCGTATTTTATAATGGGAAAATAATGCGTATTTTCTTCGTTTCGTACAAAATGAAAAAACACTTTGGCTTTGTCGGGCATTCGTTCAATGGGCATCCATGCAGGGTTATTATCGCTTCCCATCACAAACATCCGTTTTTCTGTCAGCTTGTCAAGAATCTCTACTTTGCGCCGCTCAATGTAATCACTAATGGTCTCTTGCAGCAATTTGTCCCCTTTTTGGGGGTCATACACCTTTTGGAAGAAGTCGAACGCCGACAGTTTTTTGGGATTGAATTTCTTGAGAATGTGATCTTGCTGGGTATCCTCAATCAATTTGACTAACTCAAAATCAACAGCATCCAAACCAGCCGCGAATTCATTCACATTTTTGGTAGAGACAATCTGATTCAGCAGCGTCAGTTCGTTTTTGGAATTGATTTGGACCATATACGAACCAAACAAATACCCAAGATACTGATGCTGAAACAGCGAGTAAACAATCGCAAATGGCTGACTTGTAGAGACTTTCATACACTCCTAAATGCAGTACAAACACCTTAACCAAGCGTTCATCATCCCCAAAATGGTAAGGGCACTTTTTGAACACTTACAAAGATACAAGTCAAAACCAACATAGCAAATTGAAGATAAAGGCCATAAAAAAAGCGGCCTAAGCCGCTCTCTATATCATCGTAGGTTTTTGTGAGAAAAGTCAATATCTGTAATCTGAGTGCAAATATCTGTAAATCTTAAACGAAATTATTATTCGGTTTTTGCTTTAATTTGTGCTTAATTATCATTTTGATACAAAGTGAGCGATAACCCGCGATAATCAAGCATGAAAACCGAGTACGAAAACATCACTCCCGACCGAGGCAGTTCGTTCAAAGTACTGCATTGGCGCTCGCACGAAGACCGTTTTTTTTGGCACCAACACCCCGAATACGAAATTGTGTATATCCATAAAGGCTCTGGAAAACGGCACATTGGGCAGCACCTTTCGCATTTTGAAGAAGGCGAATTGATGTTTATTGGCCCCAACGTTCCTCACCTTAATTTTGGGTACGGCGCAGATTACGAACATGAAGAGATTGTGGTGCAGCTACGCGACACCTTTCTTGGCGAATCTTTTCTTCAAAGTCCTGAGTTACAGGACGTCAATCGCCTTTTTGAGTTATCTAAAAAAGGGCTTAACTTTTTTGGTGAAACCCGACAAGAAGTCGCTAATCTTATGCTTACCCTTCCCCAGCTCGGTCACTTTGAGCGCCTGATTCAACTGTTGATTATTTTGCAAAAATTGGCTACCTCTAAAGAGTATAATCTACTAAAAATCAACGGCATTAGCTACGAGCACAGCCACCGCGAAGAAGCACGCATTCGGCAGATTTATGGGTACGTTGAGCAACATTATCAATACGAAATTGATGTTCAAACAGTGGCTGATTTGGCCAACCTAACGGTGCCGTCGTTTTGTCGGTATTTCAAAAAAATTACCCAAATGACCTTTACCGATTTTGTCAACGAATACCGCATCAAACAAGCAAGCAAACTGCTCGTTCAAAACCACTCTGTGACAGATGTCTGTTACAGCAGCGGATTCAATAATCTTTCGCATTTTACCAAAACATTCAAGGCTGTGACGGGTAAAACACCCCGTGAATACAAGAAAGCCAACGATTTGCTCTAAATCGTTGGCTTTCTTGTATTCCTGCATTTTGGTCGGGTTGCTCACAACCCTCTCCACAGTTTTGTCGGGTTGTGAGCAACCCTTTTCACGGTTTTACGGATTATTGTTTTGCGGGAATTTTGGCTTTTGCCTCCTCAAATACCTTTTTCTTCGTTTCTAGGTCTGTCTGCGACGTTGCTACATCTTTCTGATTTATTTCTAAATCTTTCTTGAGGTTAGCGAGCTCTTTTTCGGTTTTTTCAATGTCCTTTTTGAGAGATTCGCCTTTACGAGTTAGTTTAGAAAACGACTTTTCCGACTCTTTCATGGCTTCTTCAGCCACGCGAGCATCATCATACAAAATGGCATCTTCGGCAAATTTCTTCAAAAATGACTCCGCTTCTGCGTAGCCTTTCGTGCCTTGTGTCACGTACGAACCGTTGCCCAAATCCAAGTAAATAAACACTTGCGAAAGCCCTTTTTTGGATGAAACTTGGCTCGATAGATTGACTGGCGACGCCGATATGCTGCTGATATTGGCCGCAGGTGCCCGATACACCCCTCCCCGAGAGCTATTGACCTTGCCATATTGCTTCAAATACGACTCCCAGTACTGGCCTAGGTATTTTTCTTCAATTTTGGTTGTGACATACAATCCTTCAAAAGTGGACTTGTCAATGTCTTGTTTACCAGGCAATACTGTCTGTGCTTGTGTTGAGTAGCCAGCCAACCAGCCTAAAATAGCTACTATTAGTACTTTTTTCATTGTTTTCGTATGTTTCTGTTTTGACGCAAAGTACACGCTTTTTGTCACGATTTCATACGATAAATGTCATTTTCTATACTGAGCGGCAAGCTATTTTTATTAATTATTAGTAGTTACGGCCGTAAGTCTCTACCTTTACTTCAAATAATGAATATCTCTAAACCTCCATTAATCATTGTGAATCCTGCTAAAAAAATTCGTTTCGTTAACAAAGACAAAAACCAATTTTTCTCTACCCTCAAAAAAAGAGTTGACGCATATTTTAAAGATCAGAAGATTTCTAAATATTCCAACACGACGCTGATTGTCAAAACGATAGTACTTACTGCAATTTATACCGTCCCTTTTTGTTTGTTTTTGTACGTACAGCCTCCATTTGCCCTGAGCATGGTACTTTGGGCATTGATGGGTGTTGGCCTTGCGGGGATTGGGATGAGTGTCATGCATGATGCCTGTCACGGTGCCTATTCTGAAAATGAAACAGTGAACGAGTGGATGGGTGCTATTTTCATCACCATGTTAGGAGGATCGCCTTTTAATTGGAAGCTACAGCACAACGTCCTGCACCACATGTACACCAATGTAATTCACTTTGATGAAGACATAAAAGACAAACTCGTTCTCAAGTTTTCGCCACATACGCCCATCAAACCTTTCCACAAGTTTCAATGGATATACGCTTTTCTTTTTTACGGAATCTTGACACTCTATTGGGTAACTGCGAAGGACTTTGTTAACTTTTTTACTTATACCGCCAACGGCGTCAATACCAACACACGTTCCCAGAACATTGTCGTACTAAGTAAGATTATTTTGTCCAAAATCGGCTATTTTGCCGTTTTTCTTGGGATTCCTCTGTTTGTATTTGAAGTACCAACCCAAACATTAATTACGGGTTTTCTGCTGATGCACTTTATTGGTGGAATTATTTTAACGACTATTTTCCAGCTAGCCCATTCGGTAGAAGGCACTACGCATCCACAACCTAACTCAAGAGGTGAAATTGAAAATGATTGGGCGATTCATCAAATGAATACGACAGTCAACTTTTCGCGCGACAATAAATGGCTTTCATGGTACGTTGGTGGGCTTAATTTTCAGGTCGAACACCATCTTTTTCCTAAAATTTCGCACGTACATTACCCTGCCATTTCGCATATTGTCAAAGAAACAGCCGAAGAATTTGGGGTTCCTTATCTTGAAAATCCTACGTTTGCTGTAGCATTACGCTCTCATATCACAACCTTGCATCAGCTTGGGCACTTACCTGATCTCAACGAAGCATTTGGATAACAACTTTTGCCACGTCAAACCTTCATTAGAGGTTTGACGTGGTATTTACTACAACAAGTCGTTTTTGAAGGCGTAAGCTACCAAGCCCGCCGTGTTTTTGGTTCCCGTTTTTTCGAGAAGCCGTAAGCGGTGTCCCTCCACTGTGCGAGGGCTTACAAATAGTTTTTCGCTAATTTCGAGCGTAGAAAGCCCTTCACATAGTAGCTGTAACACTTCCATTTCACGGGGCGAAATTTGAATTTTGCTGTTAAACAACGGTGCTGGTGGATTGGCACGGGTAATTACTTTACGATGCAGCGCTTTTGACACAAAATCACTGTAATAAAAACCATCCGCCATGACGCGCCGTATGGCATTTTCTACTTCTCCAGGCTCCGAGTCTTTCAACAAATACCCATTGACGCCTTTTTCCAACAAATGAATAATAAAACGATCTTCCTCGTGCATCGACACAATGATTACTCGTAAATTCGGAAAATGTTGTTGAATTTGTTCAGTCGCCTCTACCCCATCCATAATGGGCATTTGTAGATCCAACAACGCAATGTCAGGAGTTACTTTTTCTAAGAGTTCCAACAATTCTTTTCCGTTTGCCGCCTCACCAATCAACTCAAAATCAGGAATTTGATTCAACATTGCAGTCATTCCTTTACGAAAAAGGTTGTGATCATCGGCAATCACGAGTTTTATCTTATTCATCTGTCCGTGCTGTAAATGTGTATTACTTTACTATTATTTTTTCGGGAGAAAGCGGCGAGTTCAAGGGCGTAAACTTAGGTAACCTCACCACCACTCGGCATCCTTTATTCAGGCCTGTTTCGTAATCAACTTTTCCGCTAATTACCCGCAATCGCCCCTCAATGCTGTCGAGTCCTAACCCAGGTGATGGCCGCAAACGCACATCATTAAGGTCAAACCCCAGTCCATCGTCTTCCACAACAATGCAAAATTGTCGCGGAGGGAGTTCAATCTGTATGTGAACATTCCGTCCATTCGAATGCTTGAGGGCATTGTTAATCAGTTCTTGTACTACCCTGTATAGCATCAATTCTGTACGAGATTCCAACCGAAACTCTTCATCTCCAAGGCAATCAAACGTCACTTTCAAGGCATGATGGGAATTACTTCTAGCCGCAAACTCTTGAATGGCAGCCGCTAACCCAAATCGCTCTAAAGTAGTAGGAACTAACTCGCGGCTAATACGACGAACGTGGCTAATGGTTTCGTCGAGGGCCTCACGTACTTGTTGGGCGAGGCGTTCGGCTTGTTCTTTGGAGCCCAACTGACTATACAACGCATTGAATGTTAGCTTTGTAACAGACAAAAGTGCCCCGATATCATCGTGTAAATCTTGGGCAATGCGCCGCCGTTCGGCTTCCGTAGAGGCCATAGAAACCTCTAAGAGTTTCCGTTGAAACTCCGCCTCCATATCTTTGACGCGTATTCGCTGCTCAATCTGTTTGCGTTGGTAATACATCACAAACACGACAATAAACATTGCCATGATAAGCATGATACTTGTCCCAATAACAATGGTATAAGACGGCTCCATAGTGAAGGGGCAAAACGACTGGCATTATATACTGTCAAAAATACGGAGAAAAACGAGGTGAGCTATACTTTTTTAGTAAACGGCATATATTTCTCTTTAATATAGCCATAGCCTCTAACTGGGTCGAGGTTTCATGTACCAAATGGCTACTGCTAAGAAGATGTTGAATACAACCGATAACAAGGCATCTACTACCCAGTATTGGTCTCTTAATTTCAAATCGTTGAAAGTATTATTAATAAAAATGTACGAAAATATAGTCCCAGAATAATAAAATAACGCCCCAGAACTAAACCAAAACAATGGCGATGAGCCTAGCTTAGGTTCGGGTAAATATTTGAGGAGTTCAAAATAATAAATAAGAATTAGTAGTATGGTAAAACTTCCAGAAGCATGATAGGAAAAGCTATTAAAACTTATAGTATTGACATCTAACAATGACTGTAGATCCAAACACGCTATACCTACCGAAACCAACAATAACAATAGCGCAAGCCCTTTGAAGTAGCGGTTCTGAAAAGTTAAATAATACAAAACCGCTACTACGATGAAACTGATTAAATTGTACCAATTATAGATGTAAATATTGAAAATGCCTATTCGTGCTAAAATAGACGTTATAAGATTCCGCAACAACGTTAATAGTACAAATACCAAGACAATCTTACTGGTCTTATCCAAGTGGGTGATTGCCATTGTTTTAAACAACAATAAAGCAAAAACCACTGGAATTAGCACACTAAAATCAGCTACATGAGATATAAGTCGTTGAGTCATCCTTGTTATGGATTACAGAAGTTGGGACAAGGGACTCCCCCACCAGCGCCACCTGGCTCACCTTCTCCATCTTTTTCGCCAGTGGTGTCAATTTTAAATTTCATGTCGCGGCCAAGGCCATCTTGGCCAATTTGAACGGGTACCAAAAACAAGCGTGGCTGTTCGTTACCCACAATCGAAAAATCAATTTCGCCTTCTTTGTTTTCGGGGGCATGGCCATAATAAATCCGAATCCCGTCGCAGCCTTCTACTTTGAGCAGTGTTTCAAGTATCTCACGGCTAAAGTATTCGGCTTTACGTATGCTTTTTGGGCTTTGGTGTTTTGCTTCAAAATTTTTACGTCCAAGTGCTATTTCTTTGACAGAGAATATTTTACCAGCTTTTTCCATGAAGTTTGTAGGGCTATTATTTGTGGAACAAGTTTGCAAGATATACTACTAGTCAGGGAAGTCCAAACCGTTAAATAAATTTTAATAGGTATAGATACGCAAGAAAAAAACGCGTATTTCTACGCTAAAATTTCTCAGCTTTAGCCGCGACCTTTGTAACGGGTTTGGTTGAATTAGCACTCAAAAGTGCCAACTTTTTCTCATAGGTTAGGTTAGAAGGAAAAAGCCGAAAACACTTGTTTTCGGCTTTTTTAGGTCTAAAGCGAAAAAACAATCGCTATTATTGGCCTTTGGCGGAGAAAGATGTTTTTTTGTACAACTTACGGTTCTATCACGCCGTCACGTCTTTTTCCTCAATTCATGAACAAAAAATTTCTACTCTATTCGTCATTAAGCGCATTGCTTTTTGCTTTCTCATCCACCACATTTGCCCAAACCACTGCCCGCCTCGTCTCTTACGTAGATGTAGCAGGTGCATGGAACACCGCTGCCTGGTCTGCCAATGCTCAGTACCATCAGTACTTAAAAGTTGACCGAAAGGGGGTATTTCAAGTCGGTTGGGGCATACGGGGCACTCATTTTCGTGGGAATAACCTCCCTTTCATCACTGCCCCCGCCTCTCAATCTCGTGGAAAAACGGGTTTCAGCGCCTTGAGCGCTCCATTACTGCTGCGAAACATTGATACGTTGCAAGTATCGGCGGGTATTACTTCTTTTAATTTTAACCTGGGGATACAGCTTTCGGTTTTTGATAAGGTAGATATTGGCGTAAATGCCGACATTCTTGGGCTGGCCCTCGGAGGCAAAAAGTCGGGCTTTTATTCTTCAACAGTAGGATATAACAAAGTAGATTCGCTCAATTTACACCAGACTTATCAACAAGCAAAGCCGACTTCGTCCAATGTACAACTCCTTGGCGACAATGCAGTTGGCAACCTCACGACCGAAATTTATGCCCGTTTACACATTACCGAACGGCTGGGGCTAAAAGCTGGCTATGTCTTCAATACCAACGAGTACCGCACGTCCAACAAACAGCTTGTTGCCGATGTGCGCCGTTTTCGGTATCGTTCAGATATGTTGCTGGTAGGAATTACGTTTAAAGTACTTCGGTAATTTTCTAACAACCATCCCGAAAGTAAAAAAACTTTCGGGATGGTGTGCTAATATGCTTTTAGGCTCAAGTCCAAGCTTTTGATTTGGTGCGTCAAAGCTCCGCACGAAATATAATCGACCCCCGTTTCAGCTACGGCACGCAGTGTTTCTTCCCTGATTCCACCTGAGGCTTCGGTAGGGTATTTTCCAGCCACTCGTTGAACAGCCGTGCGAAGGTCGTCGAGGCTAAAGTTGTCGAGCATGATGCGTTGAACCTGTCCAATCTGCAACACTTGTTCTAACTCCGCAAGATTGCGCACTTCAATTTCAATCTGTAGCTGTCTTCCCGTGCGTTGCAAATACGCATTGGCTTGGTTAATGGCCGCCTCTATTCCTCCAGCATAGTCCACGTGGTTGTCTTTGATAAGAATCATGTCGTACAACGCATATCGGTGATTCACAGCTCCCCCAATTTTAACCGCCATTTTTTCAAATAGGCGAAAATTAGGCGTCGTTTTGCGCGTATCCAGTAGTTTGGTTGGCAAGCCATCCAAAAGACGTACCAGCGAATGGGTGTAAGTAGCAATACCGCTCATTCGTTGCATTGTATTGAGTACCAGTCGTTCTGCTTTCAAAATTGACTGCGCATCTCCACTGACATGAAGCACGATGTCGCCTTTGTTGATGGCTTGCCCGTCGTTGATAAACACTTCTACCTCCAACAGCGGGTCCACTTCTTCAAAAATGATTTTGGCAACCTCAACACCTGCCACAATACCGTCTTCTTTTACGAGCAAGCGCGCCCGTCGCTCCGCATCACGGGGGATGGTCGAGAGCGAAGTATGGTCACCATCGCCTACGTCTTCGGCAAGGGCCAAACGAATGTAATCACGTATATCCATACCGCAAATGTGCGGGTTTTCGGGAGAATAAAAAAGCGAAGGGGTGGTTTTTCAGAACAGCTCTTTTTGCAGCACCACCATGCCTCGGAGCTCTGCGCGTAGCCGACAAAACACTTCATCGTCAAGGCGTGTTGTTGCGATTTTAACAAAACCTGCTTTTTCGTAGCTTTGAATCGTTTTTAGGGACGAATCCATGGCCATCAACCAAACCTTGTTGATACCCCATTGGCGCGCTTGTTCATCTACCCAAGCCATGGCTTTTTGCCCCAGCCCAAGTCCTGTTGCCTTTTTGAGGAAATAGATTTTTTCGAGGTACAAAAACGATTCTTTCGGCTGATTTTCAAACGGTGTTTTGTGTTTCACAAGTTTAAGAAAACCCACATTTTCGCCATTGAGCCGTACTGTAAAATACAATAAATGAGGATTTTCAAAATCGGCCTTAAGCGCATCATCCCCAAAGCAGCGTTCCATGTACCATTCTATCCCTTGGGTGTCATACCACAAGTGCGTATAATGAGGAAAATACGTTCGAGAACCTAAATCTCGGATGGCCTCAAAATCATTAAGTTGCTGAATATCAAAGCTATTTTCTGTCATTTATTCCGTAATTTTTCGACGCATTGCTTTGGTGTCTGACTGCCGCTGTTTTTCTTTCAGGCGTTTTTCTATCACTGCGGCAGAGGGTTTAGTTGCTTTGCGGGGTTTGGCTACTTCAAAGCATTTTTTGATAAGGTCGTTAAATTTTTTGACTACTTTATCGCGGTTGGCCAACTGAGAACGTTCGGTTTGGTGCGTCAACACCAACACGCCCTCGGTCGTCAAACGATTGGCTAATTTTTGTTGTAAAAGCGCGCGTTCGGTTTCGGTCAATAGCAGCGATTGCGAGACGTCAAAACGCAGTTCAACTTTGGTCTCGACTTTATTGACATTTTGCCCACCCTTGCCTCCACTGCGAGCAGTTTGAAAGACAAGTTCGGAATGGAGTTTTATTGGGTCAAACATGGTTAATTTCATTGAAATTTTGCACAAAAATAGCAGTTTGCGGCGCAAAGATTTGATAGAATACGACTTTTCAGTAATTTGTCGCAACCAACACTCTTCCCAGCGTTATTTTCTTTGAACCGATGGCACCTTTTGAGCGATTTTTAAAACTTCGACGGTTTGTGTTAGCCGAGCTTTCGCAGCAGCTCTCACCCAAGCTTACCTACCACGGGATTCACCACGTCCGTGATGTGCTATTGGTTTGTCGTCAGTATATTAAACGGCTTTCGCTCAGAGAGCCCGAGGCCGAACTATTACTTACTGGCGCCCTTATTCACGATATAGGCTTTACCGAAACCTACCAAGGACACGAAGAGAAAGGCATTGAAATGGCCAAGGTACTACTTCCAAATTTTGGCTTTACCAGTATCGAAATTGAGCTTATTAGTGGACTTATTATGGCCACAAAAGTCCCCCAAGAACCGCTGACTATGCTCGAAAAAATCTTGTGCGACGCCGATTTAGACTATTTGGGACGTAGCGATTTTAACCCCATTAGCGAAAGTTTATTTCAAGAACTTCAAAACATGGACATGCTCCACGACCGCCAAAAATGGGACGAAATTCAAATCAAGTTTTTGGAAGCGCACAAATACCATACTCCCTTTGCCCAAAAATACCGACAACCCAAAAAGGAGCAACGGATCAAAGAAATCAAGGAACGACTTGGCACTTAATGAGCGAATTGGCTTTGCTCTATTAGACGGATTTTTATTCCTTTTTGAGTTTCTCCCGCAATTGCAACAATTCGTCGCGATAACGGGCAGCTTCCAAGAAATTGAGTTCTTTGGCGGCGGCTTCCATTTTGCGCTGTGTTTCCGCAATTAGCTTTTCCAATTCGGGTTTTGCCATGTATTGTACCACTGGGTCAGCAGCTACCCGAACCTCTTCTGGTTCTACGTAATAACGTTTTGCCGATGGTTTTGAATCAGCCACCGACGTTTGTTCCATGATGGCCTCGCGGCTCTTGAAGACCGTTTTGGGCGTAATTCCGTGTTCCCTATTGTACGCCATCTGAATCTCTCGACGGCGATTGGTTTCTTCAATGGCCTTTTGCATCGAGCCTGTCATACGGTCGGCATACATAAGCACTTTTCCGTTTTCGTTTCGCGCCGCCCGCCCAATGGTCTGAATGAGCGAACGAATATCCCGTAAAAAGCCTTCTTTATCGGCATCCATAATTGCTACCAACGACACTTCGGGCAAGTCCAAACCTTCCCGCAAAAGGTTTACTCCTACCAGCACATCAAATGCCCCTAAGCGTAAATCACGCAAGATTTCGACCCGATCGAGGGTTTTTACCTCCGAGTGAATATATCGGCCTTTGATGCCTACCCGCTCCAAGTATTTACTCAATTCTTCGGCCATTCGTTTGGTCAAAGTCGTTACCAAAACGCGTTCATTTCGCTTGGCACGTTTGTCGATTTCTTCCAACAAATCATCAATCTGATTGAGGCTCGGACGCACCTGAATTTCGGGATCAAGCAAGCCCGTTGGACGAATAATTTGCTCTACCACGACACCATCCGTCCGTCGGAGTTCGTAGTCGGCAGGAGTTGCACTCACAAAAATCGTTTGTCCTGCCAAGTTTTCAAACTCTTGAAAAGTCAACGGTCGATTGTCCATCGCACTTGGTAAACGAAACCCAAAATCGACCAACGACTCTTTACGGGAGCGGTCGCCGCCCCACATCGCACGAATTTGGGGCATCGTCACGTGACTTTCATCCACCACAAGCAAGAAATCATCGGGGAAATAATCAAGCAAACAAAACGGTCGTTCGCCTGGTTTTCGATTGTCGAAATACCTTGAATAGTTTTCGATACCCGAACAGTAGCCCAATTCGCGCATCATTTCTAGGTCAAACTCCGTTCGTTCACGAATGCGCTGGGCTTCCAGCAACCGCCCTTCTTTTTCAAAATAACTAATTTGCGCTACTAAATCGTCCTGAATATGGCGAATTGCATTTAGTAAAACGTCCCTTCCTGTCACGAATAAATTGGCGGGAAAAATGGCCACCATCTTTTCGGACGATATTTTTTTGCCGTTGGCGGGATTGATACGCTGAATTTCCTCAATTTCATCACCAAAAAAAATGATACGATAGGCAAAATCAGCATAGCCTGGATAAATATCGACCGTATCACCTTTTACCCGAAAGTTTCCCCGTGCAAATTCGGCTTCCGTCCGACTATAAAGAATTTCAACCAAACGAAACAGAAACTGATTACGAGTGATTTGCTCTCCAACGCCTACCCGCACAATACTTTTGCGGTATTCCTCGGGGTTTCCTGCGCCATAGATGCACGACACCGACGCCACCACCAAGACATCTCTTCGCCCTGACATCAACGACGAAACCGTCGAAAGCCGAAGTTTATCAATCTCTTGGTTGATTGCTAAATCTTTCTCGATGTAGGTATTGGTCGTTGCAATGTAAGCTTCGGGTTGGTAATAATCGTAGTAGCTAATGAAATACTCAACCGCGTTGTTGGGAAAAAACTGTTTAAATTCTCCGTACAACTGTGCGGCGAGGGTTTTGTTATGGCTCAACACCAACGTAGGGCGATCGATCTGCGCTACCACATTGGCAACGGTAAATGTTTTTCCAGAACCCGTTACCCCAAGAAGCGTTTGGGAAGGTTCGCCGTTGTGAATACCTTCCACAAGCTGTGCAATAGCTTGGGGCTGATCTCCAGTAGGTTGATAGGTAGAAATGATTTCAAATGGCATATTAATAGAAGAAGTATAAGCCTAGATAACATCTAAAATAGCCACAAAAGTTCTGTTTTTCAAAGACAACTTGTTCCCCCTTAAAAAAAAACATGGCCCCGTTCCAATGAAACGGGGCTAATGCCAAATTACCCTACTCTATTATATTAATTATTGTTTACACAAGCATCGTGCCAAACTTGTCCCAAAAACTGGACAATTTTTTATTCCCCTACCGCAACGATTCCCCTCCGCCGTTAGTTATCTTCAATATACTCTATCTTTATCACTATGGCGGAAACTGTTTTAATTACTGGCGGAACGGGCATGATTGGCCGTCGTCTTACCACCCTACTCCTTGAAAAAGGCTATCAAGTGGCCTATTTAAGCCGAAAACAACAAAACAATCCCAACGTTAAAATTTACCGTTGGGATATTGAAAAAAATTTCATCGAAGAAGACGCCCTTCGTAAAGCCGACTACATCATCCATCTCGCTGGGGCTGGAATCGCTGACCAACGGTGGACTGCCAGTCGTAAACAAGAGATTATTCAAAGCCGTACCAAAAGCATTGAACTAATTGCGCGTAAACTTCAAGAGCGCCCCTACGACGTCAAAGCTTGCGTATCGGCTTCGGGAATTGGGTTTTATGGGGCCGACACGGGCGATGTGCGTGTATCCGAACAAACCCCTTCAGGAACTGATTTTGTGGCCCACGTAACGCGGCATTGGGAAAACGCCGTCGAACTGATTGACAATATTGGGATTCGTACGACAAAACTCCGTACGGGCATCGTTCTGAGTACGCAAGGAGGAGCGCTGCCCAAAATTGCGCTGCCCGTTCAGTGGGGCGTAGGTGCGCCACTTGCTTCTGGCAAACAGTGGACTTCGTGGATACACATTGACGATTTGTGCCGAATGTACATCGAAGCCCTCGAAAACCCCACATGGCGAGGGGCTTATAACGCCATAGCGCCCACGCCTGTGACGAACGCCGTTCTCACTCGTCAAATAGCTGAAGTCTTAGACCGCCCCCTTTGGTTGCCCAACATTCCAAGTTTTGTGCTCAAAGCCGTATTTGGAGAAATGGCCAACTTAGTCATTGGAGGAAATTACGTGCTCAATCACCGAATCAAGACCGAAACCAACTTCACTTATCAATTTGATGACCTAAAACAAGCCCTTAGCCAGCTGTACGAAAAGTAAATTCTGGGTCAGTAAGTGAGGCTTATTGAAAATGATTTTTTACTTTTGAAAAAGTCCGCTTTACCCAATATGATTGAACGTATTCTGACCAAGTATTCCAACCACTTTGTATCACGTCATCTCATTTTAGCGATTGACGGCGGCGTGGTTATTGGATCCTTCGTCATTGCCTGTATTTTACGATTCAACCTCAATGTTTCCAACATTAATTGGGCATTGTACAAGTACTATTTGGTAGCGTTGTTGGTCAATCGCTTGCTTTGTTTTCTTTATTTTCGATCTTACACGGGTATCGTTCGGCACAGTAGCGTCGAGGATGCTTCGCTCATTTTTAAAGCCACCACCGCCAGTAGTATCCTGACCATCATTGGTTCTACTTTCTTGAGCCATAGTACCGACAATGCGGTTTTTTACATCCCGATTTCAATCCTCATTATCGAGTATTTTATTTCATTATCGGTGATGATTTCGAGTCGTTTTTTGGTTAAAAATATTTACAAGACCCTAATTGCCAATGCTCCTGGCGAGAAGGTCAACGTGTTGATTTATGGCGCAGGCACGCTTGGAATTTTAACAAAAAATACCCTCCTCCGCAATCGACATAAAAAATATACGATTGTCGGATTTATTGACGACAACCCTTCTCTTAGTTTCAAAACCGTTGAAGGGGTACCCGTTTATCCCGAAAGTGAAGCCATAAAACGCTTTGTGGAAGACGAAATTCCCAGCGACCTAGAAGTCGTTTTGGCCATTCATCAAATAAAACCGCACCGCAAAAACCAAATCATCGAACGGTTTTTGAAAAAAGACATCATCGTCAAAGTCGTTCCTTCCATGTACGAACGACTCAACGGCGACCAGCTTCGTTCGGACGACATTCGCAACATTCGGATTGAAGACTTGCTCGAACGTGACCCTATTCTGCTTGACAATCAAAACATTATTCGCCAATTATCAGGGCAAATCGCCCTTGTAACTGGCGCGGCGGGGTCAATTGGTAGTGAGATAGTTCGGCAACTCATTCGATTCAAACCAGAAACCTTGATTCTTATCGACCAGTCAGAATCAGGGCTATATGACCTTGAAAACGAACTAAAGCAACACTTTCGCCGCTTTCTCGACGATGCCACGCGGGTGATTGTGCAAGTAGCTGACGTCACTGATGAAGTGCGAATGCGGCATATTTTTCGTCAATATACGCCTCAGTTTGTGTTTCATGCCGCCGCGTACAAACACGTGCCATTGATGGAAGAACATCCTTACGAAGCTGTGAAGGTCAACGTTTTTGGCACAAAAATCATCGCTGATTTATCCGTTGAAACCAACGTCAGAAAGTTTGTAATGATTTCAACCGACAAGGCCGTCAATCCTACCAACGTGATGGGCGCGACCAAGCGGCTGGCGGAAATGTACGTTCAAAGTCTCAATCATCGTTTTCTTAAAGGAACGCGCTTTATCACAACCCGTTTTGGCAATGTACTTGGCTCAAACGGCTCCGTTGTACCCCTTTTTCAAAAACAAATACGGGCAGGTGGCCCCATTACGGTGACTCACCCCGACGTCATTCGGTATTTTATGACCATCCCCGAAGCCTGCCAATTGGTACTAGAAGCAGGTAGTATGGGCAACGGCGGAGAGATTTTTGTGTTTGACATGGGCGAACCAGTTCGCATCGCAGACTTGGCCCAAAAGATGATAAAATTGTCAGGATTACGGGTCGATAAAGACATTCAGATTACGTACTCGGGGCTGCGTCCAGGCGAAAAACTCTACGAAGAACTCCTCAGCGACAAAGAACATACACTGCCCACCTACCATCCCAAAATTCAGATTGCCCAAGTCGATGAGCAACCATTTGGGGAAATTTCGGCGGCGCTACAAGACCTCAAAAAAGCACTTCGTGAGGGCGATAAAGCCCTGATGGTGACGTACCTTAAAACGGTTGTGCCTGAGTTTATCAGTAACAATTCGGAATACGAAGAGCTTGATGGTTTGGAATTGAGCTAAGTCAACCAATGAAACTATTTACTGTTCCCCAAATTCGGGCATGGGATGCTTACACCATTGCTCACGAGCCTATTTCTTCGCTCCAGCTAATGGAACGCGCCTCTACTGCTTTTGTCAAGTGGTTTTGCGAACGATTTGACGACCGTTGCACCATCAACGTCGTATGTGGAATGGGCAATAACGGCGGCGACGGTCTCGTTATCGGACGGTTATTGCTCCAAAAATGTTACAACGTCCACGTCTTTGTGGTAAAGCACAGTTTGGAAGGGTCAGCTGATTTTGAAACAAATTTAGCACGACTTCACCCAATGACAACCGTTCATTGGATCACAGAAAGCACGGAAATTCCCAATTTCTCCCAACAGTCGTTGGTAATTGACGCCCTTTTGGGTTCGGGTTTGTCTCGTCCTACCCAAGGACTTTTAGCCGAAGTTATTCAAAAAATCAATGCTTCCTCGGCCAACATCATCGCAGTGGACATTGCCAGTGGGCTTTTTGCAGATACCCCCAACGCTCCTTCAGACATCATTATCAAACCCGACTATACGGTTTCGTTTCAGTGCCCCAAACTAGCTTTTGTGCAGCCACAGTCGGCCGAGTACGTAGGAGAATGGCAGGTGGTGGACATTGGCCTGAGTGCTGCGTATGCCGAAGCCACCGCTACCCCTTATTTTTTCAGCAACACCTCCCTAATTAACGATTTTAAGATTTCAAACCGACGAAAGAAATACGCCCACAAAGGCTCTTTCGGACACGCGCTGCTCATTGGTGGAAGTTACGGAAAAATAGGCGCCATTGTGCTGTCTTCCAAAGCCTGCTTACGCTCAGGAGTAGGTTTATTAACAGTCCAAACGCCGCGTTGTGGTTACGACATTTTACAAACGAGCTTGCCAGAAGCAATGGCCTTGCCCGACTGGCATTGGATGGTCAATACCACCGTACCTGACATAGCGGGCTATAGCGCCGTAGGAATCGGGCCTGGACTAGGCAAAGACCCGCTCACCCTTCAACTCCTCCAAGAACTTTTACCGAGGCTCACACAACCTACCGTTTTTGACGCCGATGCGCTCAATTTGCTCAGTGAGAACCGCGAATTGCTCACATTACTCCCTCCGAATTCCATTTTAACCCCTCACCCCAAAGAGTTTCAGCGTCTGTTGGGACATCCTTGGCAAGATGATTTTGAGAAACTCTCTTTGTTACGAACATTTGCCCAACAACACCAAGTGATTGTCTGCCTTAAAGGGGCGCATACCGTGGTGGCATTGCCCGATGGCTCGCTGTATTTTAATTCGACGGGCAACCCAGGCATGGCCACGGGCGGTAGCGGCGATGTACTTACGGGTATCATCACGGGGTTATTGGCTCAAGGCATTCCTCCTCACCAAGCAGCTATTTTTGGCGTCTATCAGCACGGGGCAGCAGGCGACCGCGCCGCCCAGAAATGCACCCAACCTGGCCTTATTGCCTCCGATATTATAAACGAAATGGGCTGGTAGTTACCCCAGCCCATTCGCTACTCTCTATTTTTCTACCCTTTTACTTTCTCTTAATTGTCACCGTATAAGGAATACATTTTGGAGGAGGACAGCTACAATCTGGGGCTTTTACTGTCAATTGTGCCTTGCAACTATCTGTTGACGTAGCCGTTACGACTGCGTCTTTGTTGATTGGTACACCTGACACAGTAAACGTACCGTTTTGGTTGTTGGTAACTTGACCCGCATCCGCCGTAACTGTTCCGTTTGATGTAACGGTAAAGCTGTATGTCTGACGATCTGCACTACACTTAGGCTGTTCGCTTACAACCACTGTCGGATTGGGATAATAAGTCAATGTAAGTGGGATACGCAAGCTAATACAGTTTGAACCGTCATTTTTACGAGCTTCTACCCAATACGTGCCAGCGGCAGTAGGTTTGAACTCTAACGTACCATCGGCCAATTTGGTACCACCTGTTTCGCTGCTATACCAGTCGGCAGTTTCGCCAGTTCCTACCACAACCGTCAATTTTGTAGCGCTATCACCTTCGCAGAACGATTGACTAGAGCCGATTGGAGGATTCACGGTAGGGCAGTTACAATCAGGGGCTGCGATTTCGAGTGTTGTTTTACAATTGCTGTTGGTAGCGGTTGCAGTTACCAATACACTTTGACCCGCAGGAATACCCGAAATAGTGAATAAGCCACCACCGTTGTCAACTACATTGTAAGGAGGTGTTGTGGTAATAATTCCGTTAGAAATTACCTTCACTGAGTACGTTCCGAGGTTCAATGCGCAACTACGTTCTGACACTTCGAGGAGTGGTTTGGTAGTATCAGCACTTACGGTAGTAATACCTGTTCCTTTACAGCCGTTTATTGTATTGGTTACTTCAACTGAATAAGTACCTGCTACACTTACCACAAAGCTCGCTACATTGCCTGGATTAGCTACCCCTTGTGGCACTTGCCAAACATAAGTAGGAGTAGTTCCGCCGTTGTTCACGGTTGCGGTCAGCGTTCCTGTAGGCGTTGCACAGGTCAAGTTGAGCGGGTTAAGTGCTACTATCACGCGGTTGGTATCGTTCAATACAATCTCGCTTGCATTGCCAACGCATCCATTAAGGGTATTGATTACCTGTACTGTGTAAAGACCCGCAACCGACGCCGTCGCCGTTGGGTTGTTACCAGGATTGGTAGCACCCGCTGGCACGCCCCAGATGTACGTTGGAGCTGTACCCGCATTCACCACCGTAGCAGTTAAGCTCTGCGAAGGTGCGCTACACGTCAATGTAATTGGATTCAAAGTTACCGATACTTTTGTTGTATCAAGAGCAACGGTTGTACTTGCAGAAGCGCTACAACCATTGCCAGTATTGGTCACAATCACCGAATACACACCTCCTTGGCTCACCACTAAACTATCCACATTGCCTGGATTAGTTACGCCGCTTGGTACACTCCAAACGTAAGTTGGGGTTGGTCCTTCGTTGTCGGCAGTCACTTTCAACGTTTTGGTTGGGCTTGCACAAGTTAATGTCACGTTATTCAGGGCCACTGTTACTTTGGTAGTATCTGCCGTTACCCCTGTGATGGCTGTCCCTTTACATCCGTTGATAGCATTTGTCACTTCCACCGAATAGAATCCAGTTTTAGAAACAACAAAGTTATTTACGTTACCTGGGTTAGTTACACCACTTGGCACCGTCCACGAATAAGTTGGATTAGCACCTGCATTGGTTGCCGTTGCGGTAAGTGTTTGGCTCAAATTTGTACAAGTCAGCTTGATAGCATTGAGAGCTACAATCACTTTTGCCGTATCAGCCGTCACCGTTGAAGAAACCGTTGCTTTACAGCCGTTGGTACCATTGGTTACCTCCACGGCATACAAGCCAGTTGTAGTTACATTAAAGCTTGCGACGTTACCAGGATTTGTTGCTCCACTTGGTACTGTCCACGAATACGTAGGGTTTGCACCTGCGTTGGTAGCCGTAGCAGTCAAGGCTTTACTTGGCTGGGCACAAGTTAGCGTCACTGAATTAAGTGAAACTTTTACCGAGGCTGTATCAGCAGCTACGGTTGTTGTGGCCGATGCTTTACAGCCATTGGCGGCACTTGTTACTTCAACAGCGTATGTTCCTACACTTGTTACGGCAAAGCTTGCCACATTCCCTGGGTTGGTTACGCCGCTTGGCACTGTCCATGCGTAAGTTGGATTTGCCCCTGCATTGGTTACAGTTGCCGTCAATGTCTGACTAGGCGCTGCGCAGGTCAAGGTAAGTGGGTTCAACGCGACGGTTGGTTTTAAAGTATCTTGCGTCACCAGTGTACTTCCATTAACCGAACAGCCGTTGACAGGATTTGTGACCAAAACAGAATAAGCCCCTGCTTTCGTTACGGCAAAGCTCGCTACATTGCCTGGGCTCGCCACGCCACTTGGCACTGTCCAAGTATAAGTTGGATTTGCACCCGCATTGGTCGTAGTGGCAGTCAACGTCTGGCTTGGTGATGCGCAAGTCAATTTAATCGTGTTCAAATCCACCGTTGGTTTGGTAATGTCTTCGGTTACAATCGCGGTATCCGAAGCCGTACAACCGTTGACAGTATTTTTAACCGTTACGATATAAGACCCAGTGGTATCCACCACGATGCTTGAAGTAGTTAGTCCATTCACCGACGGATGGCCACTCCACACGTATGTCACCCCACTAGAAGCCACTGCTGTAAGCGTGATTTCTGTTTTGATACAAGTGAGCACGCCCCCTTCAACCGAAACCGTTGGATTCGTTTTGTTTTCATCAACCACTACCGCATCCGTAGCCACGCATCCATTAGGGCCTGTTACCGTTAAGGTATAAGTACCTGGCAATGTAACGGTTGGGGTTGGACTTGAAGCATTTGGCGAGAAGGTAGCACCAGCAGGCCCAGTCCAGCTATAAGTAACGCCTGGTGTTGTGCTGCTGCCGTCCAATTTTACCGAAGTGACTTCGCAGGTCAGCGTTTTGTTTTGGCCTGCATCCACATTTGGAAGGGTTTTGTTTTCAGTCACTACTGCCGTATCTGATGCCGTACAGCCATTGTCTGGATTTAAGACCGTCACGGTATAAACACCGACTTGTTGAACGGTAATAGAGGCATTGGTCGATGTAAAGCTGCTAGGACCAGTCCATGAGTAAGTTACCCCTGGAGGCGCTGCTTCGGCCAAGATAGTCACCGACGATTTAACGCAAGTGATTTCTCCACCATTAGCCACTACAATCGGACGGTTTACATCTTGCGTCACTACCGCCGTATCGCTCGCAGTACATCCACTTCCTAAGTTGGTAACTGTTACTTGATACACACCAGAAGCAGAAACCGTCACATTTTGGGTAGTTTGGCCATTTACGCCTAAACCTGTCCAAGCATACGTTACATTTGACGAAGCATTTGCTGAGAGTGTTAAGTTTAAGGTCGAGCACGTCAATTCGCCCCCATTCACCTGTACGGTTGGTACCGTTTTATCTTGGGTTACTGTGGTTGATACGTTTCTAGTACATCCGTTGGCTGAGTTTGTCACTACCACCGAATAAGTACCTGCCACTGTCACGGCAAAGCTTGCTACGTTGCCAGGGTTGGTCACACCTGCTGGAACAGTCCAAACATACGAAGCTGTTCCTCCGTTCAAGCCACTCACGGTGGCAGTCAAGGTCTGGCTTGGTGCTACGCATGTCAATTTGATGGTATTCAAACTAACAGTAGGTTGAGTTTTATCTTGAGTTACAGTGGTTGAGGCTGATCTCGTACAACCATTTTTTGCGTTTGTTACAACCACCGAATAAGTACCTGCCACTGTCACGGCAAAACTTGCTACGTTGCCAGGGTTGGTCACACCCGCAGGTACTGTCCAAGCGTACGAGGCAGTTCCGCCACCCAAATTGCCCGCAGTAGCGGTCAAGGTCTGGCTTGGCGATGCGCAAGTGAGTTTAAGGGTGTTCAAAGAAACAGTTGGCAGTGCTTTGTCCTCAGTGACTGTGGTTGAAGCTGTTCTTGTACAACCATTTTTAGAATTTGTCACTACGACAGAATATGTACCTGCTACTGTCACGGCAAAACTTGCTACGTTGCCAGGGTTGGTTACACCCGCAGGAACTGTCCAAACATACGATGCCGTTCCGCCATTTAGTGCGCCTACGGTTGCAGTCAAGGTTTGACTGGTAGAAGCACAGGTAAGCACAACTGTATTCAAACTTACCGTTGGTGGCGTTTTATCTTCGGTAACTGTCGTAGTCGCCGTTCTTGTACAACCATTTTTAGAATTTGTGACCGTCACTGAATACGTACCTGGGGTTGTCACGTTAAAACTAGCCACATTGCCAGGGTTAGTAACTCCCGATGGTACTGTCCAAGAATAAGAGGCAGTTCCGCCGTTCAGGCCACCCACCGTTGCGGTCAAAGTTTGGCTAGTCGTTACACAAGTTAAAGTAACTGTATTCAGCGAAACTGTTGGCTGGGTTTTATCTTCTGTTACAGTCGTAGAGGTAGAAGCAGTACATCCATTTCTTGAGTTGGTAACAGTTACGGAGTAGTTTCCAGCCGTGGTTACGGTAAAACTAGCTACATTGCCTGGGTTAGTAACTCCTGAAGGTACTGTCCAAGCGTAAGATGCTGTTCCACCGCCTAAGTTCCCCGCCGTGGCCGTCAGCGTACCACTTGTTCTTGTACAAGTCAAGGCTAAACTATTGATACTTACGGTAGGCGTAGAAACGATACTTGTAACAATGGCTGTATCAGTAGCAGTACAAGTTACGCCCGACTTCGTTGCCGAATACGTAACAGTGTAAGTACCTGCCGCCGAAACCGACGGATTGGCCGAAGCACTTGTAAAAGAGTTAGGTCCCGTCCAAGCATACGCAGAAGTTACACCGCTCGTTGGGCTACCCACTGCCGTAATTTGCACGGTGGACGGAACACACTTCAACAGGCCACCAGTGGCCGAAACAGTCGGTCTCAACACATCTACTTGGTATTTTACCCAAGGTTGGCAGGCAGCTGTTGCCCCTTTCAAACAAGCATACACGTAATATGTTTTTACTTGTCCATTTACAGCAGGAAAATTAGAAGAAGACAACGACGCCGAACCTGAATTGATAGCACCACTGCCTAAAATCGTTTTACCGTTTCCTGTAGCCGTGTATGGATTCGTCACTTCTGAATCAAAACGAACCCACTCAATAGTCACAGGGCTACGCGCTGTAGTACTGGCAGAAAATGTTACACTCGTACCTGGGCAAATGGTTCTTGCCGCCGACGGACTGGGATTGGTAACGGTTGGGCACGTTACTTGCAAACAAGCAAGATCCACTTTGATATAGTCCCCGTTGGCCGTTCCTTCTACTTGTACGTAAGAGGTATTGGCAGGGGCAGTACCACTCAAAAAGTACTGCTGTGTTAGCGGCGTTGGGCCAACGTCCACGTCTTTATCAACCTGTACTTCGGTGCTACTTAAAAGTGTATTCGAAGAATTGAAAAATTTAAGTTTGATACGGTGGTCCAAGTCTGGGCGGTGCGTACCTGCCCAAATAGACAATGAGACCGTGCTTCCTGGCGTAATATTAACATTTTGGTAAAAACGGGCGCTCGTACTAGTCGCTTCCAAAAATGCGTTATTGTTTCCACAGACTTGGTAGCCCGTTCCGCTGTAAAAATTTCCACCACTGGAACTCCAACCCGATACGCCTCCTTCAAAACTTGGATTGGAAAGTACGTTATTGGGGCAATTACAGCTTACCGTACATGTTAATTGTACGTTAAGGCTGGAGGTTGGCGAAGTGCCTGTTCTGGTGTAATTTACGCCTGCATACGTAAATTCGATACGGACAGGCGTACCATTGGCAATCGACGCCACATTATAACTTCCTAATGAATTGGTAGTTGCGGAACCAAGTGAGGCACCCGTAGAGCTATTGAAAACCCGTACGAGGATACTTGTCAATCCCTCACCATCATTATAGGCATTATTACCGCTTTTATCGCAGTAAATACGACCACCAACATCGGTGGCTAGGGCTGCATGAGCAACAACTAGCATCAACACTCCTGCCCACCAAGAAAAGGTCTTGGGGCTTAGTAGGGAGGAGAAAAGCTGCCTAGGTTTGACTCGAAATTTGCTTGTAAACGAAGTCATGGGGCGTAAAATTTAGATGTATTATATGATAGAGCAGTAGATTTATTACTTTTTAATAGGCACACCGCCTTTTTTGGTTTGTTTGATTGTGAATGGCACGCACAAATCAGCTGGGCAGCAGTTGTTGCTGGCTTCAACAATAATAGGACAACACCCATCGGCTGGACAGGCATTTGACGAGGCCGTAAATGTATAAGTACCTGGTTCGGTGATAAGAATGGCATTTCCAGTAGCCACGGGCGTTTGTCCACCATCTTTAAACCATTGTACATTTTGGTATTTTTCAGGAATAGATGCTTGAATTGCATCACCTAAGCACACTTCTAATGGCACCGTAAAACACTCACTGTCAATATCATCTTCTTCTGTATTGCCATTGCAGGGTGTTGAATCTTCGTCTTTTTCAGTCATGGTACATATCTCAGCGGTATTAAACC
The DNA here is from genome assembly GCF_057652155.1 of Runella sp. R0.1_18. Taxonomy (NCBI): domain Bacteria; kingdom Pseudomonadati; phylum Bacteroidota; class Cytophagia; order Cytophagales; family Spirosomataceae; genus Runella; species Runella sp. R0.1_18. Next base: position 79,032 of record NZ_JBYFCK010000022.1, read on the forward strand.
ATACGCCTTGTGCCACTACTTTGACAACCAATAATAGCACCGCTGTATCTCCTGGCGCGATAGAGCCGATTGTCCATGTTTTACTGTTAAAGTCATAATTTCCAGTAGCAGAGGCATAAGTAACGTACTCAACGCCTGCGTTTAGACTATCCTTGACCGAAACATTGGTAGCCGTTGACTGACCCTCGTTCCATACCTTGATGGTGTAAGTAAGGTTATCACCTATTTTGGCCACTTTTTTATTAATGGATTTATCAAGCGCAAGGTCGTATGCTCCTTCGCATGCCTTAAACGATGGCTGAGGAGCGGGTAAGGCAGACGTACAACCGTTGGCATCTTGTACAAAGATGATATTTCCACCCATTGTTTTTAATTGCAAACTGGCCACTTGGCCACCACCTGCCACGCCTGTAATAGTCTGAGTTACTCCTACAGGAATCGGCCCATTTCCGATGGATGCAAGACCTGTCGCTACTGTTACTTTAAATGTCCCCTGACTCGAAATCTTGAGCGTAACCGTGTATGTAGTATCTCCCGTACAAGCAGGAATCGAATCAAGCTCAAATTTTGGTAATGGTAGCACCGTATAAACTTTTTCTGCGAATGGGAAACAGTTAGGCTCACTCGTAGGGGGCACACTCAGTATTGCGTACATGTAGTATTTTACTGGAGCCGTACCATTGTTGACGGGTAAATTTAACCCAGGAACTCCGTTGGGAGCACTGGCAAAGAAGTTTTGTGGTTTCACTTCCTCCAGTAGTGTTCCACCCGAATACATGCTATTTCCTGTTTGTGGCGAAGTGAAGTAAACAAACTTTATAAGTTTAGCGGTATCTGAGACTTGAACACTCATCCCCTCCCCATAATAGCCCGAGCAAAGCGTATCGGTGGCATCCACCGCTGTAATGGTTGGACAGTTGCCCACGCATGGGGTAGGGTTTACCACTACTGATGTATCTTTGTAACAACCTTCGTTGCTAAATACCCGCACATAATAGGTAGTCGAGGCGGTTGTATTGGCAATATTTTGGGCAATGGTCGTAGGCAAGCTACTAATTTCAGTACCTTCCGACGCCGCCGTTGGTAGCGTTCCTGCTCCTGTAGTGTTAGAAGCGAAGAACTGGCCCACTGTAGCCGAGGTAAGTGCCACTCTACCATTATTCAAGGCTGTACCACCTTGGCAAGTAGGGTTTTGTGCTTGCACCGTAAACGTAGGTTTAGGACTAATGGCCAACGTTACTGGAATCCGTACTCCGTTTACTTCATTGTTACAACCTGAGGCTGTGCTTTTGGCTTGCATATAATAAGTGCCTACCGTCGTAACACTGAATGTGAGCGTATTAGAAGCTAAAAGCGTTCCTCCAGTAGCTGCACTGTACCAATCTACCGTCGTATTTTCACCTACCAATGCCGTGAAAGTCGGAGTAGGAATGCTAACTCCTTCACAAATTCCCACGTTTGCTGCCAATGCCGTCGGAGTCGTTGGAATACAAGCACAGTTAGGAGCAATGATGGTCGTATCTTTTGTACAGCCATTCAAGGTTGAAGTCAAGACCAGATTCTGCCCTGCGGTCACGTTTGAAATGGTATAAGTACCTGTTCCCGTGATGGTAGTTCCCGACGGTGAGCTTACCGTCACATTTCCCGTAGAAGTAATGGTAATTGAGTATATTGAATTACCTGCGGCACAATTGGCGATAACGCCACTAAAAGTTGGATAAGGTTTCATTGTTACCCCAACCTGTACGCCTGTGCTTTTACAGGTTGATGCCGTTGAACTAACACAAGCAACGTAATAATTGCGGGCCTGTGTCAAAGCAGGCGTTGTGAAGCTAACACCACTGCCAACTTCCGTCGTTAATGCCGACGAATCGTACCATTTTGGCACGGTACCTGCGGCACAATTAGACGCCGTTAAAGTGGCTGTTGTGCCTACACAAATCGCTACACTGGACGCGACAGGGGCTGCTATCGGTGGGCAGTTGACACTACAAATGGGTTTATTTACCGTCAGACGAGTGCGACATCCGTTTAGGGTTGCTGTGATGGTATATTGTGTTGTATCACTTCCAACTGTGACTGTGAAGGTCGTGCCACTTCCACTGACAAAGCCTGCGTTTGACGTAACGACCGCACCATTGTCAACGGTTACAGTAGTTGTATATTTTGAGGTATCGGATGAACAAACCGACGATACTAAAGTAAGTTTTGGCGCGGGAAGCACCGTGACGGTGATAGTATCTTTACCTGTACATTGGGTCTGCAACGACGTGATGGTGACGTAATAATCGGTTGTCACCAAAGGCTGTACCGTAATGCGCGCGGTGGTTACCCCCGTATTCCAAGCATAGGAGAAATTTGTACTATCAGTATATCCAAAAGTCAATTGAGTCCCTGGACAAATTGGGTTCAGCTGAATTTCGGGCACAACGACCGTCGTTTTTTGAACTCGAATTGTATCTGTACAACCACTACTGTTGGTCAATACAAACCGATAGAAACCTCTTTTATCCAAACTTGCGATATTACCCTGGGCGTCAATGGTCGCCACGTCGGTATTTGAACTATTATTGGGGTCATTGAAAGACAAAAACGACCATGTTTCACCCGTACTTGCCGCAACTACCTTGGCCGTAGTTTCACAAACAGTGATGTCTTGTCCCGCATTTGGTTTGGGCGAAACCGCCACTTGAATCGTATCTCTAAATACACAGCCCGTTGATGAAGATGTAACTGCCACACGGTAATCAGTGGTTTGGGTAGGGCTTACGGTAATCGTAGGAGTGGTTGCGCCCGTGCTCCACAAGTAGCTGACGTTCGACAACCCTTGGTAGCCAAAAGTTAAGTTTTCTCCTGGGCAAATCGACTTATCGGTAATGGTTGGCAACAAAAAACTAGATTTAGTCACAACAATCGTATCACTACAGTTGGCGTCTGATTGTCTTCTAAGGACAAATCTATATTGCCCCGAAACCGTCAAACCAGTAGCCAAGCCCGTGGTAAAAATGGTGGCGGCGGTATTATTATTTGAAGAAAGAAACGCCCACACTTCGTCCGAAGCTGGCGTTTTCAACTGAATTGACGTCACACAAATTGTTGTATCTTTTCCTGCGTTGGGCTTTACACAAGTCACAACTCCGCAGTCAACATTTCCCTCAAATGGGTAATGGTGCATTTCGCCTCCCGAATGCACAAAAGACTGCCCCACCAATTGTCCCTGAATATTCGATTGGTTGGCCGTTTTCACCACGGCGGCATTAGGCGCTAGGATACTACCTTCAATGGTTGCGTTTCCTTCAATGTTCAGTGTTGTTGCACTAGGGAAGTTCCAGATAATATATTTCATCGCCCCGCCCACATTCTGGTTTTTTACATTCCAAGTAAAAGAAGCACCCGTCGATACATTAATAACGAGGGGTTCGCTTGCCGTAGGAGTAAAGCGTAAATTCAGTTCATTGATGGCGTTCAAATCCGCTCCTGATACATTCCAAATACGGGGCTTGCCCGCAATGGGGCTTGCAGGCAAATCTAAGAATAGGTTTTGTCCCGAAATACTCGTCAAAACATCCCCATTGGCATTCTCCGTTACGACATTCGTCCCTTGACATTCTGCAAGAGACGAAGAATTGGCCTTTAGCGTAGTAAATACGGATGTAAAATTGATAGAAGTAGTTTCACAAACGGGGTTGTTGGTGCTACTTACTTGGTTCGGTTGGGCATATCCAGCCCAGCCGTCCGCTTGCGTATTGATTTGAATCCAGCTACTTGGCGAAGCATAACCTTCTGTATTTTTGGTAATACGTATTGGCGAAAACGCGTCGTTATTATCTTTATACCAAACCGTTAAACCAGTGCAATTGCCTATTTTAACGTACCCTTGGTTATTCATTTGCAACTGCCCAGAAGTCAGCGTCACTCCGCCACCTACCACAAGCCCAATCGGGATATTACCCACTTTCAAATCACCCACATTGACGGTGGTAATTTGGTAATTACCTCCCACAGTCAAATTGCCTCCGATAGCGACGGGTCCTTCACTCTCGTTGTTCGTCAATGTAGCATTGCCTTGGGTAAAAACATTAAACTTCCCCACACTGGAAAGTGGATTTTGCGCAATCGCGAAAAAAGGAAGTGAACTTATAAGTACGGACAACATCCATCCAATACTTAAATTTCTTGAAGATTGTCGAATAACAAGGCACGCATTAATGCGAAGCCTTGAATAGGGCTTGTAAAGAAACAACATAATAGAGTAGAGTAAGTACTGTTAAAATAAAGCACTTGCGATGAAGCTATATAACAGCAACCAAAAGAAAATTTTTCTAAAAAATGGTTTTCTTTCAGGTGGCATTATACCACTTTAACGTCCTTATTTTTAGGACAAAAACTATACCAAAAAGAGGAAGACAGTGACAACACCCTCAAAAACAAGAAGTTATATATTATACTTTCTTTTCACCAAAAGTATAAGTATCAAAATAGAATGTACAGGTATAGTCCACAAATTTTGTGCCATTTATTTAAGGCAGAAGGTCGGGGCGCCGCGCTTGTGTGCGTTCCAACGATTGTTGAAAGCGCCAATCAGAGATTTTAGCTTCGTGCCCCGAAAGTAGAATGTCGGGAACTTTCCAGCCTTCAAAATCGGCAGGGCGCGTATAAACAGGAGGCGCCAACAAATTGTCTTGAAAAGAATCGGTAAGGGCCGAAGTTTCGTCGTTTAGAACCCCAGGAATAAGGCGAATAACTGAATCGGCAATGACGCAGGCGGCCAACTCGCCACCAGACAGTACATAATCTCCAATGCTAATTTCTTTGGTAATAAAATGCGTTCTCACCCGCTCATCCACCCCCTTGTAGTGGCCACAAAGAATGATTAAGTTTTCGGTGAGCGACAGTCGGTTTGATGTTTTTTGGTTAAGACGCTCGCCATCGGGCGTTACGTAAATCACCTCATCGTAGGTGCGTTCGCTCTGAAGTTGTCGAATACAGCGCGCAATGGGCTCAATGGTGAGTACCATTCCAGCCCCCCCTCCAAAGGCATAGTCATCCACTTGGCGTTGTTTGTTAAGACTATAGTCGCGCAAGTCATGCACAACCACCTCCACATGCCCACCCTCTTGAGCACGTTTTAAAATAGAGTGTTCAAAAAAACTATCTAACAAACGAGGCAAACAAGTGATGATGTCAATGCGCATAGGTATAATTCTTATAACTTTTTGTAGGCGACTAATCTTCTATTTCACTATCATCGTCATCAGCGACGGCGTTCATTCCTTCGGTATAAACATCCACTAAACCCTCTGGAAGGCTCACATTCATCACTTTTTCTTGACGATTTACGCCTTTGATAATGTCATCATTGACAGGAATGAGCACTTCTTGTCCCTGATACTCCATCGCAATCAGATCCTGCGTAGCCATGCTATAGACAGTTGTCACTAAGCCCAATGCGCCCAAAGTAGCGTCTATAATTCTAAAACCAACAATTTCGTGGTAATAAAACTTCGACCCATCCAGTTCATCAAGGGTATCTTCTGGCAAGAATAGTGGACAATTAATCAGCGGAGTAGCCTGTTCGATGGAGTGAATATCTTCAAACTTCACGATGGCTTTATTTCCCCGTTGAATGTTAATTTGTTCGATAAAGTAAGGAATTAACTGTCCTTTTATTTCGACAAAGACAGACTCCATCTGCTCGTAGTCGTCAGGAAAGTCAACGTCAAGGAAGATAACCACCTCCCCTTTCGTTCCATGGGTACGAGTGACGTGGCCGAGTTGAAAACAATCGTTATGCTGCATGATGTCTAAAAAACAAAAAATGGTATGGGGCTAAACGAATAGACCCATACCATTTGTAAAAAGAGAAAATTATTCAGCTGCTCCTTCGGCTGGGGCTGCCTCTTCGGCTGCTGCCTCAACTTCTGCTACTGCCACTGCATTTTTCTTTGCAATAGCGGCCGCACGTGCTTCATTCACTTTGCGTTCTGCATCTAGTTTTGCCAATTTATCATCTGCTTGTTTTTGAGTCAAGCCTTCAGATTTGGCATCATTACGTGAAGCTTTTTCTTGTTTCCAAGCTTCAAAACGAGCATCAGCAACTTCTTGAGTGATTGCCCCTTTTCTTACCCCTACTTGCAAGTGCTTACGCAACATTACACCTTCGTGGCTCAAAAGCGCGCGAGTTGTATCTGTAGGTTGAGCACCATTTAAAAGCCATTTTACCGCTTTATCAACGTTCAAAACAACTTTTGCAGGGTTAGCAATTGGGTTGTATGTACCCAATTTTTCAATGAAACGACCATCACGTGGTGCTTTAGCATCTGCTACGACGATGTCGTACATTGCTCCTTTTTTGCGTCCGCGACGCGCTAAACGAATTCTTACCATTGTTTTTGTTCAGTTTACTATATGAAGGAACACGTCCTTCGTGTGTAACGTGGGCGCAAAAGTACGCGATTTTACTTAAAAAACAAAATGGGCATTGCTTCAAAAGCAACGCCCATCTGTTCTTTTTATAAGAATCGTTACCGATTATTTCTTCTTTCTAGGCTCTTTGGCTACTTTACCAGGCTCTTGATCTTTCTTTTTACCCGTACGGAAACCTGCAGGATAAGAAGAACGAATTGAGTTCATTGGCAAAATACGAATCTCTACCCGACGGTTACGGCTCATTCCTTCTACTGACTTATTGTCAGACACTGGGCGCAACTCTCCGTAGTATTCTACCAATACGCGACTTGGGTCTTGCATACCGTTACGAATCAAGTAACGTTTAGCAGCTTCCACCCGACGCTTCGACAACTGAATGTTATAATTATCAGATGCACGGGCATCGGTATGGCCTACAATCACTGCGCGGCAGTTTGGACGCACGTTCAAGAGGTCAATTACTTGCTTCAAGATTTGCTGAGATGGATCTTTGATGATGGCTTTATCAGTATCAAACTCAATATTACCAAACATCGCCTCGCACTCTTCTTTAGGCAAATTTTTCGCAATGATGTCTTTCACGTATTTTTCCAAATCCATCGCAACCCCACCTCCAGACACAATGCTGTTGGCTGGTGTGTTGGGTTCTTTATCGAACAAGTCAGCTACGCCATCACCATCTGTATCGGTAAACAAGCGCGGATCAACTGGCTTAGGCATATTTGCTTTAGCAATCGAGTCCGCATCGTTCATGGTAGGATTATACGGCGGGGCAATCAAATCCATTGGATTGGTATAACGCAAGTGGTAGCGGCCTTTGGCAGGGTCATGTACCCAGTTTCCTTTGGCATCTTTTTTAGCCATCACCGCATTCTTACCAATTTTATAGGTGAGCGAAAGTCCAATGCTTCCCCATTTATCTAACTTTGAGTCACCTTTTCTAAACAACCAAATATCTTGACGAGGATATTGTTCTGAACCACCTCCACCGTAAGTTACGTCTAATTTTTCCGTATTTACGTGATTGAGGGTAAAATCTAAACCAATGTCGATTCTAGGAGATGCTTCAAAATGAATGGCCGAACCGATTGGGAAAACAATTTCACGGGTATAAGTCGAACCGTCGCGTTCCCACTCACCTGCTGTTTTAGAGCTTCGGTTAGTATTTGTACGAATCAATTCCACTGATTTACCAGTACCTAAGCGATACACCCGCGAGTTGAACCACATGTAGCCATAACCAGCGTACACATCCCACTTCCAGCGTTTCAGCTTATTGTATCCAAACAAAATCGGCTTGAGGTTTGCGTGGGCGTTGATGGTGGTCTGTAAAAACCCTTTACTTTCAAAATGGGCATTGTAAATACGCTCTTTTGAACCATTCAGGTTTCCAGTCCAAAAATTGAGACTAGCGCCAAAGATAGGCGTTACTTGCTTGTGGAGCGCAAGTCCAAGGCCGCCCGTCAAATGTTCTTCGGGGCCGAGTTTAAAATCATACTGACGAAGATCCCCATAAAATTGGGTAAGAGCCGGGGTAATTGTAAGTGCCCATGTATTTAACTTGTTTGGACCTTCGTAGCCCGCGCTTTTAGGGCTAGGCGACTGAGCATTGGTCTTTGCTACAGCCAACGATAACAAAAATAGAGTGGACAGTAAATTAATTTTTTTCATGGGCAATGAGTGTTGTTTACTGCAAAATAGTATTACAAAACTTTTTTTTAATAGCGTAATCGGGCCTATAAGCCGGATTCTGTTTATCAATTTAACTTGACAATCTTATCATTTATCTGGCTTCAACGTTGCCGTTGAAATCTATCAACCTACCCATGCCGACACCTCCGAAGAGAATTAGAACGAGTAGCTCTAAAATCGACACTTATTTGGTCTTTCAGCCCGTAAGGTTTACCGTGCCCCGTCTGTCGCCAGCCGAGCGGTGGGCTTTTACTCCACCTTTTCACCTTTTCCATTTCTTATTCAGAAACGGTAGTTTATTTTCTGTTGCACTTGCTGTCAAATAGCCGTCGCCAACTATCTGCCTTCCCGTTAGGAAGTACGGTACTCTGCGCTGTCCGGACTTTCCTTCCTGCCCTCAACATAAAGCGAGAGCAGAACGATAAGACGGCCTCGATAACGCTATCGGGTACAAAGCTATAAAGAGTTCGCCTCTTTAAAAATCAAATAAAAAGAAAAAAATCGTAAATACCATGAATAGGGGCGCTTTTTACCCTACAATAAGCCGTCTATTTTGACGTCAATCTGTCCTTTTGCCACAATTAATGCCACCAAAGAGGTCGGTGTTAGATAGACTTGGTCGGGGTCAAGATGGTCTAATCGCCCTCCAAATGCCACTCCTTTGGCCACTTTCCGATTGGTAAGCTGTTGGCGAATAGCTTTTTGCGCTTCATCCACCTGATCACCTACCGAAAACACAAACTGCTGTTCTATCTGCTTGGCAAACTTTCCTTGTAAAAGCCAGTTGGCCGTTTTCAACAACACATTCTTGGTGTCTAAATCATAATCAACATTTTTCAACGATAACGTTCGTGAAGCTGCATCATAATGCGGAATTCCTTTTAAATAAATGACGCCATTGATACTTCCCTTCACCCCCGATTTGATAATCAGCTTATCGTTCTGACCATAAATATCAACACTCGTCACCTCAATTTTGTATTTTCCTTCTTTAAAATCGAACCGTTTTCCTACAAATTGCGTAGCTGCTAACTTCGATGCTTCTTCGTATGGCACCACACCAATCAAGCCAATCTGAAAGCCTTTGGGAATATCTTTCACAATCATCAAATTAGGAATTTCGGTCGCGGGTTTGATGGTTGGCTTTTCTCCCGTGAGGGTTTGGGTAAAGCCCCTGATGCCGATACTTGTGCTAATTTTTCCTTTATCAACTTGGAATGGTGTCATTAAAATATCAGTCGGAGTAACAACCAGCCAAGTACGGTATTCTTCTGACAATTGACGCGGCTCTCTGATGAGGTTCCATGCCTGCACTACGTATGGTTTTACTTCGATGCTCTCTTGGATATTTTTATCAATGGCCTTGGAAAATGTCTCAAGGTTTTCGGAAATTTTACGGCTGATGATGCCCGTAATTGGGATTTCGATGTTGGCTACTTTGATACTCGGCTTGGTTACCCAATCAAACCCCGCAGATACCGTCTGAGAACGCACTTTCCAGTCGGGATCAACGCCAAAACGCGTCATAAATTTAAGATTGATTTGAAATTCGGTTGCTTGTGCCCCCGTAATACCTAAAACTTGGTAAGATTTTTCTCCCCAAATTTTCAGCGGAACAGTGTAGTACAACAGCGAATCGCGGGCTTCTGCTACGATGAGCGCCCGTTTCCATACTTTTATTTTAAATCCTTCTTGGCGGTCGTTATCTTCATAAATCAAGCCTTGCACTTGTGTATTGAGGTGGCGCGTCAGTTCGGCAATCGACAGTTCGATGGGAACGTGAACCGTCGATTTATGTTTTTCACTCTGAATATCCATGTTCGTGTGTTTATACGATTCAGTAGGTGCTTTGGGCTGCGTGGTGGTGGATGGCTGGCAACCCGTTAATACTAAAAAACAAACTACGGGTAAAAAAAGCAACGACTTTGAAAAGCGAAAACAAATAACAAATGGCTGTTTTTGTAGCATGGCAGTTAGGTGCAAAAGCACGCGTTATTGTGGGTTAAATTAAGGTTGGTCTTCGATATAACAACAGGGTATTTTCCAATCAACTCCTTGTACGCGTTGGGCGCCCATAATGGCCTGTGGCATGAGTTGTTTCAGGGCATGGATACCCGCAGCAAATCCTTGCGGCTGCTCGGCGGTAATGACGATACGCTGGGGTGAAATATCCAAAAAATAGCCTTTGTGACCCAATTTCAGGTCTTTGCCTGGTACAAGATTGATACCTTCTTTAACGCGAAAATTACCCGCAAACACGCGCGTATCGTGCCCCGACACCAGCCCAATGGTTTGCGCAAACTCTTCTGCAAAGTGGCGCAAGTGAGGGTCGGTGCTAGTGACGGCAATCAGCAAAGTTTTAGGGAAAACAAAATGGCCATTTTTGGGCACTAAATGCGCTGGTTTGGGAACAATCGGGTAAGTTGACTGCGCCAAGGCTGCTCCCCAACTCGCTACGCTTAACCACAGATACAAGCAGATTTTTTTCACCTTTTTCGTTCTTGAATTAGGCCAAACGTGCACCATTGGGGACGGGACGCTCGGGCTGAGATAGCACCACTTCGCCATCGGGCAGCACAAATCCCGTCACGAGTACTTCCGACATAAAATCGGCCACTTGTTTTGGGGGAAAGTTGGTCACACAAATCACTTGGCGACCTAGCAGTTCTTCTTTTGTATAAAGTTTCGTTACCTGCGCAGAACTGCGCTTTGTCCCGATTTCGGCTCCTAAATCAACCCAAATTTTGTAGGCTGGTTTCCGCGCTTTTTGAAAGTCTTCCACCTGCACAATTGTCCCTGCGCGAAGTTCCACTTTTTCAAACTCTTGCCACGAAATATCCATTGTCACTGTTTTTTACGTGTTTTTAACGTAGCTACCAAGCAATTTGATATAACTGCGGTGTTTTTTAAACACTTTCTGTACATTCTCGTCCTTGAAATACCCCTCTAATTCAATAAAAAACCAAAAATTAAAATCCTCGCTTCCTTTGTAGGGGCGGCTTTCGATTTTGGTTAAGTTGATATTAGCCCGTTTAAAATCTTGAAGAAAGCCTGCCAACACGCCAGGTTTCTCGGTATCAGGCAAACGTGCAATGATGGTCGTTTTATCATTTTCACTCGGCTGATTGACAAAGTCTTTGGCCAAAATAAAAAAGCGAGTGCGGTTGTTGCTGTTGTCTTCGATGTTATCAAAAAGCACAGGTAAGCTAAACAAACGTGCCGCAATCACAGAGCAAATAGCCGCGCTTTCGGGGTCTTCGGAAGCCAATTTAGCAGCTTTCGATGTTGACTCTACCTGAATTTCTTCGGGCTGAGTTTGTTCAAAATACTTGTTTAAAAACCCACGACACTGACGAAAAGCAATGTCTTTTGAGTAAATACGTTTGATTTTAGAAGGATTTTCGCATTCTGTGGCAAGGGCAAAATGCACTGGAATTTTGAGCTCGGCAGCAATACTAATGCTGGTTTCATTCAGCAAGTCAACCGTCTCATAGACAATCCCTTCTTGATTATTTTCGATGGGAATTACTCCAAATTTTGCCCGTCCCGTATCCACAGCCTCAAACACCGATTTAATCGTTGGAAGGGTCATGTACTCACTCATTCCGCCAAAACGGCTTTCGGCCGCTTGGTGGGTAAAACTTCCTTCGGGTCCCAAGTATGCAATGCGTTCGGGAAGTTCAATATTTCTCGCCGTGGCAAAAATCTCCAGATAAATCGCCTCGATTGCCTCGGGCGTCAGCATCCCTTTGTTCTGTTTATTAAGCCTATCCAAAATTGATTTTTCGCGTTCAGGGCGATAAATCACCGTCTTAGTAGCTCGTTTTAATTCTCCTACCTTATGCACCCACTGCATTCGTTGATTGAGGAGAATAAGTAATTGATCATCAATGGCATCAATTTCTCGACGGATGTCTTCTAAAGTCATTTTTTGGTTGGGTTAAAAACAAAACAGCGGTTAGTGGTCAGTGAAGAGCGGCCAGCACAAATAGTATATTATTTGTTGTCAGGAGTGTCGCCATCGGCAGGCGGTGGAATGGTCAGACCCGCAAAGAGTGAGTCCATTTTGGCGGCATACTCGGCAGTGTCATCCAAATAATAATGTAATTCAGGAACTATGCGGAGTTGGTGGCGAATTTTAGTTCCTAACAACTGACGAATAGATTTGTGACGTTCTTGGATTTGTTCGAGTAATAATCCTTTGTTTTTGGCGGCCAAAAAACTCAAATACACCCTTGCTACGCTCAAATCAGGCGACATACGCACGACGGTCACGGTAATAAAGGCATTGTCAAACCACGAACGGCCTTCTTTTTGAAATATATCGCTCAAATCTTTTTGGATTTGACGCGCCACTTTTTGTTGTCTTTTCGATTCCATACATATAGGTCGATGAAACGTACTTTTCATCTTTTTTGCAAAGGTACAAAATTCTAAAACGCGAAAGTGGTACGGTTTTTGTTCAAGAGCTAAAATAGCAAATCAGATCACTCAGCGACCATGCCTAAATTCTACACCTTTGGAATACTTTTTCTGATAATTGGCTCATTTTCCAGTGCCTTTGCGCAGACGTTTACCTCTTCCAATCTCCCCATTATTGTCATCACAACTGGTGGGCAAACGATTGCAGATAACCCCAAGGTAAATGTCAATATGGGCATCATTGACAACGGCCCAGGGAATCGAAATTATTATCGAAACCCTGCCAATAATAACCAGCCTGACCCTTTCAATAATTATAACGGAACGGTAGGCATCGAACACCGTGGTTCATCTTCCCAATTTTTCCCCAAAAAGCCTTACGGTTTTGAAACACGTACCGAAACAGGTGACGACCTCAAGGTGTCTTTATTGGGAATGCCCAAAGAAAGCGACTGGATTCTGAATGCCAGCTATACCGATAAAACCCTCATGCGCGACGTACTGACGTACCATTTGTCAAACCAAATGGGAATGTATGCTACGCGTACCAAGTTTGTTGAATTAGTGGTTGATGGCGATTATAAAGGCGTTTATATATTGATGGAGAAAATAAAACGGGATGCGAATCGGGTCAACATTGCCTCACTCAAACCCGCCGATAATTCGGGCGATGCCCTTACGGGAGGGTACATCCTGAAGGTAGATAAAAATACAGGAAGTGCCGATGCGTATTGGAAGTCGCCTTATCCTGCCAATAACCTGATGGAAATCAACATCATGCTTGAATACCCCAAGAAAGAAGACATTACCACCGAGCAATTTGAATACATCAAAAACCATTTTACAAATTTTGAGCATACCCTCAACGGCCCTAACTTCAAAGACCCAACCAACGGGTATGCCAAGTACATTGATGTCAATACGTTTGTTGATTATTTTTTACTTACCGAACTGACCTACAATATTGATGCGTACCGACTGAGTGTTTTTTTCTACAAAGACCGCGATAGCCGCGATTCAAAAATAAAGATGGGGCCAGCTTGGGATTATGACCACTCATACGGAAATGCCAACTATTGTAAAGGTTGGGAAACCAATCATTGGGCGTATGATTTTGTGCGGGAGTTTTGTCCACAAGACGACAAGCAAACCCCTACTTGGTGGGCACGTTTACTGCAAGACCGTGAGTTTTGTCTCAAAGTCCGTGAACGCTGGAAGCAGCTTCGCCAAAACCAATGGACCAACAGCAATATCACAACTTTTGTGAACCAAAACGTCGCACTCCTTGGCGAGTCTCAGGTGCGCAATTTTCAGCGCTGGCCACTGTTGGGCGAATGGATTTGGCCTAATTATTATTGGGGGAACACCTACCAAGAAGAAATTGATTGGTTTAAAAACTGGACAGAACAGCGTCTCAGCTGGCTCGACGCCAACATCCCTCGTGTGGGTGCCTTGGCCAACGAACCCGCCGATTGTGCCTCGGTGACAAAACCAACCGTGACTTCACCTGTCAATTATTGTATTGGCCAAACCGCAGCTGCACTTTCCGCAGCTGGTGTAAGCCTAAAGTGGTACACTCAAGCAACGGGCGGCACTGGCACCACCTCCGCTCCTACGCCATCGACTAGCAATGCAGGTACAACCGCCTATTATGTCACCCAAACCATCAATAATTGTGAAAGTACGCGGGCGCAAATCGACGTAATAGTAGCCTCTCAAGCCACCCCTCCTACGGCGACCACGTCCGTTGAATACTGCCAAGGTCAAACAGCATCGGCTCTTACGGCCAATGGCGCAAACCTAAAATGGTACACGGCACCTTTTGGAGGGACAGGCGTAACCACCGCACCTACCCCCTCAACTTCTGCCGCTACCTTGACCAGCTATTTTGTTTCTCAAACCGTGAATGGCTGCGAGAGTAGTCGTACCCAAATCAATGTCAATGTCAAAAACCGACCAGATATTCCGCACACGGTAGCCAGTCTCAATTACTGCCAAGGCCAAACAGCTTTGCAACTGTCGGCCAGCGGAACGGCCTTATTGTGGTATAATACAGCAACGGGCGGCACTGGTACTACGGGAGCTCCCATCCCTTCCACAAACACAGTCGGGACAACCTCCTATTTTGTGAGCCAAACTCTTAATGGTTGCGAGAGCAATCGTGCCGAAATCAAGGTCAACGTAGGCACCAAAACCACTGCTCCTAGCGCGTCCAACGTTGAATATTGTCAAGGACAAACAGCTTCGCCTCTCGCGGCGGTTGGAAATGATTTGTTGTGGTACACTTCTTCGACGGGAGGTGAGAGCAACACCACAGCCCCCACCCCCTCCACTGCTAGTCCCAACATTTTGAGCTATTTTGTTTCACAAACCATCAGCGGATGCGAAAGCAACCGAACTCAAATAATGGTGACCATTCGCAGCAAACCCAGCCTTCCAGAGGTGGTCAATCCACCAAGTTATTGTCAGGGAGATGCCACCAACCCACTTAGCGCCACTGGCTCAAACCTAAAATGGTATGACATTGCAGTAGGTGGAACGGCGAGTAATACTGCTCCTAGCCCTTCTTCGGCCACAGCGCGCACGGTTGCTTATTACGTCAGTCAAACTGTTAATTCGTGCGAAAGTAGCCGCGCCATGATACCCGTCACCATCAAAGCCAAACCTGTTCCGCCTGCGGTTTCTGGTTCGGTCAATTATACCCAAGGGCAAGTACCGTCGGCTTTGAGCGCCACTGGCACTTCATTGAAATGGTACAGTTCATCAACAGGTGGAACGGGCAATTTGGCAGCCCCAACCCCTTCTACGACCTCCACAGGAAGTACTTCTTATTATGTAAGCCAAACTGTAAACGGCTGCGAAAGCGACCGCTCGTTAATTACAGTGCTGGTAAGCCCTCCGTCTCAAGTGACGGCTTGTATCGAAACCAAAGTATTGTTAGAAGGTGCCATGAATGGAACCACCATGCACACCAAACTCAACCAACTTGGATTGCTCCCAGGACAAACGCCTAAGGATGCGTTGGCAACCAAAACGGCTGCTGGTCAGCCCTACAAAAATGCGCCTTGGAATTATCCTGGTAATGAAGGCTCTGAAATCTATTCTCCTGATGTAGTTGACTGGGTATTGGTTTCGTTGCGGACGTCGCCCGAAGAAGCAAGTTCGACTATCTTTAAAACCTCTGGATTGCTTTTCAAAGACGGTACTGTACAAACCACAGGAGCTTGCCCTGTGGTTAATCCCACCCAAACGCTGTTTGTTGCCATCGAACACCGCAACCACATCGGAGCGGTATCGCACGATGCCGTAGCGGTCGTAAACAATAAAATTAGCTATGACTTCACAAAACGCCAATCGTACGTTCCTGCGGGGCTTCCCGCGTCGGGGCAGTTGCAAGTTGGCAGTGTTTTCTGCCTTTTTGCCGCCGATTCCTATAAAACGTCTTTTGCCGAAGTGAACGCCAACGATGCTTCAATTTGGCTCAACGAAAACGGCAAGTTTGGGCTCTACAAACTCAGCGACTTCAACTTAGACGGTGAAATCAATGCCAATGACAACTCTATTTGGCGACGAAACAACGGCAAGTTTTCGGGAGTGAAGTTTTAAATATTAATCAGTTTATTGACCCAATCCCTAAAATGAGGGCATTTTAGTAAAACACTATCAATACCATTTTCCAAGGCAATCATCCCGCCTTGGAATGGCTTTTGATAGTTGGTGATAATATTTAGCATCCGTTTGGAAGGTGCTGTCAACGGGTTATCGTTTATGTCCTCTGGATTGGGAAAAAGTTCTATGATTCTTTTAAACTCATTGATTTTTAGCACATCATTTCCAAAACAGTACGCAAACCCCTCAATAGAAGAAAATAGTAACGCTTCAAACTCATGCAATTGGATGTAAGGAATAAAGTTAGAATGACCAATGTCTTGGCGCAAGCTTTCTTCTAAATACAAAACCCGCTCGAGCGAACTTTTTACAACTATTTCATCCCCGTATCCTGGGAAATCTGCGGGTAAGGCATAAAAATCAATAAAGGTCGTTACTGTGAGTGTATTGCTTTTTACGAGCCTTACCAAATCTCTTCTCACCTGACCATAATTATCTATTCCACCTTTAAAATTCCTTCCCCCCTTGACAATTTTTGTATTAATAATGGTTGGATTAAGGTGTTTACCATGCTGATTCAAAAATGGGTTAAGAACACTTTTGACAAATTCTTCTTCCGTTTGACCTTCAACCAAAATTAAAACTTGTTTCATGGTCGGCCTCCAATTAAATTTTTCTCCCAAATTTCACCAAGCGCATAATCATCTTGCCAAAGCGTCAGTTCATTCTCGTCAATACGGCGAAATACCGATTGTCCTTCACTTCTATCAACCACGATAATATCCTGTGGAGTAAATTGATTTATTAGCGTCACTGATTGCGTTGAAATTATAAGCTGTGTTCGCTCAGAAGCCATTTTTATCAATGATGCTAACAAATGAATGGCCGATGGATGCAACCCCAATTCTGGTTCGTCGATAATAATTGTTTCGGGCAACTCAGGCTGTAAAAGGAGCGTAGCCAGGCACATCATCCGAAGAGTACCATCTGACAAACTATGTGCATTAAAATACAAATCAGACCCTTTTTCAGACCACTCAAGACGGATTTTATCAGGATTAAGGGCGCTTGGTTTTAAATCAAAGCCATGAAAAAATGGTGCAATTCTTCTAATGGTGGTTTCAATCTGACGGTAATTTTCGACGTGTCTTTCCTTCAAACGATACAAAAAAGCCGCAAGATTAGAGGCATCTTCCCTTAAAAACTGATTATCGTCCAAGTCACCTGTATTTTTCACTTTTGCCGAATCGCTTGTATCATGAAAATGATATACTTTTAATCCTTTACAAGCTTTAATAGCATAAAATGAAACACCATTAGTTCCTCCGTAAGAATTTGAATCAGTTCTATTGTATTCTTCTAATTTGCTCTCAGAATGACCCACTCCTAAGGAATGCTCATTATTATTCCCACCTAAGCCTTCTCGATAACCTATTGATTCTAAAGTAAAGTAAAAACCATCAGTAGTGTTAGGAGCTAGGCGCGCTTCGTACGAAGTATAAACATTTTCAAGTCGCGAATTCAGGTTATCGAAAGTAATTTTAAAACCTATTTCTGGAGAAATTTTACTACCAAAAAAAAGCAAGTTATTGGCGCCTCCATTTCGTGCAACATACGCTTCTAAGTTTCGACTAATAATCTGATTCAAAAACTTAAAATAAGAGATAAAATTGGACTTTCCTGCACCATTCCCTCCTATCATAATATTAATATTCCCAAAAGACAGATTTAACTTTCTAATGGACTTAAAATTTCGTATTTTGATACTTTCAATTTTCAAGGCAGTAAAGTTTACTTTCTAACATGTTACTTTTGTAAAAATGCACATTTTTCTGAAAAAATCACATATTTCGTCGGTACTGGCCTCCTACTTGGTACAGTGCCGATGAAATTTGACCGAGGGTACATACCTTCACTGTTTCCATCAGGCATTCAAACAAATTGCCGTTCTGAAGAGCCACTTGTTGAAGGTTCGCCAATGCGGCCTTGGCTTGGGCTTCGTTGCGCTGCTGAAAAGCTTTTCTCGACGCAACGGCGTATTGCTTTTCTTCGTCGGTCGAGCGAATCACCTCGGCAGGGAGCACCGTGGGAGAACCTTTTTCATCCAAAAACGTATTGACCCCGATAATCGGCAACGCCCCCGTATGCTTCTGCATTTCGTAGTACATCGACTCCTCTTGGATTTTGCTGCGTTGGTACATACGCTCCATCGCCCCCAAAACACCACCGCGCTCGTTAATGCTCAAAAACTCCTGATACACGGCCTCTTCTACCAAATCGGTTAGCTCTTCCACAATAAATGCTCCTTGTAGTGGGTTTTCGTTTTTGGTTAACCCAAATTCGCGGTTAATGATGAGCTGAATTGCCATAGCACGGCGCACACTTTCCTCGGTAGGCGTGGTGATGGCCTCATCGTAGGCGTTGGTGTGCAACGAGTTGCAATTGTCATAAATCGCCAACAAAGCCTGCAAGGTCGTTCGGATGTCGTTGAAAGCAATCTCCTGCGCGTGCAAACTCCGCCCCGACGTCTGAATGTGGTACTTGAGCTTTTGGCTGCGGTCGTTGCCTTTGTATTTATTTTTCATGGCTTTGGCCCAAATCCGACGCGCTACCCGCCCCAAAACGGTATATTCAGGATCCATTCCGTTGGAGAAGAAAAACGACAGGTTCGGTGCAAAATCGTCGATGTGCATACCACGGCTGAGGTAGTATTCCACAAACGTAAAACCGTTGGAGAGCGTAAACGCCAACTGCGAAATGGGATTGGCGCCCGCTTCGGCAATGTGGTAACCCGAAATCGAAACCGAATAAAAATTTCGGACTTGATTTTCAATAAAATACTGCTGAATATCGCCCATGAGTTTCAGGGCAAATTCAGTGCTAAAAATACAGGTATTTTGGGCTTGGTCTTCTTTCAGGATGTCGGCTTGTACCGTTCCACGTACTTGACGTAAGGTATCGGCTTTGATTTTTTGATAGACGTCGGCAGGCAGCAGTTGGTCGCCCGTGGTGCCGAGGAGTGCCAAACCGAGGCCGTTGTTGCCTTCGGGAACCTCACCTTGGTAAGCAACCTCACCCCTAGCCCCGCTCCTTACAGGCGAGGGGAATTCTTGCTCCCTTCTCCTGTCAGGAGAAGGGCTGGGGCTGGGGTTGAGGTTATGCAAATACTTCTCGCACTGCTGATCAATGGCCGCGTTGAGAAAAAACGCCAGTACTATGGGCGCGGGGCCGTTGATGGTCATGGACACCGAGGTGTTGGGGTCGCACAGGTCAAAACCACTGTATAGTTTTTTGGCATCGTCGAGGGTGCAGACGCTTACGCCTGAGTTCCCTACTTTGCCATAAATATCGGGACGCAAATCAGGATCTTCACCGTAGAGCGTCACCGAGTCAAAGGCCGTGGAAAGGCGTTTGGCAGGCATCCCTTTCGACACATAGTGAAAACGGCGGTTGGTGCGTTCGGGGCCGCCCTCCCCCGCAAACATCCGCGTGGGATCTTCGCCCTCGCGTTTGAGCGGAAACACACCCGACGTATATGGATAAGCGCCAGGAACATTTTCGGTCAGTAGCCACCGCAGAATATCGCCCCAATCGTGGTACTTGGGCAGGGCTATTTTCGGGATTTTCAGGTGCGACAACGTTTCATGCCACAAATCTTGTTCAATGATGCGGTCGCGTACCTTGAATTGATACTTTTCGGCACGGTATTTTCTCACCGTTTCGGGCCACTGTTCGAGCAAGTACTTGCAGTCGTAGTGCAAACGGGCTTCCAACTCGACGTATATTGCTTTGAGTTCGTCAATATTGACACCATTTTCCAACTTCGCCAATGTTTTAAGCGTACCGTCCAACTGATACAATTGCCTAGCCAACGCCACTTGTTCGTTGACAAACTGCTCATACGCTCGCGCATTCTCCACGATTTCGGCCAAATACCGCACACGATCCGAAGGAATGATTCCGAGTGACGAATGTCGATTGAAGAGTGTCGAATCTCTGGTTTTTCTACCACCCATTACCCACTGTTCTTTGCCACTCTCCTCTTGCCCTTCGCTATTTGCCCTTTGCCATTTCCCCTCCAGCAGCTCCAGCACTTTGGCGTAGAGGGCGTTCATACCTGCGTCGTTGAATTGACTGGCTATGGTGCCAAAGATGGGTAATTGTTCATCAGGAACATCCCAAAGGTTGTGGTTGCGGCGGTATTGTTTCCTGACGTCGCGCAGGGCATCGAGCGAACCGCGTTTATCGAATTTATTGATGGCAATAATGTCAGCAAAATCGAGCATGTCGATTTTTTCCAATTGCGTAGCCGCTCCGTACTCCGCCGTCATCACGTACAGCGAGACGTCGGAATGTTCGGTGATTTCGGTATCCGACTGACCAATGCCTGACGTTTCGACAATAATCAAATCAAAATGAGCCGCTTTGCAAATATCAATGGCATCTTGTACGTGCCGACTGAGTGACAAATTGGACTGCCGCGTGGCCAACGAACGCATATAGACCCGCCCCTTGGCGATGTCGGGATGCAGGGAGTTCATCCGAATACGGTCGCCCAACAACGCCCCGCCAGATTTACGTTTGGTAGGATCAACGGAGATCACAGCCAAGGTTTTATCTTCAAAATCGAGCAAAAAGCGCCGTATGAGTTCGTCAACCAACGACGATTTTCCCGCCCCGCCCGTTCCTGTGATACCGAGGACCAGAGCCCCCTGACCCGCGCGGCGGTGGTGC
The DNA here is from genome assembly GCF_057652155.1 of Runella sp. R0.1_18. NCBI lineage: Bacteria > Pseudomonadati > Bacteroidota > Cytophagia > Cytophagales > Spirosomataceae > Runella > Runella sp. R0.1_18. The sequence continues at coordinate 99,918 of NZ_JBYFCK010000022.1, forward strand.
GCCACTGCGACCGTCCCAATGGGGGTAAAAGAACCGTTTTCGGCTTGAGAGATTAATCGGGCAATGTCTTGATAATTGGCTCCCTGGCCCCCAATGGGGGAAATTACAGTTCCCCCATTGGGGGCCAGGGAGCGTAACAAATCATCAATCATCCCTTGCAGTCCCATGGCGCGACCGTCGTCGGGAGAGTAGAGGCGGGTGATGCCGTAGGCGTGGAGTTCAGCGATTTCGCTGGGCAAAATCGTGCCGCCTCCCCCGCCAAAAATCTTGATATGGCCTGCGCCGCGTTCTTGCAGCAAGTCGTACATGTACTTAAAAAACTCCACGTGCCCCCCTTGATAACTCGTAATGGCAATGCCATGCGCGTCTTCTTGGATGGCACACTCCACAATCTCCAACACGGAACGGTTGTGTCCTAAATGAATCACCTCAGCACCAGATGCTTGCATGAGCCGACGCATGATGTTGATGGCGGCATCGTGACCGTCGAACAGGCTGGCTGCCGTGACGATTCTGATAGGATAAGTGAGCGAGATGGGTTTTTGAGTGACTTTTTCCATGTTCTGACGTTTACCAATAAAATTCACTGCGAAGGTAGAAGAAAGATGTATCTAACCTAGTTGATTCTTCCTTGTTTTTACTCAAAACATCCTATACAACAAACATTATGCGAGGTTTAAATAAAGTTACTTTGATTGGCAATTTGGGCGACGCACCCGACTATCAACAGCTTGAGGGCAACATTTCGGTGGCAAAATTTTCACTGGCAACGACCGAAGTGTTTAAAGACAAAAACGGTCAATCACGTACCGAGACCGAGTGGCACCAAGTTATCTTGTGGCGAAATTTAGCTGAATTAGCGAATAATTATTTAAAAAAAGGAAGTATGGTCTATGTTGAAGGGAAACTAAAAAACCGAAACTATGACGCTCCAGATGGGAGCAAAAGATACGTAACCGAAATCATCGCAGAGCAGTTAATAATGCTTGATAAACGTCCCGAAACCAATGCCAAGTAACCCACCTTTCCCCGACGAATGGCAGTTTGAACTGTCCGTGCATAACGATAAGCCCGTGATTTTGATTCGGTTTCCCTTTAACAACGCGCATCATGCGCTTGTACGTACACTTACTGGGGCTCGCTGGAGTCAGTCCCAAAAAGCTTGGTACGTACTCGACACGCCTGCGTACCGCGAACGATTTGGCTTAAAAATTGACCCTGCGGGTAAAGAAGTACTATTGCATATCCATGCCATCAATCAACCTGCTTTGCTACGGCTGATTGAAACCCTTGAACTCAAAGCTTATAGTCCCAGCACGATTAGGACGTATCGCAATGAGTTTGCTCAACTGTTATACATCTTGAAGGACAAACCCGTAGACGAACTAAGCGCTGCGCGCCTCCGCGACTATTTTTTGTATTGTACCAACACGCTCAAGCTATCCGAAAATACGCTCCATAGCCGCATCAATGCCGTAAAATTTTACTTTGAGCAGGTATTACATAGAGAACGTTTTTTTGTAGAAATACCCCGTCCCAAAAAGAAGGTCATATTACCCAATGTTCTGGCTATCAATCAAGTAGAAAAGCTATTTTCACAACTTGAAAATCTCAAACACAAGACTATGATTTATTTGGCCTACTCGGCTGGCCTGCGGGTGAGCGAGGTAGTCAATCTCCGCATCAAAGACATCCACTCGGCTCGAATGGTGATCAACATCAAAGGAGCAAAAGGCAAAAAAGACCGTTCAGTCGCCTTATCAGAAGGAATCTTAGAACTTCTGCGAAAGTACTATGTAGCATATCAACCCAAAGACTGGCTTTTTGAGGGACAATACAGTGGCGAGCCATACAGTATACGAAGTTTACAGAGTATTTTCCATCGTGCCAAAGATGCTGCCAAGATTATCCAAGATGTGACCTTTCATAGCCTACGCCACAGCTATGCCACTCATTTGCACGAAGCCGGCACAGATATTAAACTGATTCAAGAGCTACTCGGTCATAACGACATCAAAACAACCCTCCGCTACACCCACGTGAGCAAGCGGACTCTCGACAATATTAAGAGCCCATTTGACTCTCTAAAACTTAAAAAAGAATAAATTTGGGAATCAGAAAACCTTTTTTTAGCTTTGGTATAACAAGCAACAGTAGCCAACAATACAAAAAGTACGGCATACCTAACAATACGAAAAGTACGGCACGAATAATACAGTAATAAATAAAAATAGTACAGCAAATATCTTGAAATTACTGCAAAACTTTCGTATATTTGGGAGTTAGCTGCAAGCTTAAATAAAGAAAGAATGGGAATATTCAGTAAAAAAAAAACAGAAATAAGTTCTTCAGAAAGGTCATTACAAGAAGAACCAAATGCTATAAATGAACGACCAAGAATTTGCTGCATTGATATTGATGACAGCTCTATAAACATTTTAGAAAAAAACGGTTTCAATATTTATGCTGGAACATTAGGTAAGAAAATTAATGTTCCAAATACAACTAGAAAGGAGAATCACCAATTACTATTAAATTTTGACTTCCCTTCAAATTTGCATGAGTTTGACATTATTATAATGGATTTAGAATCCGACGCCAAAATCCCATATAATCCAGAAGAACATATCCGAAAAAATCATACTGGTAAAAGCGCAGTTGCCCTTTTAAGTAGCTACCCTGAGACTGTTTTTGACCCTAGACCATTAAGTAGTCTAATTCTAAATGACCGTTTAAACCAAATTGGAAAACGACCACATATAATTATTGCTTTTACCGTTGATTCCTACGATATAGAGTATGAGACTATAAGAATTTCAGAAGGGTACCCAGAAAGACAAGGCGTTGAAAAATACAGTATATATTCATTCGCTGGACATGCCCCTTTATCAACTCCAAAAGAAGGAAAAGAAATGACGGTTACTGTTGGTAGAGAGGATTTGAAGAAACTTTTAGAATCACATCTAAGTAAAACTATTTACAATCAAACATTTTATCACCCCACTATTTGGGATTCCAACAAGCAAATTCCGAATCCTGATGTTGTGCCTTTAATCAAAAATTCTAGTGGAGACATTGTCTCTTTGTGCGAGTTCAGAGATAATTCAATAATTTTCTATTTTCCACAAATAGAGGACAAAGGAGATTTTTTAAATTCATTTTTAACTCGCATTGCTCCTGATTTAATGCCTGATTTATTTCCATTCTCGACTACCTTTAGTTGGACAGAATCACAAGATTATTGGCTACCAAAACATAAAGAACTTTTAGATCAGCATAATAAAATTCAGATTGAGTACGATGAAAAGTTAAAAAGCAAGGAACTAGAGATAATTAATAATAAAGAACAATACTCTTTTCTACATGAAATACTGACTGAATCAGGTGACAAATTAGTAGATGCCCTCATTAAATACTTTAAATGGCTAGGGTATAAAAAAATAAACAAGATAGACGAGGAAAAATCAGAATCAAAAATTCTTGAAGAAGATATCCAAGTTGAACTTCCAAATGGAATATTAATAATCGAATGTAAAGGTATTGGAGGAACATCAACAGATTCAGATTGCAGTCAAATTTCAAAAATTAAACATAGACGATGTAAAGAGAGGGGCAAGTTCGATGTATTTGCGTTGTATATAGTGAATCACCAGAGATATCTACCACCTTTGAATAGACAAAATCCTCCTTTCACAGATAATCAAAAACAAGATGCTGTTAATGACGAAAGGGGTTTATTGTCAACGTGGCAACTTTTTAAGGCATACAACGAAATCGAAAACGGTATTTTAGTAAAAGATGATGTAAAAAAGGACCTATTGAATTTTGGCTATATTGAGCTCTTACCTAAAAACTTGTTGCTAATCGATGAACCGCTAGAAATATTCAAAGATGGAGAAGTTTGTATTGTGAATATTAGCAATATCGAGTTAAAGATATCTGAAGAAATATTAGTTGAAAAAAATGGCATTTTCCAAAAGAACATCATCGAAGGCATTCAATTAAATGAAAAACCAGTTTCATCAGCAAATAATGGTGAATTAGGACTAAAATTAAAATATAAAATCAAAAAGAAATCAAGACTTTGGAAGAAAGCCAGCAGCTAACAGCCGTTTTGCAAAAGCGGGGGTTTCGAACTTCTTTGACAGTGAAGTGCTAAATTCAAATTTTGTGCATCTAATGAAGTTTTGTGCTGAAAATCCCCGCCTTCGCAAAGCTGCAAAACGTTGGTGGCAAGTTTAAACGACCCTACATTATGACATTCAAATACTTTGACAATCCAGAACTTTTTGTTGGACTTCGTGACACAGAAACAATTTGCGACACTTGCCATCAAAGCAAACTTTGTTTTGACGCAGAGGCTTTTTATGGTTCTGACGACTTAACTTCTATCTGCCCAGAATGCTTAGCAAGTGGAAAATTGACAGATTTAAATTCATTTACTTGCGATGGTGACATAAAAAGTTTAGTTGAACAATTGAAACAATTAAATCCTCTTTTGACAGATAATGAAATTCAGGAAATTGCTAAACAAAAGACTACTGAATTAGAAAAGACAACCCCTCATTTAATTACGTGGCAAGATTGGAGTTGGCCCTGTTCGGACGGAGACTATTGCAAATTCATTGGCTATGGTTCTAAACCGTTTTATATTGACTTAGCTAAAGACATTCCAGTTGAAGATTTTTTTAAAGCAACATTTTACGAACCTGAATTTTATAACGACGACTTATGGACAGACGCATTGCCCGACAAATTAATAAAGGACTATAAAGACAGCAACCAATATGGAACGCTGTTTTATGTTTTCAAAAGTATTAACTCTGACAAAATAATAACAACGTGGGATTGTGATTGACGTGAAGAAAACCTGCCACCAATAACTAAGCATTCGTGGTGGCCGTAGGCCAAGCCATGAAGGCGCTGTTGAACGAAAGCTTCGGTAGCGGCGAGTG